>CALWRF010000012.1 GCA_944383885.1 uncultured Clostridia bacterium | reverse complement strand
CACAGGGATCCGATTATTCTACCTAATTTTTCATGCCATCATTTGCGGCACACTTTTTGCACCAGACTTTGCGAAAACGAAACGAATTTAAAAGTTATCCAGTCCATTATGGGTCACAAGAATATTGAGACTACATTGGACATCTACGCTGAAGCAACAGAAAAGAAGAAACAAGAATCATTCGAGAATTTGGCAGCTAAATTAGATATCTTTTGAGAAGGGCTCACAAATTCGAGAATGACAACAAAAGTTTTGAATGACAGCAAAATGACAACAAAATGAATTGAATAATGAATGATAACGAAGGATTGTGAATAAATTCCTTAATCAGTTGCAAGCCGGGATAAGGGATAATGAGTGATCACGAAGAGATCATAAAATATTTCCCGACAATGAGACCTTTAAATGGTGCAAGTGCAGGAAATGATGCAGTAAATAAGGCGTCTGAAATCGCTTCAAAAGAAGTAAAAGCTGAGTCTGAAAGTATTGATTTTTCTAATGTGGAGATTGAGCCGCTGTTTAAGGATTTTGTGGATTTTGAAACTTTCTCCAAGTCCGATTTCAGAGCGGTCAAGGTGCTTGCATGTGAGGCTGTACCTAAGTCCAAAAAGCTCCTTAAATTCACTTTAGATGATGGCACAGGCGAAAACAGAACAATATTAAGCGGTATTCACGCATATTACGAGCCTGAAGAACTTGTGGGCAAAACATGTATTGCTATTACAAATCTGCCGCCAAGGAAAATGATGGGAATTGACTCATGCGGAATGCTTATTTCCGCCGTACATCACGAGAAAGGCGAAGAGAGGCTTCATCTTTTGATGGTAGACAGCCATATTCCAGCCGGCGCAAAGCTCTACTAAAGCTCTACTAATGTAATTTAGAACGGCAATTTGTGAAAATACAGAAAAACCGAATACTTAACTAAATAAAAGGGTAATCCTTATTGGGATTACCCTTTTTAGAGAGGAACGGAAAATATATGCTTATAGATTTTAATAAAATAAAGGAGAAAACAGTGCCGGGAATGAATGGAGGCACGGGAAATATGAGCGCCAGAATGTTTATGGACGAGCATGGTAAAGTGATATATACAAAAATACATTCGGGCGGCTCCATTGGAGTTCATAAACACGAAACGAGCGATGATATAAATTATGTTATTTCAGGCGAAGGCAAAGCTGTTTGCAATGGCAAAGAAGAACTGCTGAGGGCAGGGACATGCCATATCTGCAAAAAAGGCTCTGAACACGGCATAATAAATACAGGCGGAGAAGATTTGGTTTTAATTACAATTGTGGTGGAGCGGTAAGAGTTATAAATATAATATTTAATGGAGTTTTTCTGTTAAATGGTTTTGAATTTCATCTGCTGTTTAAAAAGGCGCATATTTATTTAAAGAGTATGCGGATATGGCAAGCGGCGGTATTAATTTTTAAAAGCTGGTAAATAAACTATATTGAGGTGTGTAATATGAAACATCAGTGTAAAATTACAGTTCTTGAAACAAAAGTTTTTTCAGACTATCAGGAAAAATATCTGGCAGACCCAAAATCGGGACCATGTCCATTTTTTAAAGCCGGTGATACATTTATTTTGGACAGAACGCCGGAAAAAGATGATTTTTATCATTTGATGAACGGAAAATTCTGCGGTGAGGCGTGGGATGCCGTAAGCAGATATGTTTATACGGCTTTGCAGGGCGGCTCAATTATGAAGGGCTGGACTAATGATGACCGTATGATGATTGCATGCTGCAACGACGGAACAAGACCTGTTATATTTAAAATAGAGAGGATTGATATTCCGGAAAACAAATATGAAGAAGAATGGCTCAAAAAGCAGAATTTTACAAACACGGCTGAAAATGCATATACCGGATAATAAATATATTATGCCAAATTATGAAGCCTTGACGCGCTTATTAAAACAGTGTAAAATAAACGTGCCGATTTTTATGATGTAAAAAATGCTTTATAAATATTTAATTATGCAGGCTGCTGCCGTGCGGCATAGTCTATAAAAAGCTTTAATTAAAAGCGCCGCAGGCATTTAATATACTTTTTGGACGGATTTAGATGTATTGCGGTTTTGAGTATTTGTCCTGTAAGAAAATAAATAATTAAAACGCCTGTGCTTTTTATGCCGCACAGGCTTAGTTTATATACGCAAAAGAAAGGATTTTTGTATTAATGGATAAATTAAATTATGATATTCTGCTTTTTGATTTAGACGGAACACTTACAGATTCAATAGAAGGTATAGTTAATGCGGTATGCTACGCGTGCAAAAAGCTGAATTTAAGGATACCTTCACAAGAAGAGCTTTTGGAATTTATAGGTCCGCCTATGACTTTATCTTTTACAACTCATTTTGGTCTTGAAGGCGAAACGCTTAATAAAGCCATAGACTTTTATCATGAATATTACAGCGACAAAGGCTGGAAAGAAAACAAAGTTATAAAAGGCGTTGTGCCTATGCTTGAAGAGCTTAAAAATAAGGGCAAGCGTCTTGCTGTAAGCACCAATAAGCCGGAGTATTACGCTAAGCAGATTATGGATATGTTCGGACTGTCAAAATATATGGACTTTATAGGCGGCAGCAGCTATGAAGAAGACAGGCTTGTTAAATGGAAAGTAATAGAGCATACACTTAAAAATCTTGATGTTGCTGATAAAAGCAAGGCTGTTATGATTGGCGACAGGCATTATGACGTAGAAGGCGCGCAGAAGGTTTCCATTAATGCCGTAGGCGTTACATTTGGCTATGGCACAAGGCAGGAGCTGGAAAGCGCCGGGGCAATTGCTGTAGTTGATACGCCGGAAGAACTGTCAGCGCTTTTTTAAGGAGGGACCATTTTATGGAAATGACTCTTGAAAACATTATAGATACCCTTGTAATGTATTATGAAGCCGCTGGTTATGATGATTTTTACGAAAGAGAAATAAAGAACCGTAAGCCTGAAGATATTTATGAGCTTTATAAAGCTACATTCCCAGATGATATGCTTCTTTAATGCAGTATAAAAAACATCGGTTTATATTATTTTAAATCATTGCTTAGTTATGGTTGAACAAATTTTGCTTATATTCTATAATATATAATAGTGCTTAAATATAAACTGATTTTTTTCGGAGGCGTTTATTTTGGTATATAATAATGTTCTTGAGGCTATGGGAAATACTCCCGTTATTAGGCTTAACAGGCTTGTGACAGATGATATGGCGGAAGTACTTGTAAAATATGAGGGCGTAAATATAGGCGGCTCTGTAAAAACAAGGACAGCTTTTAACATGATAGAAGAGGCTGAAAAAAGAGGTCTTATTAATAAAGATACAATTATTGTTGAGCCTACAAGCGGAAACCAGGGCATAGGCATTGCCCTTGTGGGAGCTGTTAAAGGCTATAGGGTTAAAATTGTAATGCCTGATTCCGTAAGTGAGGAAAGGCGTAAAATTATTAAGGCGTACGGCGCTGATGTAGTGCTTGTACATGATGACGGAGATATTGGAAAGTGTATAGAGCAGTGTCTTCAAACGGCTTTAAAGCTTAAAGCTGAAAATCCTAATGTATATGTTCCGCAGCAGTTTGAAAACCCTGATAATAATATGGCGCACAAAAAGTTTACGGCTGCTGAGATTATTTCTCAGGTAAACGGACATATAGACGGATTTTGCTCAGGTGTTGGGACAGGCGGCACATTAAGCGGTATAGGCGAAGTCTTAAAAGAAGCCAATCCCGATATTGAAATATGGGCTGTTGAGCCTGAAAACGCGGCTATACTTTCCGGCGGCAAAGTAGGGACACATATTCAAATGGGAATAGGCGACGGAGTTATACCTGAAAACCTTAACCAGAAAATTTACAGCCATGTCTGCATTGTAACAGATGATGAGGCTGTTGAAATGAGCCGGAAGCTGTCTAAATACGAAGGTCTTTTATGCGGTATTTCAAGCGGTTCAAATGTTGTGGCGGCTCTTAAACTGGCTAAAAAATTAGGAAAAGGCAAAAGGGTTGTTACACTTCTTCCAGATACCGGTGAAAGATACTTCAGCACAAAACTTTTTGAATAATTTTTAAGAGTGAAGGAGGAGATTTATGGCGGTTTACAAATGTACTGTATGCGGTTATGTATACGATGAAGAAAAAGAAGGCATGCCGTTTGCAGAATTGGAAAAATGTCCTGTATGCGGGGCAAAGCCTGAAAAATTTGTTATTTTAGAAACTGATGTTGATAAAAATTTTACCGAACAAAAAACAGCAGATACAGCCGCTTTGGATTATCCTTCGGATTATGTGCGTGAGGATTTATCATGCCGCTATATGAAAGAGATACACGAAATGGCTGTAAGCGGAAAAACCGTAAGCGCCGCCATGGGCACTAAAATGCCTATGCCGTCTTGGGATGATATACTTATTCTTGGGGCTCAGCTTAATCCAATGCCGCTTTTTGAGCATGAACATGTTAATATTTCAACAGTTATAGGCAAAAACGCCAAACGCCCAATGGTATTGGCAGGACCGGTATATATTTCACACATGTCATTCGGCGCTCTTTCCAAAGAAACAAAAATAGCTCTCGCTAAGGGCAGCGCTATGGCTAAAACAGCCCAGTGCTCAGGCGAAGGCGGAATACTTCCTGAAGAAATGGAAGCTGCGCATAAGTATATATTTGAGTATATACCTAACAAATACTCAGTTACAAAAGAAAACCTGCAAAAAGCAGATGCTGTAGAAATTAAAATAGGGCAGGGAACAAAGCCGGGTATGGGCGGACACCTTCCAGCTGAAAAAGTAACGCCGGAAATAGCGGCTATACGCCAAAAGCCTTTGGGTAATGATATTTTAAGCCCGTCTAAGTATGAAGGCATAAACACAAAAGAAGATTTAAAATCCCTTGTGGATTATTTAAGGAAAGAGTCTGACGGAAGACCTGTAGGCATTAAAATAGCCGCCGGCAGAATAGAAAAGGATTTGGAATTCTGTATTTATGCCCAGCCGGATTTTGTTACTATAGACGGCAGAGGAGGAGCTACAGGCTCAAGCCCGCTGTTTTTAAGGGAGTCAACGAGCGTACCTACAGTATATGCCCTCTACAGAGCAAGAAAGTATCTGGACAGTGTTAAAAGTGATATAGAGCTTGTTATTACAGGCGGTTTAAGGGTATCATCGGACTTTGCAAAGGCTATAGCAATGGGAGCCGACGCTGTTGCCATAGCTTCATCGGCTTTAATAGCAGCTGCCTGCCAGCAGTACAGAATTTGCTCAAGCGGCAGATGCCCTGTAGGTGTAGCTACACAGGTCCCGAATTTAAGGGCAAGGTTTGAAGGCGATAAAGCCGCGTTAAGGGTAGCGAACTTTTTAAATGTTACATTTGATGAGCTTAGGACATTTTGCAGAATAACAGGTCATTACGATATACACGACCTTAATGTAAATGATTTATGCACAATTAACCGTGAGATTAGTGATTACACTAATATACCTCACGCTTAAAATAAAATTTTATGGGAGGAATAAAAATGCTTGATGCAAAAGTAGCAAAACTTATTAATGAACAGGTAAACAAAGAATTTTACTCAGCTTATCTCTATCTCGATTTTTCCAACTACTACTATAACGAAGGTCTTGAGGGATTTGGCAACTGGTATAAAGTACAGGCGCAGGAAGAAAGAGACCATGCAATGCTTATGATGACATACCTTCAAAATAATGGCGAAAAAGTAGTTCTTGAAGCCATAGCTAAGCCTGATGTGGAACTTAAAGAATTTATTGACCCGCTTAATGAAGGTCTTAAACATGAGCAGTATGTTACAGGTCTTATACATAATATTTACGATGCCGCAAACAGCGCAAGAGATTTCCGCACTATGCAGTTTTTAGACTGGTTTGTTAAAGAGCAGGGTGAGGAAGAAAAAAATTCAGAAGACCTTATTAAGAAGTTTAAACTTTTCGGCAGTGACCCTAAGGGACTTTACATGCTTGATAACGAGCTTGCCGCAAGGGTTTATGCAGCACCGTCACTTGTGATTTAATTAAGCATTTACAAAGTTAATTATGGTTTTAATGTGCAGCACGGGATTACTTGTTTTATGGATAATGCCGTGCTGTATTATTTTTATTGGTATTATTAAACTAAAGAGGCGGAATAATAATTTAAGCGGCTGTTTTTAGTATAAGATTTATATTATATATATCAAAATTAAGTATTGTTCTATTTTACGTACATAATTTCTAATTTTAATTTTAATTTACATATTGCCTTATGTGGAATATAATTAGACTAAAGAACTTAAACTGGAATTTAGTTTGGTGGAGGTCTATATGGAATTTATTGAATCTGTATATAAAAAATATAATAGCCATATATATTTTAAACCGGCGTTTCCTCTTATTTTTATGATGCTCTATATGTTTTATTACTATACAATGATAAGCCCGGTTTACACATTAAGCGACCATATTGCCGATATTATAAACCCGTATTTTACAATGCCGTATATCACAGGCTTTATTATGATTTTTATAAGCCTTATGTATGGCGGAGCGCTTTTAAGGTCCATATATCTTATAATGTATGTGTTTGCTGTTGGGTTTTCCGTTTATGTATCTTTAAAAACAGCAGCGGGTTTTGATATATTTTCTTATATTCCGCATTTAATAATACTGATATTGGATATTGCTATCTGGTCAGCTTTTGAAAAATATAAAAACAGTTAAAATGATTAATAAAAGTTAGTAAAGTTAGTAAAATAAGAAAAAATAAGAAAAACAAGAAAAAAGTGAACTTTATAAAAGTTCACTTTTTTCTTTCATAACTTTTTATTTTTGTCTTCTTTCGGCTTACTTACCGAAATTTATTTTGAGTTTTTGTTTTTCTGGAATTCTTCCTCGCAGTAAAGGCAGCGGTATTTTCCGCTTGGCGTAAGTTTAAATATATGGTCGCATTCGTGTTCTATGCTTGTAATACAGCGCGGATTTTTGCAGCGCATAACATTAACAAGGGTATCAGGAAGGACTGGTTTTTCTTTTTTAATTATTTTTCCGTTTTTAATATAGTTTATTGTTATGTCCGGGTCTATATAGGCAAGCACGCCGAAATTAATTGAGGATACTTCGCCTTCTATTTTTATAATGTCTTTTTTGCCGCTTTTTGTACTGCGTACATTTTTAATCATGGCAACGCCGCAGTCAAGGCTGTCAAGACCGGCTATATCGGAAAGTATGCGGCTTGTGCCGGCTTTTATATGGTCTATTACAACGCCGTTTTGTATTTCATCTATATTAAGCATATTCGACATCCTTTCATGCTAAGTTTAGTAATTTAAGTATAAGAGCCTCTCTTACATACATGCCGTTTTGAACCTGCTCAAAATAAGCCGCCCTTGGGTCTTTGTCAACTGCCAGAGCTATTTCGTTTACTCTTGGAAGCGGGTGGAGAACTGCCATGTCTTCTTTTGCCAGTTCCATTTTCTTTTCGGTAAGTATATAGCTGTCTTTAAGGCGTACATAGTCTTCTTCGTTAAAGAAACGTTCTTTCTGAACGCGTGTCATATAGAGTATGTCAAGTTTTCCCAAAGCGTCTTCAAGGTCGGTTGTTTCCTCAAATTCTATGTTATTAGCTTTGAGCACTTCGTTTATAATATAGTCCGGCACTTTAAGCTCTGTAGGACTTATAAGAATAAATTTAATGCCGTCCCAGCGTGAAATGCTCTTTATAAGGCTGTGCACTGTTCTGCCGAACTTTAAGTCGCCGCAAAGACCTATTACAAGATTATTAAGGCGTCCTTTTCTGCGGCGTATAGTAGCCAAATCCGCAAGAGTCTGAGTTGGGTGCTGATGTCCGCCGTCGCCGGCGTTTATAACAGGTATGGATGAGAACATGCTTGCTCTCATAGGCGCGCCTTCTTTTGGGTGGCGTATAGCCGCAATATCGGCAAAAGCGCTTAGCACTCTTATTGTATCTGCTATGCTTTCGCCTTTGGCGGCACTTGAGGAATCGGCGCTTGAAAATCCTATTACGCTTCCGCCTAAGTTAATCATTGCCGACTCAAAAGAGAGCCTTGTGCGCGTGCTTGGCTCATAAAAAAGAGTGGCTATTTTTTTATGTGCGCATTTATACTGATATTTTTCAGGATTTAGGCGTATATCCTCGGAAAGTACAAGAAGTTCTTCAGTTTCTTCCTTTGAAAAATCCAATGGGTCAATTAAATGTCTCATATTTTAACCTCTCTAAACTAAATATCTTTATTACCGCCGACTTTTGACGGGCTTACTGATTAAATTATCCTTCAGGCAGTTTGATTTGTCAATATAACTTGCCTACAAAAAATACATCAGTGTTTTTCCATAAATTAACAGTTAAGTTTTTGTTGACGGAATAGTAAGTAAAGTATATAATATAAGAACAAATATTCTATTAATAAGAATGAGTATTTGTATATATTTTACAAGAGGTGTTTTGTATGGACAGAATAGTGCTTCATTCAGACTGCAATTGTTTCTATGCTTCAGTGGAGTGTCTTTATCATCCGGAACTTAGAGACAAGCCTGTTGCCGTAGGCGGAGATGAAAAAAAGCGGCATGGTATAATACTTACTAAAAACTATATCGCAAAAAAATACGGTATTAAAACAGGCGAAGCTATATGGCAGGCAAAGCTTAAATGTCCTGATTTAGCCGTTATACCGCCTGATTTTAAAAAATATACGCGCTTTTCCAAAATGACTCGTGAAATTTATTTGGAATTTACCAATCTTGTGGAGCCTTTTGGTCTTGATGAAGCTTGGCTGGACTGTACAGCATCTAAAGAAATTTTCGGCGGCGGAAAAGAAACGGCGGAAAAAATACGATGTAAAATAAAAAAAGAATTAGGCATAACTGTAAGTATAGGCGTAAGCTGGAATAAAATTTATGCGAAATTAGGCAGTGATTATAAAAAGCCTGATGCTGTAACGGTTTTTGACAGGCAGAATTATAAAAAACTGGTGTTCCCTCAGCCGGCTGAAAACATGCTATATGTAGGCAGGGCAAATAAACGCCGCCTTGCGCTTTTAAACATAAGAACGATAGGGGATGTAGCAAACGCGGACAGGGAATTTCTGCATAAGCATTTTGGAAAATGGGGATATGTGCTTCATTCATTTGCCAACGGATACGATATTGACCCGGTAAGGGAGTATAACTCCCATGCAGGCATTAAATCCATAGGCAACAGCTTTACGCTTCCTCGGGATTTAAACACAAACAGCGAGGTTTTTGCAGCATTGGCGCTTTTGTCAGAATCTGTAGGGGCAAGGCTGAGGGAGCATGGCTTAAAGGGCAGCGTTGTTGCAGTAAGTGTGCGCGACAACGACCTTTTAAGCTTTGAAAGGCAGAAAAAGCTTAAACTTTCAACAGATATAAACGATGAGATTTTAAAAGGGGCATACGAGCTTTTTATTTCAAACTATAATTGGCAGAAGCCTATACGTTCTTTAGGCGTCAGGGTGTCTGATTTAGTAGAAAACACAGAAGCTGTCCAAATGGATATTTTTGGAACGGACATAAAAAGGGAAAAGCGCCGCAGCCTTGATAAATCTATTGATTCAATAAGAAACCGTTTTGGTCCCAAAGCCGTTATACGGGCGGCAGAGCTTATAAACAGCGATATTACAGCCATAAGTCCTAAAACGGATAATGTAATATTCCCAACGGCATACTTTAAATAAAAAATTAAGAGGTGATTTTTTATGCGGGCAAGAAAGGTTTATATAGATATGACAGCGGAATTTGACGAAAATGGCAATATAATGCCTATAAGCTTTAAATATGAAAACGGAATTGTTTATAAAATAGATAAAGTTTTGAGCATACGAAAAATGGCTGCCCTTAAAACAGGCGGAGCTGGTTTGCGGTATACATGCCGTATTAAAAATCACGAAAGATATATATTTCTTGAAGAAAACAGGTGGTTTATAGAAACTGAAAAACAGGCACAGGAATATTAGCCCTTTTTCATTTCTTTGCCGCATTTAGGACAGAACATTTAACCGCCTCCTTTTAAAAGCAGATTTAAGCTTTTATATTTATAAAATACCGTATTTAAAATAAAGCCGCAATTATAAAAATAAAGCGGCAGTATTGGCATTATAAAGCTCAAAAGATTTATTTTTACTTCATGCCGTCTAAGGATAGTTAAAAAATATAGGGTTGAATTTTCGGCAGATTTTATATAATATGGTATAAATAAACACTTTTAGGCACTTAAACGGTTTATTATATACGGTATATTTGGGAGGTTTTTAAATGAAGCTTATATCTTTAAAAGATGAACTGATGTCTAACCCTTATCCGGGCAGGGGTATTGTAATAGGCAAATCAGAAGACGGCAAAACTGCCGTTGCAGCGTATTTTATAATGGGCAGAAGCTCCAACAGCCGCAACAGAGTTTTTGTTGAAGATGGCGAAGGCATACGCACAGAGGCTTTCGACCCTTCTAAGTTAGAGGACCCAAGCCTTATTATTTACGCTCCTGTAAGAGTTTTGGGCAATAAAACAATAGTTACAAACGGCGACCAGACAGACACAATTTATGAGCTTATGGACAAGCAGTCTACATTTGAGCAGTCTTTAAGAGGCAGAGAATTTGAGCCTGACGGTCCTAACTATACGCCAAGAATTTCAGGCATTATGCATGTTGAAAACGGAAATTACAACTATGCCATGAGCATACTTAAAAGCGATAACGGCAGAGCGGAAAGCTGCGACCGCTTCACGTTTGCATATAACAACCCTATAAACGGCGAAGGCAGGTTTATTCATACTTACGCAAGAAACGAAAATCCGCTTCCAAGCTTTGAAGGCGAGCCTAAGAGAGTGGAAATTAAAGGCAATATTGACGAGTTTGCGGACATGATTTGGTCAAGCCTTAATGAGGAAAACAAGGTTTCACTTTTTGTAAGATTTATTGATATAGCTACAGGAAAATACGAAACAAGAATAATTAACAAAAATAAATAATTAAAGGGAGGTAATTTGTGTTATGAAGGAACTTGCTCTTAAATACGGCTGCAACCCAAACCAAAAGCCGTCGAGAATATTTATTGAAAACGGTGAGCTGCCTATTACAGTCCTTAATGGAAAACCGGGGTATATCAATTTCCTTGACGCTTTTAACGGCTATCAGCTTGTAAAGGAATTAAAAGAGGCAACAGGTCTTCCGGCGGCTGCATCTTTCAAACACGTTTCACCGGCAGGTGCGGCAGTAGGTCTTCCTTTAAGCGATACACTTAAAAAAATATACTGGGTAGATGATTTAGGCGAGCTTTCACCTTTGGCATGTGCTTACGCAAGGGCAAGAGGCGCCGACAGGATGTCATCTTTTGGTGATTTTATATCACTTTCAGATATTTGTGATGTGTCTACGGCAAATATTATTAAAAGAGAAGTATCAGACGGTGTAATAGCTCCGGGATATGAACCGGAAGCCCTTGAAATACTTAAAGCAAAGAAAAAAGGCAATTACAACATTATACAGATAGACCCTTCTTATAAACCTGAGCCTGTAGAGAGAAAACAGGTTTACGGCATTACATTCGAGCAGGGCAGGAACGAGCTTAAAATAGACAGAGAGCTGCTTAAAAATATTGTAACAGAAAATAAAGAAATGCCGGATTCAGCCAAAATTGACCTTATAATATCTCTTATTACGCTTAAATACACACAGTCAAACTCGGTATGCTTTGCAAAAGGCGGACAGGCTATTGGAATAGGCGCAGGTCAGCAGAGCCGTATCCACTGTACAAGGCTTGCGGGAAGCAAGGCGGACAACTGGTTCCTTCGCCAAAGCCCTAATGTAATGAATTTGCAGTTTATCGACACAATAGGCCGTGCCGACAGGGACAATGCCATAGACCTTTATATAGGTGATGACTATATGGATGTTTTGTCTGAAGGCAAATGGCAGAACATATTTAAAGTAAAGCCGGAGGTATTTACACCGGAGCAGAAAAAGGCATGGCTTTCCAATATGAAAGATGTATCTCTCGGTTCAGATGCTTTCTTTCCGTTTGGCGATAATATAGAACGCGCTTACAGAAGCGGTGTTAAGTATGTGGCTCAGCCGGGAGGCTCAATAAGAGACGATATTGTTATTAAAGCAGCTGATGACTGCGGTATGGTTATGTGCTTTACAGGAATAAGGCTTTTCCACCACTGATAATAATAATTTTATATAAGATTTTTATAAACCGCAGGTTGTTTACTGCGGTTTAGTTTTGTTTAATATTACTTATTTTAATGCCTTTATAATTTATATTTGTAATTAAACTGTACTTATAAGCCTTATTTTGCTGTAATATTTCAGCGGTATAATATTGCAGTGCAGGGTTTTTATGCCTGTTAATTATGCACTGCGTCAATTTTTGAGTTTTTGTTAGTTTACTTACATAAATCTATTGAATATATTAATTAATTTTAATATAATATATTTTACGTTAAGGAGAGGAGGGATTTTTCAAATGGAAAAGGCGGGTACACAGGGTCATTTATGCGCGCTTTGGAGTATACTTATTTGGGGGACTACATTTGTTGTAACAAAAGTACTTCTGGATAAATTTACACCGGCAGAGATACTTTTTACAAGGTTTTCAGCCGCCTGGGTGCTTCTTATGATACTTGACCGCAGCAGAGTAAAAACAAATAGCTTAAAAGAAGAATTAATGTTTGCTTCAGCGGGATTATTTGGCGTTGTGGTGTATTTCCTCTTTGAAAATACAGCCCTCACGTATATAACCGCCTCGGCAGTAGGCATACTTGTTTCAGTATCGCCGTTTTTTACAGCTATAATATCCAGGGTGTTTTTAGGAGAAAGGACAAAACGGTATTTTTTTGCCGGTTTTGTACTGGCTATGGCAGGTATTACGCTTGTAACCCTTAACGGCGGTGTTGAGGGTGCGCTGGATTATAAAGGCTTAATACTGGCGTGCGGTGCGGCTTTCAGCTGGGCTGTTTATTCAACTATAACAAAAAAATTAAGCTCATCAGGCATTAAGGCTGTGCCAATGACAAGGCACATATTCTTTTATGCCATTATAATTTGTATTCCGGTTTTGTATTTTATGGGCTTTGATGTAAAGCTTAATGACTTAGCAAATACAAAAGTTTTGCTCAGCTTCGCCTTCCTTGGCTTTTTAGGCTCGGGAATTTGCTATGTAACCTGGAACAGCGCCCTTAAAATACTTGGCGCCGTAAAAACAAGCGTGTATATATATCTTATACCTGTTGTAACAGTAATATTTTCGGTTATATTCTTAAAAGAGCAGATTACTTTAATGGAGCTGTGCGGTATAGGTCTTATATTTACAGGTCTGTTCATGTCGGACAAGGACAGATTATTTATTTCAGGTAAAAATGTGCCGCAGCGTGCCGATGAAAGCGCTGGGCGGTAAAAGCAAATAATTAAATGCGTTAAGCGGTTTTAATTTAGAAATTTGTGTTTTAGGAGGAAATATGGAAAATAGTAGTGTAAATGAAAACAAAATGGGCACCATGCCTGTAAACAAGCTTCTTTTATTAATGGCAATACCAATTATGATTTCCATGATTGTTCAGGCATTTTACAATGTAGTAGACAGTATTTATGTTTCACAGTTAAATGAAGACGCGCTTACGGCGGTTTCTATGGCGTTTCCTATACAGAACTTTATGATTGCTATGGGAAGCGGCATAGGCGTTGGTACAAATGCCGTGCTTTCAAGAGCTTTAGGCGAAAAGAAACAGGCTGCGGCGGATAAAACGGCAATGCAGGGAGTACTTTTAAATTTAATAAGCTTTGCCATATTCCTTATTTTTGGTATATTCTGTGCCGGACTTTTTATGAAGAGCCAGACAAACATCGCTTCGATATACGAAGGCGGAACAGAATATATACGTATATGCTGTATTTTTTCAATAGGTATTTTCATGCAGCTTACATTTGAAAGACTCCTTCAGGCAACAGGCAGAACGATATATACAATGATTACGCAGACAACAGGAGCTGTTATAAACATAGTACTTGACCCTATACTTATATTCGGTCTTTTAGGCGCGCCTAAGCTTGGTGTAGCCGGCGCTGCTTACGCTACTGTTATAGGTCAGTGCGTAGCCGGTTTACTGGCGTTTATAATTAATATAAAAAAGAATCCGGATATTAACTTTAAGATTTCAAACTTAGTTCCGCAGTGGAGCGTTATAAAAACAATACTTGGTATAGGCATACCTTCAATACTTATGATTTCAATAGGTTCTGTCATGACTTACGCCATGAACAAGATACTTATTGTATTTACGCCTACAGCGGTTGCAGTATTTGGTGTTTACTTTAAGCTCCAGAGCTTTGTATTTATGCCTATATTTGGTATAAACAACGCTATGGTTCCTATACTTGCTTATAATTATGGTGCAAGAAAGGGTGAAAGGATACATAAAACAATTAAATTAGCTGTTATATATGCTATATGTATAATGCTTATAGGTCTTGCTATATTCCAGATATTCCCGGATAAATTATTGTTGCTCTTTAACGCTTCTGATGATATGCTTGTATTAGGCGTTCATGCTTTAAGGATAATCTGCTTGAGTTATATTTTTGCGGGATTCTGTATTATAACAAGTTCTGTTTGCCAGGCTTTCGGTCATGGCTTTTACAGCCTTTACATATCAATAGGCAGGCAGGTAGTTGTGCTTATACCGGCGGCATACATACTTTCCAAAATAGGCGGTCTTGATATTGTATGGTTTGCGTTCCCTGTTGCGGAAATAGTGGCAATGATTTTGAGCATATTCTTCTTAAAGCGTTCTTTGAGCAAATTGGATCTTAAAAAGGAAGCTTAAATGGAAGGGAAATGTTATGAGTCCGAAAGATAAAAAGTTTTTTACCGGTTTTATAATAGCCTGCGTTATATGTATTATACTTGTTAAACTGGTATTTTTAGGCGGTACAAGCAAAACAAGCGCTGTAGAGGATATAATAAGTGAAAATTCCGGCTTAAACGGTGTTTCGGTTTTTTCTTATGAAAACGAAGATAAAAACAAAGTATGCGCTTTTAATTATACAGGAGAAAACGGCAAAGAAGGTTTAGGTCTTGCCATACTTAAAAACAACAACAGAGGTTCATACACTGTGGATTATATAAATTACAGTACCGATGAGAGCGTTATTGTTAATGCCAATGCTGTAGTAGATGATATTCCGTGTGCTGTTGTTGTCGTTAAAAGTGAAAGCGAGGCAAAGAAAGTTGTTGTAAAGGCTAAAGATACAGTTACCGGCGCTGATGTTAAATTAACAAAAAAAATAGAAGCGCCTAAAATAACATTTGTGCCGTATTCCGACAGCACACAGGCAGAAAGTGTAAGCAGTGTGGAAATTTATAACGCAGATGATAAGGTAATAAAAAATATGGACATCGTTTCAGATACTGAGTAATTAAAAAAATAATATAAAAACAGCACAAATTCTTATTATTAAAAGAATTTGTGCTGTTTTTTGTTTATACATCATTTAAGTTTAGTTTTTTAGTACATGTTATGGCAAGGGCGCCTGAACCTATATGACAGGCTATGCTCAATGAAAGCGGGTCTACTGTAACAGGCTGCAAGTGAAACATTTCCTGTATTTCATTTTTAAACTCATCGCCTTCTGAGGAATCTACACCGCTGTAAGCAATATGAAGCCACACGTTTTCATAGCTTTCGCCGCAGTTAAAGCGCTCTTTCATATCGCTTAAAACAGCGTTAAGCATTATTTTTTTAGCAAGTTTTTTGGTGCGTGCTTTTGAGTAAGAATCCAGTTTTCCGCCTTGTATCTGTAATATGGGCTTTATTTTTAAAAGAGAAGCAAGCGCCGCGGCGGAAGGTGTAACCCTGCCGCCTTTTTTAAGGTATTTAAGTGTTTCAAGTGTTATATATATACTGGAATCAAATTTTGTTTTTTCAAGATAGTCTTTTATCCTTTTTCCATTTATGCCGTTTGAAACCATTTCAATGCAGTCAAGCACAGACTGTTTTTGTGTTACGGATATTCTTTGGTTGTTTACAACATGGACTTTGCCTTTGTAATCTTCAGAGAGCATAACAGCTGTCTGGCATGAGCCGCTTAAAGAACTGGACATTGGTATGTGCACTATTTCGTCATAATATTTAAGCAGGTTGTTCCAACAGTCGGTTATATCGCTGATGGCAGGCTGGGAAGTGCCTATCTGGGCGTCATTTTCAAGGTGTGCATAAAACTGTTTTTGCGTAAGTGTTATGTCTTCAAAGAAAGTTTCACCGTTTATTGTAAAAGGCATAGGTATAACGGTTATGCCGAGTTTTTCAGCTTCTTTTTGAGTAATTCCGCTGTTACTGTCCGTTACAACAGCTGTTTTAGCCATTTTAAATCCTCCTGTTAAACTGCAAAAATTGATATAATTATATCATAAAACATAAGAGCGGACAATTGATTTAAGAAATGTTTAATTATGCAATATATGTATTAAAAAAGACGAAAACCAAGTTTTCGTCTTTTAAGTATTGAGTGAAATATTATTTTTTAATTTTTTCTTCTATTATATCGGATAAAAGGGCAAACTGCCCAACACTTAACGCTTCGCCTCTTATGCGGCTGTCAAAGCCGGCTTCTTTTAAAGAATCAGATAGTTCATCTTTTGAAAGTCCGAATTTTCCAATATTGTATAACCCGTTTAAAAGAGTTTTGCGTCTTTGACCGAAAGCGCATTTTACAATATTAAACATAATCTCTTCATTTTTTACGCTTACAGGTTTTTCTTTAAGAGTAAGCGTTATAACGGCGCTGTCTACATTGGGCTTTGGCATAAAACAGGAAGGAGGCACTATAAAATCAGTATGCGCATCGCAGTAGAACTGTACGGCTACTGAAAGGGCGCCGTAATCCTTTGTGCCCGGCTGCGCCTGCATGCGGTCGGCTACTTCTTTTTGAACCATAACAGTCATGCTTTCTATATCGGCATGCTTTTCCAAAAGCTCCATAATAACAGGTGTTGTAATGTAGTAAGGCAAATTAGCCGCAAGCTTTGCTTTTCTGCCGTTTCCGTAAGTTTTTATAATCTCGTTTAGGTCAAGTTTAAGTACATCGCCGTTTATAACATGTATATTGTCGTAGCCGGACAGGGTATCTTCTAATATAGGCAGAAGATTTTTGTCTATTTCTATGGCGCATACTGTTTTGGCGCTGTCGCCTAAAAACTGTGTAAGGCTGCCTATTCCCGGACCGATTTCAAGCACAAAGTCATCTTTTGTAATTTTTGAGGCTGAAACTATGTTTTTAAGCACGTTTTGGTCTATAAGGAAGTTTTGTCCAAAGTTCTTTTTAAAGTAAAAGCCGTATTTTTCAATAATTTCTTTTGTTTTTAATGGTGTTGATATTTTCTCGCGCATTTTTTATCCTATTCCTATGGCATTTAAAAGACCAAATGAGAGTATAGACATAATTATTCCGGCTGTAAACACACCGGCGGCTATTGAAACAAAGGCTTTTTTAATGTCCATGTGCAAAAGTGACGCTGCAAGGGCGCCTGTCCAGCCGCCTGTTCCCGGAAGAGGTATGGCTACAAAAATATAAAGTCCCCAATAGCCATATTTTTGTATTTTATCGCTTTTAGCCATTGTTTTTTCCTCAAGCTTATAAACAATGTTTTTCATTGGTGTTTTTTTAAGAAGCTCAAATATTTTGCGTATAAGCAGCAGTATAAACGGAATAGGCAGTATATTGCCTAAAAAAGCTATGGCAAAAGACGGCAAAAGGTCTACCCCTAATGCGTATCCAGCTAATATTCCGCCCCTAAGCTCAACAATAGGAAAAATTGAAACTATAAATACTATTAGCTCTTTGGAAATTTTACCCTGAAGCGTATTGATAAAAAAGTCAAGTATTGTCTGCAATTACCTATCCTCTTTTCGTTGTTTTTTTATTTGATTAATTATAATTATGGAACTGTATTTTTGTCAACGGGTATATTACAGATTTAAGCGCATATATTTTTAACATGGTTCTTTTGCGTAATTTTACATCTGTTACAGGAGGAGAAATATATGGATACTGAAAAAGGGAAAAGCGTTGTTTCACTAAGAGGCGGCACTCTTGCGGTTTACTTAAATACAGGTGCTGAAATATCCCAGGCAAGAATAATAGGAAGAAACATAAAGCCTGCTTGGCAGGTATACATAATATTGAATAATAACGGTAAAAACGAATACGTAAGCATTGGACAGGCAGACAAAAAAGTTATTGGTTTTAATATAAAAAATATAACTGGCGGGCAGAAAGAAATCTGCGGCGCGGCAGTAGGACTATACGGCAGGCGTGAGTTTTATGAAGGCTTTGTTGAGGGATATAAAGCAAAGACAGAAAATACGGAAACTGCGGATAATCAGCATGGAAATACGCTTTTATATGGTCATGGTGAAAATGCGCCTGATGAAAAACCAAAAACGCCTGAATATAAAACAAAAGATACAGAAACAGAAAATACAGAAAACACGGAAAAAATAGAAAATACAGAAATAAACTCTGCCGGCAAATATGAAAATTTAACTGATGATAAAAAAGACAATGAGCTTATTACAAGCTCCGGACAAATAGAAAACGTGAATGATACAGCCATTTACAAAGAATATACTGCGTTAAAAGATGAAACAAAAGCCCATGATACATTTAAAAAAGTAGTTGAAAATTTTAAAACGCAGATGAACGAGCTTGAAAAGGCGGGAGTCATAACACCGGAGGAAATGTCACAGATTACAGGAAATACTGATAAAAATCCCATAAAAGCTAATTGTGATTTTGCAAAAAGCGAGGATAATGCACAATACAGCAGTAATATTGAAAAATCTGAAAGCGCTGGAAGCGAAATAATAAGTACAAAAACGGAAAATACAGAAAAACCAGAAAAACCAGACGAAAACAGTGAACAAATCGTGAAAGATGAAAAAAACGATAAATACGGAATTGATTATATATTCAGCCATAACGAAAAGCTGTATCCTTTTAAGGAAAGCCCCTATGACTGGGTAAGGGTATGCATGGATGAGATATGGCTTCTGCCTGTTGACAAGCATGAGATACTTAATCCATTTGTTATGCTTTCAGACTTAAAATACAGCCATTTAATGCTGGGAAGGAGTATTGACAAAAAAGTTATAGTTTTGGCTGTACCCGAAAAATTCAGAAGAGAAGATATAAAAAGCGCCGCGTCATTCGGATTTAAAGACTTCTGGCGCTGTAAAGAACAGCAGGGCAGAGGTGTTTTCGGCTACTGGGTAAAAAAATTGATTTAACTTTCTCTTGTACTAATTCTTTTAGGGTAGTATTATTGTAATATCGTGTATAAAGGTAATATACAGCACTTTAAATACTGCCGGAGGAGATTAAATAATGAGAGTAAGAAAAAAAGCGTGGACTGAAGCTGAGTATGAGAACAATCCTCACATTATACATAACCCAGCTGAACATAAAGGAAAATGGAAAGAGCTTTTTAAAAACGACAACCCTGTCTATCTTGAGATAGGCTGCGGAAAAGGCCGTTTTATTTCGCAAAATGCCCAAAAGTTTAAGGATATAAACTTTATTGGAGTTGAAAGGCAGTCCACAATAGCAGCTACAGCCGCAAGAAATGTAGGGACAGAAACGGATAATGTTTTCATTATCCATGGCGATGTTGAAAATCTCCTTGATTTTTTTGAGCAGGGAGAGATAAAAAGAATTTATATTAATTTCTGCGACCCATGGCCTAAAAAGAAATGGTATAAAAGACGCCTTACTTACAGAGGGTTTCTAAATAAGTACAGGGAGCTTTTTGGCGAAAAAGGCGAGATATTTTTTAAAACAGACAACAGAATACTTTTTGAGTTCTCGCTTAACGAGTTCTGCGCCAACGATTGGAAGCTTTCAAATATAAGCCTTGACCTGCACAGCAGCGGCTATGAGGATAATATTATGACTGAGTATGAGGAAAAATTTTCAAGCAGGGGTTTTCCTATATACAGGCTTGAGGCAAGGTTCGGAGAATAATGAAACCTGAATTTTAACAAATAAAAAAACGGTGTTTTCCCAAACAAAAGGAAAGCACCGTTTTTTGACGATATCAATATTTTTTCCAAACGGAAGGAGTAAAGAGCAGGAGCATAGGGAATATCTCAAGCCTTCCAGCCAGCATGTCAAATATAAGCACAAGCTTTGACAAAGGCGAGAATATTGAAAAGTTCCCTGTAGGTCCTACCAGTTCAAGACCGGGACCTATATTGTTAAATGTAGCGGCTACAGCCGTAAATGTTGTTATAAGGTCAAAATTATCGAGGCTTACTATAATAACCGATACAGTATATATAAATACATACGCAATTAAAAATATCATTGCAGAACGGATAACAGAGCGTTCAACCGGCTTTCCGTCTATATTAATTACCTTAACGCTCCGCGGATGCGTAAGGAAAGAAAGTTCTTTAAGTGTGGATTTAAAGTATATTATTAATCTTGAAATTTTAATTCCGCCGCCTGTTGAACCGGCGCACGCACCTGAAAACATTATGATTACAAGCAGCAGCCTTGATAATTCGGGCCATTTATTGAAATCCACAGTAGAATACCCCGTTGTTGTCATTACGGAAGAAACAGCAAAGGTTGATTCGTAAAAGTTTTCAATAATATTTCCGCCTTCACTTGTTATGTTAAAAGTAATGACAAGCGAAACGAAAGCGAATATTGCAAAATAACACCATACTTCTGACATTCTGAATGCGTCTTTAAATTTCCGCATTATAATTAAGAAATAAAAGCTGAAGTTAACGCCGAAAAGCAGCATAAATATTGTAACAATATTTTTTGCCGCCCTTGTATAACTTCCCATTGATGTGTTAAGTATGCCGAAGCCGCCTGTTCCGGCTGTACCCATTGAAATACATACGGCGTCAAATACCGGCATTTTAAATATCAAAAGCAGCACTATTTCAACAATAGTCATTATAAAATAAATGGCATAAAGGTAAAAAGCTGTTTTTCTAAGCTTAGGCACAAGTTTGCCTACAGACGGACCGGGGCTTTCAGCCTTCATAAGGTACATATTTTCTCCGCCGGCTAAAGGCAAAATGGCGAGTATAAATACAAGCACTCCCATACCGCCTATCCAATGGGTAAAGCTCCTCCAGAAAATCATTCCGTGGGAGAGCGCCTCAACATCTGTAAGTATGGAAGCTCCTGTTGTTGTAAAGCCTGAAATTGTTTCAAAAAGCGCGTCTATATAAGACGGGATATATCCGCTTAAATAAAAAGGCAGTGCGCCTATAAGGCTTATTATAATCCAGCTTAAAGCTACTGTTATATACCCTTCACGGGCATAGAATTTTTTGTTTTCGGGTTTAATGCCGCCAAGGAGCACGCCAAGGACAACGCATATAGCGAAACATACAAGAAAATATTTGGCGTCGCTTTCGCCGTAAAGCATAGCGACTAAAAACGGCGGTATCATAAAAGCGGCGCTGAAATCAATTACAAACCCCAATGTGTAAAAAATAATAGCGTAATTCATAATTCTGCACGTCAATCCTTTATTATATCTCTTATATTTTTCAATCCAAGTTTTGTTGTAACTATAACAACTGAGTCGCCTTTTAATATAACGTCTTTACCTGAAGGTGTTATAATTCGTCCGTTTCTGTTAATGCAGCATATAAGAAGGTTTTCTTTAAGGTTAAGGTCCATAAGAGGCGTATTTGTAATAGCGCTCTCTTCACGTATAATAAACTCAAGAGCCTCGACATGGTTATCCATCATTCGGTAGAGTGTTTCCATGTTTCCCTCAGAAGAGTTCTGCATTGAGCGGACATAACGTATAATGCCCTCAGCTGTTATGTTTTTAGGGCATATTATGCTTCCTATAGGCATGTCGGATATAACTTCCTCAAAGTCTATTTTGTTTATTTTAGTTATTATTTTAGCTGAGGAAATTTTATTTGCGTATAATGAGAGCATAATATTTTCTTCGTCAAGATTTGTAAGGGAGACAAATGCGTCGGTATTCCTTATGCCTTCCTCGTCAAGCACGCCTCTGTTTGAGGCATCGCCGCATATAATCATGGCTTCCGGCAAGAGAGCGCTTAATTCTTCGCACCTGCTCTTTTTCTGCTCTATTATTTTTACGTTAATTCTTGATTTAATAAGGATTTCGGCAAGATAATAAGCTATTGTGCTTCCGCCTACAATTAAAACATCTTTTATAGGCCGTGTTTTAATGCCTATAGAAGAGAAAAACTTAAATATTTTGTTGAGCGGCACTATTACGGATATTATATCGCCTTCGCGCAGCACAGTGTTTCCATCTGGTATAATAACGCTTTTGTCGTGTCTTTGGACAACGCATAAAAGACAGTCCTTTAAAAGGGCGTTGTCGGAAACCTTTATGCCTAATATAGGCGAGCCGTCAGGCACTTTAAATTTAATAAGGTTTACACGACCTCTTGCGAAAGTATCTATTTCCATAGCGGAAGGTATTTGGATAAGGTGCACTATTTCCATAGCAGCCGCTCTTTCAGGGTTAATTGACATTGAAAGTCCCAGTTCCTCTTTAATAAATCCTATTTCTTTAGAATACTCAGGGTTGCGCACTCTGGCTATTGTATGGCAGTTGCCGGCTTTTTTTGCTATAAGGCAGCTTAAAAGATTTATTTCATCATGGTCGGTAACGGCTATAAGCAAATCCGAGTCCTGTATGCCGGCATCCATTTGTGTACGGTAGCTGGTGCCGTTGCCTGCTATGGCCTGAATGTCAAGCTGGCTTATGGCGTACTGCATTCTGCTTTCGTTTAAATCAATTACTGTCAGGTCGTGGCCTTCATTGTTAAGCTGTTCGGCAAGAACATAGCCTACTTTCCCAAAGCCAACAACTATTATTTTCATTTCAGTTAAACCTCCGCGTTTGTATAAATTATAAAATTCATATTATATAAAAGACAATTATAGTATAGATACTATCTTAAGCAATTACAATAAAAACTTTATTGCTTACAGCATTAATTATTTATTTAACAATTCAACATTTAGTTATAGATATGATGTTTTTTAAACATAATATTGGTTTGTCTGCTTGAAAAAAATATTTTATTATAGTATTATTATTTTAATCTGTGTGAGGAGGAGTTGTTTATGGTTAAGAAAAACCGTGTATTGTCGGAAAATGTAGCCGATGAGATACTTTCCATGATTAATGTGGAGAAAAGATTCCTTCCGGGGTCAAGACTGCCTAATGAAACGGATTTTTCGTCTGAATTAAACGTAAGCCGCACAACATTCAGGGAAGCTGTCAGGATGCTTGTCGACAGGGGCGTACTTGTTATAAAACGCGGCAACGGTACATTTGTAAACGAAAACTATGACATAAATGATGACTTTGGTATTGTAAGCTGTGCCAAAAAAGGCATTGCTGAAAGGGATTTAAACGAGATACGGCTTTTTATAGAGCCTGAGGCGGCATATCTTGCCGCTATACGCGCTACTGAAAGTGAGATAAAGCGCATGTGCACTTTCTGCGAAAATCTTGATAATGTGCTTAAAAACGGGAGCAAGTCTGACAGGCAGAAAGCCGAACAGAAATTTCACCTTTCAATAGCTAATTCAGTGCATAATGACTTTATGGACAGGCTTATGCCGGTGCTTTTTACAGCCATAGGTCAGACTATGCTTGTGTTGTGCAAAGATGATAAATTCTGCCGTGACGGGGCTGAGGACCATAAGGCAATAGTGGAAAGAATAAAAAGACGTGATGCCGACGGAGCACGCACTATAATGAGATTTCATATATTAAGGGGAATAATGATTTTGGAAAGAGAAAAAGAACAGGGAAATAACTGATTTGTAAAAACACGCTGAAAAACAATTTGTTTTCTACGTGTTTTTTGTTTGCTTTTTAGTACAATTTTATGTTGACATAAATTGGAAAATCTGTATAATAAAGACATAGTATTTTTTACAGAAAACAGATGTCATATTCTGATACGAAATACTATGATTAATGCCATTTCCCAAATTACCCCGAAAAACAAATTTAATTTCCCCACCCCCACACTCCCTGATTTATATAAGGTATTGTGTGACAAAAAAGCCCGGTTTTAAACCGGGTTTTTTATTTATATGTAAAACATAAAACAGCGGGATATATTAAAACCCGCTGTTTTATAAAATGATATATTATTAATTTAACAGATATAGTTTTCCGCGCTAATGGATTAAGGCATAAAACTGTATTTTATAAGTCTAAAATTTTCCCGTCAGTTGAAATTGTAACTACACTCCAAGGTATAAACTTTCCGCTGTCCATTAATGCTTTTTTAACTGCGTTTTCAATTCCGCCGCAGCACGGTACTTCCATTCTTACTATTTTTACGCTTTTAATGTCGTTGTGTTTAATTATTTCGGTAAGTTTTTCGGAATAATCCACCATATCAAGCTTAGGGCAGCCTATAAGCGTTATATGCCCTTTTATAAAGTCGCTGTGGAAAGAACCGTAAGCAAAAGCTGTGCAGTCGGCGGCAACAAGCAGTTTGCAGCCGTCAAAGTACGGCGCCTTTACAGGGGCTAATTTAATCTGTACCGGCCACTGGCTGAGTTGGCTTTGGCAGGAAGACGCATATTCATTTGCACTTGGAGCATTGTTTTGTTCATGGTTTATAACTTTGCTCATTGAACCGGGGCAGGAGTGAAATGCAGATGATTTATGCGCCAAATGTTCTTTAACTGCCTGCTCATTGTAAGAAGCCGCCTCGCGTTCTTCAAATGTTATGGCTCCTGTTGGACATGCAGGCAGGCAGTCGCCCAGTCCGTCGCAGTAGTCCTCTCTAAGAAGTACGGCTTTGCCGTTAACCATGCCTATAGCGCCCTCATGACATGCGTTGGCGCAGGCGCCGCAGCCGTTGCATTTTTCTGTGTCTATTTTAATTATTTTACGTATCATAATTGGACCTCCGTTATTCGGTATTATCAAATGTAATTGATTTTATGGCTATATTATAGTAAAATAAATGTAAAGTGTATGTTGCATTTACAACGGAAGTGATTTTTTTGGATGAATATATTGGAATTATACAAAAAACGCCGCTTTTTAAGGATATGGACATAAATGAAACTAAAAATGCTGTTGAATATCTTGG
>CALWRF010000011.1 GCA_944383885.1 uncultured Clostridia bacterium | reverse complement strand
TTCCTTCATTTGTTTTAGATATAATCAGTTTTGTTTCTATCACAGGCACAGTATATGTACCAGTTTCCAATGCCGGTATATTTAATTTTTCAAATTCTTTGTTTATATCTTTTACATACTCTGTTACGCTTCCTTTAAATATTTTTAAAGAGCTTATTGCTTTATCCGTGTTTATGTCAAATTCTTCATCATTTATTTTCTTAAACATATTAAACATTTCGTCTAATTCTCCATTAAACACAGATATCTCTTCTGTCGTACTTTTTAATAGTGTTAAAAGTGTTAATAAATTCAATCCTATAATTGTATCTATCATTTAATTTTCTCCTTTCAAAAAATAAACACTTGCTTTTGCAAGTGTTTATTCTTCAAATACTCTTTCTTCAATTATTTTTAAATCGTCTCCAACAGCTAATGTTTCTAAAACTGAATTATAAATAAGTGTATCCGCTACACGAACACTTCTGACAAAAATATGAACATCTTCTGTGGCGTAAAACTTAATTTCTTTGCTTCAACTTTTATATTCTCTGTATGAAATCTTTATTGTATTCTCACCAGGCTCTGCCTTAAGTTTTACTTTGTTAAAAAAGCCTATCCACGCCACAAGCTTTCCGTTTAAATATACATCTCCAAATGCTTTATAGGCAAATCTGGAAAGTTGTATACTAAATACTGGCTCAATTATTATCTTCATTCCTACCACTCCTTTTTTATTACAATATGTCACATTTTGCAAACGTTTTCTACATTCTATTGTGATGAAAATAAATCTAATGATATATAATAATTATTATATATAAATAAAAAGGCTCTTTTTTTAAGAGCCCTTTTATTTCTAAACCAATTCATTTTTTTCTTTCTTCCATCTGCTTTAAAAACATAGCCTGTACCATTTCTTTTTCACCCTTTGACATATTGTAATATTGTGACGGCATAATGTTTTTTTCAGCAAAAAGATAGTATATTAAATTCATTTCAAATTCAGTTTCTATTTTTTTTTAACAACCTCAATCATGTTTTTGTTGTATCCGCTTAAACTTAAAATCTCGTTAGAAATACTGTTAATTTCTCCCGGCTTTAATATCTTTTTTACCAGTTCTGCCGGTGTTGCCGAAGAATATTTTTCCATAAGCTCTTTGTTTTTAAATAAACCTTCATAGTCACCCCCAAGTATTATGTGTATCTGCATATCGTTGCCTGTTTCTTTTATTTCCATAATTTTACTGTAAGTCAAAGGCTTTAACTTAATTATAACATCAGCTTTGTATAATTCCGAAAGTCTTTTTATTTTGTATTCCTTTATCTCGTCTTCTTGTATTTCATTTCTAAGCAATATGTCAAGTATATCCATTTTGTACCTCCATTAATAAATATTTTAAAAGAAAAAGAGCGGATTTTAATATTTTTATCAGTCCGCTGTTTTTCCTTTTTAATTAAATTAAGTTATTTATTCTAAATAGATATTGTTCCTTTTGTTTATGCTTCAACCTTGTCCAAAAATTCATAATCAGTAAATGTAAAAGGTGCTTCAATAGTACCGTTTGTACCGGCTTCCCAGTCTGCAAGTGTAAGGTCATCCATAGATACATTTTTAATAGCAATTCTCTCTGCACCATATGCGTCTTGGTCTGCAAGCTTGCTTATAATAGTAAATCTAAGGTCTTTACCGTTCATTATTTCTTCACCAATCTTGCTTGCCATGCGGCTGTTTACCTTGTGCATTTTAAGGCTTCCAGTCATTTTAACACTTGTAACCTTGCTGTCGGTGGCCATCTGTCCGCATATTTTAATTTCTGTTTTGTTAAAGCTTACCTTTGCCTGAAATCCGTAAGTTTCGGCTACATACTCTCCGTCAAGCCATACTTCGCCCCATGTACCGCTCATTACTCTTTTTGCACTATCCATAATTTATTATCCTCCTTAAATATCCTTAAATAGCAATATTAATGTCAATGTCTTCAATAGCATCAAGAATTTTAATGCTTGCCGCAATAAATACTTTGCTTCCTGTGTTTGCCTCTTTAATCTCCTGCTCTTTCATAACAGAAGTATCAATGCCTTGTGATTTAAGGTAATTCTCCTGCGCCTGTATATCAATGCTTACAGAAGTTTTACCCTTATCAAGTATGCCGTCCATTTCAAGCTGTTCAAAATATCCTTTAATCGCTGTAATAAGTATACATTTATTGTCATAGCTGTTTGAATATTTGCCAATATAGCTGTCCTCTACAGTTGTTCTTATATCATTATTAATCATGTCAATGGCTTCTACAATTTTTATCTTTTTGTATGCTTCACCCTTTCCCTCAACTGTAGTTATAAAACTGTTTACTCCACGGCCAACTTTAACTTTTTCACCGTCGTGAATAAGTATAAATTTTCCCTGGTCAATTGCTTCGTCTGCTTGAGCTTTTGTAAGCCTTTTAATATCATTAATCTCTGTAAGCGGTGCATAAGTACAGCTTATATTCATTGGTGTTCCGGCAATAAGTCCGGCAATTCTTGAGCAATATTCAGCTGCTGTATATGTTTTTTCTCCGTCTGTTATTCCTTCAGCAGCAAAATTTATAATAGCTTCACTGTCTGCAGATATATTTGGAAGAACAGCTTTATATGTGGCATTGTTGTTAAGTCTTTCGCTTAATACCCAGCTTTTAAGTGTTTCAGCTTCTTCCTGTGTTCCTGTTGGTGGAAGACATATATAATCAAATTTTTGTGTGGCAAAATATGTAAGTGCTGTGCTTATTTCAGCCTCAGCATTTATTACATAAATAATCACTGATTTGGGTGGTGTCTGATAGCCTATAAATGCTCTTTCAATATATTCTTTGTTTTCCTGTGTTAAATCAGCAGGTATTTCAGTTACATTTGTAAGTATATACGCTCCACTTACACTTTCATCTCTTAATATAAGTGCCGCTGTACCTTTTTGACTTCTTTCTATAGCAGTAATTCCTGTTGTTTTAAATTCAATATTAATACTTGGTAATCCCATTCTTATTCCTCCTTAAAATTTGTCTCAATTGATTCCACAATAGGATATTTTTCTTTCTCAATTCCTCTTTCATCAAAAAAATTGGTTTCCAAAGAAACATATGTTTCTTTAGTGTCTTCATTTGTTTCTACGTAAGATGAAATATTGATTTTTCTGTCATTTACATTCAGCTTTCTGCTTTCAAATATTTCACATATCTTTTCTATCATCTCTCTTTCAGAAATAGACTCTTCGCTATCACTTGCATAACAGTCAATTTTAAACTTTTTTGTTCTTTTAACAGTGCTGTAATTTACATCTTCAGCTCTGTCTTCTGTTACAGAAATAAAAAAAGAAGGCTTTTCATAACCTTCATCAATAGTATCAATATAAACTTTTATACCTGTTTTTTCTGTCAGTAACTTTTCCAAAACCGATAATATTTCTGTGGTTTTAGTCATTTTTCTTCTCCTTTCTTAATTTACTTAAAAAGCATTTTAATAAAATTCATATTACCACCACCTTTAAAATAATAAAAAAGCAGCATTAATTGTTATAATTAATGTTGCCTTATATTAATATACTATCACTATACACCCTTTTTACGTCCCTTGGGTTACCCTTTTGTCCTTTTATTGTAATTTTTGTTAAATAAATTAAGACAAATTGCCAACATATCAATTATTTGGGCTTTACTAAAACTTATTTCCTACTAGACTCATTCTCAGTATTAAATATCAATGTTGATTCTTCTGTATCTTCTAAACTAATAAGTTTAACTTCATTATTTAACAAGTGTATACATGCCCATACAATACTATAAATCAATTTTATTGCTTCTTTTATTATTTACGGTGAATTTTTCAAGTATATTCTGCAGAATAATGATGTTATGATACCCTCAATACTCTAATTTATTTTCTTTCATATTAATTTTTTGGAAGTTTATTAGTTAATTTAATCAAGAAGCTTTTTATTACCGTTATTTTTTATAAAATACAATTTATTATTTATTAACAAACTTCAAAAGCCTTCAAAGATTTCAATGATAAACATTTTATTTTTATTAAATCATAACCTCTAGCAAATGAAGCCGTCAATATAAAATAGACAGGTAAAGTACCAAAAAAATTGCCAACAATGATATCGCTCCGATTCTCCTGTTCCCTTCTAATCTAATCAATTTTCCCTCATCATTTAATAGGATGCATAATTGTCATCTAATCCTACGATGTCAATATATCCTTCCAATGTATTTTTCAACATGCAGACTTCAGGATGTTCATGCGGCTTTACCTTTAGCACTTTGATTTCTTTTTCCTTCATTCTCATTCCTCTTTTCATTTTTTGAAAGTTATCTTATTTAGTTGTTTTATAATAAATAAATTTATTTTTTTATTACATCTTAATCCAACCTCTCTTTTTGAAAATATCTTTCAAAATGTATAAACAAAAATACAGTCTATTTCAAAATGAAATTTATTTCTTTTTTACAAACTTTAAAATATTTTTAATTTTTTTCAAAAAATGGTTATATTTTTTGAAACTGCTTTTTTGTCGATTTTGAGAAACAAAAAAAGGCAGTGAGATTTTTTACATCTCACTGCCTTAAAAACATTTTTTTGTTTATTTTTTCTTATGTCATCTGTCAAAATGCAATTTTTAAGGGAGAAAAAACGGGCATTTTTGAGCCTTAAAATCGCCTAATTTTGAGCTTCAAACCACAACTTGTCAGTATTTTTGCTTCGCAAAAACGGCTTTGCCGCCGGACTTCTTTCCGGTACTAATAGTGTTTTAACCCTCATTTTTTGCCTCTTTACCACAATACGTCATCATTATCACCGATTCAACATGTGTTGTATGGCAGAACTGGTCAACAGGCTGGACTTCATTAAGCTCAAAACCATTTTCACATAAAATTTTTACATCTCTTGCCATAGTTGACGGGTCGCATGATACATAAACAAGCCTTTGGGGCTTCATATTTAAGATTGTATTTAAAACCGCTATGTCACAGCCTTTTCTTGGTGGGTCAACAACTACTGTATCAGCTTTAAAGCCTTTGCTATAAATTTCAGGAATAACTTTTTCTGCTGGTCCTGCTATAAATTCTGCATTTTTAATATTGTTTATTTCTGCATTTCTTTTAGCATCTTTTATAGCCTGTTCTACTATCTCAACTCCAATTACTTTTTTAGCTTTCTGAGCCAAAAATAAAGAAATTGTCCCTATTCCGCAATATATATCAAGTACATTTTCACAGCCTGTAATGTTTGCCATTTCAAGAGCTTTACCGTATAAAATTCTTGTTTGAACAGGGTTAACCTGAAAAAAGCTGTGTACGGAAATCTCAAATTTTATATTTCCAATATAATCAGTAATGTAACCGCGTCCCCATAAGACTTTAATTTCTTTTCCAAGTATTACATTTGTATCCTGCTTATTTACATTTAAAACAATTCCTGTTAAGCCTTCTATGGATTTAAGTTTTTCAACAAGCATTTCTTTCTTGGGAATACTGTCTCCGTTTATAACTATACAGACTAATTTTTCTCCTGTTGCAAAACCGACTTTTGTAAGTATATGCCTTATAAGTCCTTTTCCAGTTGTTTCATCATAAGCCGGTATTTGTTCTTCTTCCATAAATTGACGTATAATTTTTATTATTTTGTCGTTAGCCTTGTTTTGAATACAGCAGCTTTCAATATCAACAATATTGTGGCTTCTTGGAGAATAAAAACCTATTTCAATTTTTCCTTTCCTTTGACCTACTGGAAACTGAGCTTTGTTTCTGTAATTATATGGATTTTCCATTCCTATAGTATCTTTTACAGAAACATTATTAAATCCGCCTATCCTTTCCAAAGCATCTTTTACTTTTTTAGTCTTAAAATTAAGCTGCTCCTTGTATGAAAGATGCTGTATATTGCAGCCGCCGCAGCGCTTATAATTTTTGCAAACAGGCTCTACTCTGTTTTCGGATAATTCAATAATTTTTATAAGCCTGCCGTAAGCAAAGTTTTTTCTGACTTTTGTTATTAAAACTTTTATTTTCTCTTTAGGAAGCGCATCTTTAACAAAAACAGTAAAACCTTCTATCTTGCCTATACCTTCACCATCATTTCCTATATCATCAATTGTCATTAGATATTCTTTGTTTTTCTCAACAGGACATAAATTGTTCATAATATCCCCATTTCTAATTATTTAATACTCTGTTTTTCTAATATTTCTCTGCATCATTTTGTTATATCCAACCCATTTCCCCTGCGTACTGTCAGCATCGATAGCTTCTTCTATTGCTTTAACTTTTGCATCCATATTGTCAGCGCAATGCAGTATAAAAGCTTCTATTGTTTTTGGCAGCTCTGGGGAACCATACTCATATTCTCCATGATGAGCGAGTATACAATGCTTTATCAAACTCTCAAGTTCTTTCGGAAAACCTTCAATTTTAGCTGCTGCGTCATGAACCATTTCAGCGCCTATTATAATATGCCCTAAAAGCTGTCCGTCATCTGTATACTCATTAACTGGAAACTTTGAAAGCTCAAATATTTTACCTATATCATGAAGCATAGCGCAGCATATCAAAATATCCCTGTTAACTCTTTTATACCGTCCGCTCATAAAATCACATATTTCCGTAACAGAAAGAGTATGCTCTAAAAGTCCGCCTAAATAACCATGGTGAAGAGTTCTGGCTGCCGAATGTTTTTTAAGGTTTTCTTTTACTTCTTTGTTGTTTTCAAATATTTCTGTCAAAAGCCTTTTAACATACTTGTCATCTATTGTATTAATATACCCCATAAGCTTTTTATACATTTCTTCTGTATCTTTTTCCGTACATGGAATATAATCCATTGGGTCATATTCGCCCTCAAGACTTTTCCTAATTCTGCGTATATTAACCTGAGGTTCATTATTGTAAATAAGAACAGTGCCGTCAATTTTTATAAAGTCATTTTCATCAAAGCTTTTTATCTCATTATTCAAATCCCAAACTTTGCCATCAAGCAATCCTGTTTTATCCTGAAGTTTTAAAGAATAATAGCTTTTCCCTGCTCTTGATTTCAAAGTCTGTTTTGATTTGCAAAGATAATGTCCAACAACATTTTCTCCTTCTCTAAGCTCATTTATATATCTCAAAAAATTCACCGCTTTCAGTTTAATTTTTTTTTGTTTAACTATTGCCATAAATAAACTAACAAATATTATTATACAATATTTAGTCATTATAAACAAATAAATATTAACAAAAAAAGAGTCCTCCTTATGGAGGACTCAAGGGGAAAATAAAACCATTACAGTTTGCAGCAAATTAATTATTCAAGACCTTCAACCTTTGTGTTGTAAGAATACTCAGGTGTAGGGAACTTTCCTTCTGTAACTTCTTTATGGTATGTATTAAATGCATCAAGTATCTGTGGTCCAATATTAGCGTATTTCTTAGCAAATTTAGGTACCCACTCATTAAAACCAAGCATATCATGCATAACAAGAGCCTGAGCTTCGCACTCAATTCCAGCACCAATGCCGATTATTGGAATACCAATGTTGTCTCTTATGTATTTGCAAACAGTTGTTGGTACGCCTTCAACCATAATCATGAAAGCACCTGCTTCTTCAATAGCTTTGGCATCAGCAAGAAGCTCCTCAACAGCATCCATACTCTTGCCCTGTACTTTAAAACCGCCCATACTCGAAGAACTCTGTGGAGTAAGACCGATATGTCCGCATACAGGAATACCAGCTTCAACAATGCCTTTAACAACAGCAGCTGAACGTCTGCCGCCTTCAAGCTTTATAGCATCGCAGTTAATTTCTCTCATAAATCTGTTAGCTGTGTGAATACCCTGCTCAACAGATTCATTATAGTAGCCAAAAGGCATATCTCCAATAATGAATGTAGTAGGAGCACCTCTTCTTACAGCTTTGCCATGGTGAATAATATCATCAGGTGTTACACCTACAGTTCCTTCATAACCAAGCATTGTCATACCCATGGAATCTCCAATAAGTATCATTTCTATATCACTTTTTTCAACTAAAGTAGCAAATGAATAATCATAGCATGTAACTAAAGTTATTCTTCTACCGTTTGTTTTTGTTTCCCTGATTTCTGGTACAGTAATTTTTCTCATTCCCCAACCTCCTATTAAAAAATCAATGAGTTTTATTATATTCCTCAAGCTCAGCTATAGAGTCAAGAAGCTTCTGGGCTGTAACTTCATAAGGAGCGTTCTTGATATCTCTAACCTCAAGAGTTTTATCAATAACAGGTCCAAGCTCATCAAACTTAACTTCTATATCAGCAAGCTTTGTAGGTAATTTAACCGATTTATAAAATGGATAAAGCTCATCAAGCTTATCATATTGTCCGTCATAAATAAGCTGAACAAGAACTCCATAAGAAACAACTTCTCCATGGAGATGATTTTTCTCTATCTGCGGTAAAACAGTAAATCCGTAAAACAGTGAGTGAGCAATACAGCTGTTAAGCGAAAAATCTATAAAGTTTGAAACCATGCCTGTTGTTACAAGATTGCAAAGACAAATCTGCTCAACTTCAAATGAAGGATTATTGTTTTTGCAGTCTTCAAGGGCTTTAGCACCGTATTTAACAAGCGGTTTATAGCACTGTATTCCGGCTGCAACTCCAAAAGCATCACCATGAGCCAAGTCCCTGCCGCGAGCGGCTAAAGTAGTTTCAAAATGCTTTGCCATAGTGTCACCCATACCGGTCCATAAATAAACGTCAGGCGCCTCAGCAATAACCCTTGTATTAATAAATACATGCTTTGGCGGTGTATGAGAGAATTGATAAGTTTCCTTCATAACACCGTTTGGATAATACATAACTGCAACTGATGAAACAGGAGCACATGTACCGGCAATAGTCGGAAGCGCAAAAAGAGGTTTGTTTAATTTGTAGCAGACATATTTAACACAGTCAACGCACTTTCCGCCGCCCATAGAAAAAATCATATCTGCCTGCTGTACAGTCGGATTTTCTATAAGCGCATCGCCGTTTTCAAATGATGCCTCTCCGCCATACCAAACAAAATCAAGCACCTTAATTTTAGAATCTTTAAGCGCATCTAATAAATAATCCCTCGCTGCCGCCATAGCGCGTTTTCCACCTATAACAACAGCCGTTGAACCGTAAGGTTCACACACGCGAGGAATATCCTCATACGCAGTATCGCCAATAGTATAACTTGGAAGAGCCTGTGAATAAAATGCCATATTATCCCTCCTAAATCATTAAATAAGTACCTGTTTCCTTAAATTACAATATCGACATTATAAACTCTTAATTGTTCAATGTCAATACGTTGTTGAACATCTAACAATAATTAAATCATTTTTTAATACTTTTAATGTTTTCTATGTTGTTTTCCATAAGCCTGACTGCATGCAGCATGTGAAGTCGCATAGCCGTTTTCGCTCCTTCAGCATCTCTTTGTTTCATAAAATCCATAATCAGCCTGTGGTCACGAATTGTTTCAATCCTCAATTCAGTGTTGTGACGGGTTATTTTTACAGAAATGTATATCATTTTTAAAAGCACAGGCATTAGCTTATTCATATACATATTATGTGTAGCTTTTGCTATAGCTCTATGAAAATTAAGCTCTTCTGTCGTTCTTTCAGTATTTTCTATTAATTTTTTTTCAACCAGCTCACCATAATTGAGTATGTTTTTCATTTCTGTTTCTGTAGCCCTCAAAGTTGCAAAATAAGCAGCTTCAGGTTCAAAAACTATTCGCATTTCGTACAAATCCTGTATGTCAATATTTTCACAGTCAAACGAAATAATATCATAATCACTTTTTTGACCTGATGCGTTTTCCTTAATAAAAGTTCCTACTCCGCGTCTGATTTCCAAAACGCCGTTTGTAACCAAAATCCTTATAGCTTCTCTTAAAGTTGCCCTGTTAACATTAAGTTCTTTTGCAAAATCATTCTCATTAGGCAGTTTCATTGTTTCACTGAACCTTTTTTCTACATTAATCATGTAAAGTATGTCATCTGCTATCATTTCCGAAAGAACTTTTGGCATAACACTCACCTTTCATTATAGTCATTATTTATAAAATAATCTTATAATATATCTCATAAAATATCAATAAAAAACCGCTATGTTTTTAAATTGCATAGCGGTTTTTGTATATTATTTATTCATTTGATACGTTATTGGCATCTGCTATTGTAAGTGTTATTGTAACTGCCTGATTTCCTCTAACTACATTAAGGCTGACTGTTGTGCCGACATCGTAACTTGATATTTCTTCAATAAGGGCGTCCATATTCATTACGCTCTTATCATCTATAGCTGTTATAATATCGCCTTCCTGAAGACCACCTGCTTGCGCCGGACTGCCTTCAATAACCTGTCTTACAAGCACACCTACCGGAAGTTTATAAAGCTGAGAAACTTCATCTGTTATATCCGAACCCATAATACCTATATAAGGTTTAGGCTGTGTGCCTTCTGTTTCAAGTTTCTGCATTATTTCTTTTACTGTATTGCTTGGGATTGCGTACCCCATGCCTTCGGCAACTGTAGTATCTGTTTTGGCTGTGTTAATGCCTATTACCTCTCCGTCATAGTTAACAAGGGCGCCGCCGCTGTTGCCAGGGTTTATAGGAGCGCTTGTCTGTATTACAGTAAGGTGTTTTCCTTCAAGTTCAAGCGATTTATTAAGCACGCTAATCATGCCGCCTGTTGCGCTTTTACCTTCACCAAGGGCATTACCAATAGCTATAACGCTTTGACCGACATTTAATTTATCAGAATCGCCGAATTTGGCTATTTTGTAATCAACATTGGCAGCTTTTAAATCACTTTTAAGAACTTTAATAACTGCTATGTCGTTTGATGAGTCAGTGCCTACAATTTCAGCGCTGATATTTTCTATGCCTGTTACGGAAATACTTATTGAGTTAGCATCATCAACAACATGGTCATTAGTTACAATGTAAACATACTGGTCATCTTCATCAAATATAACACCTGAACCGGCGCCTTGACTTTCATAAGGAATTGTCATTCCATAATACATTGCCGTTCCGGATACATTTATTGTTATGTTTACTATAGAAGGATAAACCTCATTTATAACAGCTACAGCATCATCTGAAGAGCCGGTTGAAAGAAGCTGATTAGCATTGCTTTTTGTAACAGAAGAATCCCCATCAGTTTTCTGGACTTCAGGCACGGAAGCTGTATCTTCAGTATATGCGCTGTATTTTGAATCTATAAAACTTTTTACAGCCGCATAACCCGCACCAATGCCAGTACCGCCGAAAAGACTTACAACAACACAGGCAGCTATTACTTTCTTAAAAGAACCCTTTTTCTTTTTTACTGTTTCCCTGTAATAATTGTCTTTTATAGGTTCATAAGGCGCTCTTTGCTGGTATCTGTTTTCGTTTTGTTTTTCTTCCCTTCTTACAAACTCATCAGAATATTTGCTCTCTGTTCTGTTTGTTTCTGAGCTGAAAGCGTTTTGATTTGCAGTATTTTCCTGCTGTGCCTGACTATTCAAGCTTTGACCATTTCTATCTTCATTTGTTTCTTCAGTTTTTTTATAATCATCATAAAAATGGTTTTTAGCCTCAGCATTATCTGAAACAGATGATGAACTGCTGTAATTATTATTGGAATTGTTATAGTTTTCATTGCTGTTATTTTCTTTATCATCAAACATAATCCTTACCTCCTACTGGGTGTTTATATATTATTTATTTCTGAAAAAGATTATAGTATCCAATTTTGAATTATTTATGAACTTCGTGTTAAGAATGATTAAATTATTAAAATTTGGAATCAGTAAAAATATATATTAATTTCTGTTATTTATTATTCGCTGAAAACCGTAATTAATTTATAATTATCTGCAAGCTTTTATAATCAAATGAATGTCATTTTTTAAAGCTTACAATTTATTTTTGCGTTAATTTATTTATAAAAATAAGTTATAAATTTAAGTTATAAATTAAGTTATAAAAATAAGACCATCTGCATTATAAATACGGTTCAAAGGATTATAATACAGACAGCCTTTATAATTATAAATTAAAAAGCGAAATTTGGTTAGTTTCAGGTATTCCTCTTAATACATTATTTTCTTTAAGCAGTTCTATAAGAGTTTTGCCTATTCCGGTGCGTTCCTTAAAATCCTCAATAGTGGTAAATTCACCGCCTTTGTCCCTGCCATCAACTATTCCCTGCGCAGCAGTAAGACCAAGCCCCTGCAAAGAGTTAAAAGGCGGTATAAGTCCGCCGCTTTCTATTTTAAAACTTTTCGCGTCAGATTTATAAAGGTCTATTGGATAAAACTTAAAACCTCTTGCGTAAAACTCTACAACGGTTTCAAGTACAGTAAGCTTATTTTTATCCTTAGTTGTAGCATCATTGCCTTTGCCGTGTATTTCCTTTACAGCCTGCCTTGCTGTTTCTTCGCCAAGGCACATGCAAGAATAATCAAAATCATCGCATGCCCTTACTGTAAAATACGACGCGTAATAAGCCAAAGGATAATTTATTTTAAAATACGCTATCCTAAAAGCCATCATAACATAAGCAGCAGCATGGGCTTTAGGGAACATATACTTTATTTTTAAACATGAATCTATATACCACTGCGGCACATCATGTTCTTTCATTAAAGCTATGTCTTCATCTGCAAGACCTTTGCCTTTACGTACTTTTTCCATTATTTTAAACGATGCTTTATTAGGCAGACCCTTGTTTATAAGATAAATCATAATACTGTCACGGGTAGATATTGTTTCTTTAAGGGTTATGGTTCCGTTTTCAATAAGCTCCTGGGCATTGCCCAGCCAAACATCAGTACCATGAGAAAGACCTGAAATCCTTAAAAGGTCTGAAAAATTCTTTGGCTTTGTATCCAAAAGCATACCTCTTACAAACTTAGTACCAAACTCCGGTATACCCAGTGTTCCTGTCTGGCAGTCTATCTGTTCAGGAGTAACCCCCAAAGCCTTAGGTGACTCAAAAAGCGACATTGTAGCCTCATCACCCAATTCTACAAGCTGCGGATTAACACCTGTTAAATCGTAAAGCATTCTTATAACTGTTGGATCATCATGCCCAAGCAAATCAAGCTTTAAGAGCCTTCCGCTTATGGAATGGTAATCAAAATGTGTTGTAGTTACATTGCTTGTTACATCATCTGCCGGTCTTTGAACAGGGCAAAATTCACATATATCATGGTCAGTAGGCACAATCATAAGTCCGCCCGGGTGCTGTCCTGTTGTGCGTTTTACGCCGGTACAGCCTTTTGCAAGGCGTGATATCTCGGCATTATGCGCAGTTTTATTATGTCCTTCAAGATATTTAAGAACATATCCATAAGCTGTTTTGTCAGCAAGTGTGCTTATAGTTCCAGCTTTAAACACTTTGCCTTTGCCAAAAAGCTCTTCTGTGTACGCATGTGCCTGCTGCTGATACTCACCGGAGAAATTAAGGTCAATATCCGGCTCCTTATCGCCCTCAAAGCCAAGGAAAGTCTCAAAAGGTATGTTATGCCCTTCTTTTCTCAGTTTGTGTCCGCATTTAGGGCATATAGCATCCGGCATATCAAAACCGCTTCCGCCCTCCTGAACAAATTTTTGCACAACTTCACTGTCAAAATCTGAATATTTGCACTCAGGGCAAAGGTAATGCGGCTGCAAAGAGTTAACCTCTGTTATGCCTGCCATATTGGCAACAAATGATGAGCCGACAGAGCCACGTGAACCTACAAGATATCCGTGCTCTACACTGTTCCATACAAGCTTTTGAGCAATTATATACAGCACAGCATAGCCGTTTGAAATAATTGAGTTAAGCTCTCTGTTAAGCCGTTTTTCAACTATTTCAGGCAGTGGGTCGCCGTAAAGTTCAATGGCTCTGTTTGTTGTAATCCGCCTTAAATCCTCATCAGCCCCGTCAAAATGCGGCGGAAATGTGCCGTCAGGTATAGGCTTAATATCTTCAATCATATCCGCAATTAAGTTTGTGTTTTTAACAACAACCTCATAAGCTTTTTCATTGCCTAAATAGTCAAATTCATTAAGCATTTCTTCAGTTGTCCTTAAATATAACGGCGGCTGATTGTCCGCGTCAGAAAACCCCTCTGCGTTCATTATTATTTTTCTGTAGTCAGCGTCTTTAGGGTCTATAAAATGCACGTCGCATGTTGCCACGCAAAGCTTATTGTGTGCCTGAGCCAATTCAACAATTTTTTTGTTATATGCCTTAATATCGTCTAAAGAATTTACACTCTCAATCTTAGGTGAATTAATCATAAACTTATTATTTCCCAAAGGCTGTATTTCGAGGTAATCATAAAAATTAACTATTTCTTCAATAACACCTTTAGGCTTGTCGTCAAGAAGCGCCCTGTAAAGCTCGCCTGCTTCGCAGGCACTTCCTAAAATCAGACCTTCTCTATGCTTCATAAGCTCACTTTTAGGTATTCTCGGTCGTTTATGATAATATTCCAAATGTGAAAGAGATATAAGCTCATAAAGATTTCTTAAACCTGTATAGTTTTTTACAAGCATAATGGCATGGTAAGGTTTAAGTTTATTGTAGTTAATTACACCTGAACAAAGAACATTTATATCATCAACATTTATAATATTCTTTTCAGCAAGCATATCTATAAACTTAATAAATACTTCGGCTGTTGCCTGCGCGTCATTTACTGCTCTATGGTGTCCATTAAGACTTACTCCCAGTCTTTCACAAACCATATCCAGCTTATGTTTTTTCAAATCTTTTAAAAGTGTTCTGGCAAGCTCCAAAGTATCAACAACAGTATTGTCTATTTCGCCATAGCCGTAAACTTCAGCGGCTTTGCGTATAAATCCAGTATCAAAAGAAGCATTATGAGCCACTAAAATTCCGTTTGAGAAAAACTTTATAAACTCCGGTAAAACTTCCTTAATAGTAGGTGCGTCCTTTACCATTTCGTTTGTAATTCCAGTAAGCTTTGTTATTTCCTCTGAAATAGGCATTTCCGGATTTACAAATGTACTGAATTTGTCAATTATTTTTCCGTCTTTTATTTTAACTGCGCCTATTTCGGTAATTTTATCTTTTTCTCTTGAAAGACCTGTAGTTTCTATATCAAAAACAGTAAATTCATCGTCTAAAAGCTGACCTCTCGGCATAGTAACGGCTGAACCTAAGTCATCAATTAAATATGCCTCAACACCATATATAACTTTAATATCCTTTCCCCTTGCCGTTTCCATGGCTTCAGGAAAAGCCTGAACAACTCCGTGGTCAGTAATGGCAATAGCTTTATGTCCCCACTTTAAAGCTCTGTTTATGTATTCCTTAGCTGTTGTAATACCGTCCATACGGCTCATTTGTGTATGGAGATGAAGTTCAACACGCTTTTCTGCGGCGTTATCCATTCTTTGCGGCGGCTCGCTTCCAATTGATATATCTTTTGCCATTATATTAATTTCACGGGCATATTTATCGTACTGAACTTCGCCTTTTACTTTTAAGTATTTTCCGTCTTTAAAGTTGCTCTTTAATTCGTCAGTAAATTCTTTCTGTGAAATAAAGAATTTTACAGTTGTTGAGTCTGTAAAATCAGTTATATCAAACGAAACAATAAGCCTTCCGCCTTTTATTTCACGGGTTTCCATATTAAATATGGAGCCTTCAATTATAACTTTTTCGCCTTCGGAACGTGTTTCAGATATTTTAACTGTTTCACCGCTTATTTCACGGCCAAGAAGTATTCCGTCTGACAACTTTTTATTTACTTTTTCAGTTATTTCTTCTTTTTTTGCATTCTCATTTTCTGCCTTTTCATGACTGAATTTCCTGAACATATCAGCTTCAATAGTTTGTTTTTCCTTCAGTCTTTGAGTTTCCTCTTCTCTGGTAAGTTTCTCATCCTTAAAAAGAACTCTTATCTCTATGCCGTTCTCTTCTTTTAGCTTTTTTTCAATAAGCCTGTCCGCCTTTTTTGCATTCATATAAAAAGACATGTTGTCACGGACTTTTATAATTAAATTATTGTCTTCCAATTCCCATTTAGAGTCTGACATAATGCTTTTGCAAACCGGTCCTGTGCATGATACGCTATGAACTATGTTTTGCCAGTCTTTTTGTATAAGCTGCCCCGTATCAGTACACTCATTGCAGTATGTAAGCGAAACAATTATGTCTTTAACTCCCGGCACCTGACAAAAAAGCTCATTTTTAAAATCGTCTACTATACATTCGTTTACAATGTCAGGCAGTTTTAATTTAATGTCAAGCACTCTTTCTTTTCTGTAAATTTTAAAAGATGTAACTTGCGAATTTGAAAAAACATCTGTTACTCTATCTGATAGTGATACTTTACTAAAAACACTGTTAAAATCTCTTTCAGAAAGCATTAAACATCAACCTCAAAGCTTTTCTATCTCTTCCATAAGCGTATTAAGAAGCTCATCTTCCGGCACTTTTTTCAATATTTCACCTTTTTTGAATATAAGTCCTTCTCCATTACCTCCGGCTATGCCAATATCTGCCTCTCTGGCTTCACCAGGTCCGTTAACAGCACAGCCCATTACAGCGACCTTAATATTTTTATTTATATTCGCACATCTTTTTTCAACCTCTCCAGCAAGATGAATTAAATCAATTTGCGTCCTGCCGCATGTAGGGCAGCTTATAAGCTCAACGCCAAATTTTCTTAACTCAAGGCTTTTGAGTATTTCTTTTGCTGCTTTTATTTCATCAACAGGACTGCCTGTAAGCGATACTCTTATAGTGTCGCCTATGCCCATAGAAAGCACAGCTCCAATTCCAACAGCTGATTTAATTGTTCCGGAGTATACTGTTCCAGCCTCTGTTATGCCTAAATGCAGCGGATAATCCACAGTCTGAGAAAGCAATTTATATGCTTCTATGCTGAAAGGCACACTTGACGATTTTATAGAAATTATGATATCCCTGAAATCGCAGTCTTCAAGTATTTTTACATGACTTAAAGCGCTTTCAACCATAGCTTCAGGTGTTACATGACCAAATTTTTTAAGCAAATCTTTCTGCAAAGAGCCTGAGTTTACTCCTATCCTTATAGGTATGCCTTTTTCTTTGGCTTTATCTGATACAAGCTGAACTTTTTCTCTGCTGCCGATATTACCGGGATTAATTCTTATTTTGTCTATTCCCTGATTTATAGACTCAAGCGCAAGCCTGTAATCAAAATGTATATCCGCAACAAGCGGAATATTTATTTTTTCTTTAATTGCTCCAATACACTTAGCCGCATCCATATCAATAACGGCAACCCTAACCATTTCGCAGCCGGCTTCTTCAAGCTCTTTAATCTGCTTAACCGTTGAATTTATATCATGTGTATCTGTATTGCACATAGACTGTATAACAATCGGATTGCCGCCGCCTATTAAAACATTTCCGGCTTTTACAATTTTAGTATTTTTTCTATTATAACACAAAATAAATCACCTGCCGCTGAATATCCTGAAAACGTCATTAGACGCAACTAAAAACATAAATAGTATTAGAAGCACAAAACCTATAAAATGAACCATTCCTTCTTTTTCACGGTCAAAAGGCTTTCCTCTTAAACCTTCAATAAACAGGAAAACTATTCTTCCTCCATCCATTGCCGGTATAGGGAAAAGGTTAATAACACCAAGGTTAACACTCAAAAGCGCTGAAAGTGTTAGAAGGCTTTTTACAACCGACCAAATACTGTAACTCATACCGGTTTCAACTGTATCGCCAACTACTTGAACAATGCCTATAGGTCCTGCCACTTCTTCCGGTGAAAGCCTGAGTGTAAAGAGCCTTACAAAACCAACCACAACACTTTTTACATAATAAATAAGTGTGTATACACTATCTTTTACTGTATCAATAAATGTAACGCTTTCATAGCCTTCAACTTTATCTGCAAAAAGTCCTGTTTTAACCTGCGGTCTAAAACCTATAATGTATTCCTGCTGCTGCTCATTATAAACAGGTGTAATTTTAAGAGGAATTTTCTGACCATTTCTTTCTACAACAACATCCAAATCACTGCTGCCGGAATCATAAAGAACAAAATATAAATCCTGATAAGTGTTAATTGACTGGTTGTTTACTTTAACTATCCTGTCGCCTTCTTTAAGTCCCTGATTTATGGCATTGCTTCCCTCTACAACGTCACCTACTACCGGTTCAATTACAGACTGCGCTGTTGCCGCAACTATAAAAACAGCAATAAAAGCAAATACAAAATTCATAAGCGGACCTGTAAAAACAACTGCTATCCTCGCCAATACACTTTTGTTGTTAAAAGAACGGCTGTCGCTGCTGTCCTCGTCTTCACCCATCATGCGGCAAAATCCGCCTAAAGGCAGCGCCCTAATGGAATACATAGTATCGCCTATTGTTTTAGAATATATCAAAGGTCCCATGCCTACAGAAAATTCTTCAACATAAATTCCGTTAAGCTTAGCTACGGCAAAATGCCCTGCCTCGTGTACTACTACAAGAACGCTGAAAATAAGAAGAGTAAGCAGTATATATATTACTGACATAAAATATATTCCTTCCTTATGTTATTTTAGTATTGATTTTGCATACTGTCTTCCCCACTTGTCAGACTGCAAAAGTTCATCAATGCTGTAATTATATTTTACAGTATATGCCCCCATTGTATTTTTTATAATATTAGGTATATCCATAAACCCTATTTCATCTTTTAAAAATGCTTCAACGGCAATTTCATTTGCCGCGTTAAGCACAGATGGCATCGTACCGCCTGTTTTTATTGCTGAATATGCCAAATCCAAGCACTGAAATGTTTCAAAATCAGGTTCCTCAAATGTAAGTGTTCCTACTTTTGCAATATCCAGCTTTTCAAAGCTATTAGGTATTCTTTTTGGATACGTTAAAGCGTAAGAAATAGGCACTTTCATATCCGGCACGCCCATTTGCCCTATAACAGCCCCGTCTTCATACTCAACTGCTGAATGAAGTATGCTCTGAGAATGGATAACAACCTGTATACGATTTATATCCACATTAAAAAGCCATTTAGCTTCTATAACCTCAAGACCTTTATTCATCATTGTAGCTGAATCTATAGTTATTTTAGCGCCCATATCCCAGTTAGGGTGTTTAAGCGCTTCCTTTGCTGTTACATTAATAAGCTCATCTTTTTTTAAGCCCCTAAAAGGACCTCCGGAAGCGGTTAAAATTATTCTGCTTATTTTGTTCATACTGTTTCCTTGAAGACTTTGGAATATGGCAGAATGTTCGCTGTCTATAGGCAGTATACTGACGCCGTTTTTATCAGCTTCATTTGTAATAAGACTGCCGCCTGAAACCATAACTTCTTTTGTGGCAAGAGCTATTTCTTTTTTGCAGTTAATAGCTTCATAAGTAGGTTTAATGCCTATGTTGCCTACAACTGAAACAACTACCGTATTGATACTTTTAATAGTCGCAGCCTCAACAAGACCTTCCATTCCGGAGAGGACTTTTATATTTGATAAAGCCGTTTTAGAAAGTCTTTCTTTAAGTTCTTCAGCCTTATCACTGTCCATTACAGCTATAAGCTTAGGTCTGAATTCCTCAGCCTGCTTTTGAGCCATATCGATATTTTTGTTAACTGTAATAGCTTGTATATTTATGTCTTTTAATATCCTGCAAACCTCAATAGTCTGTGTGCCTATTGAACCTGTGGAACCAAGTATACTTATATTTTTCATATTGCACTCCAAAATATACTAATTATTATAAAACTTTTATAAGCGCCACCATAACATAATAAACAACAGGAGCTGTTATTATAACGCTGTCGAACCGGTCCATTATTCCGCCATGACCCGGTATTAGTTTGCCATAATCCTTTATGCCGACCATTCTTTTAAATGACGAAGCCGCCAAATCTCCTATCTGCGATAAAATTGAACCTGCTACACCTATTATAGTACATAAAAGTATAGATGAAACATCTTCAAGCATAAAATAATTCTCAATTACTATTCCATATACAACAGCAGCCGCAGTTGCCCAAACAACACCGCCTACAGCGCCTTCAATTGTTTTTTTAGGGCTTAAATCCGGTATTAATTTATGTTTTCCAATGAGCATTCCTGTAAAGTACGCTCCAGTATCGCACATAAAAGAAGCAATAAATATAAGCCATACAAAAAATTCGCCATAAGGATAAATTCTGACAAGGTATATATGCATAAGTAAAAAGCATACATAAAAAAAGCCAAAGAGTGTAATAAAAACATCTCTGTCATTACATGTTTTATGGAATATAACCATATAAATTAATAAAAGTACAATAAATACTGCTGCAAACGCATTAAAAGCGTTGTCAATATTAACCAAAGGCTCCGCAAATATTCCATAAAATATACATGCCGCAAAACCAAAATAATGAACATGCACTATTTTGCCTGACATCGCCTTATAAAATTCATAAAGACCTATAGCTGAAATAACAATATTAGTTATGTGTAAAGGCAAGCCGCCATAAACTATTAAAAATACTAAAATCGGCAGCAAAACAACGCCGGAAATAATCCTCTTGCGCATAAAATCATCCCCTTGTTATTTTCTTCCGCCGAATCTTCGGTCTCTGTTTTGATAATTGTAAATAGCTTCTTTTAAATCATTTTCGTCAAAATCCGGCCAAAGCTTATCCGAGAATATAAATTCGGTATAAGCCAGCTGCCACAAAAGAAAATTGCTTATCCTAAGCTCTCCGCTTGTTCTTATTAAAAGCTCAGGGTCGGGAATTCCTGATGTGTCAAGTGAAAGCGAAATTGTATTTTCATCAATTTCATTACTTTTTAACTTACCGGTTTCTATTTTACGGGCTATTTTTTTTACAGCTCTTAATATCTCGTCACGTCCGCCGTAATTAAGGGCTATATGTAAAAATAAACCTGTGTTGTTTTCAGTTAAAGACTCTAAAGTTTTTATTTTTTCCTGTATATCTTCATCAAGCCTTGATGGGTCGCCTATCATATTTACCTTAAAATTATCATTTTTGCATTTTTTTATATGCTCGTCAAGATATTTTCTTAAAAGGTCCATAATTCCGGCAACTTCTTCATCGCTTCTTTTCCAATTTTCAGTAGAAAAAGCATAGACTGTAAGATGTTTTACCCCTATGCTTTGGGCATACCGCGAAATTTTTTCAAGCGTATCCGCTCCGGCTTTATGCCCCATTTTTCTAATAAGACCGCGTTTTTTTGCCCAGCGTCCGTTGCCGTCCATTATTATGGCTATATGCTGAGGGATATTATCTAAATCTATATTAAAACCTTCTTTTGAATTATTAGGGTTATTAAAAAACATAAATTATCTCTCCTAAAATATAAATTATGAAAATGCCCCTCTTTGAGGGGCAAATTTATACTTTTGTTATAAACTTATAATTATACAGACATAATATCCTTGCTTTTTGCCTCGCTCTTTTTATCAATTTCAGCAATGCTTTTATCTGTAATCTTCTGAATTTCATCAGTAAGGTCTGCAAGCTCGTCTTCTGTAATTTCATGTGCCTTTTCCTGTTTTTTGAATGTATCAAGAGCGTCGCGCCTTATATTCCTAATGGCTACTTTTGCATCTTCGCCCTTCTTTTTAACATCTTTTGCTAACACAGCACGTCTTTCTTCTGTAAGCTCAGGGAAAACAAGCCTTATAACTTTTCCGTCATTATTCGGGTTAATGCCTACATCTGATTTATTAATGGCTTTTTCAATAGGTTTAAGCATGCTTGCATCCCACGGCTGAATCTGCAAAAGCCTTGGTTCCGGAACAGTAATGTTACCAACCTGATTAATAGGCGTAGGAGTTCCGTAATAATCAACAGTTATTCTGTCAAGTACATGAGGATTAGCCCTTCCTGCTCTTATAGTGGCATACTCACTTTCAAGGTTAGCAAGTGTTTTATTCATTTTTTCCTGATATGGTGTTACTTTTTCCGACATAGTTAATTCCTCCTGTATAATAAATTAATCGACTGTAACAATAGTTCCTATTTTTTCACCGCTTACAGTTCGGATAATGCTGTTTTCGTCGTTAAGACCAAAAATTATAACCGGTATCTTGTTATCAAAGCACAATGTAGCTGCCGTAAGGTCAATTACCCTTAAATTATTCTTTATAATGTCACCACATGCGATTTCATCAATTTTTTTAGCGTTGGGGTTTTTAGCAGGGTCATCATCATAAACTCCGTCCACATTTTTAGCAAAGAATAAACCGTCTGCCTCAAGCTCAGCCCCGCGTAAAGCCGTAATAGTGTCTGTTGAAAACATTGGATGACCAAGTCCGCCGGCAAATATTACAACCTCGCCGTTTTTTAAGTGCTTTAAAGCCAAATCTTTTGAAAATTCCTCTGTCATAGTTCCGCACTTAAAAGGAGTCTGCACAACAGCTTCAACTCCTTCCTGCCTTAAAAAGTCGGCAACATATATGGCATTCATAACTGTGGCTAACATTCCAATCTGGTCAGCTTTTGTCCTGTCCATATTATGGTCGGCGCTCCTTCCTCTCCAGAAATTGCCGCCACCTATAACCAAAGCAACTTCAGTGCCTCTTTGCATTATTTCTTTTATCTGTAAAACAATGCCTCTGATAATATTATTATCAAACTTAACACCCGGTTTGTCGCCTGCAAGAGCCTCGCCGCTAAGCTTAAGCACTATCCTTTTATACATCAAAATTCCTCCCTGAATTTCATAGTCGCACATTAATAATGTACCATATATTATGCAAAAATTCAATACAATTAACTTTTACATTGAAACAATAAACATTGTATAGCTTTACATTAAATAGAAATCAAATTATAATTATATTAAAATTTAATGATAATTTTATTCAGTACATGGAGGTATCAGCAATGGAAAAAGATACAAACAACCTTGGGCAAGGCAGTATAGGCGCTTTGATATTCCGTTTAGCCATTCCAGCAATAGCAGCTCAGATTATAAACCTGCTTTACAATATTGTTGACAGAATGTATATAGGTCATATACCTGAAATTGGCAAAACAGCTCTTACGGGAGTTGGCGTAACATTTCCTATTATAATGCTTATCTCTGCATTCAGCGCCCTTGTAGGTATGGGCGGCGCTCCAAAAGCGGCAATAAAAATGGGAAAAGGCGATTACAACGGCGCCGAAAAAATATTGGGCACATGTTTTGGCACGCTTGTTGTTATTTCTATACTTCTTACAATTTTTATACTTATATTTCAAAGAAATCTTCTTATGCTTTTCGGCGGAAGCGAAAACACAATAGGTTATGCCGTTGACTACCTTACAATTTACACAATTGGAACAATATTTGTTCAAATGGTTCTTGGCTTAAATATGTTCATAACATGCCAAGGCTTTGCCGGCATAGGAATGGCAACAACTGTAATAGGCGCTATTTTAAACATAATTCTTGATCCGGTTTTTATATATCTTTTTGGCATGGGTGTCCGAGGTGCAGCACTCGCAACTATTATTTCTCAGGCAGTTTCATGTATTTGGGTTCTTAAATTCTTAACGGGGAAAAAAACAACTCTTAAAATAAAAAAAGAATACATAATACCAGATAAAGCCATTGCCTTAGGTGTAATTTCATTAGGCGTTTCCCCTTTTATAATGCAGTCTACAGAAAGCCTTATCACAGTTTGCTTCAACTCGTCGCTTCAAATTTACGGTGGCGATACTGCTGTAGGCTCAATGACAATACTTTCAAGTATTATGCAGTTTGCAATGCTGCCTGTAATGGGGCTTACCCAAGGCTGCCAGCCTGTAATAAGCTTTAACTTCGGCGCAAAAAAGAATGACAGGGTAATAAAAGCGTTTAAAATAGTTTTAATATCCTGTTTCTTATTTACTTTGGCATTATGGCTTGTTGTAATGTTTATTCCTCAAATATTAATATCAGCATTTACTTCTGATACACAGTTTATTGATGTAACAAAGTGGGCTTTAAGAATTTATATGGGAACAACACTGTTTTTCGGTATACAAACAGCCTGCCAGCAGACATTTATTGCTTTGGGTCAAGCTAAAATATCTGTTTTTCTTGCTGTGCTAAGAAAAATAATTTTGTTAATACCTCTTATAATAATACTTCCAAACATAATAAGCTCATCTTTCGCACTTAATTTCATACCGGTAGACATAGCATCGCTTTTTACTCATCCGGAAAAAGTATTTGCTGTTTTCCTCTCAGAACCTATTGCCGACTTAGGCGCTGTAATCTGCACATCAATTTTATTTAAGCTGAATTTTAAGAAAATACTGTCCCATGGTGCGAAATAAAAATTTATAATTTTTACATTAATATTATCTCTAAAATAAAAAGGCTTCCGCAGACCTTTAAAAGGTTTTGGAAGTCATTTTTATTTTAGTTTATTTAAAATTTAATATCCGTATTCCTCGCCAACAAGAATTACCTTAATTCTGCCTTCAATTTTGCTGTTTCTTAAAATATGGATACAGCTGCAAATGCATCCAGGAGAGTTGCAGTCATGGCAAGTTCCATCTACTTTGCAAGGAGTTTTCATATCATCAAATCTTGCGGCATTAATAGGTGCGACTGTACTTCTCGCTCTTTTAACAGCTGACTCAACATCTTGACAAACTTTGCTGAGGCTTATAACAAAAAGCACATTTTTAGGACCAAATGTTATTGCAGCGACTCTGTTTCCCAAACCGTCAATATTAACAATCTGACCGTCTTCTGAAACAGCATTTGCGCTTGTTAAAAACCAATCCATTGAAAAAGCCCTTCTCATAGCTTTTTGGTTTTCTTCAGGGTCTGTGCAGATATCTCTGTCGAATATATCATAATTTTTCTCATGAAGCGCCTTTACAAGACCCATATCTCTTATTGTCATGGAGCCTCCCCATGTCATAGAGCTGCCTTCCGGTATAAGCTCCAGTGCTTTTTTTACAGCTTCTTCTTTAGTTGGGCAGTAATAAGCTTCCATGTGCCTTTTCTGAAAGTTTTTAATAAGTTTTTCAGCTAAAAGTTTGTTTCTGATTTCCATAGGTGTATCCATTTTGTTTCCCCCTTTTACTTAAAAACAATTAATATTTTTTAAGCGAAATCATATGGCGTTTTATATCTTTAAGTTCATCTCTTTCTCTAATAAGCACAACGTCATTATTTTCGCGGATGAGAATTTCAGCAGGTCTTAATCTGTTATTATAGTTTGAAGCCATTGAAAAACCATAAGCTCCCGCATCAAGCACACACAAAGTATCACCTTTGAATATTTCAGGCAGGACTCTGTCTTTAGCCAGAATATCTCCGCTTTCGCAGATATTACCTACTATAGTAACGCTTTCTGTTTTTTCGGATTTTTGGTCGCCTTTTCTGAATATTTCAACACCATGGTAAGAATCATACATAATAGGTCTTTGAAGGACATTAAATCCTATGTCAGTACCTATAAATTTATGAGTATGGTTATATTTCACAGCATGAACTGTGCCCAAAAGCACGCAGCATTCGGCTGAAATGTATCTGCCCGGCTCAATTCTGAATGTAACCTGCTTGCCGTATTCTTCGGCAAATTTAAAGAGAGCATCATCTATTTTGCTTCCTAAATCTTTTAAATCAAGGCTCGGCTGGTCATTCTCTTTATTATACGGTATACCAAAACCGCCGCCCATGTCAATAAATTTTAAATTATCAAACTGTTTTGCTATTTCCAAAAGCTTGCCTATACTTTCAACAAATGCTGTTCCATCCATAAAAAGCGAACCTATATGCTGGTTTATTCCTATCAGCTTTAAGTTATATTTATTTAAAATTTCTTTTACCTGTGGTATAAACTCAGGGTCAACAGCAAATTTTGTTTTCTTTCCGGCTGTAACAACTTTTTCGTGATGACCTGCTCCAACACCTGGATTAAAACGAACGGCAATTTCTCCGCCCGGATTAAGCTTTCCGTACTGTTCAAGCTGAGAAAGCGAGTCAACACTTATAACAACACCTTCATTAATAGCATACTGCATTTCTTCTTCAGAAACATTATTGCATATATAGAATATTTCTTCAGGCTCAAAACCAGCCAGTTTTTCAATATAAATTTCGCCCGGACTCATGGCATCAACTTCAAGACCTTCTGATTTAACTATTTCAAGGAAAGCTAAGTTGGAATTTGCTTTAGCTGAATAATCGACTACAAAATTCGGGTACTTAACAAGATTTTTAAGGTCGCGGCATCTCTGTCTTAATATTTTCTCATTATAAACATAAAGAGGCGTGCCGTATTTTTCAGCCAATTCTGTAGGGTCTATCCCCTGAAAGAAATTCATTTTATCAGTAACTTTTGTATAAATCTTCTGCATGTAAAATTCTCCAATCTTCAAATATATCTTTTAACAATGCATATTTATGCATTTATCATTTTAGTATAAAATATAACATTTTTTTACAAAAAAATCAAATATCACTTTTACATGAGATATATTGTTTATAAGCAAGTATGCCTGCCATTGTTTTTACATCTTCTATTTTACCCTCAAATATCATTTTTAAAGCCTCATCAACAGTATATTTCTCAATTTCTATTATCTCATCAGGGTCTGGATTAAGTTTTCCCGGTTTTAAATCTTCCGCAATATAAAAATACACCTTTTCAGTGCATATACCTATAGCCATATATGTGCTGCAAATAAAAGTAAGTTTTTCTGCCTTTAGCCCTATTTCTTCTTCAAGCTCACGGTATGCGGCAACTTTTGGATCTTCGCCGTTTTCAATCATTCCAGCAGGTATTTCCAAAACCAGTTTTCTGGCTGCGTGTCTGTACTGTCGTACAAAATACATAGTGCCTTCATTATCTACCGGAACCATTGCAACGGCAGAGCCGCGTATTACATTTTCTCTTGTCGCCGTTGCTCCATTAGGAAGCTTCACTTTGTCGCTGTATACTTTTAAAACTTTACCATCATATTTAAGCTGGCTGTCGATTACTTCATAGTCCATCAGTATTCCTCCTAAAATTAGAATTGGTATATTTTTTCTTATACTTCATTATTGCAGCATTTATTTGATTCTTAATTTAATTTTTAATTAAAAAGCCGTAGTTTTCATTAAAGAAAATACGGCTTAGTTTTATAATTGTTAACAGAACCAATATTATTTATATTATTCAAGTTCACTTACAAACTCTGCAAGTCTATCCATACCTTTTTTAATGTCATCAATAGATATTGCGTATGAAAGCCTTATATAGTTTTCCATGCCAAAATCGGCGCAAGGAACAACTGCTGTAAGTTTATTATCAAGAAGCAGCGTTGCAAAATCTGCCGCATTTTTAATCTCACTGCCCTTATACTTCTTGCCGCAAGTAGCTGAAATATCAACAAAAAGATAGAACGCGCCTTCCGGTTTCAAAGCTGAAATATAAGGAATTTCTTCTTCTCTTTCAAAAATATAATCGCAGCGTTTTTCAAACTGCTGTCTCATAAGCTCAACGCTTTCCTGCGGACCTGTTATAGCCTCAAGAGCCGCTTTCTGAGCAATTGAGTTAGCGTTAGATGACATGTGTGACTGAATAACATTTATACATTTAGCAACCGCCGGAGGAGCTGCAACATATCCAATTCTCCAGCCTGTCATAGCGTAGCTTTTTGAAACACCGTTTATAGTAATTGTTCTGTCAAATATATCCTTATTTAAAGAACCTATGCTTATGTGTTTTTTATTTTTGTTATATATAAGTTTCTCATATATTTCATCTGCTACAACAAGCAAATCTTTTTCAACAGCAAAATCAGCTATATCCTGAAGATTTTCTCTTGACGCTATCATTCCTGTAGGGTTTGAAGGGCTGACAAGAATAATCGCTTTTGTTTTATCTGTATAAGCCTCCTGCAAATCTTCTTTAGAGAGCATAAAATTATTTTCCGCCTTAGTATAAACAATAACAGGTTTTCCGCCTGCTATTTCAACCATAGCTGAATAGCTTACCCAAAAAGGCGCCGGTATTATAACTTCATCTCCGTCATTAAGTATAGCCATAAAAGTATTAGCCAACGCATGCTTAGCGCCATTGCAGACTATAATCTGGCTTGGGTCATAATCCAAGTTATTATCTTTCTTCAGCTTATCGCAAATAGCTTTCCTGAGTTCAATAATTCCCGGAGCAGCCGTATATCTTGTAAAACCGCTGTTTATAGCATCTATGCCAGCCTGCCTTATATTTTCAGGAGTATCAAAATCAGGTTCACCGGCTGCAAAAGCGATTACGTCTTTTCCCGCTGCTTTAAGGTCTTTTGCCTTAGCTGTTACGGCAAGTGTAGCAGAAGGTTTAATACTCATAATTTTTCTTGACAGTTCCATATAATAATCCCACCTCAAAATTTTTATTAGAATCATTTTATAACAATAATTTTCTATTTGCAACATTTAAACTAATTATTATTTAACTGAGTTTAAAAAATACTGACGTTAATATATCGCATAAATTAATATATTATATCAATACATTTTAATTAAAACCAAATATGTTTTTTGTATAAAACAGAAAATTTCCGATTAAAATTCAAATAGTCTTCATATAACTTTTGCAGCATAAATAAAACTCTGTCAGCCTGTAATTTCTCAAATATAAAACAATTATCTAACAGCAAAAAAACGGGTAATATATCATAAGCATACTACCCGTTTTATAGTTTATTCAGTTTTTAAATTTATTTCTCAACAATTAAATCAGTCAATAAGTATACCTTTTTTGCCGTTTTTTATGTCTCTTTTATTCTTCATATAGCCAACTGTAAGGAATGGAATAACACAAATAACAATGGCAAGATAACCACAGTATTTATATCCTACAGCTACAATAGTAGTAAGACCAAATGAAGAAATAGCCATACATAATATAATGCAGAGTAAAGTAATTAATATACGCCTTGCCATTATATTGCTCATAACACCTTTTGAGTTTTTGAAAAGTACATTTTCAAAACGAACAACGATACCAAAAATACAGGAAACACCTGTAGATATAAGACAGCAGAAAAGACAAATCTTATAGAAATAAAATAAAAGAGGTATTCCAAGCTGTTCGCAAACATAAAGTGTAGGAAGTTTTAATACATCTGCACCGCCTGCGATAAGTCCGTCTTTATATCCAATAAGCATCCAAACAGTAAGAGCAACACCAAAACCGTTCATAAGGAAGCCTAAAAAAGAAGACATATTAATGCTTGCTTTTGTTTTAAGATGTTCACAGCACGCAACCATAGAAGGTATGGCAACACACTGGAAACCGCAGTAAACAATGGACTGCCATAAAGGCTCAAGCCAGCCTGAAGGAGCATAGCCAGAAGCTATTGTAGCGCCTAATACATCTATTTTGCTGCAAAAACCAATTATGTAAATTGTAAAACCTGAAATTATAATTAAAATACCAAGTATTGTAGCAACACGCCTTACTAAGTCAGCACCAAAAATAATAAGTACAAGAAGTATAATTCCAACTATAATTGTAGCAATCATTGTTGACATAGGTATGATTTCCTGAATCATACCAGCAGATGATGAAATAACGCCGCCTACTGCCGCAAGAACAATACAGTAATAAAAAATCTCAAAAAGCACATAAAGTTTATCATAAGGCTTATAGACGTATTTCATAACATCGCCATAAGACCTTGTGTCAAGTATCTGTGCCATAATCATTACTTCCCTAAGTACAAGAGCAAGGAGTCCCATAGATACAAGTGGTAATATCATTCCCGGAACACCGTATACTGCGTAGTACTGCCATGCCTGATTACCTGTAGCAAAGCCTGCGCCCGCATGGGTTGTAAACCAAACTGACGCAACAGAGAATGTAGCACCCAAACCAATTTTTTGCTTAGTTGCATTTGTCATAAAAATTCTCCCCTTCATAATAAATATATAATTAAACAGCTGAATATAAATTCATCCCACCATAATTATATTCAGTTTTTATAATAATACCAACTTAAAACATCAATGTCAATATTTTAAAAATATTAATTTATTAACCATAAACGTACAATTATTACAGCTTAAAGCAAAAAATAAAAGCCGCTTGTACTGAAATAAACTCAAAATACAAGCGGCTAAATTCATTATTCAATATTAAAATTAAATATTCAAAGCGCTATCATGCTTCTTTTTCCTTTTTCTTTTTGTCAATAACAGCCTGCTGCACTTCTGCCGGAGCTTCTTCATATCTTTCAAAATAGAAACTGTACTCACCGCGGCTTTGTGTCATTGACCTTAAATCAGTGCAGTACTTAAATATTTCTGACTCTGGCACTTCAGCAACTATGCGCATATTTTTTCCTTCAGGGTCCATTTTAAGTATTCTTCCGCGTCTTTTATTTATGTCACCCATAATATCGCCCATGTACTTTTCAGGCGCTACAACTTCCATGTGCACAATCGGCTCAAGTATTGTAGGTTTGGCTCTTGTAAGCCCTTCTTTAAACGCCATTGATGTAGCCATTTTAAAAGCCATTTCACTTGAGTCAACTGGATGATATGAACCATCTAAAAGAACAGCTTTAAGTCCTACTACAGGGTATCCTGCAAGAACACCGCTTTGAACACATTCCTGAATGCCTTTTTCAACAGCCGGAAAATACTGCTTTGGAACGGAACCGCCGAATATCCTTTCCTCAAACTCGTATGGCTTTGAGAGATCGCCTGATGGTTCAAAAGACATAAGCACATCGCCGAATTGTCCATGTCCGCCGGACTGCTTTTTATATTTGCCTCTTACCTCAACTTTAGCCTTAATTGTTTCTCTGTAAGGAATTACAGGCTGGAACAGTTCTGCTTCAATCTTATATTTATTTTTAAGTTTGCTCAAAAGTATGTCCAGATGCTGCTCCCCTATTCCGTAAACAAGTGTCTGTTTTGTTTCTTTATCAACATCTACTTTAATTGTAGGGTCCTCTTCACGAAGTTTAACAAGGGCTGCCGAAATTTTATCTTCATCGCCCTTTCCCTTAGGCTTAATAGCCATTGCATGAACTGGCGCAGGGAAAGCAGCCCCTTCAATTTTAACCGCTTTGTCTTTAACAGTAAGAGTATCGTTAGTAGACGTATTTGAAAGTTTTGAAAGAGCGCCTATATCTCCAGCTTGGATTTCAGGAACTTCTATAAGCTCTTTGCCTTTGCTTACATATACATGAGCAATTCTTTCCTCAGTATCCTTTTGAACATTGTAAATTGTCATATCTTTTTTAATAACGCCGCTTACAACTTTAAACAGGTTAAGGCGTCCAATATATGGATCGGATATTGTTTTAAACACTATTGCTGCAAAAGGTTCTGTAGGTTCGCATTTTCTCTCTACTATATCGCCTGTTTTAACATCTTCGCATTCAGTAACAGGTCTGCATTTATTTGAAGGCGGAAGATATTTAACTATGCTGTTCATAAGCACTTTAATACCATATCCCAAAGTAACAGCTCCGCAAAGGACAGGCGCTACCGTACCTGCTAATATACCTACGTGAAGACCTTTATAAATTTCTTCTTCCGTAAGTTCTTCATCGTTAAAATACTTTTCAAGAAGCTCGTCGTCACTTTCAGCCGCTACTTCAACAAGCATGTTTCTTAAGCTTTCAACCTCGCCTTCCATTATCTCAGGCACTTCACTGTCTACAAGTATTTTTCCATCTTTGCTGTCCTGAATTATTCTGGCAAAACGCTCTATACAATTAATAAAACCAATAAACTTACCGTCATCATCTCTTAAAGGAATCTGAAAAGGCGCTATAGCCTTGCCAAACTTCTTCCTCATTTGACCGAGAGTCCTGTTAAAGTCCGCGTTATCATCATCCATTTGATTTACAAATATCATTCTTGGGAGCTTCATTTCCTCGCAGTAATCCCATGCCTTTTCTGTTCCTACCTCAGGACCAGCCTTTCCGGAAACAACTATAAGGGCCGCATCTGCTGCTAAAAGAGCGGATTTAACCTCTCCTGCAAAATCAAAGTAACCTGGAGTATCAATAAAGTTAATCTTTGTATCAAGCCATTCAACTGGTATAACAGATGTTTGTATTGAAACTCCTCTTCTTATTTCCTCAGCATCATAATCACTGACAGTATTCCCTTCGCTTACTTTGCCAAACCTTTTTGTTGCCCCGGAATAAAAAAGCGCTGATTCAGTTACAGTTGTTTTGCCGCAGCCGCTGTGGCCCAAAATGACAATGTTTCTTACTTCACCTGTTTGATAAGTTCTCATTTTACATCAGCTCCCAAATAATATATTAATCAAAAACTGTTAATTCAATAAGGAAGTTATAATATACAGTAAATATGCAATCAAACAACCTTGTTTATATTATTCTATATATGTAATAAATATCCTTCTTTTTAACTCAAAATTATAATATTTTAGTCATATTATACAATTAATTTTTTATGATAAAAATATTTAATTGATATTTATGACGAAAAACAGCAATTAATAAAGTCCAGCCAGTTTTTTGTAAAAAATAAGCGGAACATATACATGCTCCGCATTAAATATATTTTATATTGAATTTTTATCTTACTTTAGGCGTAAACCCGATTTTCTTCTTAACTTTGCTCAAAGTCCGCTCAGCAAGATATGACGCCCTTTCGGTGTTATTTTTTATTATAGAATCAATATAGTCTTTATTGTTTTCAAGGTCGTGGAATTTCTTCTGTATAGGCTCAAGTTTAGCAACTACAGCTTCGCCGACAGCTTTTTTAAAGTCCCCGTATCCGCTGGATGAAAATTCTTTTTCAGCCTGTTCAACTGTATAACCGGTAACCGCACAGTAAATATTAAGAAGATTGCTAACGCCCGGCTTATCCTCAGACATTCTTACTTCATTTTCGGAATCCGTAACGGCTTTTTTAAATTTGCTCATTATAACATCCGGTGAATCCATAATTGCTATTGTGTTATTCTTGTTTTCGTCTGATTTTGACATTTTCTTTGCAGGGTCCTGAAGCGCCATAACCCTTGCCCCTACTTTGCCTATATAAGCTTCAGGTATTTTAAATACATCGCCATAAAGCTTGTTAAATCTATTTGCGATTTCCCTTGTAATTTCAAGGTGCTGTCTCTGGTCCTCGCCAACAGGCACAAGGTCTGTCTGATAAAGAAGTATATCAGACGCCATAAGAACCGGATAAGTAAAAAGCCCGGCATTAATGTTGTCACTGTGTTTCTGGCTCTTTTCTTTAAACTGAGTCATTCTTTGAAGCTCTCCCATATACGTAAAGCAGCTTAAAATCCAAGAAAGTTCAGCGTGCTGGTGAACATGCGACTGATAGTACATAATATTAATTTCCGGGTCAAGACCTACGGCTATATACTGCATTAAAAGCTCTCTTGCAGTTTTTCTGAATTTTGCAGGTTCTTGTCTTACCGTAATTGTATGAAGGTCGGCTATACAATAAAGACAGTTATACTCATCTTGAAGTTTAGTCCAGTTATTAAGAGCGCCGAGATAGTTCCCTAATGTAACAAAGCCTGAAGGCTGAATACCACTGAATATAATTTTTTTATCTTCTGACATAAGTCATCTCTCCCTAAAAATTTAGTGTTGCAAAAACAAGCAATATTTTATATAGTATACATTGAAACCTTTATTTTTTCAATATAAAGCGTTTCAATTTATTATTTCAATTTAAAGGGGACGTGTGTTTTATGAGTTTTATAAATGTTCAAACAATTCCTTCTCCTGAGGAGTTTATATCCGCTATCCCTATGAGTGCTGAGCTTAAAGCGGTAAAAGCCGAAAGAGATAAGGAACTTAAAAATATCTTTGAAGGTAAAGACGACAGGTTTGTAGTTATAGTTGGACCATGTTCAGCAAGCGATGAGGACGCTGTAATAGACTATACATACCGTTTGGCTAAAATTAATGAAAAAGTTAAGGAAAAACTTTTTATAATTCCAAGAATTTATACAAATAAGCCGCGTACAACAGGCGACGGATACAAAGGCATGCTTCACCAGCCGGACCCAACAAAAGGTCCTAATATACTTGCAGGGATAGAAGCGCTGAGAAAAATGCATATCCGTTCCATCAGGGAAACACATCTTACAGCCGCTGATGAAATGCTTTATCCTGAAAACTATGCTTTTGTGCATGATATATTAAGCTATATTGCTATTGGCGCCCGTTCTGTTGAAAACCAGCAGCACAGACTTGTTTCAAGCGGCATTGATTTTCCTGTAGGAATGAAAAATCCTACCAGCGGCGATTTATCAGTTATGCTTAACGCAGTTCACGCTGCTCAAAGCAGCCATACATTCCTTTACAGAAATGAAGAAGTTTCAACCCACGGCAATCCTCTTGCGCACACAATTTTAAGAGGCTATGTTAATAAACACGGTCAAAGCCTTCCAAACTATCATTATGAAGACCTTGAGCTTTTAGCCGACATGTACTATAAGCGAAATTTAATTAATCCTTTTGTTGTTGTTGACGTAAATCATAACAATTCAGGAAAAATATATTCTGAACAGCCGCGAATTGTAAAAGAAGTCCTTCACAGCAGAAGCATGAACCCTACACTTAACTCCCTTGTAAGAGGCGTAATGATAGAAAGCTTTATTGTTGAGGGCAATCAGAAGCCTGACGGCGGCGTTTACGGAAAATCAATTACAGATGCCTGCATAGGCTGGGATACAACTGAAGACCTTCTTCTTTACATGGCAGACCATGTATAAAAACACATTCTTATAACAGATAAATATACTTACTTAACCGCGATTAATTCTCACAAGTTTTTCGCGGTTTATTTTTGTTAATAATTAATTAACTGGTTATTTAATCAGAATTAACAAGAATTTAAAAGAAATTTTTCTACTTTAACAGTTTTTATAAATATAATCCATATTGTAAAAAATCAACATATAAAAGTTCAAATTACCGATATCAATTTTAAAATTATACAGTTTTTAAATATAATTATAATCAAATTATTGCAATTTAATTATTTTTTTCTAATGTTTCTCTAATTTCATTTACATAAATGTCAAGATGTGGTAAAATAATAATAAATAAATATAGAATGGAAGTGGTTTTTTATGAAGTTAAATCAGGAATTAAGAAGCAATTTAACTACAGCCTCATAGCTTGCTCAAGTGTTTCCTGATATAAAAATCAATAATGAGATTGAGGAAATACTTGATAAATATCCAATATCAATACCGCAGTATTACTTGTCTTTAATTGATAAAAGCGACCCTAATGACCCAATACGTCGAATGTCCGTACCATCATTTAGCGAAATGGATTTAGACGGAAGCTTTGATACAAGCGGCGAAAACGATAATACCGTTATAAAAGGTCTTCAGCATAAATACAGTCAAACAGTGCTTCTTTTATCAACCCACTGCTGTGCAATGTATTGCCGGTACTGTTTCAGAAAGCGTATGGTTGGAGCAACGACAGATGAAATCGCAATAGATTTGGACAAAATATTTGATTACATAAGAAATCATGAAGAAATTTCAAATGTTTTAATTTCAGGCGGGGACTCTTTCATGCTTGAAACAGATACTATTGAAAAATATCTTAAAAATCTTTCAGAAATAGAACATCTTGACTATATCCGTTTCGGAACAAAAGTTCCAGTTGTTTTTCCCGATAGAATTATAAACGACACCCAATTGCTTGAATTGCTTAAAAAATATTGTACCAAAAAACAAATTTATATTTCTACTCAGTTCAACCACTCAAACGAAATTACGCCTCAGTCAATAAAAGCCATAAAGCTTTTACAGCAGGCTGGTCTTATAATCAAAAACCAGACAGTTCTTCTTAAAGGCGTTAATGATAATCCCGAAGTCTTAGGCGCATTATTAAAAAATCTGACAAAAATCGGCATTGTCCCTTATTATATTTTCCAATGCAGACCTGTTTCAGGTGTTAAAAATCAATTCCAGGTTCCTCTTCTTAAAGGTTATGAAATTGTAGAAAAAGCAAAGAGTTTACAAAATGGAAACGGCAAATGCCTGCGCTTTGTAATGTCTAATACAAAAGGAAAAGTTGAAATAATAGGCAAAGGTTCAAAAGACGGCGAAATGATATTTAAGTTTCATCAAGCAAAAAATAAAGAAAATCAAGGCAGAATTTTCACACGTCTTCTTTCTGAAAAAGACTGCTGGGTAGACGATTAAAGCCGTAATTTATTATTTTTATCAATCGAAAAATATTTCTTATTAAAAGTTTCAAAATTTATATTTATTAATTAAGTTCATATCAAAATAAAAAATAACAGGCAAACCAAACATGCCTGTTGTTTTTTATGCCTGTATCTCAAAATAATTAAGATGTTTAATTTAAAAAAATTCTGGATTCATAAATGGTACAGTAATATTTGAGATACCGCCCTTTTTATCAAAACCCCAATATGCGCTGTAAATTCCATCTCCCATACCGCTTGTAAACATAATTATTTTATTATTGCTTTTTGGTATGCTCCAAAGCAGAAAATTGCCGTTTTTACTTTGTAAGCTTGGATTTTTTTCATAACTCTTCTGAAAAAGCTCCATAAAATAGTCGTTATATATTTCTTTATCAGGATTTTTACTGCGCCAGTCATTTAAAAAATCTAAAAATTTTTCAGATAATACTTCGTCTGTAATACAAGCCAGCCCTGAATCAACGCCAAAAAACGAAAACACTCCTTTTTTATTCAAATCACTAATGCCATAACCTTTTGGCATTGCAAGTTCATAGCTAACAGCCTGTTCACTGCTTATATTAATACGTGCTGCCGCAACTCTGATGCCAACTAAATTTGAATATAATATTGAAAGCTCTACTTTATATGAGCCTTTAGGAATATTTCTGTTTAAAACCGTTTGGTATTTTTTATTCCCCATATACACTAAAGGGTCGGCAAGAACAACAGTCCCTGAAGGAAAATCAGCTAAACCTACTGTAAAAGTCTGGATTTTTTCCGAAGCTTGAAACAAACCATTAAAAAAACTTATGTCATAATTTTCATTATTTAAAAATTTCAAATTTTTTTCAAATGCCGCCTGAACCGGATGTTTTACTGCATGGCGTATCTCTTCGCCTGTTTTTGTGTTAATAAAGTATTCGCCGCTATTATCTGAGCAAAATTCTAAATCCGTTCCATAAGGCATATAAAACACATTCCTTACAGCCGGTTGGATATTAGCAAGAGTATTAAAGTCAACTACAGTCAAGTTTTCAGCTTTATTTACATATTCCTGTGTATCAGTATCTCCAAAGGCAACCCAGCCTGTTCCAATACTGTTATTTTCCCTGAAAAACCATTTTAATTTTGAGCTTCCATTTAAAATAGATTTTGTAACTACACATGCACCAGATTTTTGCGTAAACGGGTTTTGTTCACATTTTACAGCAGTATTTTTATCTTCTTTATTGTCTGCTGCTGCCTTTTCACGCTCTTTCTGAGACTTCTGCAATTCTTTCTTTTTCCCAAGCGAAAATAAACCCATAACCACACCTCTTATTACACATAAAAAATTTAAAGCCACATTATAATAATGCAAAATAAAATAACTATACTTACTAAAACAACAGCCAATGATACATTAACTGGTGAAATCTCACCTGTTTTCCAATTAGAAAATATGCTTTTTGCATCATCTTCTGAATACGTTCTGCCGCTTGAGTTCCAAACATAAAAATGCTGAAGTGTTGAAATTAAGTTTATAGCGGCAAAAACCAAAACCAAATTTCTCATACAATACATCATAAAACCTAATGTAACTTTATCTTTGCCAATAAGCATACTTCCCCATTTCCACTTTATATACGTTACAGCGCATATTATAACAACATCAATTAACACAGAAACAAAATACTGTTTTGTTTTAAGCCATTCACCTGTAATTTTTTTCTCTCTGCGCAAAAGCCGTTTCATAATTTACCCTTTTTCCCCTTTTTGTTTTTTTAATTTCACAACACTATATCAGTTATTATAATGTTTTATGACGTATAATGCTATAAATTATTGATACTTACATCAAAAATATTTATTTAAAAATTTTAAAAAAAGGATAAATCCCTTTAACAGAATCTATCCTTTTATTCTTCTTACTTAATTTAATAATTAAACTTAAATCACATGCATTTTCTGGCTGCTTCAGCACCCTTTTCCATAGCTATTTTATTAGCAGGAATAAGTTTAGCCTTGCTTGCGCCAAATACATGCTCAAAAGCTCCGCCTGGTTTAAATATACTGTCAACTTCAACTATTTTAAGTACTTCAATAATAGCTCCAAGCATTATAATATTAACCATTCTTGGATTGCCAAGTTCATTAGCAATATCATTTACAGGAATATAATACGCTTTAACGCCTGGTATGTTAACCTTTTCTGAAATAATGCTTGAGTTTACAAACACAACTCCGTCTTTGGCTGTTTTAGGAACAAACTTATGGAAAGAAGGAAGGTTCATAACAACATTTACTCCAATGTTAGAATCAACAACAGGACTGGCAATAGGTTCATCAGAAACTATAACAGAACAGTTAGCTGTGCCGCCGCGCATTTCAGGACCGTAAGAAGGAACCCATGATACTTCTTTTCCTTCATCCATGCCAGCATAAACAATAAGTTTTCCAAGAGCCATAACACCCTGACCGCCAAATCCGGAACAGCTTATCCTAAATGTTTTTCCCATATTATTTTCCCTCCTTAATGTCTTTATATACTCCAAGAGGGTAGTATGGAATCATTTTATCTTTTACAAACTCCATAGCTTTAACAGCCGACATACCCCAGTTAGTAGGACAGTTTGAAACAACCTCTACAAGCGAGAAGCCAAGACCTTCTTTTTGATATTGGAGGGCTTTTTTAATAGCCGCTTTTGTTTTTATAACATGCGCAGGACTGTCTACAGCAACTCTTTCAATATATGCTGGTCCGTCAAGAGAGCTTAAAAGCTCAGAAATTCTAATAGGATTACCGTTTACATGCACATCACGTCCGTTTTGCGCTGTAGTAGCTTTCATTCCTGGAAGTGTTGTAGGCGCCATTTGTCCGCCTGTCATACCATAAATACCATTGTTAATAAAAATTGTTGTAAATTTTTCGCCCCTTGCAGCAGCATGAACTATTTCAGCCATACCTATAGAAGCAAGGTCGCCGTCACCTTGATATGTAATAACTGTTTTATCAGGATGAACTCTCTTTACACCGGTAGCAGATGCTGGAGCACGACCGTGGGCACAGTGAATTGAGTCATAAACAAAGTAGTTAGGGATAAAAACGGCACATCCAACTGGTGCAAGTATTACAGTATTTTCTGTTTCACCCATTTCATCTATGCATTCAGCAATAAGCCTATGGACAATACCATGTCCGCAGCCCGGGCAGTAATGAAGTTTTCTATCTGTAAGTCCATTAGGTTTTTTGAATATTGTTGTAGACATTATTCAGCACCTCCTATAATCTTTTCAGCTGCCGCAACTACTTCTTCAGGCGAAGGAATCATACCGCCGCATCTGCCAAAGAATTTAACTTTGTTTTTGTCGTTGCACGCAAGCGCTACATCAGGAACCATCTGACCCATATTCATTTCAACATCAATAAACAACTTAATATTCTTGTTTTGGAAAGGAACCTGTGGGAAAGGCCATAATGTCTTAGGTCTTATAAGACCAATCTTTACTCCTTTTTCTCTCAATGTATTAATAGCTGTTTTGCAAATTCTTGATGATGAGCCGTAAGCAACAAAAGCGTACTCAGCATCATCCATCATATATTCTTCATATTTAACCTCATTAGCTTCAATAACGGCATATTTTTCTTTAAAGAACCTAAGGTTTTTCTGCTCGCAGGCAGGTGCGTCAATAACAATGCCTTCAATTAAGTGAGGGTTGCCTTTTCCATAACCTAAAGCCCATTCGCTTTTAGGAGGAATTTCTCTTTTCTTAACAGGTTTATCAAAATCAACTGGCTCCATCATCTGACCAATAAGTCCGTCCTGAAGAACCATAACAGGTGTTCTGTAAAAGTCCGCTATCTCAAAAGCCTCTTTAATGGCGTCTACAGCCTCCTGAATAGATGCCGGTGCAAGTACTGGAATATGATAATCTCCGTTTGCCCCGCCTCTTGTAGCCTGATTATAATCCTGCTGTGATGGCTGAATTGTACCAAGTGCAGGACCTCCGCGTGAAACAGAGTTTATAACACAAGGTACTTCACCAAATACACAATAACCGATACCCTCCTGTTTAAGGGCAATTCCCGGAGAAGAAGATGATGTCATACATCTTGCTCCGGCGCCTCCCGCACCGTAAAGCATATTAATAGCAGCAACCTCAGACTCGGCTTGTATAAAAGTTCCGCCTGCAAGAGGTAATTCTCTTGATAAATATTCCGGCACCTCATTTTGCGGTGTTATAGGATAGCCGGCAAAAAACTTACATCCAGCTAAAATAGCGGCTTTTCCTGTAGCCTCGTTACCTTTCATAAGCACTTTAGCCATTATATAATCCCCCTCTCTCAGTCGTTTTTCTCAATTGTAATAACGCAATCCGGACACATTCTTGCGCAGCTGCAACATCCAATGCACGCTTCAATATCAGTCATCATAGCCGGTGTATATCCGGAATCATTTGTAAGTTCCGTATTAAGTACAATAAGATTTTTTGGACAAGCTGTCATGCATAAACCGCAGGCTTTACATAACGCCTCGTTAAACTTTACATTAAACTTTGCCATTAAAAAAAGCACCTCCTGAAATTGTATTACATCCATACTTCACGCATATAGTACTTTAATGGTATTACATCGCCTGAAAGCTTGCTGATTATATCAGGCGTTATATCCTTTACAACCTCCTTTACATAGGATGTATATTTAATAGGAACACCTGTCTTACTGCTTGCTTCTTTAAGCAGCCTGTCGCCATATAGCAAATCTTCGGCAGATGTCTCTCTTACAAGATTAGAGTTATTTATAAATCCGGTTACTTTAAAACCCGAAGCATATTCAAGCTTTTCTTTCTGCTCAATAATCGCATCAACCGTCTGTGTATCCGGTCTGTAAACATTAACAACCATAAAAAAGTCAACTTCTGACATATCTATATGCTCTTTAAACCTTCTTAAAACAATAGTCCCTACATCGTTTCCGCCAAGGTCTACGACATAGTCATATTCTTTATCAACAAATGGAATTAGCATCTCTTTAGGAATCGCAGGCAAATCAGCAGAAGCGCTTATTGATGAGCCAAAAACCTCTATGCCTTGTTTTGTAAGTTCATCCTTTTTTTCCCTTGAACGAAAATACACATTAACTATATCCATGTCTGATATGGCAACCTTATTTTTAGAAATCTTTTTAAGGTTTGTGACATAGTTAACAGCAAATTCTGTTTTTCCGCTTCCGTAATGACCTGATATTATCCTAATGCGTTTATCATCAAGATACATGGAGCTTCCTCCCCCTTAATGGGTATTTAATTACTGTTACATACTTATTATACAACAAATTTTTTTACTTTCAATAAAGTTATTGTACTTTTTTAAGCACAATCAATAATTTCATTAAGATTTAAAAACAGTTTTTAAACATAATTAGCATACTACTTATTATATTTATAGCAATTATATATAATTTATTACTTAAATAATATTAATTTTTAGCAAGATTTGTATAATACATACGATATTTTTATGAAATAATATGTATACAAGATATTAAAAAATGTGCAATTTTTTATATAGTAATAAAAAAATATTTTTTGTATTAAATTTAGTACAACAATATATCTACTATATTGTTAAAAAATATTTTATTACTATTAAGCAAAATTATCATTATATATTTAAAAAATAAAAAAAGGATAAAACATTGTTTAAAATAACAGTAAAAGTTTTATCCTTTTTTTGAAATATATTTGTTTTATATTTAATTATGAATAGAATAACAAATCCCCGTAAGTTGGGAAAGGCCAATATTCTTCTGAAACAAGCATTTCAAGCTCATCAGCAGGTTTTCTTAACTGACTCATTGTAATAAATATATAATCCTTCACAAAGAAAGCTTTTTCTTTTATATCCTCAATTTCTGAAGATTTATCAATCTCAGTTTTAAGTTTTTTATAAGCTTTATCCATTTCAGAAATATTATCTGTTATATTTTTAAGAAGTTCCTTTTCAACTTCACAATCCGCTCCAGCCGCTTCAATGGATATAACAGAATCTGCAACTGACTTAGCGTAGCTTATTGCTGCTGGTTTAATCTGCTTAGCAACCATATCAACCATTGTTCTGGCTTCAATTAAAACTTTATTTATATAGTTTTCGTATGATATTTCAGCTCTTGCAGCGCATTCAACTTCTGTTAAAACTCCATGGCGCTTAAACATTTCAACTGTGCGCGGCTCTATCATTGACTCAACAGAATCAACCATTGATTTGCAGTTTGGAAGTCCTCTTCTTTCTGCCTCTTTTACCCATTCATCAGAATATCCGTTGCCGTTAAATATAATTCTCTTATGCTCTTTAACTGTTTTTTGCATAAGCTTATCCAAAGCTTCATCAAAATTATCAGCTTTTTCAAGCTCATCTGCAAACTGCATTAATGACTCGGCAACTATTGTATTAAGAATATAATTAGCACATGCAATAGAATCAGATGAAGGAACCATTCTAAATTCAAACTTGTTGCCGGTAAAAGCAAAAGGCGAAGTCCTGTTTCTATCAGTTACATCTTTTTTAATAGACGGAATAGTTGAAACGCCTATTGTCATAGATGTTTCACTCTTGCTGCTTTTAAGGTTTCCAAGTTCTATCTGGTTTAATATATCCTCAAGCTGTTCCCCAAGGAAAATTGAAATTATGGCAGGCGGAGCTTCAGCAGCACCAAGTCTGTGGTCGTTTCCGGCATTTGAAGCGCCAAGCCTAAGTATAACGGCATTTTCGTCAACAGCTTTAATAACAGCTAACAGGAACAGAAGGAAAAGCTTGTTTTTATGCGGTTCTTTGCCAGGGTTAAATAAATTTTTTCCTGTATCAGTAGTTAAAGACCAGTTATTATGTTTTCCTGAGCCATTAACGCCCGCAAAAGGTTTTTCATGGAGCAGACATTCAAGACCATGTCTTGGAGCAATTTTTTTCATATACTCCATTACAAGCTGATTGTGGTCCGTAGCTATGTTAGTATCATCATAAATAGGCGCCAGTTCATGCTGTGCCGGCGCAGCTTCATTATGCTCTGTTTTAGCTGAAATTCCGAGTTTCCAAAGCTCCATATCAAGGTCCTTCATATACTCCGAAACACGCTCTCTTATGGCGCCAAAATAGTGGTCGTCAAGCTGCTGACCCTTAGGAGGCATAGCACCAAAAAGCGTGCGTCCGGCAAATATAAGGTCTTTTCTTTTGTTATACATATTTTTATCTACCAAAAAATATTCCTGCTCAGCCCCTACAGATGTCGTTACTTTTTTAGTCTCAGTATCCCCAAAAAGCCTTAAAATACGTAATGCCTGAACATTAATTGTTTCCATTGAACGCAGAAGCGGTGTTTTTTTATCAAGCGCCTCGCCTGTATATGAACAGAAAGCTGTAGGAATGCAAAGAGTTAATCCGCCGGCGTCTTCTTTAAGGAACGCAGGTGATGTGCAGTCCCAAACAGAATATCCCCTCGCCTCAAAAGTTCCGCGAAGTCCGCCTGAAGGGAATGAAGAAGCATCAGGCTCACCCTTAATAAGCTCTTTGCCGGAAAATTCCATTATTATCTTGTCATTTTCAATAGGTGATATAAAAGCGTCATGTTTTTCCGCTGTAATGCCAGTCATAGGCTGAAACCAGTGTGTATAGTGTGTAGCACCCTTTTCAATAGCCCAGTCCTTCATTGCGTTGGCAACAACTTCAGCTATTTCAGGTGAAAGCTCTGTACCTGTTTCAATAGACCTTTTTAATTCTTTATAAATTTTCTTAGGCAGTTTTTCACACATTACTGAGTCGCTAAATACTCTGCTCCCATAAATTTCAGGTATAGATATAGCTTCGCCCATATTATCACTGTCCTTTCTTATTAATTCATCAAATACATAGAAAGCGTCCTCAAAAACTGAGAACGCCTCTTTTTAAGTCCCTGAATAACATCTTTTATATAAATACCATGTTTTTATAAAAAAATCAAGTATTATTTGAAATTTTTTAAATTATATACATAAAAAGGCGCTCTTACGAACGCCTTTTTGTAAAGCCACTATTTAATTATATTGCAATAATCAAACAAAATGTTTTATTTTATTAAACTAAATCATTTATTTTTCTGCCTTCAATAAAAGCTCTTAAATTATCAAGCACTATTTTAGCTGTTGTCTCGTCGTTCTTATCGCCGCAAAAACTGTTGTGCGGTGAGTAAAAGAAATTCTCCAAATCCCAAAGCGGGCTTTCGGAATCAAGAGGTTCTTTTTCAAACACATCAACTGCCGCTGCCATAAGTTTACCGCTTTTCAAAGCATTATATAAAGCCTCTTCGCATTGTATTGCGCCCCGGGCTATATTAATGAAAACAGAGCCGTCTTTCATGGCATTAAACATGTCATCATCAAAAAGATGGTATGTTTCTTCCGTAAGCGGTATGGAAACAATAACTATGTCATAAAATCCTATTTTTTCTTTCAGGGTATCTATTTTGTAGGCATTATCAAATTCTTCCACATTTTTAAGACTTCGCGAAAATCCGTCACAGCAAGTTTCAAAAGCTCTTAAACGCTTTGCAGTTTCAATCCCTATATGACCCATACCAAGTATGGCAGCTTTTTTGCCGCTTAGTTCAAGCAAATCAAATCTTTTGGACCAGCTGTGTTCTTTCTGCTCTTTTTCAAAAGTACGAATGTGTTTATATATGTCAAGTATGCGCATAACAACAAATTCAGCTATAGGCTTGTCAAAAACACCTTTCAAACTTGAATACATAACATTCATGCTTTTAAGCTTTTCCAACGGCTGTTTATCTGTTCCAACCATTAAAGCCTGAACAAATTTCAGGTTTCTGAAATCTTCAGGTTTATTATGGCTGAACATATCAAGCTGAACAAGTACATCACAGCCTAATTCCTCGTAATTTAAAGGCACCTTTTCATTTTCATGCAAAATTACGTCATAGCCCATTTTTTTCGCTTCATCAACCAGATAATCAGCTATCGCCTTTCTCTTGCCGGAAATAACCGCCTTCAAAAAATCACCCCGTTTAAAACATGCTTACACTATCAGAAATTATAAATATGAAGCTAAATCGTAAGGAGCCATCATTGTATCGCCATCAAGATAAACATCGCCTGAAAGCTCAGCGTTTATCCCAACCTCAGAACCTGTAATTGTGCATTTATTTGAGTCTTTATTTACAGTTATTGTTTTTTCGCCGTTTGATATTTCAATAGGCTCATCGTTTGATGTCCATTTTACTGTATATCCGGCATTTTCGCAAATTTCACGAAGTTTAACAGGTGATTTATCAATTGTTTCCTCGCTTTCTCTGCTCTTAGTGTCTGCTTCAGGCTCAGATGATGTTTCATCACTAATTACAACTACAATATCCGGTGTTGTCTGCGCAGGTATGCTTCTTGTTGAAACACCGTAGGCAACAATTGCCGCATTGTTTTTAATATCATCAGCAGTAATGTCTTCACCTTTTATATTTTTAACAATAATACCATCAGTATTAAGCTTAAGTGTATTTTCTGCATTTACAAATTCATCATTGTAAACTGAAAAATCGACATTATTATCAGCGTTAATTACAGTTGCAACAACACTGCTTGTCATAGGCGGAATGCTCATTGTCATAGGTGTGTTTGCGCCTAAAACAACCATTATATCCATACCTTCTGTAATATCGGAATTTGTTTTAATACTTCCGTCAGCAGCGTCAATTATAACTGCGTCTTCAGCTAAATTGGCTTTTAAGCCTGTTTCCGAAATTATAACCGATATATATCCGTCGTCGCCTTCATCAACACCTGTAACTGTTCCTTTGTATACAACATAATCTGAATTCTCATTTCTAAGTACTTCAATGCTGTTTTCAGCTTCTTGAATGGTCTCAACAGCAGCTGTTTTTTCACTGTCGTTTGATGTATCAGCTGTCTCTGCAAAAGCACTTGAACCAATAACCATAGTTGAAATAAAAGCTGCAATAGCAATCTTACCTAATATATTCTTTTTCATAAATAATCCTCCATTTAAAACTTAATTTATTTCACCCGGTGATTACATATTACCAGCAAATAAAAACTATTGTGTTAACAAATTATGAACGCAACATTAATCTTTGATTTCTTTTCTAAGCATGTCATATTTTTTCACAGGAAATGGAAGTTTTACTTTTAAAATCTGTTTTGGATGAGGAGCTGACTCAACAGAAACTCCATCTTCATTCCACATTTCGGTAACAGTAAATTTTTGAGCAGGTCCTTTTGACGGCATAATTTCAAGCTCATCTCCTGCCTCAAACTTGTTTCTCTGCATAATTAAGGCGCATCCTGTATTTTCGTCATAGTCTTCTTCAACCATGCCTACAAAGTCATAATCTCTTATATAAGAGTTATTTGAGTAAACCTGTTCATTTCCGTCAGGCTTGCCAAAATAAAATCCTGTTGTAAAATCCCTGTGGCTGGCTTTTGATACTTCATCTATATAATGCTGTTTTTTATTTTTATATTCTTCAGGTGAACACAGATAGTCATCTATAGCCTCACGGTACGCCTTAACAACAGTGCCAACATAAAAAGGTGTTTTCATTCTGCCTTCAATTTTCATGCTCTGGACGCCTGAATCGATAAGTTCCGGTATATGGTCAATCATACATAAATCCTTTGAGTTATATATATATGTGCCCCTCTCATTCTCGTTAACAGGCATATATTCTCCCGGACGTGTTTCTTCCACAAGATAATACTTCCAGCGGCAAGGATGGGCACACTCCCCATGGTTTGCGTCACGGCCAGTAAGATAGTTGCTCAAAAGACATCTGCCGGAATACGAAATACACATTGCTCCATGTACAAATGTTTCTATCTCCATATCTGACGGAATATTTTCACGCATTTCTTTAATTTCATTTAATGAAAGCTCTCTTGCGGCAACAATTCTTTTTGCACCAAGAGAATACCACATTTTAGCGCTCATGTAGTTTGTATTGTTAGCCTGAGTGGAAACATGAATTTCCATATCCGGCACAGCTTCTTTCGCTACAGAAAACACGCCTAAATCTGATATTAAAAGAGCGTCGGCTCCTATTTCGTATACTTTTTTGAAATATTCCGCCATGCCGTAAAAATCATCGTTATGAGCGTATATATTAGCCGTAACATACACTTTAACACCATGTTTGTGTGCAAATTCTATGCCTTTTTTCATTGTTTCCAAGTCAAAATTTTTGGCTTTTGCCCTTAAACCGTATTCTTCACCGCCTATATAAACAGCATCCGCACCATATAAAACAGCTATAACAAGCTTTTCGTAATCTCCGGCAGGAGCTAAAAGTTCAATCTTTTTATTTTCAGTCATCACTAAATTCTCCTTCTTTAGGAACATATTCTTTTACTTTAGTGCAAAGCACTATTCCATCGCCTATAGGTATTATAGACGATTCAAGGCAGTCCAAATGTGATATATCCCAAAGAAAATTCCTCATTCTCTTGTGAATAGTTCTCTGTCTGCGCTCAAGAGAAAACCTTGACTTTGCAATGGTTCCTCCCTGAAGTACATCATCGGCGACAAATACGCCGCCTATAGGCATAAGCCTTAGTATGTGAGGCAGGAATTGTATATACTGCCCTTTAGCTGCGTCAAGAAATATAAAATCATACGGACCTTCTAATTTTGGCAGTACATTAGCCGCGTCGTCCTGTATAATCTTAATTCTATCTTCCAAACCCAGTCTTTTAATATTTTTTCTTGCGTCTTTAAGCATAAGCTCATAACGGTCTATTGTTGTAACATGTCCGTCAGGCTGTAAATATCTGCACATAAGTCCTGCTGAAAAAGCCACAGCTGTACCTATTTCAAGTACTTCTTTAGGTCTTTTTATTGTAAGCAAAGTGCTTAAAAATCTTGCAGTTTCATGGGGTATAATAGGAACTTCCATCAAAAGGGCTTCTTCCTGTATCTCACCTAATACGCCGTCGTATTTAGGCTGGATAAGCCTGATATACTTGCTTATATAATCATCTGTAAAATATTTCATATATTAAAACCACCATTAATTATTAAAACTGTTTTGATATTCCTCTTTGGCTTTTAAGAAATCATCATAATTATCAGTAAATACATGCTCTCCGCTGCCTCTTTCTTTAACAACATAATACAAATAATCATTGTTGTCGGGGTTGGCAGCAGCCTCAAGCGCGGCTTCGCCCGGATTACATATCGGTCCTGCCGGAAGACCGGTATATAAATAAGTATTGTACGGGGAATCAATCTCAAGGTCTTCATAAGTAACAACTTCATTCCTGGTTCCTAATGCATACTGAACAGTTGAATCAATTTGCAGCCGCATTCCCTGAGCGAGCCTGTTGTAAATTACACCTGCGGCAATACTTCTCTCACTGTCTACCTGTATTTCTGATTCCACCATAGAAGCTATGGTTACAATTTCATCTGTTGTATATTCAGATGATACATTTTTAAGTATATTGTCATAAGCAATTTCAAACCTGTTAAGCATGGCGCAAATTACATCATGAGCTGTTGCGTCTTCATCAAACTGATATGTAGCCGGAAAAAGATAACCCTCTAAATAATAATCTCTTTTAGGTATATCTTTTAAGAAATCATAATCAAACTGCCCGTTATTCATTTCATAAATAAACTCATCAGCTGTAACTATTCCTCTTTCTTCAAGTGTTTCAGCTATTCTTTTAGCTGTAAATCCCTCAGGAATAGTAACTTTCCTTGACTCATCTGCAACAGGTCCTGCCTGTAAAATTTTCATTATCCCTTCAGCGTCTGTACCTATAGGTATGTCATAAGAGCCTTTAACATAAGTACCGTCATATCCCTTATATCTGCTTTGAAGCCTAAACATAAATTTGCTTGAAATTAATCCGTTTTCCTCAAGTATTTCTGCTATATCCTTTGTAACAGCCCCTTCCGGTATTGTAATGCGTACTGTTTGTGCCTCGCTTGTTACTTGAGATGTGTTTGGCGCAGTTGTATAATCCCGCGCTCTGTTAAAAGCAAAATTATATATAGTAACACATAAAAATATAACCAAAACAATAATTATAATTAAAGCAGTTAAAACAGCTATCTGCCTTTTCAATCTCTTTTTTCGTCTGTTTCTTCTATCCATATTCATCACCCGCTTTTTATATTTATAATGCCATTTTATTATACAATTTCTTTCATATCAGTACAATAAGATAATATTTAATATTTTTTAAACATTATTTAAAGCGGCAAAATAACCTTAAAAATGGCTGTAACTTGTTAGTTACAGCCGATTTTAGTATTAGTTATCTTTGTTTTGGAGCACCTTATATTTTCGTTCCAAATCAATTTTATCCAAATCAAATATCCTTGTTGCCTGAACGCTGTTTTCCTCTTTTGAAAGCTTGCCGTACTTGTCAACTTCTGACATGTCTTTAGGTCCATGGCTTATTGAAGCAGCACCGCCAATACAGCCGCATTTGCACGCCATGCCTTCAATAAGATTGCCGTTAAGTCTTCCAAAAGAAGCTATTTTAAGGGTTTTGACAACTTCATCAAGTCCGTTGCATTTAACAGGCTGAATATCCGCATTTATGCCAAGGTTTTTGTTTGCCTGTTTTACAGCCTCAATTACACCGCCGCTTCTTGCAAAAAGCCTGCCGTAGTATGAAGCATTGTCAAGGCTTGTTTCCTCGCATTTTGTAAGGTCAATTTCCATAGCGTCAAACACAGCCCTTAACTCTTCAAACGTAATTACTAAATCAACATCGCCTTTAAGGTCTTCCTCGTTAATCTCCATTTTCTTTGCTGTACAAGGTCCTATAAATACTATTTTGCAGTTAGGTTCAAGACTTCTTATTGTACGTGCAATAGCTATCATAGGAGAAACTGTACTTGAAACATGGTCCATAAGCTCCGGATAATTCTTTTCTATATATTTAACAAAAGCCGGACAGCATGAAGTTGTCATCCATTTTCTTTCCTCAATTGTTTCAGCAAACTCTTTAGCTTCATGGCATGATACTATGTCAGCTCCAAGAGCAACTTCAACTACATGGAAAAATCCTATTTTCTCTATGCCGTTTATTACCTGTTCAATTTTAGCTTCTGTAAATTGGCTTGAAATAGCAGGCGCAACAATAGCATAAACTTTATATTTTGAGTTGTTTTCAGACTTCTTAATTAAGTCAAGCATTTCAACTACATAAGATTTGTCCACTATGGCGCCAAACGGGCAGTTATATACGCACGCTCCACAGTGAGTGCATTTTTCATCGTCGATATATGCTTTTTTATCCTCATCAATAACAATTGCCTTAGCGCCGCATGAGCAAAGGCAAGGTCTTAAAACATCACTGATAGCGCCAAACGGGCACACATCGTGGCATCTTCCGCACTCAATACATAATTCCTGATTAATATACGCTCTATGGTTTACAATAGTTATTGCGTTTTTCGGGCATACTTCATGGCATTTATGGGCAAGACAGCCGCGGCATGCTTCTGTTACAACAAAACGGTCTACAGGGCATTCGTCACAAGCCGAACGTATAATTTTAATAACATTTTCGCCCTCTTTAATCGGCTCAATGGCGATTTTAACTCTGTCGCCTATAATATGCCTTTCTTTATAAATACAGCAACGTGTAATAGGTTTTGGACCTGGTATAATTGTCTCAGCTATATCCTCTATTACCTCGTTGAGATTTTCATTTGCAAGAAATCTTTTTGCAATTTCTCTGTTTACAAGATATTTGATATATTGAACATTACTTTCAAATTTACTCATACGTTTCCCCTTTGAATATTCCTTCTACTTTTTATTAAATATAAACAACATTTACTTCTTTTCCCATTTGTCTTACAACAGAAATAAAGTCTTCCAGCTGTTTCATTTTAAAGTGGAAGTCCATAGGATACTTTGGATTTTGATGAACCGGATTTACAGCCTGTCCAATCCACATATTCAGCTTTTCGCATCTTTCTATTATAAGAGCTGCCAGCATTGAAGCTGAATTTTTTTCATTAAGCTTTTTCAAAGCAGCCGCATTTTTTTCTGGAACAATATAATCGCGCATTATATCCAGCGCTTTGTTAATTGTAATAACGCCTTCTGTAACCAGTTCAATTCCCGGTATTTTGCCTATAGGCGGCAGTTCCTGTGTCATTGTTGAAATATCCACGTCAAGTTCAGCGCCTAATGAGCGCGCTACTATATTTGCCGTTGTTCCGCCACAGACTACTATCTTCCCCTCAGCATTAAGTATCTCTTTTATGACATTATAATCCTCAGCCGGATTTTTAGGAGGTCCTGTAAAAAGATTTATTGTCTCTTGTGCCTTTATCTTTACAGAAAGCACCGTTGTATCGTCCCCAGCCTCATTTTCGTATAAATCCCGGCATTTGTCCAAAATATTATTTGTTACATCAAGAGCTGAAAAATCCATGTTAAGGCTTTTGATATAATCATCTACATTATCCCACTGCCAGCCTAAATCAAGTGAACGCCCAACACCGGCATGTACAACTCCATCGCTTACAGCTACAAGAAGAGTGTCTTTATCCATTGAAAAACTGCATTCATATATTGTTTTGTTGTTAAGAACCCTCTTTTGCCGTTTAAGCGGTACATTTTCACCGTTTCTTATTAAAAATATAAACGGATTATCAAACTCGGCCGCATATCCATGTCCGTCATTGTATATTTTAACTATTGTAAAAGTTGAGTAAGCCAAATGCCTTTCATTGCATACCGGAAGGGTATGTACTATAGTATCTATGGTTTCCTCAAGAGTTGAGCCTTCTTTAAGCATCGTAACAGCTATTTTAGATGTTAGTGTGGCAAGTATATTTGCCTTTACACCACTGCCAAGCCCGTCGGATAAAACAAGTATGCAGCTGTCTTTAAGCCTTGCCTGCTCAACATGGTCGCCGCATAATTCCTCGCCATGCTTAATTAAGCTGTCAAAAGAAGTGTCGATATAATACATTTAATCACCTTCTTCTTTAAGTACAACATCTTTAAGCCTGTTAAGCACAACCTTTGTTTCAGCTGTTGTTTCACCTAAAAGACTTGCTATTTCCTGGGCAACTCTCATCTGTTTTTCTATAACATTCTGGGCAGTTTCAACAGTATGCATCTTAAGTTTTGCGATTTCTTCTTTCCGCTCCTCCTCCTTTGTAACATCCTGCATTAAAACAAAAATCTCATCTCCTTCTATATATACAATATTAGTAATAACAGTTAAATTTTTGTCTTTTAAATGCATTTTAACATTAAGGATATCATTTTTTATATTAAGAGCCTGCTGATAAATATCACGTCCGGCATTAAATATGTCAACAGGCTTTCCTACCGCTTCTTCCTCCCTAAATCCAAGTTTTCTTTCGCCTACAGGATTAATTTGAAGTATGTTTAAATTTTTATCAAGCAGGAAAAGTATATTAATAGAATTTTTAAAGAATAAATCACCTATTCTTTGAGCCTTCTCACGCATATTAGGCCAGCACATTTCAATGCTTGCCATGCCGTTATAAACTGCAATAGCCTTTTCACGGCATGTATTGTAGCCGCAGGCGCCGCAGTCATACTCATCAGCTTTTGTTTTTCTGCCCATCTCAAGAAGAATTTTGCGTATTTCGGCTTCATCAGGCTTGTCTTTAGGTATTTCTTTAGGCACAAAAGTATAAGTTGTATCTATTTTATCCCAATCTATCTTTTTACGCCCTACTCCCCAGCCTCCTTTTTCAGCAAATGATTTAATTTTCTGCCTTCTGCAAAAAAGACCGTTTGCGTCCCAAGGTATAAAAGGTCCGTTAATACATGATTCATTGCAGGCTGACAAGCCAATATAACATTTTTCAAGAGTTCCGTTTTCAATGCTTTTAAAAAGCTCTTTTACATTATCCATTCCGTTTACTCTTAAAATATCATATCCATTGTCTTCTACGGTTTTAGTAAGCTCAGGCCACATATCACCTGATATTGAGTAATTTTCGCCGGAGTGAGCCGGTACAATATCCGGTATAGTCGGCTCCATATTGTCTATGTTTATTCCGCGCCGCCTGAACATTTTCAGAATTTCCACAAATGTAATATGCGCGTCAACTTCTGCCCCTTCTTTAGGAAAAGTCTCATACTTTTTGCTTAAACACGGACCTACATAAACTGCCATGCAGTCCGGGTCGTCTTTTTTTATTACCCTTCCCAGCATAACCATAGGCGAAGCAACAGGCATAAGGTATTTTATAAGGTCATGGTGGTATTTTTCAATGAATATATATGTTGCCGGACATGTGCTCGAAATAAAATAATCCTGCTTTCCGGCATTTTCGTTAATATAATTTATGTAAAGCTCTGTAACTTTTTCTGAAGCCGCTGCCATTTCCTGAACTGAATCAAAACCCAAAGCCCTCAAGGCTGATACAAACTTTGCCGGCTCTTTAAATGTCCCCATATAAGCTGAATCAAGTATAGCAACTATTCTTTTGCCATAATCAATGGCATTAAGAACTTTCTCAACATCGTTTTGAACATTTCTGGCGTGCTGCGGACAGGCAACAAAACATTGACCGCATGCAATACACCGTGTTTCAGATATTTTAGCCTCGTTATTAATAAACCTAATGGCTTTTACCGGACACTCGCGTACGCATTTATTGCAGTTACGGCAGTTGGAAACAGTAAAGTTAAAAAGTCTCATTATTCAGCACTTCCTTTTACGTTCTCGTTAAAGAACTGCTCAGTTGTTTCCGGAAGAACGGAATAAATCTCCTCTCTAAGTTTTACACATACTGCTCCAACACAGTTGCCAAGACAAAAAGTTGCCTTAACTTTGTATTTATCGCTAAGACCGTTTTCCTCAATTAATTTATTAAGCTTGTTAATAATGTCATATGAACCTTTCAAATGACATACACTTCCTATGCAGACCTGAATATCTGTCATACAACTCACTCTCCTCAAATATTAACCCAATTCCAATTTATAAATATATTATTTTATGAATAATGCCGCAGGAACAATATTCATGCAGCATTATATTAATCAGTATTTTTTAATGCCTATGTCGTGCCTGAAATGCTTTTTCTCAAAGTTAATCAAATCAACGCCTTCATAAGCCTTTGCTCTGGCTTCATCAATATCTTTCCCTATACCTGTTATGCCAAGGACACGTCCTCCGTTTGTCACAAATTTTCCGTCTTTTTCTGCTGTACCGGCATGGAAAACAATTATATCGTCTCTGCCCTTAACTTTGTCAAGACCTGTTATCTCATAACCTTTATCATATTTAACAGGGTACCCGCCGCTGGCTTCAACTACGCATACAGCCGCGTTATCGTACCACTGAATATCCATTTTATCAAGTGTTTTGTCAACACAAGCCTCCATAATCTCAAGCAAATCGCTTTTAAGCCTTGGAAGTATAACCTGTGTTTCAGGGTCGCCAAAACGCGCATTGTACTCTATAACCTTCATACCGTCTTTTGTAAGCATAAGACCGAAATAAAGGACGCCAACAAAAGGTCTGCCCTCTTTAGCCATAGCGGCAACAGTAGGCTTAAATATCTTTTCCATGCACTCATCATTGATTTCTTTTGTATATATGCGGCTTGGAGAAAATGTACCCATTCCGCCTGTGTTAAGACCTTCGTCGTTATCGTAAGCTCTCTTATGGTCTTGGGCGGAAACCATTGGAACTACAGTCTTTCCGTCGCAGAACGAAAGAACAGAAACTTCAGGACCTGTAAGGAATTCCTCAATAACAACTTTGCTTCCTGAAGCACCGAATTTTTTATCTACCATTATTTCATCAAGAGCCGCAACTGCCTCATCATGCGTATTGCAGATTAAAACGCCCTTTCCCAAAGCAAGACCATCTGCTTTAACAACTATAGGCACGCTCTGGCTTAGAACATATTTTTTAGCTTCGTCATAATTATCAAATGTTTCATATTTAGCAGTAGGTATACCATATTTTTTCATAAGGTCTTTTGAAAAAGCCTTGCTGCCTTCAATAATAGCTGCGTTCTTCCTCGGTCCGAATACTTTAAGACCTTCTGCCTCAAAAGCGTCAACTATACCGGCAACCAGTGGGTCGTCCATGCCGATTATGGTAAAGTCTATATTTTCATTTTTAGCAAACTGAACAAGCTTTTCTATCTCCATGGCGCCAATAGGCACGCACTGGGCATCCTGAGCTATTCCGGCATTGCCCGGAGCACAGTAAATTTCATCAGCCTTAGGGCTTTGTTTAAGCTTCCAAATAATGGCATGCTCCCTTCCGCCGCTGCCAACTACCAAAACTTTCATTATTAAAGCCTCCTAACTTTATTGCCTTCAACTGCAATCTTTCCTTCAGAAATAAGCTTAACAGCCTCAGGAAATATTTTCCATTCAGCTTCCTGCATCACACGTTTTTGAAGTACTTCCGGTGTGTCATCATCTTTAACTTCAACTGCTTTTTGAAGTATTATAGGTCCGCCGTCTGTTTCCTCGTTAACAAAATGCACAGTAGCGCCGGTTACCTTAACGCCTTTTTTCAGCGCTTCTTCATGCACCTTAAGTCCGTAAAAACCGTCACCGCAAAAAGAAGGTATAAGTGCCGGATGTATGTTAATTATTTTGTTTTTATATTTTTCAGTAAATGATTTTCCAAGAACAGTCATAAAACCGGCTAAAACTATAAGCTCAACACCAAATGAGTCTAAATGCCTTTCCATAGCATTAAGAAAACTTTCTTCATCTTTAAAATCTTTTTTTCTTATGCAAATGGTATTTATGCCATATTTTTCAGCCCTCTTTAAAGCGTAAGCTTCCGGGTTGCTGCTTATAACAGTTACTATCTCGGCATTATTTATGTATCCGCTTTCTATATTGTCAAGTATAGCCTGAAGGTTTGTTCCGCCTCCTGAAACAAGGACTCCTACTTTAAGCATACCTCTACCTCTTTTTCATCGTTCTTTGTAATTCTTCCTATAATATAAGCTTTCTCACCCATTTCTTCAACTGACGCAATAATCTTGTCTGCATTTTCCTTGTCGCATACAAGCACCATGCCTATGCCCATATTAAACGTGTTATACATGTGAGCCCTGTCAATTTCTCCGCGTTTTTGCATAAGGTCAAATATAGGCAGAACAGGCCATGTTCCTTCTTCTATAGTAGCGCAAAGGCCTTTGCCTTTAGGCAGACATCTCGGTATATTTTCTATAAACCCGCCGCCTGTAATATTGCTTATGCCTTTAATTTCAGCTTTTTTCATAAGGCTGAGTATTTCTTTAACATAAATTTTAGTTGGCGTTAAAAGGCATTCGCCTATAGTCATTCCAAGTTCGTCTACATATTCCTTTGCGTATTCCTCAATAGGCTCAAATACCTTTCTTACAAGCGAATATCCGTTTGAGTGAACACCGCTTGAAGGAAGACCTACTATAACATCTCCCTCAGTTATTTTTTCACCGTTAATAATATCCTTTCTATCTATAACACCAACTGCAAACCCAGCCATATCATACTCGTCTACAGGATAAAATCCAGGCATTTCAGCTGTTTCTCCTCCTATAAGAGCGCAGCCGCTCTGACGGCATCCTTCTGCAACGCCGCTTACAATTTCAGCTATCCTTTCAGGGACATTTTTACCACAGGCTATGTAATCTAAGAAAAACAAAGGCTGCGCGCCATTACAAATAATATCGTTAACACACATAGCAACACAGTCAATGCCAACTGTATTATGCTTATCCTGAACAAAAGCCAGTCTGAGCTTTGTTCCTACACCATCTGTGCCTGAAATAAGTACAGGTTCTTCCATATCCTTAAATGCTCCCAGCGAAAAAAGTCCGCCGAACCCCCCAATATCCGTAAGCACTTCTTTTCTGAATGTGCTCTGAACATGTTCTCTCATAAGTTTTACCGCTTTGTATCCGGCTTCAACATCTACGCCGGCATTTTTATAATCAAGACCCATACTCTGCTCCTCCTTTATATAAACAGGCACAACATGCCAATTATATTAAATACTAAACTATATTATTTTTATCATACAGATACATAAAAGTCAAGAAAAGCTGAAAATACCGCTTTATTTTTCACTAAATACTATTATTATCCAGCATTTTCTTTTCTATTTTATAATAATCAAAGTAACCTGTTCCAATTTCTTCAAATAAAATGTTTTTGCCGAATTTTTCCTCTATTTCATTAACAAAGTCCATGCTGCGTTCTTTAATAAAGCCAATAACTTTTTTATTTGACTTAACAACAACTTCACTGAACATTGTCTGTGAAAAAATGCACTCAATTTCACGCAGTATTTTACCTGCTGTGTATTCAAATGACGGTATTTTGCCTGTTCCCTTGCAGCATACGCAGCCATCGCTTATTAAATCTAAAACCGGAAGGCTGCTTTTTTTCCGAGTCATCTGCATAAGACCAAGCTCTGTAAGACCTATAACCGTTGTTTTAAGCCTGTCTTTGCTTACTGCTTCCTGAAGTTTTTTAGTAAGCAAAACTCTGTTTTCCTCACTTTTCATATCTATAAAGTCTATTATTATCATTCCCGACAGATTTCTAAGCCGAAGCTGTTTCGCTATTTCCTGAGCCGCTTCTATATTAGTTTTAAGAAATGTTTCCTCAGTATCTTTTTTGCCGGTATATTTTCCTGTGTTTACATCTATTACTACACAGGCTTCCGTCTGCTCTATAACAATAAATCCGCCGCTTTTAAGCCAGATTTTGCTGCTGAATAACTTATCTATTTTGCTTTCTATAAAATATTCTGAGAAAACAGGCACCTGTCCGCTGTAAAGCATAATTTTGCCGTTTTTAAAAGACGGAATAGCTGAAACATGGTTAAAATCCTTTTCGTTGTTTAAAATAACCTCGTCTACATCTGATGTAAAAATATTTTTAAGCGTTTTAACAACAAAGTCTTCTTCTTCAAATATAAGCGAAGGCGCTTTATAATATATGGCTTTATTAAATACAAATTCAGCTTTTTTTATAAGCATGCTGATTTCATTTTCAAAATCCTCAGTATTTTTGTTTTCCCCTTCAGTTCTTACAATAACAGAACAGCTTTCAGGCACAATACGTGATACAATTGAAAAAATCCTGTCGCGCTCGCTTTTATCCGTAATTTTTTTTGAAATTCCGATGCTTTTTCCATCATTTTTAATTATAACGGCAAACTTTCCCGTAAATGATATTTTCTCGGTAAGCACAACGCCTTTTGTACCGAAAGCGTCTTTTTCCACCTGAACAATAACTGTCTGCCCGTTTTTAAGTTTCCTGCCTTTAGACAGCGGCAGATACCCGTTTTTATCAAGTCCTATATTAACAAAGCATGCCTGCATACCTTTTAAAGTATTTTCCACTCTACCAGCATATATATTGCCTACAAGGCTTTTTTCCTGCCTGCTCTGATAAAAAAACTCTATAGGCTCACCGTCTTTAACAAGAGCTATTCTTGTTTGAAAAAACGAATCGTCAACTATAATTTTTTTCAATTCAAACCAACTCCGTCTGTAAGGCTCACAAGCTGTCCGTATTTGTCTTTCATAAGCATGTTATTGCGGTTAAATGACATTTTATATCTGTTATATTCTTTGTTAATATAGTTGCAGAAACCTTCTGCAACAGATTCTGGTTTAAGATTTCTTTTGCTTCCGGCATTTACCAGAACTCTTAAAGCCGCATTTTTTTCGGAAATATTTTCAACATTAATAATATCCGGCTTTATATCTGTTTCTTTAAAATTATTTTTGGTCTTTTTCATTACTACAATTTCATTAAGAGCCAAAAAGCCTTTTAAATTATTATTTATGTCATCCGGTGTTATGGACTCATCAAATTTAATGTCATAAGATGCGGCACAAACACTTGCCATAGTGTTTTTAACACCGTCTTTAAGCCTTATAAGCTCCGTAACATACATACCGCAAGGAAGAGTATTGTTAAGCCTTTCTTTAAGCTCATCACAATCCATTTCATACTGAAGCTGAAAATCTCCGTATTCTCCCGTACTTGTATATCCAAGACTTAAAGGAAGTGCAAAAGCTATAAGCTGATGAGGATTAAAACCATTTGAATAAGCTATAGGTATATCTGCACGCTTTAAAGCTCTCTGAAAAGCAATCATAACATCCAGATGACCTATAAACTTAACTTCTTCGCCTTTGTTAAACCTAAATCTGTACCTTATATTTTCGTTATTCAAAGCAGACACCTCCTCCAAAAGATTTGGCTCCGCAGTTTTGACATTCCTGACGGCAGTTAGGCGTTGTCTGTGCTCTGTAGGCTCTTTCTCTTTCTTCAATTAAAAATCTTTTTGTAACACCAACTGAAACATGCTCCCATGGCAGTATTTCGTTGTATTCACGTTTTCTGTTGGCATAAAATTCCATTGAAAGACCTGTTTCATCAAAAGCCTGCTGCCATTTTTCAAAGTCAAAAACATCGCTCCAGCTGTCAAAACGGCAGCCCAGCTCCCAAGCTCTGTAAATAGCTTTTGAAACTTTTCTGTCGCCTCTTGCCATAACACCTTCAAGAGAACTCATCATTGTGTTGTGATAAGTAAAACGCACCTGCTTACGTTTTATGGCATTTTTAACAAAAGCGCCCTTTCTGCCAAAGCTTTCAAACGAGTCTTGGGCGTCCCATTGGAAAGGAGTAAACGGTTTAGGCACAAAGCATGAAGCACTGGCATTTACCGTCACCGGTCGAGACCTGTCCTCTTTTGGTATTTCAAAATATTTTTCAACTATCTTGTCGCATAAATCGGCTATCCCTTCCAAATCCTCATCTGTTTCTGTAGGAAGTCCCAGCATAAAGTACATCTTAACTTTGTTCCAGCCTCCGTCAAAAGCCAGCTTGCAGCCGTCAAGTATGTCTTTTTCGGTTAGGTTTTTATTTATAACATTTCTTAGTCTTTGTGTTCCGGCTTCTGCGGCAAAAGTAAGGGAGCTTTTTCTTACTTCTTGTATTTTCTGCATTAAATCAAGAGAGAATGAGTCAATTCTTAAAGAAGGAAGTGAAATGCTTACTTTTTTGTCTTTATATTCATCTATAAGTCCGTTTGCAAGCTGCGGAAAGCATGTATAATCGCTTGTAGCAAGAGATATAAGAGAAATTTCCTCATGTCCTGATGAATCAATAAGGCTTTCAGCCTGTTTCAAAAGTGTCTTATAGTTCTTTTCCCTGACAGGTCTGTATATAAATCCAGCCTGACAGAAACGGCAGCCCCTTATGCAGCCTCTGAAAAGCTCAAGAGTAACCCTGTCATGGACAACCTCTATAAAAGGTACTATCTGCTTTTCAGGGTAAAAAACTGAATCCATATCTTTAACAATTACTTTTTTAATTACTTTTCTTGCTTTTGGGTGGTTTGGCTCAATAGATTTAATTGTTCCGTCTTCATTATACTTAACATCATAAAATTTAGGTATATATATGCCGTCAATATCCAAAAGACGTTCAAAAAACTCATTTTTTGTTTTTCCTGCCTTTTTGTATTCCTTATAAATGTCAAGTATTTCATCATATAGAACTTCGCCTTCGCCAAGGTAAACAATATCCACAAAATCAGCCAAAGGTTCAGCGTTATAAGCACATGAGCCGCCGCATATTATAATCGGCTCATCTTCTGTACGGTCTTTGCTGTAAATATGTATGCCAGATAAATCAAGCATATTTAATACATTTGTATAGCAAAGCTCATACTGCAAAGTAAAGCCTACAAAATCAAAGTTTTTTAATGGCTGCTGACTTTCAAGCGAAAAAAGCGGAATGTGGTTTTCACGCATTTTCTGCTCCATATCCGTCCATGGCGCAAAAGCCCTTTCGCAGTATGTGTCATCACGTCTGTTTAAAAAATAATAGAGTATCTGAAGCCCAAGATGCGACATTCCAACTTCATAAACATCAGGAAAACAAAAAGCAAACCTGATATCAATATTAGATAAATCTTTCTTTACCATGTTGACCTCGCCGCCTACATATCTTGCCGGCTTATCAACCTGCAATAAAATTTCGTCTGATACAGCTTTATACATAATTTATAATCCTCCTGCCGTTATTTAGGCATAATTAACTGATTATATAATACAATTTATTTCAACTACTTTCAACCGATTTAAAATCTTTTGTTTAAGTTAAGGCTTTTCTTTTTAAATTGTGACTAAAATAATTTTAGCCATTATGTTTGACATTCAGGCATTTTTAATTTATACTTTTAATCGCATCGTAATAACCTTGCTAAAGCCCACTTTAGTTTTTAGCTAAACTTTTGTGGGCTTTTAAATTAAAATATAATCAGTTAAATGCATTTTCGGCAAAAGAAAGCATAACAAAATTACTTGGGTCTATTGGTTTAGAGCCTTTATGTATGCCATAATGCAGATGTGGTCCTGTGCTGTCACCCGTATTTCCTGAAAGAGCCACAATTTGTCCTGCTTTTATGCGGTCTCCTTCTTTTACGAGTATTTTGTTTAAATGTGCATAAAAAACATCGTATCCGTCATTTGTTTTAAAATCGAGCTTAATGCCATAAGAATCCGAATTTACACATCTGGTAACTATGCCGTCTTTAACAGCGGCTATTTGCGTATTTTCGGCAACCGCAATATCTATGCCATCATGAAACTGTTCACCTGTCCCAAGAGGATTGCCCCTTTTGCCAAATGCAGATGTAATTATGCCTTCACATGGTTCAAGCCATACTTCTTTCACCCCGGCGATATACTCTGTTCCTCTGCCAAAGTATTCTCGGCTATAACATGACCTCCAGAATATGTATTTTCAACACGTATAACAGCTTTTGTTTCCATATCATTACTGTTAAAAGGCAAATCGGCTTTTTTTATTTTATTTATTCCTTTTTGGACAAATTCCTTAAAATAATCTATCTGGTTTGATGTAATGCTGCTTCCCACAGCTTCTTTAAGGCTGTTTTTTAAACCGGAAACATTATCTCCTCCTATTTTAAGCACGGCAAATAGAAACACTATCAAAACAGCGCAAATGCACGCCTGGTAAAACAAACGGCTGAATGTGTTTTTGTCATCAGAGCTTTTGCTGCTCCTGTTTTTTAATCTGTACCTATTTATATTGTATTTTGAATAGGCTTTGCTGTTTTTTATAAAGTCTTTCAAAAAAACACCCCCTGTACCAAATTATACGTTTTTAGTACAGGGGATATAACTTTTTATTTCAAAACAGTATCATTATAAATTTTAAACTTGTTAATAAAAGCTGTTCTAACGTCAGGCTCGCTTTCAACATATACATCTCCGTCAAAAGCCGCCGTCAATTTTTTAGCTATTGAAAGACCCAAACCGCTTCCGCCTATTTCTCTGTTCCTTGATTTGTCAACTCTGTAAAATCTGTCAAACAAATACGGTATGTTTTCACTTGATATTCCGTGACCATTGTCCTCAACGCTTAAATAAACATACTCATCATCATTATATGTAACAAACGATACAGTATGCTCCTGACCCGTATATTTAAAAGCGTTGTCGGCATATATCCATAAAAGCTGCTTTATAGCATCGTAATCTGCATAAATTCTTTTATCCGTGCCGCCTTTAAAAACAACTTTTCTTTCAGGGTGCACCATTTTAAATTCTTTCATTACTTCCTGCGCTACTTCGTCAGCAGAAACAGCCGAACATTTATTTACACTTGAAACTTGGTCATATTTAGCCAAAAAAAGCAGTTTTTTAATTAATACATTCATGCTTTCTGTCTGCGCTTTAATAGAGTCTATGGCTTCCTGAAGTATTTCAGGTCTTTCCTTGCCCCATCTGTCTATTAAATTTATATACCCGTTAATAACAGCAATTGGCGTTTTAAGCTCATGTGACGCGTCAGAAACAAACTGATTCTGTTTTCTGAATGAAACTTCCAGCCTCGCAATCATTGAGTTAAACGCACTTACAAGTCCGTTAAGCCCTCCATCATTTTCTTCTTCCGGTATTCTCTGGCTTAAATCATCAATGCTTATGCTTTCAGCCAGACGGCTTATATTTTCTATAGGCACAAGTATAAGTTTGCTTAAATACTTGCTGAGCCTTATAACAGCTATAATACCTATAACATCTATTATTGCCGCCCTTATTAAAAGACCCCTGTAGTATGTTGTATTTAAGTTAGCCGCTTTAGCCGCTTCAATTGTATATCTTTCATCGCCATGATACATTATTCTTCTGGCAATTATAAATTTCATACCGGATTTATATGCTTCAATTGTAATTGTCGCAGGGTCGCCTTTTACTTTCTTTTCTTTTCCTACCTCAAGATAGCCGTCTCCCGAAAAAGGAGTGTTATTATCAAAATTACTTTTGTTTATTTCACCTGTTGCGTAGTTAATTATCCTAAAATCTATGTTCCTGTCATTTAAAAATCCTGATACAGCGGCTTCGTCAGGCGAATTCCCATCCCTGATATATTTTTGTATACGTTCTGTTGTTGCTATCGTTTCGTCAATAGCTACATCATAATAAACTGTCGTAACGGAATTAAGTATTGTGGCACTGGCAAAAAATATAAGCACAGTAAAGAGCATTCCAAAGTAAAGAGTTGCTCGCCTTTGGAAATCATATATATCATCTATTCCGTTTTTTCTTTTACTTTTCATCACTTACGTAATAACCTACTCCCCTTGCGGTAAAAATATATCGTTTTCCAAATCGTTCGTCTATTTTAGCCCTTAGATATCTTATATATACATCAACAACATTTGTTTCACCAAGATAATCATAGCCCCAAACCTTATTAAAAATCTGCTCTCTTGTAAGGACAATATTTTTGTTTTTTACAAGGTAGAGCAAAAGCTCGTATTCTTTTTTTGTAAGCTCTACCGCTTCACCTGCAATATGAACCATTCTTTTGTCCGTATCTATAACCATATCTTTAAATGTAAGGGAGTTAAGCTTAATATCAAATGTCTGAACCTTTCTCATTGCGGCTCTCATTCTTGCCAAAAGCTCCTCTATAGCAAAAGGTTTTGTAATATAATCGCTTGCACCGCTGTCAAGACCGGCAACTTTGTCAGAAATTTCATCTTTGGCAGTCAGTATTATTATAGGTATATTTGAGATTTTCCTTATCCTTCTGCAAATTTCCATGCCATCCATGCCCGGAAGCATAAGATCCAAAAGCAAAAGGTCGTACTTTTGTTTTTCAAAAGCATCAAAACCTTCTCTGCCGTCATGGGCAACAGTTACCTCATAGCCTTCAAAAGTAAGCTCAAGTTCAACAAACCTGGCAAGGCTGACTTCATCTTCAATTATAAGTATTTTGCCTTTTGACATAATTTTTCCCCCAAGAATTCTCGTAATAATACATAATAATTTATAAATGCGCTTATAATGCCGCTTAATATTAAAAAAAAGTAATTTAAGCCGCAAATTTTACACAAACTATATGTTTTTATTATATCATTTTATTAATAAAAAGCAAAACAATTAAGCATAATTTTATTTAATAATACTAATATTTTTAACTAATTTTAATCTTTATTATCATTAATTGAAAAACATAAGATTTTAATATATAATAACTTTTAAACTTAAACCTAAAGGAGATTAATAATGAAAAAATTAATTTTAACAATTGCAGTTTTATCTGTTTTTGCTGTAGCAGGATGTTCAAACGCCAATTCTAACCAAAGCAGCGCCGTTTCTTCCGAAAGCCAGACACATATAGTTGAGCTTAATGAATTAGGTCTTACTTATACAACACCAGCTGCATGGGCAGAATTTGAAACAACAAATCTTTATCCGCTTACTATCCAGTCAGAAGGCACCCTCGCAAGGATAATATATAACTATGTCAAAGAAGAAGATGTGCCAAATATGGAAAGCGCCACAGATTCAGCATCGTATCAGTCATATTTAACACCTATCTGCGAAATAATGGTAGCACCTGCTGAAAACTTCTCAAACGGTACATTAAATAACCTTACTTCATTATATGAAAACGCAGAATATGTTTCTGAGCAAAACGGCTACAGTTATTATGTACTATACCCATGCACAGCAAACACACTTGAAGGAAAAGACTTAGAAAACTATAACAAAATGGCAGATGCTGTTCCTGAACTTATAGAAAGCATTTCAACTAAAGATTTTAATCCAGAAGACATAAAGCCTATAATAGATACTGACGAGCTTAAAAAGTATATTACGTTTGATACAAAAACACTTGAAGGCGAAGCAATTGACAGTACAGTTTTTGGCGATTACGACCTGACAATGGTTAATTTCTGGGGAACTTACGCATTAGATAAATCAAACGAACAAGCTGTACTTGAACAGGTATATCAATACTGCCTCGGCATTAAAGATAAAAAAGTAAACGTGATTAACGCTATTGTTGATACACCAAACGAAGAAAATGAAAAAATAGTCAAGGACCTTAAAAGCGAGGCTGGCGGTACATTTACTACAATAGTTATGGATGATGTTCTGGCAAAATGGGCTGTTGAAAACCTTGAAGGAGTTCCTACAACAATATTTGTAAACTCAGAAGGCAAAATAATAAGCGACCAGATTAAAGGCGCCAAATCGGCTCAGACTTATATAAATGATATTGAATACTTCCTTGTTTCGGAGGAATAACATGGAAAAGAGCAAAAAAGTGTCAGAAATCGAAAAAGCGCTTTCAGGAAGCCTCTATAATGCCAATGACGAAGAACTTATTAAAATGCGCATTATGTGCAAAGATTTGTGTTTTGAGTATAACTCACTAAAGCCGTCTGACATAAATGAAAGGAACAGAATTATAAAGGAGCTGTTTGGCTCATACGGTAAAAATTTTGTTATTGAACAGCCTTTTTTCTGCGATTACGGCAAAAACATATCCGCAGGCGATAATCTTTTTATAAACCACAATTGTGTTATACTTGACTGCAATAAGGTAACAATAGGCAACAATGTTTTTATAGCTCCAAACTGCGGTATTTATACAGCAGGTCATCCTATTGAGTATAAAATAAGGAACACAGGACTTGAGTATGCCAAACCTGTTACAATAGGGGATAATGTTTGGATAGGCGCAAATACGGCAATACTCGGCGGTGTCCACATAGGTTCTGGTTCTGTTATAGGCGCAGGCAGCTTAGTTAAAAATGATATTCCGCCTAATGTATTGGCTGCAGGCAATCCATGCCGTGTTATTAAAGATATAATAAATGATTAAAAGATGCAGTATTAACTGGGTTTAATTTTACTGCCAGTGTTTAAGCAAAGCATAACAAGTTATAGTATTTTTAGTTTAATTAGCTAATTAATAAACTAAAAACATTTTAAGTTTTCTTTTTTAATTAATTTTATAAAATAAAAAATGCAGAGAATTTTTGAACTCTGCGTTTTTTATTTAAAACTAAATTTATTTTTTATATAATTTTTACAATTTTCATACATTGCTTAAAGCCATATTTTCAAACGCGTTATCTTTTTTGAGCATAAGCGGCTTTTAAACGGCTGACTTTCCTTACAGTTTCTATTCCGTCAAAAAATTCAACAGCAGCACAGAATTTATCTGCAAGCGAAACGATATAACTTTCTTTATACTTAGGGAAATTAATAATACAAGGCCACATGTGTTTTTTAATTGCATCAGCCTCTATATCGTTTATACCAAATTCTTTTTTAGCATTGTCACAGGCTACAAGCGCATGCCAGAGCGGATGATACCCTCTTAAAGAACTTGGCTTTCTCCAGTCGTAATAATACATATCATGCATAAGTCCGGCTCTTGCCGCCGAGCGGTAGTCAAGACCTAATTTTTTGCTCCATAAAAAACTGTAGTACGAAACATTAACACTGTGCTGAAGTCTGGAAGTATGGTTATGCTGTTCAAACTTGTCAAGCTTTTTCATACTGTTTGAATGATATATGTCTTTAACGCAATCCATATATTCACAAGCAATGCTGTTGTTCTCATTTTCAAGCTCAACAGCTGATAAAATAGCTTTTTTCATATCCCGTCTCCCTTATATAAAATAATAAACTATTCAAAACTTCAATGCTATTTTATCATATTGTTTACATAAAATCAACATTTTTAATTCTTATCTTTAGGTTTAAATATTATAGCTGCAATTAAAGAAAAAACAACCGCTATGGTAACTCCGCCGGCAGCAGATTTAAGACCTCCTGTAAAAGCGCCTAAAAAGCCGACTTTATCAACTTCCTCAATTACACCTTTTGAAAGCATATATCCAAAACCCGTTAATGGCACTGTTGCCCCTGCACCGCCAAAATCATATATATATTTGTAAATTCCAAGTCCGCCAAGTATGCAGCCAGATACAACAAACAAAACAAGTATCCTTGCAGAAGTAAGCTTTGTTTTGTCTATAAGTATCTGACCTATTACACAAATGGCGCCTCCTGTTATAAAAGCTCTTAAATACTCCAAAACTTTCACTCCATTTCTATTGCTACAGCATGGGCTATAGCAGGTATTGTTTCACCCTGCTGGGATATATCAGTATTCATAAGCGCCCCTGTAGGTATAAGAAGTATATTCTTAATTTCTTTTTTAAGCAGCTTTTTGTAAAAATATCCGCTGAATGTAACAGCTGAACATGCGCAGCCGCTTCCGCCGCAGTGTGTGTCCTGCGCTTCATTATCAAATATTTCAATACCGCAGTCAGTAAGGTTATTATTAAAAATTATTCCAGACTCACCGGCATATTTTTTAACAAGAGCTTTGCCCACATCGCCTAAATCACCTGTTGCTATTACATCATAGTAATCAGGGCTTCTTCCTGTTTCATTCAAATGCGCCTCTATAACATCACATGCCGCTCCAGCCATGGCAGCGCCCATATTCCCGCTGTCTTTTATTCCCATGTCTATAATTTTGCCTGTTGTAATATATGTCACTTTCGGTCCGACGCCTTCAGAAGAAAGCACAACAGCGCCCGAACCTGTTACAGTCCATGTTGATGTAGGCGGTCTTTGCGTCCCTAATTCCAAAGGCGAACGAAACTGTTTTTCGGCTGAACAAAAATGGCTTCCTGCGCCGCAAAGAATATTTTTGCCAAAGCCTCCGTCTATAATCATGCTTCCAAGGGCTATTGCCTCTCCAAATGTTGAACAGGCGCCGTATATTCCAAAATACGGTATTTTAAAATCTCTTAAACCAAATGTAGAACCTCCGCATTGATTTAATAAATCCCCGGCAAGCAGATAATCTATATCGTCATAATTTTTACCCGCCTTTTGCATTGCTGTTTCAAATGCTTTTTTAAAAAACATGCTTTCGGCTTTTTCCCAGCTTTTTTCGCCGAGCATTATGTCTTTTGCAATAAAATCAAAGTATTTTCCCAAAGGTCCTTCCCCTTCTTTTTTGCCTACATACGATGCCACGGAAATAATATAAACCGGGTTTTCAATTTTTACAGTATGTCTTCCAGTTCTCTTATTCATGTTATCACCCCACTATAAAGTAGTGAATAATTCCTACAATAACTGACGCTGTAATGCCGTAAACAATAACCGGACCTGCTACAGTAAACATTTTTGCACCAAGACCAAGTATAAATCCTTGTGTTTTATATTCAATAGACGGCGAAACCATTGAATTTGCAAAACCTGTAATAGGCACAACAGTACCGGCTCCGCACTTTTTGCCCATTTTGCTGTATAATCCAAAACCGGTAAGCAAGGCGGAAGAACCTATAAGTATTAAATTTACAAGAAGAGCCGTTTTATCTTCACCGTAATTTAAGGACTCAAATATCTTTCTTAATATATGACCAATTAAACATATAGTCCCTCCTGAAAAAAATGCCCAAATACAGTTTTTTACAATATGGCTGTTTGGTGAAAGTTCTTTAACAGCCTGCTGGTATTCTTTTTTCTTTTTTTCTGTTGTTTCCAAATGCTACATCTCCTTTATTTGCTGAAATACGGAAAAATAAAATACGCCAGCGACCCGGCAGTTTTGCCTAAGGCTATCGCCCAAACAAAAAGCTCAAGTCCTTTTTTAAGTGATGCCCTGCGCATAAAAACCGGGACAACATTAAGGACTTCCGCTATAGAAACGGCTATTGCCCCAACAAATACGCCTACGCCAAAAGACGGTATTATCGAAATAACACCTAATGGTATTTTAAAATCAAAAGCCATTGTTAAAGAGCCGAGTATTCCGCCTAATATAATGGCGTTTTCATAAGTAACTATGCTTTTTTCAGTAGAAGTCCTTTGCGCCATTCTTGGCACAACGCCTATTATTGCGATAAAAGCGAAAATACCGCCTGCAATAACAACCCCTGATGAAAAAGATGCAGTAAACGCTAAAATATATTTAAAAATTACAGGCATTTAATTCTCCCCTTTTTTGGAAGCGGTATTAAGCTGATTTTTAATTACTTCATCCTCGTATGTTGTCATTTGAACTTCTATAGGGGTTGGATCAAGTGTAAGCATTTTCCTGCCAAAATGATTGAAGAAAATTATAATGCCCACTGAAAGACCAAAAGAATATGGTATTTCCATAATGTACGGATTTTCCTTTTCTTCGTTAAAGAACATTTTATAATACCCCTTCATAATCTGCGGAACTTCTCCGTCAGTATGAAAGCTCATTATAGCTGTTGCCGTGCCGAAAAACAGAATTACTGATATCGCCGCAACTTTTAAAGCATTATAAAACTTACCTGATTTTTTCATTTTTGAATCAAACTGTATAAGAACGTCCTGTTCGCCAATGTTATTAATATTTGCGTTGTTAAACTTATTTGTTATGGCTTTTATAATATCTATAGCCGTAATTTTATAAATTCCATACTCCTTGTCAGGAATTTTAAAAACCTGTATGTTCTGAATTTTTTCAACAGGCACATCTTTGCTGAATACTTCAGCTATATCCTTAATTAGTATCAGCTTTTTGTCTTTAACATATATCTTTTTAACAGGTGAAATATATATATCCATACCAACATTCCTTTCTATGAATACAGCTATTATTTCCGTATAAATAAATACTATTCCAAAATACAGCAAAAAAAGGATATGACTTAATCATATCCTTCAAAATTTATTGTTTCATTTTCCGCGCCTTTTTAAAAGCGACTCTTTTATTCTCTTTTCAACTCCGTTTTCAGTAGGTTCATAATAAACTGTGCCTGCAAGTTCATCAGGCAGGTACTGCTGTTTAACATAATGCCCTTCAAAGTCGTGGGCATATTTATATCCTATGCCATGGCCAAGCTCTTTAGCTCCCGGATAGTGGCTGTCTTTTAAATGGTTAGGCACTGATTTTATTTTTACATTCCTTACGTCATGAAGCGCTTTTTCAACGCCTAAATAGGAAGCATTGCTTTTAGGCGCGCATGAAATATAAGTTACAGCCTGAGCCAGTATAATACGGCTTTCGGGCATGCCTATAAAATTAACGGCTTGAGCCGCAGAAACAGCCACCTGCAAGGCGTGTGGGTCTGCATTTCCAACATCTTCGGAAGCGCAGATAACAATTCTTCTTGCTATAAAGTTAGGGTCCTCACCTGCATAAAGCATTTTAGCCAGATAATAAAGAGCGGCGTCAGGGTCTGAACCTCTCATGCTTTTAATAAAAGCCGATATAGTATCATAATGGTTATCCCCGTCTTTTTCATAATTAAGCGCTCTTTTTTGTATGCATTCCTGAGCTGTTTCAATATCAATATTTATAACGCCGTTTTCATCTTTCGGTGTCGATAAAACAGCTAATTCAACGGCATTAAGAGCAGTCCTCGCATCTCCGTTTGCCGTATCAGATAAAAAATCAAGAGCGTCGTTTTCCAAATTTATTTTAAACATTCCGTAGCCTTTTTTGCTGTCTGTTATGGCACGCTTTATAAGCGCCTTAATGTCATCAGTATTTAGCTGATAAAGCTCAAATATTATACTCCGGCTAACAAGAGCCTTATTAACCTCGAAATATGGATTTTCTGTAGTAGCTCCAATTAGTATTATTGTTCCGTCTTCAACATGCGGCAAAAGAGCGTCCTGCTGTGTTTTGTTAAACCTGTGTATCTCATCTATAAAAAGTATTGTTTTATTTTGAGAAACTGCGAGCCGGTCTTTAGCCTCTGAAACAACTTCCTTAATATCTTTTATACCGGCAGTTGTGGCGTTTATCTGCACAAAAGAGCGTTTTGTGGTATTTGCTATAATTCTGGCAAGTGTAGTTTTGCCTGTTCCAGGAGGACCGTAAAATATAACAGAGCTTAAATTATCGGCAATTATTGCCCTGTAAAGCATTTTCCCTTTGCCTATAATATGTTTTTGTCCAACAAACTCATCAAGTGTTTCCGGTCTCATTCTGGCTGCCAAAGGTGCTGTCTTATCAGCATTGAGCTGCCTTGCATATTCAAATAAATCCATTTAAACCACTTCCATTATATATCAAAAAATCTCTCGCAAGCCAATGCAAAACCATTTTCGTCATTAGTTAGTGTAATAAAATCGGCTGACTTCTTAACTATATCAGCTGCGTTTCCCATAGCAACACCCGTACCGCAGAATTTAAGCATTCCCAAATCATTTAAATCATCGCCTATTGCAACTGTTTCATCTGGAGATATTTCAAATTCTTTACACAATATATCAATTCCACGGCTTTTATCAGCGCCTTTTCGGTTAAGAAAAATATATCCGTCCCATAAATTATCACGTATATCAATATTTTCAAAGCCTTTTGACTTTATTTCTTCTATAATTTCATGCTTAATATTTTTATCGCAGCCAATAGTAACCTGATAGTATCCGCCTGATATTTTTTTAAGCTCTTTGTAGCTGCCAAAATACCGTATTCCTCCTAAATAGCTTTTTAAGTACCCTAAAGGCGTATGTGCGTTAAAAAAATCAAATTTTATCTGCTCTTTGCTGTGTATGTGTTTGTAATACTTATATCCGTTGGAAGCTTCAGCAAAAACACCAAATTTTTCGGCTATATTTATAATTTCTTTTGCTTCACTGTTTTCCATAAGCATACCATGAATAGTCTTTTTATTTAAAACATCATATAAAAGTATTCCGTCTATACACACCATTGGAAGATTTATGTTAAGCTCTTTAGCTACAGGCAGCGCTTTTGTTATGTTTCTGCCTGTGCATAGAACAGTTTTTACTCCTTTATCCGCAAGGCGGTTTATAACTTTAATATTTTTTTCCGATATTTTCCCTTTGCCGTTTGTAAGTGTGCCGTCTATATCTGTAAAAAGCAATTTATTCATATAGTTACCGCCTTTAAAACTTAGTTTAAATATCTTTTAAAATATATTTTATTAAATTTAAAAGCACATTGTCAATACAGCCATAAATTTAAAACAAAAATCCCACTGCAAACAGTGAGATTTTTATAACTGCCTATATCAAGTTAATCCTCAGAACGCATATCCTCGTCCATTGCTTCAGCTACTTTTTTAGAAAACGCCACAGCTTCCACAACAGTTCTTGCCCCAAAAACAACATCTCCTGAAGCATAAACTTTTTCACATGTTGTTTTTCCGTTTTCATCAGTTATAAGGAACCCTTTGTCAGAACCTTTAAGACCTTCTGTTGTGTTAAGAAGCTTATCTTTAGGACTTTGGCTTATTGCTATAATTGTTGTGTCGGCTTTTTCCTGCTCCAGCTCATCAGCGTAGCCTGTTGTATTGCCTTCATCGTCAACTATTGCCAGTTTAAAAACAGGTCCTTCATCGTTAATTTCACAAATCTGCCGACAGAATTTAAACTCAGCCCCGTCAAGCTTAGCATAAGCTACTTCTTCTTCAGTAGCTCTTACCTTTGTTCCTCTTGCGTAAAGAGTTACATTCCTTGCGCCATTTCTAAGACATGTTCTGGCAACATCAACAGCCGTGTTTCCAGCACCTATTACAGCCACTGTCTCGCCTACATCGTGACCTTCCGGGTTTGCAAGGTAATTAATTGCATAAAGCACATCGCCGCGGCTTTCGCCTGGTATACCAAGCTTTTTAGGTCTCCACACTCCAGTTCCTATAAACACAGATTTATATCCGTCTTTAAATAAATCGCCTATTTCAAGTGTACCGCCTATAGTAGTGTCAAGCCTTATCTGAACGCCTATTTCAAGCAGTTTTTTCCTGTATCTTTCAAGTATAGTTTTAGGAAGCCTGTAATCAGGTATCCCGTACTGAAGCATCCCGCCTATTTTTTCCTTAGCCTCAAATATAACAACGCTGTAACCTTCCTGCGCCAATTTAAAAGCAATTGTTATGCCAGCCGGACCCGCACCTATAACAGCAACTTTCTTTCCGTTTTTCTCTTTGCATTTAATTTTCATTTTGTCAAAGTATGTATTTGAAATATAATACTCTATTGTACTGAAATGAACCGGTATACCCTTTTTGCCAAGCACACAGTGACCTTCGCACTGCTCATTATGATTGCATACAAGAGCGCACATCATTGAAAGCGGATTATTTTCAAAAAGCTTTTCACCTGCTTCGTTAAGATTTCCGTTTTTAAGCGTTTGTATTATTTCCGGTATAGGCGTATTAACAGGGCAGCCTTTAACGCAAAGAGGATTTTTACAGTTAAGGCACCTGCTTATTTCATCCATTATGTAAACTGACACAATACCAACTCCTTACACATTAAAGCATAATATTTATAAAGTACGAAAATAAAAACAATTATTTTCGCTTATTTTACATTCATTATATCAGTTCGTCAATGGAAAAATATCAAATTCATAAACTTTTTTCTTTTATTTTAAAGCTTTTTCTGCGCCGGAATTTTTTTAACACCCTGCAAAACGTCATCAAATTAACAAATAAATTTTATTTGTTTTACAGCATAAAATTCATTTCAGCTTATTTGGAATTTAACTAACAAATTAGCGTATGAACATTGCGTCGCCAAATGAGAAAAACCTGTACTTTTCTTCAACCGCTTTTTTATAGGCATTAAGGACATTTTCTTTTCCAGCTAAAGCCGAAACAAGCATTATAAGAGTAGATTCCGGCAGATGAAAGTTAGTTATAAGGCAGTCTATTGCCTTAAATTTATAACCCGGATATATAAATATTTTAGTCCAGCCGCTTTGCGCATGAACAATACCGTTTTCATCTGTAACAGACTCAAGCGTTCTTGTGCTTGTTGTGCCTACTGCAATAATTCTTCCGCCATTTTTTCTGGCATTATTAATAATGTCTGCCTGTTCCTGCTCCACAATATAATATTCAGAGTGCATTTCGTGGTTCTGCACATCATCTACCTTAACCGGTCTGAATGTACCAAGCCCAACATGGAGAGTAACATGTGCAATTTTAACGCCCATATCCTCTATTTCTTTAAGAAGCTCTGTTGTAAAATGAAGCCCGGCGGTAGGCGCCGCAGCGGAACCGTCGTTTTTGGCATAAACTGTCTGATACCTGTTTTTGTCTTCAAGCTTATGGGTAATATATGGAGGAAGCGGCATTTCTCCCAGCTCATCAAGAACATTTTCAAATAAGCCGTCATATGTAAATTTTACAATACGGTTTCCGCCTTCTATTATGTCAGTTACCTCACATTCAAGCTTTCCGCCGCCAAAAACAATTTTGTCGCCTATTTTAGCTTTTTTCCCCGGATAGGTAAGCACTTCCCATGTGTCTATGTCTTTTCTTGTAAGCAGAAGCACCTCTACCCTTGCCCCTGTTCCCTTTCTTTCGCCTATAAGCCTTGCCGGCATAACTTTAGTATCATTTATAACAAGGCAGTCGCCTGCTTTAAGATATGACTTAATATCCCTGAAAACTTTATGTTCTATATTTCCTGTTTTTTTATCCAACACCATTAATCTTGAAGAAGCCCTGTCTTTTAAAGGTTCCTGTGCAATCAGCTCTTTTGGAAGGTAATAATTAAAATCCGATGTTTTCATTTGTATCCCCTTAATTTATATTAAATATGTTAAAATTAATAAAGCATCTTTAAAAAAGCGCCTGTATCTTTTTGTATTTTATCATACTGATATTTTTTTGTAAAACAACATAATAAAAAAATATCGGCAAAAAAAGAAAATAGTTATTGTTTAAAAACTGGAAATATTATAAAATGTATATTTAGTAATATAATCAGGGAGGAGATTTATTTTATGGCTGACGATAAAAAATTAGTTACTGCCATTACTGATATGGAAGTTGATTTTCCACAATGGTACACAGATGTTGTTAAAAAAGCTGAGCTTGCCGATTATTCCAGCGTAAAAGGGTGCATGATAATAGAGCCTTACGGCTTTGCCCTGTGGGAAAATATACAAAAACAGCTTGACGAGAGATTTAAGGAAACCGGCGTTGAAAATGTATACATGCCAATGTTTATACCGGAAAGCCTTTTGCAGAAAGAAAAAGACCATGTTGAAGGCTTTGCTCCTGAAGTTGCATGGGTTACGCAGGGCGGAGATAACAAACTTCAGGAAAGACTTGTTGTCCGCCCTACATCAGAAACACTTTTCTGTGACCATTACCACAATGTAATTCATTCATACAGGGACTTGCCTAAACTTTATAATCAATGGTGTTCAGTTGTAAGATGGGAAAAAACAACTCGCCCTTTCCTCCGTACAACAGAATTTTTATGGCAGGAAGGTCACACAGCACATGCTACAGCTGAGGAATCATACGAAAAAACCATACAAATGCTTAACATATATGCCGATTTTTGTGAAAATGTTCTTGCAATACCTGTAATTAAGGGCGAAAAAACCGAAAAAGAGCGTTTTGCAGGCGCTAAAAACACGTATACAATTGAAAGTATTATGCATGACGGAAAGGCTCTTCAGTCCGGCACCAGCCATAATTTTGACGACCTTTTCTCAAAGCCTTTTGAAATTCAGTATACCGATAAGGATAATCAGCTCCAGTATGTTCATCAGACATCATGGGGTCTTTCAACTCGTATAATAGGCGCTATAATAATGGTTCATGGAGACAACAGCGGTCTTGTCCTTCCGCCAAAAATTGCGCCTGTACAGGTTATGGTTATACCTATAGCTATGCAGAAGGAAGGCGTTGTTGAAAAGGCTCAGGAATTAACAGAAAGACTTAAAAAAGTTGTGAGGGTTAAAAATGACTTAACAGATAAAAACCCTGGCTGGAAATTCAGCGAGTATGAAATGAAAGGCGTTCCTCTTCGCCTTGAGATAGGTCCTAAAGATATTGAAAAGAACCAGTGCGTACTTGTAAGAAGAGATACAGGCGAAAAAACTTTTGTTTCACTTGACAACATTGAAGAAAGCGTTTTGTCTCTCCTTGAGGATATACAGAATAATCTTTTTAACAAAGCTCTTGAAAACCGTAAAAATAAAACTTATACAGCTAAAAATATGGATGAGTTTTCAAAAATACTTGATGAACACCCTGGTTTTATTAAAGCTATGTGGTGCGGCGACCAAGCTTGCGAAGATAAAATCAAAGAGCTTACATCTGCTACATCAAGATGCATACCTTTTGAGCAGGAAGAAATATCAGATACATGCGTGTGCTGCGGCAAAAAAGCAAAACACATGGTTATATGGGGCAGAGCTTATTAATCTAAATAATCTAATTAAACCACAAATAAATCATTATCAAAAAACGGCATTATTAATTTAATGCCGTTTTTTATTATACAAGACTTATCATTTTCAGTTAATTGTTTATTCAAGGCTGCTGTATTTTATAATAATAGAATTTTAATCAGACTAAACCTATAAAAAACCGGATAAAACAAATGTCTTATCCGGTTTTATCTTATTTAGTCTCTTTTATGCTGTCATGGCAGTGCCCGCACCCGCAGTCACAGCCGCCTGAGCAGGAAGCGCACGTTTTACCGCTCTTTTTGTCTTTATATATCTTTCTTATTGCTAAAAATACTATGGCAATTAATACAAGCAATACAATAAATGTTCCCATAATACCGCCGCCTTTTTAAATTTGTTAAATATTAGCTGATAAATCAACTTTAAGCGATGTGCTTTCTTTATATTTTCTGCAAAGGAGATATATAAACACAGCAATTAAAGCAAATCCAACAACTGTACCTGCACCAAATACTCCTGTTGTTATAAATGTTCCTATTTGATAAACACAAAGCGCAACACAATAAGCAAATATTGTTTGATAAGCTATAGCGCCAATAAACCATTTAAAATTATTCATTTCTCTTTTAATAGCTCCCATGGCAGCAAAGCAAGGCGCGCAGAGAAGATTAAATACAAGGAATGAATATGCTGCAACAGGTGTATATGCTGCCCTTATATTCGCCCATACCTGCCAGCCGTTTTCTGCAACTTCTTCAAAACCGCCATAAAGTATGCCCATTGTGCCAACTACATTTTCTTTGGCTATAAGACCTGTAATAGCCGCAACGGATGCCTGCCAGTTTCCCCAGCCAAGAGGTACAAACAGTACAGAAATTACATTGCCTATGCTTGCAAGTATGCTGTTTTCCATATCACACGGTCCAAATGCTCCGTCTGTAAATCCATATCCAGATGTAAACCATACAAATATTGTGGCAAGAAGTATGATTGTTCCAGCTTTTTTAATAAATGATGAACCTCTCTCCCACATGCTCCTGAGTATATTTCCAACTGTAGGCATGTGATAAGGCGGAAGCTCCATTACAAACGGGGCAGGTTCGCCGGCAAACATTTTTGTCTTTTTAAGTATTATGCCTGAGCATATAATAGCTGCAATGCCAACAAAGTAAGCGCTTGGGGCAACCCACCATGCACCGCCGAAAAGAGCGCCTGAAATAAGGGCAATTATAGGCAGCTTAGCGCCGCAAGGGACAAAAGTTGTCGTCATAATAGTCATTTTACGCTCTTTGTCATTTTCAATTGTTCTTGAAGCCATAATTCCAGGAACACCACAGCCTGAGCCTATAAGCATAGGTATAAAAGATTTTCCTGAAAGTCCGAATTTTCTAAACACTCTGTCCATAATAAAAGCAATCCTTGCCATATATCCGCATGCTTCAAGGAATGCGAGGAACGCAAAAAGTACAAACATCTGAGGAACAAAGCCTAAAACAGCGCCAACACCGGCTATAATTCCGTTAAGTATTAAATCTTGAAGCCATTCTGCGCAGTTAATTGAAACAAGCAAACTTTCAACTAAAACAGGTATGCCTGGAATATATGGTCCAAAATCTGAAGGATTCGGCTCTTCTGCTTCCAAAGCCTGTGAATATAAGGCGGAATCAACACTAACGGTTTCTTCAACATTGCCGTTGTCATCATAGAATTCAGCTTCACCTACTATTTGCGCCGCCTCAGCCTGATTAATAAAATCTGAAGCTTCTACATCAATGCCGGCTTCTTCTGCCGCTGCCAAAAATGCTTCAATTTCTGTCTGAGCTGCACTGTATTCATCTGACGCTTCACTGTATGCGTCTGAACCGCGACCTAAAAAGAACCATCCGTCACCAAATACTCCGTCATTTGCCCAATCAGTTGCAATAGTGCCAACTGTTGTAACTGATATGTAATAAACTATAAACATCACAACAGCAAATATAGGCAAAGCCAGTATTCTGTTAGTAACTATTTTGTCTATTTTATCAGATGCCGAAAGTTTTTCTTTGCTCTTTTTTGTATAGCAGCTTTTAATAATGGAAGAAATATAAACATACCTCTCATTTGTTATTATGCTTTCGCTGTCATCATCAAACTTTTCTTCAGCCTCAATTATAAGCTTTTCCACGTCAGGCGGATTTTTCATAAGGCTCTTAATTTTGTCGTCTCTTTCAAAAAGCTTAATTGCAAAAAATCTTTTCTGCTCATCAGGAATATCTGTTATTTTTCCTTCTATATTATCAAGTATTTCTTCTACTTCTTCATTAAACGTATGCTGAGGGATTGCAGCTTTTTTGCTTAAAGCTACCTTAACAGCTTCCTGAGCTGCCTCCATAACATTTTCGCCTTTAAGAGCGGAAATCTCAACTACTTTGCAGCCTGTTTTTTTAGAAAGCTCCGCTGTATTAATAAAGTCGCCGCTTTTTCTAACAGCGTCCATCATATTTACAGCTATAACAACAGGAATGCCAAGCTCTGTAAGCTGTGTTGTTAAATAGAGATTTCGCTCAATGTTTGTTCCGTCAAGTATATTAAGTATGGCGTCAGGTCTTTCTGAAATAAGATAGTTTCTGGCTATAACTTCCTCAAGAGTATAAGGCGAAAGAGAATATATGCCAGGAAGGTCAACAATAACAGTTTCTTTGTTGCCTTTCAGCCTTCCTTCTTTCTTTTCAACCGTAACTCCCGGCCAGTTGCCTACAAATTGGTTAGCGCCTGTAAGCGCATTAAAAAGCGTCGTTTTCCCACAGTTTGGATTGCCTGCAAGAGCGATTTTAATCATTAAAATGTCCCCCTCACTAATTATTTTAAAGCAATTGCTTTTATATATAAACAATTAATATTAGCTGTAGCTAATTATATATCAAAAAATTATTCCACCATAATCATTTGTGCATCAGCTTTTCTAATTGAAAGCTCATAACCCCTGACAGTTACTTCAACCGGGTCGCCTAAAGGCGCTACTTTTCTAATAAGAATTTCTATACCCTTAGTTATGCCCATGTCCATAATACGTCTTTTTACCGCCCCCTGACCTTCTATTTTTACTACCTTAACTTTACTTCCAACGGCAGCATCTTTTAAAGTCATAATAAACTCCTCCTAAATTAAATATAGATTTTTCTTGCCATTTGGCTGCTTACGGCTACTCTTGAGCCTTTTACTTCAACAATAACATTTCCCTTTATTGAAGTAATTACCTTTACAATACCTCCTTCAACAAAACCAAGATTAGACAAAAAATGCCTTATATCTTCTTTGCCTGCTATTTTTTTAATTTTGTTTTCATCACCTATTTTGGCCATTGTTAAAGGCATAATATCAGCTCCTTTGACATTCTGTTAAATATGTATAACTTCAATTAGTTTTTTCTAACAGAAAACAGATTACCATTAAAGTTAAAATTTGTCAATACAAATGCTAAAATAAATTACTATTAACTAATTTTTATTTTTAATAGCTAATTTTGTATTGACATGTATAACTAAAAATGTTATTATTCAAATAGTTAGCAATAGGTAACTTATATTTAAAGGAGGTATAATATGAGTGTAGTAATAGTTGGCGGCAACGACAGAATGGCTCGCCAGTATAAAGATGTATGCAATAAGTACAACTGTAAAGCCAAAGTTTTTACACAGCTTCCTGGCAATTTTAAGTCGCATATAGGTAATCCAGACCTTATAGTTTTATTCACAAGCACAGTATCCCATATTATGGTAAAAAGCGCCGTACAGACAGCTAAAAAGTATGACATAAAAATAGCCAGAAGCCATACAAGTTCCTCGTCTGCACTGCACAGCATATTATCGGAGTATTGCGTTTAATAAATTGTTTAGTTATGCGGCGTTATAACAAAAATTATATTTTTACGCTCTTTAACTTTTTACCCCATACCAAAACTCTCATTTTTATAACGCCGTGCAAAAAAGAGTCCCAAAAGGACTCTTTTATTAATTTATATTTATTTTTTAAACTGCTCAAAAAGCCATTTTCTCATTGCTTTATTGGCGTAAGCCGGTGTCCAAGAAAAGTGACCGGAAGGATAAAAAACTTTTCCTTTTTCATAAATTGTCTTTGTGTAATCAGCTCCAGCTTCATCAAGGGCTTTTAATGTAGGAACACACCACTTTTCATAGCTTACTTCCGGGTCGTCTTCTGCGTGGAATATCCATATAGGAATGCCTTTCAAATTTTTAACTGTTTCCGGGTTTCCTCCGCCGCACACCGGCACTATAGCCGCAAATTCTTCCGGATGTTCAACAGCCATCTCAAATGTGCCAAATCCACCCATTGAAACACCGGTCATATAAATTCTTTTTAAATCAACATCATATTCTTTTTTAATTTTCTGCAAAAGGTTGTACGCTGAAATTCCCCATTTAGTAAGCTTATAGTTCTCGGCATTTTCATTGCCAAAGTCAAGGAATTCCATAAAATAAGTCCAGCCTATTCCGTTTGCCTCGGCGCACTGCGGCGCAAGTACAATACATTCATTAATCCCTTTTTCAGAATCTTTAGCCCATACAGCAGCACTTTCGTAGCGTTTTAAAACCATATCAACACTTTGGAGTCTTTGTCCCGCGCCATGAAGAACAAAAACGAGGGGATATTTTTTGCCATTACCATAATTTTTAGGAAGATATAATTCATAAGGCATTTTAACACCAGTTGATTCATCATTAAAAACATAAGGTTTAAAAGCATTATAAATTTCAGAAGCGTTTTCCCTTATAATTTCTATACTGTAAGCAGTTTCATGATTTCCGTTTACAGCTTTTATTTCTGCTTTTTGGCTGTAATCAATGCCATAAGATTCATAATCCTGACTGAGCTTTACAAGCACGCCATTATTATCTGTCACACGCTTACCGTTTACAAATATTTCAGCGCCATTTTCAGCCTTTAGGTATAATTTAACACCATAAATGTCGCTTTGAACAAAATACTTATATTCATGGACATCCGGCTTAAATTCCGGAACAATAGAGTTACCTGTAAGAGTTATGTCCTCAGCTTTTAAATCAGAAATCAAAATGTCATTACCATTCATACAAACACCCCTTCCTAAAACAGCTTTTTACATTAATTATTTTATAAATTTTTCAATAAACTCATTTTCGGTAATAACAGGAACTGAAAGCTCTGCCGCTTTTTTATTTTTAGATGACTGGGAAAAAGCATCATTATTTATAAGATAGCTTGTTTTTCCTGTAACGCTTCCTGTAACTTTTCCGCCTAAAGACTCAATCTGCGCCTGAAGTTCTTTCCTGTTTTTGTAATGTTCCAAATCTCCTGTTATAACAAATATAAGACCGTTTAAACTTTGTTCTGAAACAGATGTTTCTTCCGCTTTAAATTTAATGAAGCTTAAAGCTTCATTAAGAAGTTTAATATTATTCCTGTTTGAAAAATAACTGTGTATGCTGTGAGCGATTATTTCACCAAAGCCTTCAATACTGTTAAGTTCTTCAGTTGTAGCAGAAAGTATTTTGTTTAAATCATAATCCATGTTTTTACACAGCAGCTTTGCATTGCTTAAACCAACATGGTTAATGCCTAAAGCATATATAAAATTAGCTAAGTTTACATTTTTAGATTTCTCTATTGAGCTTATAATATTACTGTATGACTTTTCACCAAAACCTTCCAAATTTTTAATCTGGTTTTCAAAATTCTGCAATTTGAATATATCAACATAAGTTTCAACAAAACCGTTATCAATAAATTTTTTCAGTGTTTCTTCTGAAAGACCCTCTATATTCATAGCGTCACGGCTTACAAAATGGGCTAAAGACCGAACCCTTTGGGCATGACAGTTAGGATTAGTGCAGTAAAGTGCTTTTCCGTCTTTAATACTGCGCACTTCCGTTTCGCCGCCGCAAACCGGACAGTTTTCTGGAATTTTAACATTACCGCTTTTTGTAATGTTTTCAGCTATCTGAGGGATAATCATATTCGCTTTGTAAACAAGTATTTTGTCGCCAATACCTATTTTAAGCTCTTCCATAATGCTTAAATTGTGGAGGCTTGCCCTGTTTACAGTTGTGCCTTCCAGCTCAACCGGGTCAAATACAGCTATAGGATTAATAAGACCTGTCCTTGATGTACTCCAGTCAATTTCTCTTAAAACCGTTTCCGCAGTTTCATCTGCCCATTTAAAAGCAATAGAGTCCTTAGGGAATTTAGATGTTTCTCCAAGAGAATTACTGTAAGAAATGCTGTTGTAAGTAAGTACAAGCCCGTCAGAGGCAAACGAGTTGTTTCCTATTCTCTTTTCAAAATCCTTAACACTTTCTTCTATATTGTCAGCAGTAACAATTTTGCTCTCTACTACATCAAAACCAAGTTCTTTTAAAAACTCCATCTGCTGGGTTTTATATTCAAACTCTTTTCCTTCTGATAAAACAAGCGTAAAAGCGTAGAAAGTAACCTGTCTTTCGGCTGCTATCTGGCTGTTAAGCTGGCGCACTGTGCCGCTGCAAAGGTTGCGTGGATTTTTATATTTTTCATCATCAGGAAGAGTATCGTTAATTCTTTCAAACTCATCATAAGAAATAACGCCCTCTCCTCTTAAAATAAGTTCTCCTTTAAATGAAATATTAACAGGAATATTCTTAAATACTCTGGCATTATGGGTTATATCCTCGCCAACTTCGCCGTTTCCCCTTGTAACCGCCTGAATAAGCCCACCATTATTATATTTAAGCACAATTGTAAGCCCGTCAAGCTTCCACGAAAGTATACCTTCTTTATCATTAAGCCAGCTTTTAAGTTTAAGCACATCTTTTGTTTTATCAAGAGAAAGCATTCTTTTTTCGTGTCTGATTTTTGTAAGTCCGCTTAAAACAGTATATCCTACCCTTTGAGTAGGGCTGTTTGACATTATAATGCCTGTGCTTTTTTCAAGCTCGCAAAGCTCGTCATAAAGTTTATCGTACTGGTAATCTGTCATTACAGGGTCGGCATCCTGATAATATTTTTTTGAAGCCTCGTTTAAAACCCTTATAAGCTCTTTCATTCTTTCCAAATAAACGCACCTCTTTACTCGGTTTTTATAAGTTTAGAAAGCCTTGCCATAAATTTTTTAACACCTTTAGAAGGGAAAGAAACTTCTACCTCGTAATCGGCACCAGCCGGCTTAATGCTTTTAACTGTGCCTATGCCGTATTTAGGAGCACGTACTTTATCGCCAACATCAAAAGTCAGTTTAAAATCTTTTGGTTCAGGCATTTTATTTTGAGACACGCTTTTAATGCCGTAAGTATTTCCAGCTGAAATAGGCGAAAACAAATTGCTTTGCCTGCCGAATGTTGGTTTTGTTCCTTTAAGTGCTGAAAAAGAGCCGCCTAAACCGTAAGTATCTGCATTTTTATTATTTTCAATCCACTCTATGTTATGCGGCGGTATTTCATTTAAAAATCTTGAAGGCTGATTATACTGTGTGTTTCCATGCTGCATTCTTGTTTTGGCATAAGTAAGATAAAGCTCTTCCCTTGCCCTTGTAATGCCTACATAGCAGAGCCTTCTTTCTTCTTCAACGTCTTTTTCATCTCCGCTTGTAATGCTTCTGTAACCCGGGAAAAGTCCTTCTTCCATACCCGCAAGGAATACAACTGGAAATTCAAGACCTTTGGCTGAATGAAGCGTCATAAGGACAACTGAATCTTCATCTTCTGAATAAGAATCTATATCAGCCACAAGAGCAACTTCCTCCAAAAATCCCTCAAGAGATGTATCCCCTGTTGAATTAATATACTCAGCTGCCTTTGAAACAAACTCCTCTATGTTTTCTATACGCATTTTAGCTTCTTCAGAGCCGTCTATTTCCAGCATGTCAATATAGCCTGTCCTTTTAGCTACTGCGTCAATAAATTCAGAAGAAGTCATTGTGTCTTTATCTTTTCTGAGTTTTTCCATCATGTCATAAAAGAGAGCAAAATTTTTAGCGCTTCTTCCAATGCTGTCGCTTGCAGCAGCAGCCGGAAGCGTTTCATAAAAACTGAGGTTATTCTGAGCAGCTAAAGCCGACACTTTTTCCACAGAAGTATCACCTATACCTCTTTTTGGCACATTTATAATTCTTTTAACTGCTATATCGTCATAAGGATTAGCTATAACTTTTAAGTAAGCATGAATATCCCTTATTTCCTTCCTGTCATAAAACCTTGTTCCGCCGCAAAGTCTGTATGGAATATTGCGTTTTACAAGCTGTTCCTCAAGTGCTCTTGACTGGGCGTTAGTACGGTACAAAATGGCAAAATCTTTGTAATTTCTGCCGTTTTTTATAAGCTCTTCAATTTTTAAAGCAATAAACCTGCCTTCATCATATTCATTATCAGCTTTGTAGCATTTAATTATGCTTCCTTCCATATTTTCAGTCCAAAGCGACTTGTCTTTTCTTTCGTCATTGTTTTTAATAACAGCATTAGCGGCTTTAAGTATGGTTTTTGTTGAGCGGTAGTTTTGTTCAAGTTTAATGACCTCGGTTTCCGGAAAGTCCTTTTCAAAATCAAGTATATTTCTTATATTGGCGCCTCTCCAGCCGTATATGCTCTGGTCATCATCACCTACAACACAGAGGTTATGATATTTAGAAGCTAAAAGCTTAACAAGCTCATACTGGCTTGTATTTGTATCCTGATACTCATCAACCATTATGTACTTAAATCTTTCCTGATAATAATCCAAAACATCAGGGTTCTCTCTGAAAAGCTTAACAGTATAGTAAATTAAATCATCAAAATCAAGGGCGCAGCTGTTTTTAAGCTTGCTTTGATATTCACGGTAAACCTGCCCTATACGTTCACAGCGAATATCGCCGCTGTTTTTAGCCATATAGTCAGAAGGTGATAAAAGCTCCTCTTTAGCGGCGCTTATGTTTGCCATGGCGCCTTTTACAGTAAATGTTTTATCCGTAAGGCTGTAGCCAAGACGTGTAAAAACTTCTTTCATAACTTTTTGAGTATCATCTGTATCATAAATAGAAAAATTCCTGTCAAAGCCTATTTTATCTATATCACGCCTTAATATTCTTACGCATGATGAATGAAATGTACTTACCCAAATGTCTTTAGCAGCTTCACCAACAACTGCCGTTACCCTTTCACGCATTTCTCTTGCAGCCTTGTTTGTAAATGTAATAGCAAGTATGTTCCACGGCTTAACACCGTTTTCCACAAGATTGGCTATCCTTATTGTTAAAGCTCCTGTTTTCCCTGAACCTGCTCCAGCAAGGACAAGTACCGGACCTTCTGTTTTAAGAACCGCTTTTTTCTGCATAGGATTTAATGTGTCAAAACTAATCATATCCATTATTCTCCATTTCGTTTAAAGCATAAAATTAGGAAGCTATAATCAATAACTTCCCAAAATAAAATTACTTATCTTTATTTTTATTCTTTTCATTAAGTCTGTCAATAGCAAGCTTATATCCGTCTGTACCATATATAAGCGCCCTGTTTACACGGCTTATTGTTGCTGTAGATGCTCCGGTTTTTTCAGCTATCTCAATATATGTGCATTTTCTATCAAGCATTTCGGCAACAGCCATTCTTTGGGCAATAGCGTTAATTTCGTGGACAGTGCATAAATCCTCAAAAAGCTGATAACACTCATCAACCGTGTTCATTGTGAGGATATATTCAAAAAGCTTATCCGCAAAATCGCTTTTAATTTTGTTATTCAATTAAATCACCTTCACAGCATTATTATATTTTTCCGTATCTCGCTATGCTAATTATTTTAACATTTTAATGCTGTAAAGTAAAGCAGTTATAAAAAAGTTGTATAAATTTATACAAATATAACTATGGCTTAATTAAAAGTGATGAGCAAATTTCTCTCCAGCAGTCCTGACAGAAGTCAGCTTCCTGATACTCTCCGTCAGTTTGGGAAAAGTACCCCCACTTTTTTTCAATGTGAAGATAATCTTCTTTTTCTGGATTTAGGCTCCTGCCGCACTTGTTGCATATTACTTCGGCAGTGTAAAGCTCTTTAACTACCCTCTCTTCTTTTTTAATCAATCTCCCCCACCGCCTTTAATTATTACTGTGTTTTAAAATAATATGACAAAAAAATTTTATCATATTTTTTAGAAAAAATATATATTAAATTGCTTCCGCAGATGTTAAAATATTCTGGAAAGGACAGATTAGCATGATTAGCAACAAAATAAACATAACAGATATGTCATATTGCTGTTTATGTCCGAGAAACTGCAAAGCTGACAGGACAAAAAGCAGTTTTGGATACTGCAATTCATCTCAATACCCAAAAGCCGCCCTTGCCTCAATACATAATTTTGAAGAACCGCCTATAAGCGGCACAAGGGGTTCCGGCACAGTATTTTTTTCCGGCTGCAACCTCAAATGTGTTTTCTGCCAGAACTACGAGATAAGCCAGCTCAATAAAGGAAAAGAACTTTCAACAGACATGCTCGCAGAAATTTTCATAAACCAGCAAAATAAAAATGTCCATAACTTAAATCTCGTTTCAGCAGGGCATTTTTTGCCAAAGGTCCGTGAAGCTTTGATAAAAGCCAAAAATATGGGACTTAAAATACCGGTTGTTTATAATTCTTCAGGATATGAAAAAGTTGAAGCTCTTAAACTTTTTGAGGGATTAATTGACATTTATCTGCCTGATATTAAATACTTTTCTTCTGAATTATCTGCTAAATACAGCGGCGCAAAAGACTATTTTAAATTTGCCTCATCTGCCGTAAAAGAAATGTACAGGCAAGTTGGGAAAAATAAATTTGACTCAGACGGTATTATGCAAAAAGGTGTTATAATACGCCATCTTGTTCTTCCTTCCTGCCGAAAAGACTCTTTTAAAGTTCTGGATTTTATAAAAGAAACTTTTGGGGATAATGTATATGTTTCAATCCTTAATCAGTACACTCCTATGTATAAAGCCAAAGGAATTAAAGAACTCAGCCGCAGAGTAACTACATTTGAATATAACAGCGTAATTGATTATTTTTTAGGTATCGGGTTAAAATACGGTTATATGCAGGAGAGAAATTCAGCCACAAGCGCATATACTCCGGTTTTTGATTTAAGCGGTCTTGATACGGAAAGGAATGATTAAAATGGAAAGCGTAACAGATAAATTTTTAAGATATATATCTTACGAAACAACGTCAAATGAAAACAGCCAGACTACTCCAAGTTCAGACTGCCAGATGGATTTAAGCAACCTTCTTGTTAAGGAGTGCAGAGAATTAGGCTTGAAAAATATAACTCAAAAAGAAGGCTATGTTATGGCTTTTTTAGAAAAAACAGCCGAAAATTACCCTAAAATAGGATTTATCGCCCACATGGACACAAGTCCTGATGCGTCTGGCAAAAATATAAAACCAAATATTATAAAAAATTATGACGGCTCTGTAATAAAGCTTTCCAAAGGCAAGGAACTTTCACCAAAAGACTTCCCAGATTTAAAATTATATGTCGGTCAGGATATTATAACAACCGACGGCACGACTCTTTTAGGTGCAGATGACAAAGCCGGCATTGCTGAAATAATGAGTGCAATAGAGTATTTAAAAGAAAACAGCAATATACCGCATGGCGAAATCGCAATAGCATTTACCCCTGATGAGGAAATAGGTCGCGGCGCTGATAAATTTGATGTAAATAAATTTGGCGCTGACTTTGCCTATACTATCGACGGCGGCAGAATTGGGGAACTTGAGTTTGAAAACTTTAACGCCGCCAGAGTTAAAATAATAATTAATGGAAGAAACGTACATCCCGGATACGCAAAAGATACTATGATTAACGCCTCTTTAATAGGAAGTCATTTAGTTTCTTTATTCCCTAAAAACGAAACGCCGTCTGAAACAGAAAAATACGAAGGCTTTTATCACTTATGTTCATTTAACGGAACTGTTGAAGAATGTACCATTACTTATATTTTAAGGGATTTTACATCAGAAGGACTTGAAAAACGCAAGCAGTTTGTACTTGAAACAGTTGAAAGCCTTAATATAACGTATAATAACGCAATAGAACTTGAAATCCATGACGAATACAGGAATATGTACGAAAAAATAAAGGATAAAAAATATATAATCGACTTAGCCGAAAAAGCCATGCTAAAATGCAATATCACGCCTATAAAACAGCCTATCCGCGGCGGAACAGACGGCGCAAGGCTTTCATACATGGGGCTTTCCTGCCCTAATATATTTGCCGGAGGACATAATTTCCATGGCGTATATGAGTTTATCCCTATAAAATCAATGGAAAAAGCCAGAGATGTAATAATTAATATATGCTCTATGTCAGAAGGTATAAAATAAAAATCATGTCTTGACATGTAAATTTTAATGTGTTATTATAAGCAAAAATTTTAAAAGCTGTGATTGAGTTATATGGGCGGCGCTGGTTACAATATCAGAGAGCAGTGCGGTTGCTGAAAGCATTGCAGTACGGTATGCCGTAAATTACGCCTCATGAGCTCCGGAGAAGAAATAACAGTAAGCTTCGGCGGATTAGCGCACGTTAAAGCGCGTAAGAGCGCCTGTATAACAGGTAATTAAGGTGGTACCACGGTCTTTCCGTCCTTTTGGACTGAAAGACCTTTTTTATTTGGTCCGCCCATATAAATTTAGGAGGTAATAAAATGGAAAACGTATTAGATGTATTGCAGGAAAGAGGATTTATTGAACAGCTTACACACGAAGACGAAATTAGAGAGCTTTTAGGAAAAGAAAAAATCACTTTTTATATTGGTTTTGACCCTACAGCCGACAGCCTTCATGTAGGGCACTTCCTTACAATAATGGCTATGGCGCACATGCAAAGAGCAGGACACCGCCCTATAGCTCTTATGGGCGGCGGCACCGGCATGATTGGCGACCCTACCGGAAAAACAGATATGCGTAAAATGCTTACTGTAGAGCAGATAGACCACAATGTTGAATGTTTCAAAAAACAGCTTTCAAGGCTTATCGACTTTTCAGACGGAAAGGCGCTTATTGTTAATAATGCTGACTGGATAAGAAACCTTAACTACATTGATTTTTTAAGAAATATAGGCGTTCATTTTTCAGTAAACCAAATGCTTACTGCTGAATGCTACAAAACAAGGCTTGAAAAAGGTCTTTCATTTCTTGAGTTTAACTACATGCCAATGCAGGCAAATGACTTTCTTGAATTAAACAAAAAGTACGGCTGTGTAATGCAGCTTGGCGGCAGCGACCAGTGGGCAAACATACTTGGCGGTGTTGACCTTATACGCCGTAAAGAGCGTAAGGCGGCATACGGAATGACTTTTAAACTTCTTACCACAAGCGAAGGCAAAAAAATGGGTAAAACAGAAGGCGGAGCTGTATGGCTTGATGCTGAAAAGACTACACCTTATGAGTTTTACCAGTACTGGAGAAATGTAGGCGACAAAGACGTTGAAAAATGTCTTTCTTTACTTACATTCCTTCCTATGGATGAAGTACGCAGGCTCGGCGCCCTTGAAGGCAGTGAAATTAACAAAGCAAAAGAAATTCTTGCCTTTGAGGTTACAAAAATTATTCACGGTGAGGAAGAAGCCAAAAAGGCGCAGGAAGCGGCAAGAGCGCTTTTTGCAGGCGGCGCAGAAGGCGGTTCAATACCTACAACAGAAATTTCAAAAGATGAGCTTGCAGAAGGTATGGATATACTAACACTTCTTGTAAAATGCGGACTTATATCCTCAAAGAGCGAAGGCAGACGCCTTGTTCAGCAAAACGGCTTAAAGCTTAATGACAAAAAAGTAACTGCTTTTGACTACATTGTGACAGAAAAAGATTTTGTTGAAGGAAAAGCCAAAATCCAGAAAGGCAAAAAAGTTTTCCACCATGCAAAACTGATATAATATTTATAAAATAATAAAAACAGCATGAATTTCTAAAACTCAGAACTTCATGCTGTTTTATATTTAAAATATGCCAAAATTAATCAAGTTCGCCTTTGCCTACTCTCATCATAAGCTCAACAACAGCTTCTTTAGCGTCTTTTCCGTCAAAAAGAACCTGATTGATAGCTTTTGTAATAGGCATCTCAACATTATATTTAACAGAAAGGTCATAAGCAGCTTTAGCCGTATTTACACCTTCTACCACCATGTGAACTTCATTAAGCGTTTCATCAAGCTTCTTGCCTTTCCCAAGCAAAATACCAGCACGTCGGTTTCTTGAATGCATGCTTGTGCAGGTAACAATCAAATCGCCCATTCCCGAAAGACCTATAAATGTTTCTGCTTTCCCTCCCATTTTAACTCCAAGACGCGATATTTCAGCCAAACCTCTTGTCATAAGCGCCGCTTTTGTATTGTCGCCAAAACCAAGACCGTCGCTCATTCCAGCGGCAAGGGCAATTACATTTTTAAGCGCCGCTCCAAGCTCCATACCTATCATATCGCTGTTTGTGTATATTCTGAATCTTTCATTCATAAATTCATTTTGAATCATTTTTGCTGTTTCCATATCTTTACATGACACAACGCAGGCAGTAGGTATATTTCTGCCAACTTCCTCCGCATGGCTCGGACCTACAAGCGTGCATATTTTGCATTTAGGCAGGCATTCTTCTATAACCTGTGAAAGCCTTAAAAGAGAGCCGTCTTCAAGACCTTTTGCCACATTTACTATTATCTGATTCTCATTGATAAAAGGCGCAAAATCCATTATATTTTTACGCACAAATTTAGACGGGACAGCTGTAATTATAACATCTGCACCATCAACAGCTTCTTTTCTGTCTGTAAGTATTTTAATGCTTTCATTTATTCTAACACCAGGAAGGTATTCTTTATGTTCATGTTCATACTTAATTCTGTCGGCTTCTTCTTGTTTCCATGACCAAATGGTTACATCATGACCGTATTTATCAAGCATAACAGCAAGAGCAGTTCCCCAGCTTCCAGAACCAATAACAGTAATTTTTTTCATAAGTACAGCCTCCAATTATTTTCTAACAAACAATGCATTTTCACTTCCATTTAATATCCTTGATATATTGGATTTATGTTTAATTACAGCTATAACAGCCATAATAAGTGTTATAGCAGTAACTTCAGCCGGAGCCGAAAGAATAAAGCACATTACAGGCACAGTTACTATAAGGAATATTGAACCCATTGAAACATATCCCTTTATAAGCAATCCTATAAGACCCATAACAAAAGACGCAGCCGTAACAAGCGGATTAAAAAATATCATAAGGCATAAATCCATGCCAATAGATGACGCGATGCCTTTTCCGCCTTTAAATTTAAGATAAAACGGAAAGTCATGACCTAACATAACACCTAATGAGCCATAAATTCCGGCAACTAATCCGCCAAAAAAATGATAGCATAACACAAAAGCGATTACGCACTTTCCAACATCGCAAATAAACGTGGCTGCTCCGGCTTTTTTGCCTAAAACCCTTAAAGCGTTTGTTGAGCCAAGATTCCCACTGCCGTACTTTCTGATATCCTTACGCATAAAAAGGCTTACAAAATACGCCGATTGAAAACAGCCGCAGGCATATCCTATTAAAACACAAAAGATTCTGAACATTTTAAGAATTCTCTTTCCTTTCCCTTACAACAAAATGAATAGGCGTACCTGTAAAACCAAAAGCTCCCCTTAACTGGTTTTCGATATACCTTCTGTATGAAAAGTGCATAAGCGTTCTGTCGTTTACAAACAAAACAAATGTCGGCGGCTTAACACTTGCCTGTGTAATATAATATATTCTGAGCTGACGTCCTTTGTCGCTCGGCGGCTGCTGCATTGCCATAGCCTCTATAAGGACATCATTAAGCACACCTGTACTTATTCTTAAATTGTTGTTTTCCCTTGAAGCTTTAATAAGCTCAATCATACGCGGTATTCTCTGACCTGTTTTAGCTGATATAAACACTTTAGGCGCATAAGACATATATGAAAGTTCTGTGTCAATATCTTTAAGGAATTTATTCATTGTTTTATCGTCTTTTTCTATACAATCCCATTTATTAACTGCTATAACAGCGCCTTTTCCTCTTTCATGTGCAATACCGGCAATTTTTGTATCCTGGTCTGTAACGCCTTCGTTTGCGTCAACAACGAGCACCGCTACATCGCATCTTTCAACAGCGGATACAGCCCTTATAATGCTAAAACGCTCAATATCTTCTTTTATTTTGCTTTTTCTTCGCATTCCGGCTGTGTCTATAAATACAAAATCCGTTCCGTCGATTGTGATTTCTGTGTCTACGGCATCTCTTGTTGTGCCCGGAATATTACTTACAATAAGCCTTTCCTCACCAAGTATTTTATTAATCAGCGAAGACTTGCCTACATTAGGCTTACCAATAATGGCAACCCTGATTTTATCATCATCTTCTTCCTCTGCCGCCCCTTCAGGGAATTTAGATATAACCTCATCAAGCAAGTCGCCAAGACCAAGCATTTGTCCTGCTGAAACCGGTATAGGGTCACCCATGCCCAGTGAATAAAACTCGTAAACATCAAGGTTTTCAACACGCATGTTGTCTACTTTGTTAACAGCAAGTATAACCGGTTTTCTTGCCCTTCTTAAAATATCTGCAACTTTAGCGTCCTCATCTGTAACGCCCTGCTTAACATCTGTAACAAATATTATAACATCAGCCGTTTCAATAGCTATTTCAGCCTGATTAAGTATCTGTTTAAGTATGATGTTTTCAGCTCCAGGTTCCATACCGCCTGTATCTATAAGTGTAAAGTAATTTCCCAGCCACTCAACATCTGCGTATATTCTGTCCCTTGTAACGCCAGGCGTATCCTGAACAATAGATATTCTCTGTCCGGCTATTTTATTAAAAAGAGTGGACTTGCCTACATTAGGCCTTCCTACTACCGCTACTATAGGTTTGCTCATTTTAATCCTCCGTAATTGTTTTTATAAAATCACTGCCGCTTTCGCCTGTAATTTTAACTTTTATATTTAATTCTTTTTCTATGTCTTTTAAATCCATATCATCCAAAAGAACGGTTTCGCCATCTCTTAAAAGGTTCTTAGGCAGAAATAAATATTCTCCCAAATCTTTATTTTTAAGCTGTTCAACTATATCCTTTCCTGTAAGAAGACCTGAAACTGAAATTTTACCGCCGAAAAACTCATTTTTTATGGCATACACATTAATTTTAAGACCATTAAATTTTTCCTCAAGTCTCTTGCAAAGGGAAGAAATAAACTCAAAAGATGCTGTTCCCGTTGCCAAAGAAACAGATTTATTTAATTTAGCCGGCTTAAGTGTGTTAAAGTACTCATTAAACTCATAAAGCATAAGAGAAACCATTCCAACGCCGTTTTCTATCTGCGGAAAATCCTCATAAGACTCATAAGGCGGAAATTCCACACCGGCGTTTAAATAAAACTCGTCGGCTATAAAAACAAAAGAAGAGCCTATTTCTTTTTTAAGCTTATTCTGCCATAAAGTAACCTGATTAATTACATTTAAGCTGCTTTCTTTATCAAAAGGCTCCATTGGATAAAGTCCGTCACGGTATCTGGTAAGACCAATAGGCACAACAGAAAGACTTCTTGCGTGCGGAAAATATCCTGCCAAATCCTTTATAGTTTTATCCAGAACTTCTCCATCATTTATATTTCTGCAAAGTACTATTTGAAGATTCATTTCTATATGGGCTTCAGCAAGCTTATCCATATAGTCAAGAAGCCTGTCGGCAAAACGGTTATTAAGCATTTTTTTCCTCAGTTCCATATCCGTTGTATGGACTGAAATATTAATAGGTGAAAGATGATAATAAATTATTCTGTCAAGGTCCTTTTCTTTCATATTTGTAAGTGTAACATAATTTCCCTGCAAAAACGACAGCCTTGAGTCATCATCTTTAAAATATAGCGTTTTTCTCATTCCTTTAGGCAGCTGGTCTATAAAGCAGAATATGCATTTATTGCTGCAGCTTTTGGCGTTATCCATAAGACCGGACTCAAAAACTATGCCCAAATCCTCATAATATTCCTTTTCTACCTCAGCAACACATTCTCCGCCCTGCTTTGTTTTAATGGTCAGCTCTATATACTCGTCATTTATTAGATACCTGTAGTCAAAAACATCAAGTACAGGCTTTCCATTAATTGCCATAAGAATATCACCCGGTTCAATACCCAGCTCCTCGGCAATGCTACCTTTTTCAACTTTTATAATTACATTTTCATTATTTTCCAATGTCAAAACTCCTTAAGGGACATAAAAGACGCCATGCTTCCGCGTTTATCTCCCATTCTTCTGTGCGAAAAGAATAAATCCTCACAGCACATTGTGCATTTATCCGTAACTTCTATATTTTTTTCCTTTAATCCGCTTTCAATCATAATACGCCTGTTTATCTGCCACAAATCCGCCTTATAGTGGTCTTTCCTTTCAGGGTCAGTAAAAATATATTCCATGGCAAAATCCATGTTTTTATTAAACTCATCAACAACTGGTTTGTCTATCTGAAAACAGCACTTCCCTATAGAAGGTCCTATACCGGCTAAAATATTTTCTGCTTTACAGCCGTAAAGTGATTTCATTTTATTAACTGTAACCTGTGCCATTTTATGCGCCGTGCCTCTCCAGCCGGAATGAGAAAGGGCTATAACCTTTTTTACCGGGTCAACAAAAAACAGCGGAACACAATCGGCATGAAAAGTGCACAGCACAATACCCGGTTTATCGGTTATATATCCGTCATAACCGCTTATACTTTTTAAACAATGGCTGAAATCTACCTGAAGAACCTCGGTTTTGTGTACCTGATGACCTGATACGATTTTGTTTGTGTCAAAACCGACCGCTTCAGAGAGTCTCCTCATATTTTCATCAACATCGCTTTTATTATCTCCCCTTGAGTAGCTTACATTAAGGCTTTCAAACACGCCTTTGCTGACTCCGCCTTTTCTTGTAGTAAAGCAATGGTTTACAAGTCCTGTTGACTCTATATTTTCAAATACACAAAATTCCACACCGTTTACATTTTTTATTCTCATATTTTACTCCCAAAAAGCGTTTTTAATATGACGTATCATAACATTATCAAGCGCTAAAATCTCTATTACATCAAATCTGAAAGAATTGTCTGATAAATTGTTCTGCTGTATATACATTAAAGCTGTATTTATAATTTTTTTCTGCTTTTTTAAATCAACGGCTTCACAAGGCATTCCGTTTGCAGTATTTGTTCTGAGCTTAACCTCAACAAAAACTATTATGCCGTCTTTTTCAGCTATTATATCAATCTCACCGCTTCTGTAACGGTAATTTCTTCCAATAATTACATATCCGTCTTTTTCAAGCTCTCTGCATGCCAAGCCTTCGCCGTAATTGCCTTTTAATTTGTTAAGTTCTTTCATTTATAAGCCTCAAACAAAATTCTTAATAAAAGTCTTTCTGTGTATAGGGCATGGACCGTATTTTTTAACTGCTTCAATATGGCTTTGTGAGCCATAGCCCTTATTCTGCCCAAAACCGTATTCCGGGTATATTTGAGCATACTCATTCATCATTCTGTCACGGTAAACTTTTGCAATAATGCTTGCGGCTCCTATTGAAATACTTTTTGCGTCACCTTTAATAATTCCCTGCTGCTTTATATCAATATCCGGTATCGTAACAGCATCGGCAAGGACAAAATCAGGTTTTACACTTAAAGAAGCCAAAGCATTGCGCATGGCTTTGTATGTAGACTGCAAAATATTAATTCGGTCTATTTCTTCCGGAGATACAACACCAAAAGCATAAGAAACAGCCCTTTCTGTTATTATATCATAAAGGCTTTCCCTTTTTGAGGCGCTTAGCTTCTTGCTGTCATTAATGCCTTCTATTAAATCATTTTCTTTTAGTATAACTGCTGCGGCAACTACAGGACCTGCCAATGGTCCCCTGCCTACTTCGTCTATGCCGGCAATTAATTTATACCCGTTTTGGCGGCACTGATTTTCATAATAAGAAATATCTTTCAGCCTTTCCAGTTCTTCTAAATAGGCGTTATATTTTTTGCTTGCCGAACTGATTATGCTTAAAACACCTTTTCGGTTATCGTTATTTAAAGACTTAATAAAATCAGGCAAATCCTTAACGTCTGTTTTTGAGTAAATATTTTTAATTTCAGATATGCTCCCAGCCAAAAAACCACCTCTATGTCTTTAATTAGTATACACAATTAAAAAAGTATTGTCTATATTTATTATTTTATTGATTTTCCAATTAGTATTTTATATCGCTATACAACAAAAAACGTCTTTAAAAATACCAAAGCAGGCATTATAAAGACGTTTATATAATTATTCAGTTACACTTCCATAATTATAGGCAGTATCATAGGACTTCTCTTTGTTTCCTGCCATACATAATCTTTTAAAGCGTCTTTAATTACATTTTTAATATAAGACCAGCCTGATGAATTTCTGTAGTCACAGTCATAAAGCGCATCTGAAACCGCTCTTTTAGCGCCTTCCATTAAATCTTCAGACTCCCTTACATATACAAACCCTCTTGATATAATATCCGGACCGGCAAGTATGTCTCCTGATTCTTTTTCCATAGTAACAACTACCACCATAAGACCGTCTTCAGACAAATGGCGTCTGTCACGAAGCACAATGTTTCCAACATCGCCTACGCCAAGACCATCAATAAGCACCTGTCCAGAAGGAACTGTGCCGTTTATTTTAGCGTCGTTTTTAGAAATTTCAAGCACATCGCCTATACGCATAAGGAATATATTTTCTTTTGGTATGCCCATGCTTATAGCAAGCTCTTTATGGCTTGAAAGATGCATAAACTCACCATGAACCGGCATAAAGTATTTAGGTTTTGTAAGGGCAAGCATAAGTTTAAGCTCTTCCTGGCAGGCATGACCTGAAACATGCACATCTGCAATTCCTTCATAAACAACATCAGCACCACGCTTTAAAAGCTCGTTAATAACTTTTGAAATCATTTTTTCGTTGCCCGGTATGCTTGATGCGCTTATTATAATCTTATCGTCCGGCTTAACAGCAACCTGCTTATGCTCAGATGAAGCAATTCTTGAAAGAGCGCTCATCGGCTCGCCTTGCGTACCTGTTGTAATTATAGCCAGCTCGTTGTCGCTGTAGTTTTTAATTTCAGATATATCAATTATTGTGTTTTCAGGTATGTCCAAGTATTCAAGCTCTATAGATGTTTTAACAGCGTTAAGCATGCTTCTGCCAATAATAGCCACTTTTCTGTTATATTTTACGGCTGAATCAACTATCTGCTGTATACGGTGTATATTTGACGAGAATGTGGCAATCATTATTCTGTTGTCAGGCGTTTCCTCAAATATTCTGTCAAAAACAAGACCAACAGACTTTTCAGACATTGTAAAGCCCTTTCGTGAAGCATTAGTGCTGTCGCTCATAAGCAGCAGAACACCTTCCTTGCCTAATTGGGCAAATCTCTGCAAATCCGCCACCTCGCCGCCTATTGGCGTGTAGTCTATTTTAAAATCTCCAGTATGAATTAAAACGCCAAGCGGAGTATGAACAGCAAGCGCCACAGCGTCTGCAATTGAGTGGTTTGTGTGTATAAATTCCACCTTTAACTGACCAAGCTTAATTGTCTCACCAGGAACAACCACATGCCTTATTGAAGTATCCAGTATTCCATGTTCTTTAAGCTTGTTGTCCAAAAGACCTATTGTAAGAAGTGTTCCAAAAACAGGTACATTAAGTTCCTTTAAAATGTACGGTAAAGCCCCTATATGGTCCTCGTGTCCGTGAGTAAGAACTATACCGCGGACTTTATCAGCATTTTTCTGAAGATAAGTAATATCCGGTATTACCATATCTATGCCTAACATGTCATCTTCCGGGAACGCCAAGCCGCAGTCGATTATTATTATATCCTGATTATACTCTATAACAGTCATGTTTTTTCCGATCTCATGAAGTCCGCCAAGAGATATAACCTTTAGTTTTGGTTTTTTTGATGCCAAAAATAAACCCTCCTTTTAAAAATTCGTTTTCCGAACAGTTTATATTTAATTAATATTTTATTTATCACAAAGGCAGGTAATTACTCTTTACTTTAAAACGGACACAAAAATAAAGGCAGAAGGATAAGCTTTTTTTGGCGTCCGGCTAATCCCCCCGCGTAATTAACAGCCTTTAAGTAATTATTTGTTATTCGTCTATCTCTACATCATATTCACTGCCAGATGATTGAAAAAGTTCAGCAATCTTATCAAATTCGTCATCATCTTCTATTATTTCAAATATATCTTCGCCGTCCTCTGACTTTGCTTTCTTAAAAAGAGCCGCTTCAGATTCATCATCGTCAAGCCTGTCCGCTTCAACGGCTAAAATATAGGTATTGCCTCCATTTTCCAATGTATCTATAATTGCAAACTCAATATCACAGCCGTCTTCATCTGTAAGAGTAACTGTTTCAAACTCGTCCATTAAATCATCTTCATTTTCTGTCATTTTTTATCCTCCTTATTGCTTATAGAATCAAGGTAGCCTTGCAAAATATATACAGCTGCCATTTTATCAATAACGCTTTTGCTTTTTTTTATGTCAAAATCTGCCTCGTGCAGAAATCTCTGCGCCGCAACAGTGCTTAAACGCTCGTCCCATAAAATAACCGGTATGTTTTTAAACCTGTTTTCCAAATGCTTTTTGTACTCAACTGTTTTTGCGCATCTGTCGCCTTCTGTGCCGTCCATGTTTTTCGGATAACCCAAAACAATTTTTTCAACACCATATTCATCAATAATCTGCGACAGCCTGCCTAAAGACTGCCTGTGCTCCTGAGGATTGCTGCGCTTTATTATCTCTACACCCTGGGCAGTCCAGCCAAAAATATCACTCACAGCAACACCAACTGTTTTGTCGCCGTAATCAAGACCAAGTACTCTCAAAAAATCACCCTTTAAATATATTACGAATTGTTTTTAATATAATTGTCAACAAGTTCCTCCAAAAGCTCATCTCTTTCAAGCCTTCTTATAATAACTCTCGCGTTGTTGTGGCTTGTAATATATGTAGGGTCTCCGGAAAGTATATAACCGACTATCTGGTTAACAGGGTTATAGCCTTTTTCTGCCAGCGCGGTATATACAGAAACAAGTATTTTTCTTGCCTCTGAGTCATTTTCTTTTTCAACAGCACTGAATTTCATTGTTTCGTTCATATTTTTGTCCATAACCGTCACTCTCCCTGACATAAAATAATGATAATATAATTTTAATATTAATGCAAATATTATTTAACTCTATCTTTTTTCAATATCCGACAATAAAATATTTTTAAATGCAAATTTCACCTAAAGCAGTTTTATTATCGCTGCTTATAATTTTAACGGGCAGTATCATATTTCTAATATTATTTTCACTTTTGGCTTTAACATGAATATAGTTTGAAGTATGACCTTCAAAAAATCCATTTTCACTTTTTTCAAATAAAACATCCAATACTTTTCCTATATGTTTTTTAATGAATTCATATTCCATACTGTCGCTAATTTTAATAAGCTCATTTGACCTTTTATTTTTAATTTCAGCCGGTATCTGATTTTTCATTGCAGCCGCTGGAGTGCCTTTTTTAGGCGAGTATGGAAAAACATGTATTTTAGAAAAATTAATTTTTCTGGCAAAATCACAGCTCTGGGCAAAATCTTCTTCTGTTTCACCCGGGAAACCAACTATAATATCTGTTGTTATGCCGCTGTCAGGCATATATTTTCTAATAATATTAACAGAATCCATATATCTTTGTGTATCATACCGCCTGTTCATAGCCTTTAAAGTTTTATCACATCCGCTTTGAAGCGATAAATGGAAATGTCTGCACACTTTAGGCATTAAGCTTAAATCACGGGCAAAATTTTCTGTTACAATATTAGGCTCCAACGAGCTAAGCCTTATCCTTTCAATTCCATCTATTTCGTTTACACGCTTAATTAAAGACAGTAAATCTGTTCTGTGATTATCTTTTCCGTAAGAAGCAACATGTATACCAGTAAGGACAACTTCCTTAAAACCATTTAACGCAAGATTTTCAACTTCTTTTAATATATCAGCCTCGTCACGGCTTCTTATAGGTCCTCTTGCATAAGGAATAATGCAATATGAACAGTATTGGCTGCATCCGTCCTGAATTTTAATATATGCCCTGACACGTCCGGCAAGCTTTCTGACTGATATAGGCTCAAAATCCCTCTCGTGCATTATATCGCCTACAAGACAAACCTTCTGCCTGTCCTCAATATATTTTTCTACTGCATCAACAATATTTTGCCTTCCTTTTGTACCTATAACAATGTCAACCTCATCAATAGCAGAAACAACATCGCTTTCTACTTGAGCATAACATCCTGAAGCAACTACAATTGCATTTGGATTAAGTTTTTTTACTTTTCTTAAAAGCTGGCGTGATTTTTTATCTCCAAAATTAGTAACAGCGCATGTGTTTATTACATAAATATCAGCTTCTTCGTCTATGTTTTTAATTTCATACCCCTTGTCGGCAAAGGCTTCCGCAATTGCCTCGCTTTCTGCCTGATTAACCTTGCAGCCAAGAGCAAAACTTGCTACACTTTTCATATATTACCTCTGTCAGCATTTAATTTATTTTCATAATAAGCGGCAGTATAAGCATTGCAATATTAACTTCCTTGCCTGAAATCCACATAAGATATGGTCTTAATGCATACCACTTATTCTTTTTTGTATTTACAGAATTAGTAATTGACTCTATTTCATCAATTTTGCCTATTATTTCTTCTTTTTCTTCTTTTGAAATATCATTCATTTTAATAATAATATCACGTGTTTCGTTAAATGATAAATCATAAACTGTACCGTGCACACCTTCATTTACATAATGCATTGCCAACGACTCGTTGCTGTAGCCGCAGTCTTTAAAAGCTTCAAGGCGTATAATAAGCTTATGTACATTGTTTTTATAAACGTCAGCTTTCTGTTCGTTTGTGTCAAAAGACGAAATTACATCAAGTCCGTCAGCAATCCCGTCTACCATATCCTTATACCTTAAAATAAGCATGTCAAAAAGACCGCTCATTCGCTTTGGGTCATCGCCATACTGATTCCACAGCTGCCTGCTGTGTACTAAGTCTTCATCTATCATTGTTTTGGTAATGTCATCTATGTTATCCATAAATATCACCCGTTCCTTTTTAATTAATTTTAGCACAAATGATATTATTTAACAACATTATTAAAACTTATTAAACCCTCGTGTTGCTTCAAATTTTAATACAAATTACCTTCCGCCTGCCATGTAAAGATACGCATTTATAATTGAAGCTGCAACGGTTGAACCGCCCTTTCTTCCCTTTGCAACAACATAAGGCACATCTTTAAGGCTTAATATAAGTTCTTTAGCTTCAATAACATTAACAAATCCTACAGGAACAGCAATAATCGCGGCAGGTTTTATTTTCCCTTCTACTATAAGCTCATAAAGCCTTATTAACGCTGTAGGTGCGTTTCCCACAACATAAATGCAGTTTTTATTCAATTCTGCCGCCTTATCAACACTTGCAGCAGCCCTGGTCGTTCCGTTTTTTATAGCAAGCTCATATACATCACTGTCTGCCATATAGCAGAATGTATTTACCGAAAACTTTTCAGCCGCTTTTTTGTTAATTCCTGCTCTTGCCATATTTGTATCTGTTACAATATCTGTCCCGCTTTTTATGGCGTTAATAATATTTTTTGAAACGTCAGGTGAAAAAACAATATTTTTCTCAAAATAAAAATCAGCAGTTGTGTGTATAACACGCTTTACAACAGGCTTAATATCGTCAGGAATATCAGTTGTAAGCTCACTTTCTATAATCTCAAAGCTTCTTTTTTCTATTTCAACAGGAGACATGTTTTTAAATACATCGCTCAATATTCTATCCCCTCTCTTGCGTATATTCCTTTATCAAAAGGATGTTTAATTTTAACCATTTCTGTAATATAATCAGCTTTTTCTATAATATAGTTATCAGGGTTTCTGCCTGTTACAACAATTTCTGTTCCAAAAGACCTATTTTCAATAAAGCTTTTAAACTCGTGTTTATCAACAAAGCCGTAATCAAGAGCGTAAGTTATCTCGTCAAAAACAACAAGACATTTCTCTTTTTGCTTAGAAAGATTAACAGCCTCTTTGAAAATGCTGCTGTAACTCTTTTTTGCCTTGTTTTTTGTTTCCTCGCTCATATTCCAGTAAAAGCCGAAATCCTCGTCGCAGCGCAGAACATTTATATTCTCTGTATTTTTAAGAATTTTAATTTCTCCGCTTTTACGCCCTTTCATAAACTGGCAGAATATAACATTAATGCCGTTTCCAGCTGCTCTTATTGAAAGTCCGGCAGCTGCAGTTGTTTTACCTTTTCCGTCACCGCAGTATATATGGATTAATCCTTTATTTCCCTCAGTCATTTTTTATCCCCATAATATTATAAATTTTATTTAAGTCTACGTTTTCCCTTAGCGTCTGCGCCATTTTATCATACTGCATGTTCTTGTAATCTTTTAATGAAATAACAGCTTTGTTTGCGTCAATATTTTTCCTTTTAAAAAGCAGTCCGCAGACACTGTTTAATATTTCATTGCTGTCAAAAAAGCCATGGATATATGTGCCTAATACATTTTTATTGACAGACCCTATTATTTTGGTTTCCCCGTTTATATTGGCATTAACAGCACTTGTGCCTGTATTTTTGTCAATACAGCTTTGTCCCATGTGAATTTCATATCCTTCAAAGCTCAAATTATTTAAAAATCCATACTCTCCGCCTGAACAAGTTATTCTTCCTTCTGTTCTTATCTGGCTTTTTTCAGTTTCAAAAACAGTTGATACATCTAAAAGTCCTAAGCCGCTGATTTTTCCGCCGCCCTCTGAAAAGTATGGGTCGCTTATTGTTTTGCCAAGCATTTGGTAGCCGCCGCATATCCCTATAACAGGCACTCCCTTTGCAGCTGATTTTTTAACAAGAATTTCAAGTCCGCTCTGCCTTAAAAACAGCATGTCTTTTATTGAATTTTTGCTTCCCGGTATTATAACCATGTCAGGATTTTTAAATTCTTTTGCAGTTTTAACATACCTTACAGACACTCCTTCTACCCTGCCGAAAGAATTAAAGTCAGTAAAATTGGACAGCTTAGGCAGCCTTATAACCGCAATATCAATTATGCCTCTGTTTTCATACATATCCAAACGGCTTGAAAGGCTGTCCTCATCATCAATATCCACATTAATAAAAGGAAGCGCTCCCAGTACCGGTATTTTACATTTTTCTTCAAGCATTTCAAGTCCCGGCTCAAGTATGCTCTTATCTCCTCTGAACTTATTGATTATAATTCCTTTTATCATCTGTCTTTCGCTTTCTTCCAGAAGCATGACTGTTCCATAAAGCTGGGCAAAAACTCCGCCTCTGTCTATATCACCTGCAAGTATTACAGGTGAATTAAGCATTTTTGCAAGTCCCATATTTACAATATCGTCTGTTTTAAGGTTAATTTCCGCCGGGCTGCCGGCTCCTTCAATTACTATAATATCATTGTTTTTTGAAAGCTCAGTATATGCATTTAAAATATCCGGTATAAGTTTCTTTTTATAGGCAAAATATTCCTTTGCCGCCATATTGCCTATAGCTTTGCCGTTTACTATAATTTGGGAGCCAACATCAGTTGTAGGCTTTAAAAGTATAGGGTTTATAAAACGTGTAGCCTCTATTTTGGCAGCCTCTGCCTGCATAGCCTGCGCCCTGCCTATTTCAAAACCATCCTTTGTTATGTATGAGTTTAAAGCCATGTTTTGAGATTTAAAAGGAGCAACTTTGTATCCGTCCTGAACAAATGCCCTGCATAACGCAGCAGCTATAAAGCTTTTTCCGGCGCTTGACATTGTTCCCTGTATCATAATGGAATAAGCCATGTTCTAACCTCTCTTTATTTCAGTCCAAGCTTTAATAAGTCTTTCGTTGTCTTTTCTGCTTTTAACAGCTATCCTGTAAAAACTGCCGTTAAGGGAATTATAATTTTTACAGCTTCTGATTAAAATGCCCTTTTCAAGCATTAGTTTATCAAAGTCTTCCATTTCTTTAAAAAATATAAAATTAGCGCTGTGACCATATACTTTATAAGCTAAATTTGATATTCGGCTTAAAATATATTTTTTCTCGTTTTCTATATAATCAACGGTTTTTTTATACTTAATTCCATCATCAAGAGCCGCTATGCCTGCCATCTGCGCAGGGGTTGAAACGCTCCATGTCTGCATGGCGCTTCTTACTTTTAAAGCAATATCTTTTTCAGCAAATAATCCGTAACCGAGTCTTAACCCCGGCATTGCATAAAATTTTGTAAAAGCCTTTAATATAATTATATTTTTATTGTCTAAAAATCTTTTAGCTGAATAGTTTTCGCTATCTAAAACAAAATCAAGAAAACACTCATCAAAAACAATTATTGTATTTGTTTTTAAGCACCTTTCAGCCAGTTTGTCCACGTATTCAGCGTTTGCCAAAACACCAGTCGGGTTATTTGGATTAGTGAAAAAAACAATGTCTGTATCATAAGTTATTTTATTTAAAAATCCCTCATCAAAGCAGAAGCCGTTTTCTTCTTTTAAAACATATCTTTCAATTACGCAGCCGCATGCATTAAGAGCCTGCTCATACTCGGCAAAACACGGTGAAGCTAAAAGCGCTTTTTGCGGCTTTAAAGCAAAGCAAATTGAAAATATAAGTTCTGCTGCACCGTTAGAGCATATAATATTGCTAAAATCCACTTTTTCTTTAAGACTTAGTTTCTTTCTTAGCTCTGTGCATTCAGGGTCTGGATAAAATACCGACATTTCAAAAGAATTAATAAAAGCCTTTTTAACGTTTTCGCTCATTCCTAAAGGATTTATGTTTGAAGAAAAATCAATATCGCATTTTTTGGCGTATATATTACCTCCATGCTCATGTCTCAAATTAAGCTCACCGCCAGTCTTAATAAAATACCCGCTGCCAAAAACATTACAGATGTCAGCATCATCATTTTATTAGCTTTAATAATGTCGCTGTGCTGTATTTTTTTTATGTCATCTCCTATTGTAGGCTTTTTTACAAGCTTGCCGAAATACCATGCATCACCGGCAAGCATTATATCAAGAGCGCCGGCGCAAACAGATTCCGTTTGTGCCGAATTGGGGCTTTTGTGGTTAAATCTGTCGCGTTTAAATATCTTATACCCGTTTTTATAATCATACTTAAGCAAAAAAGCTGAAAAAATCATAAAAAAAGCCGAAAGTCTTGCCGGTATAAAATTAAATAAATCATCGGTTTTAGCAGCGGCACGTCCCAAAAACATATACTTTTCATTTTTATATCCAATCATGGAATCCATTGTATTAACTGCTTTATATAAAAATCCAAGAACAGGTCCGCCTATCAGCATATAAAAAAGCGGCGCTGTAATACCATCTGATGTATTTTCAGCCACAGTTTCAACAGCGGCTTTTGTAACGCCTTCATCTGTTAAACTTTGTGTATCCCTTCCTACTATTCTTGATACTGCCTTTCTTGCCGAATCAATAGTTCCGTTTTCAAGTTCATTATAAACATTCATGCTTTCTTTTTTTAATGACTTAACGGCTATTATCTGCCAGCACATAATACACTCTGATGCAAAATGTAAATATTGGTTTATTTTTCCAAAAAAATAAAGTATGGCTGCCGGTACAGCCATGCTTAATGCCATAACAGCAACACATATAAAAACTCCGCCAAAAAACATGCCTTTATCTGTATTTGGAAAAAGCTTAAGCGCTGTTTTCTCGCACAAATTTATTGTCTTGCCAATTAAAACAACCGGATGCGGTATATTATATGGGTCTCCTAAAATTAAATCAATTAAAAAACCTATTAGTATGCATAGTGTTATTTCATTCATTGCCAATCCTTTTAATATTTAGAAATCTATTTGTGTTCATATCAAAATTGCCTAAAATACAATCTCCGTTTTTTATCTGGTAATCATAAAAATTACCGCCGTAAAACTTTTCAAAAACAGACATTATAACGCCGCCATGGGTAACAACAGCCGCTTTGCTGTAATTATTTTTTTCCATATCGTTTATAATTTCATTAAAAGCTTTTTCACAGCGCATTTTAAATTCTTTTGTATCTTCGCCGTTTGGAAAAGTTATTTTTCCGCCGCTTTCAAGCCACGATATATATATTGGATTATTTTTAAGCTCCTCGTAGTTTTTATACTCAAAATCTCCAAAATCAGTTTCTTTAATACCATTAATAATAACAGCTTTATTTTCAGGAAAAATTATATCGGCTGTTTGTGTGCATCTTTTTAATGGGCTTGAATAAACAATATCAACATCTGGCGAATTAATACTATTAAGCTTTTGAGCAGCTTTATCTGTAATGCCCTCATCAGTTAAACCAACATATCTTTTTTCTTTATTGCCTTTTGTCTGTCCGTGACGGAAAAAATATATATCCATACTATCAGCCTTTAATTTTAACACCCAAGCCAAATATTACATTATAAACCTCATCTGCCGCCTGTGCCAGTATGCAGCATGTCCTGCCTGTAATTTCCCTTAACAGCCTTTCTTTTTCATCAAATGGCACTACGCCGCAGCCTGTCTGGTCTATAACAATAATTTTATCCTTCAAACCATCTAAAACATTTAAAATATGCTCCTCAGGGTTTAAGCCATCATCAAACCATTTTTTTACAATATCGTTAAATTTATAAATCACCTTTTTATTATTCCAGTTTAAGCCGCTTCCCGTAAAACAAATATCGTTTTCACATAATTTAAAGTTTTTATATATAAAATCCAGCTTATGCTGATATGCTCCGCCTGTAATAAGTACCATTTTACACCTCAAAATTATCTGCAAAATACTGCGGCGCATAAAAGTGCCGCTAATTCGCATATTTGCAGAAAATAACCTTCCAAATCACCTGTTATTCCGCCAAATTCATTATAAGAAAAATATCTGTAGTAACCAAAAACAAAAAGCGATGACAAGACACAAATAAAACCGCATTTTCCGTCTTTTAATATAAGCCACAAAGCAGTTAAAACAAATATGGCAGTTAATACATTCCTTGCAAATTCCACATCTGCTGAGTCAGCAAATGTAAAAAGCAAGCCTTCTTTTTTGGCACACTTAAAAGTAACAGCCGCAAATCCGCTTAAAGCGCGCGAGAGTATGAAACATTTTGAAAAAACAAAAATACCTTTAGAACCAGCCTGATAAACAGCACCAAAATACACAATCATATACACAATAAGTGATATAACACTAAAAGCGCCTATGTGCGGGTCACTGAGTATTTTGAGTTTTTTTTCTTTGCTGCCGTAAGACTTTATTGCATCGCTTGTATCCATAAAGCCGTCAATATGTATTCCGCCTGTAATTAAAACAGGCAGAACAGTTATAATACAGGCAATAAATAAATCTCCAAAACCTGTATATTTCAAAAATGTATATATAAGGCACTGGAAAAAGCCTATAATAAGTCCTATTACAGGAAAAAAGCAAAGAACATATTTCATGTTGGCTTTATCAAATTCAATTTCCGGCACCGGAAACTTTGAAAACATGGAAAGAGCCATAAAAAATGAGTTAAGCATTTTCTCACCTCTTTTTATAATAAACCGGACATGAAGCTACTATGTCTATAACCTCATCAGCCAGCGACGCAATCTGATAGTTAATATCGCCTAAAGCTTTTATATATTCCATAGTTTTCGGAAGATAAAAAATACCGTCTTCAAATATATTATCGGTTACAATAACAGTATTTTCGCATGTTTTGCAGAGTTTATTAATACCGCTTAAAACAGCTACATCGGCTTTTTTTCCGCTGCCTTTTGAAGAGAACATCTCATTGGCAAGAAGGGTTGAAACGCTTTCTAAAATAGCAGTAGAACCTTTAGGAAGCCATATTTCCTTAATATTAGTAAATTGTTCAATAGTAATAAAACCCTTGCCTTCACGCTGTTTTATATGACGCTCTATTCTTTTTTTCGCTTCTTTTCCATAAGGCTCCATAGTGGCTATGTAGTACAGCTTTTTACTGTTAAATTCAAGGCATAATTTTTCCGCAAAAGCACTTTTGCCGCTGGAGCTTCCGCCAGATACCAATATAATCATAATTATTCCTTTTCGTAATCTTTATAGTTTTCCATATTAAAATCCTCAAATGTGCTCATTTTATTATACACATCGCACGCCATCTGAAAAAGAGGTATAACAGCAACAGCGCCTGTCCCTTCACCAAGACACATTCCGCAGTCTATATAAGTTTCTATTTTGCATGTTTTAATAACAGCTTTTACAGCCGGTTCAGCACTTATGTGCGAGCCAAATATATAATATCTGCTTAAAGGCGCTATTTTTTCAGCCATTAGTGCCGCAACTGAAGAAATCAATCCATCGCATACAACAGGTATTTTATAAACGGCTCCACCTAAAAACACCCCTGTTAACGCAGCTATCTCAAGCCCGCCGCAGGAAGATAAAACACCCAAATAATCTTCTTTATTATAATTATTTAATACACGGTTTATTGTTTTACCTACAACCTGAATTTTTCTGTCATATCCTTCTTTAGAAAGACCAGCCCCTTTTCCTGTGGCTTCTTTGGCGCTTAAGTCAGTATATATTGAAGCTAAGACACTGCTTGGAGTAGTATTGCCAATACCCATTTCCCCAGTAGCTATTATATTATAGCCTTTTTCTTTAAGTTCTTTTACACACTCAATTCCCGTTAAAACAGCTTTTTCGCATTCTTCGTAAGTCATAGCGCTGCGAATAAGTATGTTTTCAGTGCCTTTTTTTATCTTTCTGTCACAGACTTTAAAAGGCAGAAGCTCTTTATTTTTGTATCTGCCGCAGTTTATGCCCACATCAACAGGAAAAACATCAACTCCGGCAAATTTAGACATAACCGTTACTGTCGTTTCGGAATTTTGGAAACTATCGGCAACAATTTTTGTAACAGAGCTGTCGGTTTGCGTAACACCCTCGCAAACAACGCCATGGTCGCCGCACATAACCAAAAGAGCGGGCTTTGAAATATCAACTCTGTCTTTGTTTACGTTTATTGCAGCCATGCGCGTTATGGCTTTTTCAAGCTTTCCAAGGCTTTTTAATGGCTTAGCTATATTGTCCCACCTTTTTTGCGAAAGTACAAGCATACTTTCGTCAACAGGCTCAATTAAATTTGTGTAATAACTTAAATTCATTTACCGCACCTGCTTTTAAAATCAATACATTTTACTAAAAAATTATTAGCGGCGTCTAAATTTGAATAAAAATATAAATGTGGAAAACCGGCATACATATTCTCATTTGTAAAAGCGCAGTTCCAGCTTCTGCCTGTAAGCGGTTTTTGAGCCTTAAAACTGCTGCCTTCATTCTCACAATGATAATAATGGAATTCATGTCCTCTAATTTTAGTGCCAGCTTTGCCGAAAACAGAATTTTCCTGTGATGTTAATTTAACATATCCGAAATGCGTAAGGCGCTTTGTATTCTGGCAGACCGAATTAAAAATTCCGCACATTTCAAAAAAACCTTCTTCTGTTTTAACAGCCTTGTTCAAATACATAAATCCGCCGCACTCAGCAATATACGGCATACCGCTTTTTACAGCTCTTATAATGCTGTCTTTGGTATTAGTATTAATAGAAAGGTCCATAGCAAAAAGTTCAGGGTATCCTCCGCCTATTATTAAGCCGTTTGCATCTTTTGGTATACTCTCATTTTCAAGTGGAGAAAAATATTCTATTTCAGCTCCGGCTTTTACTAAATAGTCAATATTATCCTGATAATAAAAATTAAAAGCGTCGTCATAAGCAACAGCTATTTTAACGCCTTGCGCAAAAGGCATTATTTTTTCCGGACTGAAGCTTATTTTGGGAGCTGTTTTTGAAAGAGCAATTAAATAATCAATATCGACAGTTCTTTCAACAACAGAACTTATATTTCTTATTTTTTCAAGCACTTTTTCTTTGCTTTCTCCCAAAGAAAGACCAAGATAACGGCTTTTAAACTCGCAGTCTTTTAATTCCGGGATATAACCTATAACTTTAACCCCTGTTTCTTTTTCAATTATGCTTTTAATTGAATTATAGACTCCTTCTGAAGTTCTGTTAAGAAGTACAGCCTTAATATTGCTGTCTTTTTTAAATTCCGCCATGCCTTTAATTACCGCCGCCGCCGTAAGGGAGCTTCCCTTAACATCATAAACAAGCAGAACAGGCGTATTGCTCAAATAAGAAATCTCATAAGAGCTTGCGGCAGTTGATATGCCGCCTATACCGTCGTAATACCCCATTACCCCTTCTATTAATCCAAATTCACCGTTTTTTGTGTTTTCCCCTAAAATATTTAAAACTGTTTCATTGCCGGACATAAATGTATCAATATTGCGGCTTGGGATTTCAAGAACCGTTTTGTGAAAAATAGGGTCTATATAATCCGGTCCGCACTTAAAAGACACTACCTTTAAACCGCGATTTTTCAGTATATTAATAATGGCGCATGCAACAATAGTTTTGCCGCTTCCGCTTTTAGGCGCCGCAATAAGTAGCCTGCTCATATTTTAATCTCCTTTGCCGGTAAAAGAAATAATAAATACCGGATTAAGTCCCATCATTAAACTTAAATCGCCAATATTTTTTGCTCTGCTTGCACTTATATTTATAATTTCCAGATTTTTACAGTCTAAGCTTAAAGCCGCTTTTTTAGCCTCAAGCACTGTTTCAAGAGTTATAGCGTTTATAACAAAACGAGTTTTAGAATTTTTTTCCAAAACAGTTTTTACAATACCAAAAAGCTTTCCGCTGCTTCCGCCTATAAAGCAATGTGTAGGTGCTGCAATATCTTTTAAACATTCCGGCGCTTCTCCCTTAATAACATTTATATTGCTTATGCCAAATTTTGAAATATTATTATTAAGGCATTCTATAGCATTTTCGTTTTTATCAACAGAAAAAACCTTTCCTTTAAACGCCATTAGCGCGCACTCTATGCTTACTGACCCTGTTCCGCTGCCTAAATCATAAACAACAGAATTTTCACTCAGCATAAGTTTAGAGATTGAAACTGCCCTTACTTCGCTTTTTGTCATTGGGACAGAATTTCTTTCAAATAAGTCATCACTTAATCCAAATGAATAAATGCGTCTTGCCGCTTCTGGATTTTCTATATATATAACAGAAAGCCTGTTGTTTTTATAATTAACAAAATCTTCTGCTTTTCCAGTGCTTATTTTTTCGTTGTTATATGAAAGGTTTTCACCAATAAAAATATCTGCGCTTTTCATGTTATTTTCAGCAAGCTCTGTGCATATTCTGGAAACGTCATTTTCTCCACCTAAAAGAACAAGTGTCTTATAATTAGTTTTAACAGCATCAACAAAATTAATATCCCTTCCGTGCATGCTTAAAAACAAAACATCTCTATAAGTTTTATTTATTTTATCCAGAAAATACACATAAGAAGAAATACCACTGATTTTATTAACACAATAATTTTCTTCATTAAGAATTGAAGCAAGTTTTTCCGCTCCGCTGTAAAATCCTATATCACCTGAAAAAACAACAGAAATATTTGTATCCGCATTTTCATCTATTATATTTTTAATTTCGTATGAGTTTATGGAATGCTTAATTTTTTTATCATATAAGTCAAAACTTTCCAAAACACGTTTTGAACCTATAACAAGTGAACTGTTTTCCACTGCTTTTAAAGCTTCCATAGTTAAAAGCTCCCTTTTTCCCATACCGGCGCTTACTAAATTAACAGTCTTTTTCTTCTTTATCTTTACATTAAATAAATTGATTATTATATTTTTGAACTCATCAAAGCAAACCCCTTTTTCTTCTGGCGCCTTAATAACAACAGCTTTAGCTCCTGATTTAACTGCCGCAGATATTTTTTCGTAAAATCCGCCTGCTGCTCCAGTCTGCTTTGTAACTATAAATTTAGAATTTGTTTCTTTAATACAAGCAATGTTAAACTCTTGACTGAAAGGTCCCTGCATGCACATAATATGCTTTGGATTTATGCCGGATTTAATACATTTATCCAAAGATTCTGCCAATGGAAGAACGCGTACAAAAATGCGTCCTTTTAAGCCTTCTTCAGCTGTGTACGCTTCAATATTATTGCTGCCGGTTGTTAAAAAAACATTTCCCTCTTTATTTTTTAAATATTCAACAGCTTCTGTATGATTTTTAACATATATGCAGTTTAAATTTTCTATATCCAAATCATTTCTTAAAAGCCTGATATATTCAGTTTGTGTATTTTTACATGCAGTTTGTATATTTTCTGTAACATTTTTGGCAAATGGGTGTGTAGCATCTACAACAAGCTTATACATGTTGTCAATCATAAGCTTTTCCATTTCATTTTCATTAAGCCTGCCGGATATAACATTTATAAAATCACCGCTTTTATCAATAACTTGTTTTCCGTATTCTGTAGCAGTCAGCACATCAGTTTTAATACCTGACAAAGACAAAAATTCTGCGGCTTTTCTTCCCTCCGTTGTGCCTGCAAAAAGCAGAATATCTCCCATTTAAACCTCTCCTTAAATAATATATCCCCTTGGCGTTATTATATATCCGTCTTTTACATAAGTATTGGAATTGCCCACAAAAACAGTAGTAAACATATCTGCTTCGTAGTATTTAAGCTCTTTAAGAGTAAGTATAAGTTTTGTTTCTTCATTTCTGCCGATATTTTTTACAACGCCGCACACAGTATCCGGCTTTTTATATTCAAGCAATATTTCACATGCTTTTTTTAAATAATCTTTTCTTTTTTTGCTTGACGGGTTATAAATGCATATAGCAAAGTCGCCCATAGCGGCGCATTTTAATCTTTTTTCTATTACATCATAAGGCGTTAAAATATCGCTTAAACTTATAACAGCAAAATCATGACCCAGAGGTGCTCCCAAAAGTGCTCCGCCGCTTAACGCCGCAGTTACGCCGGGTATTATTTTTATATTTACATTATTATTCTTTTTAATCTCCAATATAAGACCTGCCAAAGCGTATACACCGGCATCTCCGCTGCAAACCATTGCTGTATCTTCTTTTTCGGCATTTTTTAAAGCCATAATACATCTTTCTTTTTCCTGCTTCATTGCTGATGAAATATAATTTTTATCCGGAAAATATTCTTTCAGCAAATCGCAGTATACTGTATAACCTGCAATTGTACTGCATTTTCTTAACGCTTCTACAGCCTCTACAGTCATTTTGCCAATTTCTCCCGGACCTGTCCCAACTATGTATAAATCAGCCAAAATCAACACTCCATTTCTCACATGCCGCTGCCAAAGTAATGCCGTTAAACGATGTTTTATTTATAATCAAATTGCCGTTTTTGGCAGAAAGTACAGCCGCTCTTTCGCATACATTATCTGTACCGGTTGTTTTTTTTACAAATTCAGAAGCATTAAAACTGCCTTTCACTCTGTTTAGTTCCTCAGCAGTAAAGTATTCAACAAGCCAGTCTTTTTTGCCGCAAAACTCAATAATGCCTTTTTCATTCTGTTTAATTGTAATAGTTGAAACAGATTTAACGGCTTCCTCAAATATATTGTTTTCATTCAAAAATGAATTAACCGCGTTTTCAATACTCTCTTTAGGCGTACCTTTTTTGCAACCAATACCCAGATGAATTTTATAAGGCACAAGGTTCAAATTTATATCGTATAACCTTTTATTAAATACTGAAACAACAAAACCAATTTTACCTTTATCAGAAATTTTGACACCATTTGGAATGTTTCCTGAATATCCAGAATCACAGCAAAAATTTATATTTTCCCCAGAAAGCAGCGCTGATGAAATTTCTTTAGCCGCTGTACGCTGAATTATTTTTAAATCATTCCTAACAGCAAAAACATCAACTGCAAATTTATTGTTTATATCCGTAGCAGTTGTTATAACAGGCACAGCATTTGTTATTTCGCACAAAACCTTAACAAACCCGACTGCTCCGCCTACATGTCCGCTTAATAAAGGTATGGCAAAATTTTCTCTCTCATCTAAAACAACTACGGCAGGGTCAGTAAATTTATCTTTTATATAAGGCGCAATCCCTCTTACGGCAATTCCTGCGGCGCCTATAAAAACAAGTATGCCGAAACTGTTAAATATACTTCCTGCCCATTTTATATATTCCCCGCGCATGCTTTCAAATCCAAACTTTAAAGCAAATTTTTCAGGAGCAAAACAAGTACACATGTATCCCTTTTCAGTAAGGGCAGCGCTTATTTTTTTCCCAGCAATACTTCCTCTTTCAGTAAAGCTAATAACTGCTACTTTATTGGTCATTTTACTTTGTTTCTTCCTTTCTGAAAAGGGTAGAAAATGATGGAGCATAAAGACAGCTTCTGTCATATTCTGAATTTATAACATTTCCAATTATAATAAGTGCAGTATTTTTAATATTATTTTTTATAACAGTATCCTTTAAAGTTTCAACTGTGCATACAAATCTTTTTTCATCAGGCCAGCTTGCTTTATACACAACTGCTGCCGGAGTATTTTTGCTTATTCCAGCCTTATACAATTTGTTTACAACGCTTTCAATAAGTCCAACGCTTAAAAACAGCACCATTGTAGCCCCATGTTTTGCCAATTCAGAAATATCCTCTTTTTCAGGCACAGGCGTGCGCCCTTCCACTCTTGTAATAATTACCGATTGCGAAACAGAAGGAAGTGTATATTCTAAATTTAAAGCAGCTGCGGCAGCACAAAATGAGCTGACTCCCGGACAAACTCTGTATTCAATTTTTTCTTTATCAAGTATATCCATTTGTTCACGTATCGCACCGTAAAGTGAAGGGTCACCGGTATGAAGCCGCACTGTTTTAAGACCTTTCATTTCAGAGGAAATCATAATTTCCATAACTTCCTCAAGGGTCATATAAGCGCTGTTATAAACTTTGCAGTCTTTTTTTCGGCAGTTTATAACTTCCTCATTTACAAGCGAGCCGGTATAAATTATTATATCGGCTTCGGACAAAAGCTTGTGACCTCTTACTGTAATTAAATCAGCCGCTCCCGGACCTGCTCCTACAAAATCAATCATATTTTTTTCAGTCCTTCACTATAAAAGTAGTAAAATATCCTAATTTATCTGTTATATCGTTAACATCATAAAATATTTTTTCCGTATCAAGCCCGCAGTCCGTAACAGCATAAGCCTTTTCAGAAATGCCCTTTTCATTAACAGTATTTTTCAATTCCACTGCGCTGCTTCCGCTTTTCATAAAAACTTTTGTTCCGTCAAGCTTAATGCTTTCTTCAATACCACCATGAACAGCCGGTATAATATGAACAGGTTTTTTCATATCAGTTAGACTTATGCCTAAAGCAGAACTTACAGCGCAAAAGCTTGGTATCCCCGGAACCATTACAGTTTTAAATCCTAAATATTTAATAATATTATTAATATAGCCAAATGTTGAATATATTGAAATATCGCCTATACTTATAAAAACCACATTTTCACCTTTTTTTAAATAACCGCATATTAAATCAGCACTTTTTTTGTGGCTTTCTGCAAGAATTCTTTCATCAGCAGTCATAGGAAAATCAATATACAAAATTTCCTTAACAGAAATATCAATAACATTTGAGACAATGTCAAGAGCTGTGTTTTTTTCACCTTTTGTCTGCGGCACAGCTAAAACCCTGTTTTCTTTTAATATTCTTAAAGCCTTTAAAGTTAAAAGCTCACTGTCTCCCGGACCTATACCTACTCCGTAAAGCAAACCTTCCGACATTTTAACCTCCGAAACTTTTAATCAATTCCCTGCCCTTTTCGCTTGTTCCTATAATTCCATATTTATTTGTATATATAAGCACTCCGGCTTTTACATTTTCAGGAATCTTTTTATCTATATTAGCCTGAATTTTATTTGTAATAGATTTTATTACATTGTTAAAAACAGAATTATTATATTTTAAAATATCCAGTGCGGCATCTACTGTCGCGCAATCCATAATATTTTTTAAAAAATCATTCGGCACACCACATAAAGCTCCATGGGCACACAATATTTCCATGCGGCAGTCACCGTAAAAAGAGTGAGTATTAAACATTCCTCCTGCCAGTTTTACAAACTTTCCAAAATGTCCGCAAAGGAGTATGTTTTTAAATCCCAGTTTAACCGCTTCATCTAATGTATCGCCAATGAAATTAGAGCATTTAACAAAAGGGACACTAAAATTCATATTATTTAAAAAGCTCTCGCCATAATTTCCAGGCGTAATAACAATGCTTTCGTTTCCGGCGGTTTTCAACACATTAAGCTCTAATTTAACTGTATCAAATATAGCCTTTAAACTTCTCGGCTCAACAATTCCTGTTGTGCCTATAATTGAAATTCCGCCTATTATCCCAATGTTGGGATTAAAAGTTTTTTCGGCTGTTTTTTCACCTTCAGGCACAGAAATCGTGATTTTTATTCCGCCTTTATATCCGTATTTTTCACAAACTTCTCTAACAGATTCAGATATCATTCTGCGCGGTATGGAATTAATCGCAAAACTTCCTACTGGCTGGTCAAGTCCGGCTTTTGTAACTCTTCCAACTCCCATGCCGCCTGTAATTATTATTCCGTTTTCCGTTTTTTCAGCAGTTGAAACAATTTCTAATCCATCTGTAGCGTCTATATCGTCCCCGGCATCTTTAATAACCGAACATAATGTTTTATCACCTGAAACAGTTTTTTTAACAATTTCAATCTCCACTTTTATGCCTTTAGGAGTAATTACAAAACAGCTGTCATGGGTTTTACCGCTTAAAAGCGCCTCAACAGCGGCTTTAGATGCAGCAGCGGCACATGTTCCAGTTGTATAACCACACCTTAGTTTTTTATTTGGTCCGTTTTCTACATATAAATTAAACATTAAACCACCTTACAGACCCATGTAGCTTTTTATGTGCTCAATATACATTTCAGCTATTCCATTATATTCTCCCAGCCCTTTAACAACGGCTCTTGCTGAAATTCCGGCATTATTAAAAATACTTAGCCAGCTGTCCGGCTCATTTGATGACATATCATTTAAGGCATGGTCGCCGGCAACAATTAAAAGCGGAAGTATGACAGCTTTTTTAAAACCTGAGTTTTTAACAAGTCTTAGAACAGTTTCAATATCCGGATAAGCCTCAACAGTGCCTACAAAAAAATTATTGTATCCTTTTTCTTTGAACATATAGTCAAGAGAAGCATAAACCGTATTTGCAAAATGCTCGCTTCCATGACCCATTAAAACAACAGCCTCATTTTTATCATAATCTATATTATTAACAAGTATATTAATAAGCTTATTAATGTGCCCTGTTGTATAAAGAAGAGGCTTGCCTATTTTAAAAACATTAAACTTATTTTCATAAGCCTTAGCTTCTTTTAGAATTTTTTCATATTCCACACCGGCAATAATATGCGTTGGCTGAATATAACACTCATCATAACCAGAATATACAAGCTTTTCAATAGCTTCCGAAACACCCATTATATCAAAGCCTTGGCTTTTAAGTTTTTTAATTATTATACCACTTGTAAAAGCTCTATAAATATCATATCCGGTAAATTCATTAGATATTTTATTTTCAATAGTGCTGATTGTTTTTTCCATTGTCTGCCTGTAACTGGTGCCAAAACTAACTGCAAGTATTGCTTTTTTACTCATTTTTGCTCCTTAAAATTATATAAAATAAAAAATGCCTTAAAAAAGGCACACAAATAACACATTAAATGCCCTTTTCCGCTGACCCGGCGGAGGTACATAACTTTTTGGCAGGTCTTCTGACTTAAACCCAACCTCTCTGCCTTCCCATTTAAACAGTGGCATAAATAAAGAGGTTAAAATAAGTTAATACAGCGGTGGCACCGTGAGGGAATCTCACCCCTCTTCCCTATTATCCTGACTTTAAAAGCAGGCACCAGAAAGTTTTTATATTCAGTTTATTTAATTTTATATCCTGAAGCCGTTTATGTCAAATAAAACAAATCAGCTGAGTAAAATTTCTATAATAAAAAATACGGAACGGTTTATAAATACAAACTGCTCCGCATTAATAATTAATTTTTAAATATTTTTAATTAATGAGCAGGCCTGTAAGCCGGGTTCTGTATTAGACGGTCATCTATCTTGGTATGCTGTCGCCAGCATCATCATGCGGTCATGTTAAAGCGGAACGAGCAATTCCTTAAGCTTTTTCGGACCTTGCTTCAGGCGGGGTTTACAGAGCCTTTTCTGTTACCAGAAAAGCGGTGAGCCCTTACCTCACCTTTCCACCCTTACCTGCAAAAAAACAGGCGGTTTATTTCTGTTGCACTTTCCTTGAAGTCACCTTCACCGGCCGTTAACCGGCGCCCTGCTCTATGAAGCCCGGACTTTCCTCCCTAAAAATAGGGCGACCATCTGACCTACTCACGAAAAAATATTTTATCATATACAGTTTTTCATGTCAAACATTAAATACACTTCCGCCTACAAACTCTTTAATTAAAGAATTATCCGGTATTGCGTCTGTTCCGGCGCAAAGAAAATAATCAAGAAATTTTATTAGCCTGTTTGCCACAATATACTCCGGCATTGTTTTATCTATTTTATAAAGCCTTGGCAGTATAAAAGATTTTAAAACACAAAGCTCATAAATTGTAGCAGAATTAAATATTACATCTGCATTTTCCTGATAAGGGAATATATTTTTTTCCTCTCCCCTGCGGACATCAGGCCAAATACTTATTGTTTCGGACGCCGAATTGCCGCGGAACTGATAATCCCTTACTATTCTCCTTATTAAACGGCTGTCAGACGTTGAAATACAGTTGTGGGCATCTACATTAAGCTGCGTCATAGGGCTTACAAATATTCTAAACTTAGCTTCCTCCGGTATAGCCTTTGTAAGGTCTGTATTAAGACCATGTATGCCTTCTATAACTACTATTTCACCTTTATGAAGCTTAAGTTTTCTGCCTGTTATCCTTCTTTTTCCAGTAATAAAATCATAAGACGGGATTATGGCTTCTTTTCCATTAATAAGGTCGTTTAAATCTTTATTGAATTTCTTTAAATCAAGAGCGCCTAAACCTTCATAATCCGGTTTTCCATCTGGACCCAAAGGTGTTTTATCTCTGTTTACAAAATAGTCGTCCATTCCTATTGCCTGCGGTTTAATACCGTTTACTCTAAGCTGGACACACAGCCTTTGGGCAAAAGACGTTTTACCTGAAGAAGACGGTCCGGCTATAAGAACAATTTTAACTTTATCACTTTTTGCTGTAATTTCATCGGCAATATTGGCTATTTTCTTTTCATGCAGCGCCTCATTTACCCTTACAAGCTCATCAAAACCGCCTTTTGCGATTATATCATTTAAGTCGGCAATGCATTTTACTTCCATTAAATTACACCAATCCAGCTGCTCCATAAAAACTTTTGATATTTTCTCAAAATTATCATAGCTTTCAGGCGCATAAAGGCATTTTGCAGACGGCATCCTAAGCAGAAAACCTTTTTCATAGAGAGCCAAATCAAAAATTTTAAGGCAGCCCGTAAAAGGAAGCATATAGCCATAATAGTAGTCATAAAAATCATCAAGCTTATAAACGCTTACATAGGAAACCCTTCTGTACGCCAGAAGACGTGATTTATCCTCCATGCCGTACTTAGAAGCAAGTTCTATAGCTTCATCAGCACTTACCATTAAGCGTTCAATAGGGTGGTTTAAATCAATGATTTCCTGCATTTTGTTTTTTACTTCACATAAAAACTTCTCATCTATCAGTAAGCCTTTTTGATAAACTTCTGTATACAGATTGCCGTTTATTGAATGCTCAATATAAATTTTAGTATCTATTCCGTACAGCTCTTTTATAGCCTTTACCATTATAAACGAAAGGCTTCGGGAATAAACCCTGACTCCGTCTTGGTCTGTAAGGTCAATAAAACTGATATCCATGCTTTTAGTTATTTTATTTCCCAGCTCGTACAGCACATTACCGCTTTTAGCAAGCATAATATCTGTTTTATAGTTGTTTTTATATTTTTCAGCTATTTCATAAAAATATGTTCCGCTTTCTATTTCCTGCTGGTCCTTACCGTCAACAGTTATTGTCACTTTATTTTCCATAGGCAGCCCATCCTGTTTAATAAGTCATTATTTAATATAGCCAAAAACCTGTCCGTTTACCTGGCTTGCTTTTACAGTAATTTCAAAACCCGCTTTGATTGCTTCATCTTCAATGAATTTTTTTAAAACAGGAACAATAATATTTTCAGTTCCATAATGTGTGGCATCTATAAGGCACATATCCATGTTTAAAGCCTTCTGTGCTTCATGGAATTTAACATCTGATGTAATATAGCAGTCGCAGCCATTTACTTTAGCCTCGTCTATAAACTCAAATCCTGCGCCTGTGCAAAGTCCTACTTTAGAAACAGTCTTCTCTTTACTGCCAACAATTGTTAAACAGTTAAGGTTAAGCTTTTCTTTAAGCATTTTAGCAAAGTCATAAAAACTCATACTTTCAGGCAAACAGCCAAACCTGCCCAAGCCATTAGGCATTTCATTCTGCTGGCAGCTTACAGCCAATACCTGAATATCTTTAAGACCTATAATTTCGGCTAAAGTATCATTGGTGCCGCCAAAAGCTGTATCTAAATTAGTATGCATTGCGTAAGAACATATTCCGTTTTCAGCTAAGGCAAGTATTTTTCTGCCTTCAGGTGTTGAATCACTTACGCTTTTAATAGCTCCGAATATAAGTGGATGGTGAGTAACTATAATATCAGCATTAATGTTTATGGCTTCTTTTATTACATCATCTGTAACATCAAGGGCTGTGAGCACTGTTTTAATTTCTTTATTTCTGTATCCCACTAAAAGCCCCGGATTATCCCACTTTTCAGCTAAATATAAAGGCGCTTTTTTCTCAAGTATTTTAATTAAGTCACTGCATATCATATCTTTTAAGCACCTCCAAAAACATTTCCAAAGAGTTCTTTAATTTAGTTAATTCAGCGCCTCCGTCTGACTTTTCCTTGGCTTTTTCAAGTATATCCCTGTATTTATTTATTCTTACAGTAACATATTCCTTTAAAACTTCTGATTTGCTTTCTATAAGTTTTTTGCCGAAATAATAATAAAGTTCATCAGTATAAAATTCGTTTCCTTTTTCTGCGCTTATTATATTATAATATTTTCCGCCTTCACAAAGCATTTTTTCATCTTCTATTCTAAAGCCTAACTGATGAATTAACTTTCTTACGCTGTAAATATCTCTTTGCGGCTGCAAAACCAGCTGTTTTACATATCCTAACTTATCGGCTCCTTTTTTTAAAATATCGCAAATTAAAAGTCCGCCCATTCCGGCAATAATTACAGTTTCAGCCTCTCCTTTTTTCAGCGGTTCCAAGCCGCTGCCTAATCGCGTTTCTATAATACTGCCAAAGCCATAACGATTTATATTTTCAAAAGCTTTGCTAAGAGGACCCTTGTTTATATCACACGCTATTGCCTTATCAATATTATTCCGGTACGCAAGGTAGCAGGGTATATAACCATGGTCGGTGCCTATATCAGCAACGCTCCTGTACTTAACTAAATCAGCCGCTGATTTAAGCCTTTCGGATAATTCCATAATTTACTCACCTTTATAGTTCAAATAAGCTGTTTTTGTTTCATCATCCCAGTAAATTTTATCATCACTTATACCAAGGGCACATCCTAAATCCCGTAAACTTAAAAACGCCCTTCCGTCTTTAATTTCCATTGGAGTGTTAAGCGGAACATCTGTGCCGTTAATATTCATAGTACTTTCACCAGATGTAAAAGACATATATCTGTCGCCCATTAAAATAGTTACCTTTTTAGTAGCATCGTCCCACGAAACAATGGCACTTCCGTTTAAAGACTCAGCAATAAATCTTACAGGAAGCATTACATAGCTTTCATCATTTATGTAAGCACCGCTGTCATTGCCTTCTTTTGTATCAACAATAACTTCCGGCAGCTGCGATTTTGCATAGTCTGATGAATTTTCCATATTTGTTGAACCTTCTACAGTAAAAAACTCATCGTCAAAAACTATATATTTTGTATTAAAATTGCTGTCGTCTGAATTATAAGTCTGACCAAAAGCATTGTCTGGGTACTCATCACTTTCTTCTGTTATAAGCTCCAAAGGATATGCGCCTTCAGCCAAACTGCCGTTAAGATACATTTTAACATTGCTTAATTCAATAACCATTGGCTCTTTGCTGCTTTCTGATTTAACAGAAACCTTTATAATGCCGTCTTCAGATGATACAGAGTCAATTTTTCCGTCACCGGATAAAACAGTATATTCTATTCCATCCTCAAATGAAACATACTGACATCTTAAATAAATGTTCTTGCCTTTTTTAAGAGCGCCTGGAACAGATTCTTTTATAATAATGTTGTCTGCCGTAACCTGCCTTGTGCCGGCAGTAACTACAGGACCAGCGTAAGCTGAGCAGACTGATGAGAATGTCATTGCACATATTAAAACAGCTGTAAAAAATAACTTCTTCAATTTGCATTCCTCCAAAATTATTATTTTAATAAAGCTGCCAAAAATAATTGTTTCGGCAGCTTTATATTTTTTTATTCAATAAAATCCTTTAATTTTTTGCTCCTGCTTGGATGTCTTAATTTTCTGAGCGCTTTTGCCTCAATTTGTCTTATTCTTTCTCTTGTAACTTTAAACTCACGACCAACTTCTTCAAGTGTCCTTGCCCTGCCGTCATCAAGACCAAATCTCAGTCTTAATACTTTTTTCTCTCTGTCAGTTAAAGTATTAAGTACATCTTTAAGCTGCTCCTGCAAAAGAGTATACGCAGCAGCTTCAGCCGGAGCCGGTATATCGTCATCGGGTATAAAATCACCCAAATGGCTGTCCTCTTCCTCACCAATAGGTGTTTCAAGAGATACAGGCTCTTGGGCTATTTTCATAATTTCCCTTACTTTATCAACCGGCATAAGCATTTCCTGGGCTAATTCTTCAGCAGTCGGTTCTCGACCGAGTTCCTGAATAAGCTGTCTTGAAATTCTGATTAATTTATTAATAGTTTCAACCATGTGCACCGGTATCCTTATAGTTCTGGCTTGGTCAGCTATTGCTCTTGTTATAGCCTGCCTAATCCACCATGTTGCGTATGTGCTGAATTTATAGCCTTTATTATAATCGAATTTTTCAACAGCCTTAATGAGTCCAAGATTTCCTTCCTGAATTAAATCAAGGAACAGCATTCCTCTTCCTACGTATCTTTTAGCTATGCTTACAACCAAACGAAGATTAGCTTCAGCAAGCTTCTTTTTAGCTGACTCATCGCCTTCTTCCATTCTTTTTGCAAGCTCTATTTCTTCATCAGCACTTAAAAGAGGTACTTTTCCAATTTCTTTAAGATACATACGTACAGGGTCATCGATATTTATTCCTTCAGGAAGCGAAATATCTATTTCCTTTTCAACATCCTCGTCCATATCCATAATGCCAAGGACATCTATTCCCTGTGCCTCAAAATACTCATAAACCTTGTCAATCTGGTCAGGCTCTAACTCAATCTCTCCCAGATAGTCAATAATTTCTTTGTATTCGAGTACATTCTTTTTTCTTTTCGCCATAGCAACAAGTTCTTTAAGGCGAGTAAGAAGTAATGCTTCGTCTCCAGCTTTCATTTGAACCTTCCTTTCGATTCCCCGTATTACCAGCCGGCTTTAAACCGGCATAAATTACAGTTGTAACTCAAAATTTTCAAGCTTTTTTTTCATTTCCAAAGCTTCTTGTATTTCTTCAATAGTTTTAGCATTTGATGCTGTATAATCCAAATTTGCGCGTTTAATTAGTTTAATATTCTCATTAACAGCCTTTTCTATTTCTTCAGTACCGTCATAATCGGTTTTAACACTAAAAACAGAAGCTGTTACCTTCTGACCTTCCTCGCTGTCAAAAAGGTTGACAGCATCAGCCGGAACAATATCTTTTCCTTCTGAATAACAGTCATACACATATTGCAGAAGTTTTGAACGTATTTCGTCTTTCAATTCCTCAGGTTTAAGTATTTCCATTATTCGCCTGCATATTTCTTTTTTTGTTGAACAAATTGAAATTATGCTGTTTTGAGCCTGCAAAACACCTTTTGTATTATTTAATTCAGGCAATAACTGCGTATTATTTGCGTTATATTTGCGTATTTTTTGTTTTGCGGCTTCTCTTTTAAACTCAATGTCGCGTTTTTTATCGGTATTAAATATTTCTTCTTCAACAGCCTGCTTTGAAATACCTGTGTCATCAGATACTTTTTTAATATACATGTCTCTTTCTATAGGCGAAGACAAGTTTGATATGAGTCCGGCTGCCTCTCGCGTAAAAAGCATTTTTTGCTCACTGTTTTCCATGCTGTATTTTTTGCGTGCGCATTTAATTTGAAAATCCATGTAGCTTACAGCATTTAAAATAAGCTTGCCAAATTCAAGCGAACCATTATGCTTTATATATTCATCCGGGTCTTTTCCATCAGGCACCTGCAAAACCTTTACCCTTAAACCTGCGTCAGTAAGAATAGGAATTGCTCTTAAAGCAGCCTTTTCTCCCGCGCTGTCGCTGTCAAAAACAAGTATTACATCTGAAACAAATTTTTTAAGCAGTAAGGCGTGTTCAGCAGTAAAAGCAGTTCCTAAAGAAGCGGCAACATTCCTATATCCAGCCTGATATATAGTTATCATGTCCATATATCCTTCAACAATAATTATTTCTTTTTTCCTTTCCGCCCTTGCCAAGTTTAAACCGTACAAATTGCGCTTTTTGTTAAATATTATTGTTTCCGGTGAATTAAGGTACTTAGGCTCGCCGCTTTCCATTATTCTTCCGCCAAAACCAATACACCTGCCTTGAATATCGAATATCGGAAACATAAGCCTGTTGTAAAATCTGTCATGATAACCGTTTTTTGATTTATTTTCCAGTACAAGCCCGCTTTCAAGTATTTCTTCCAAAGTAAAGCCCTTTTCTTTTAAATGTCCAAAAAGCTCGTTTCTGCTGTTAGGCGCAAATCCTATTCCGAATTTCTTTTGTATAGGAACGCTTATTTCCCGTTTGTTAACATATTCAAGAGCTTTCCTGCCTTCTGGGGAATGCAGTTTTTTATAATAAAACATTCCTGCCGCGCTATGTAATTCATATAATCTATTCTTTAGTTTTTCTTTTTTAGCATCTTCAGGTGAATAGTCCGCTTTAGGAAGCGCAATTCCTGCTCTTTCAGCAAGCTTTTGCACCGCCTCCGGAAAGCCGCAGTTTTCCATCTGCATTATAAAGCTTATGACATTGCCGGCAGCACCACAGCCGAAACAATAATACAGCTGTTTATCTGCACTTACAGAAAAAGAAGGCGTGTTTTCATTGTGGAAAGGGCATAACCCAAAATAAGAACTTCCCTTCTTTTTCAGCGGAAGATACTCTTTTATAACCTCTACAATGTCATTTCGCAGCCTTACTTCTTCCAATATTTCCTGTGGATAGTACATATAAACACCCCACATACAAAAACCGCACCAATTAAATTTATTTTGATGCAGCTAATACTAAAGGCTTACTACACTGCCTGATAAAAGTTATTTTCTACAAAAAAGATTAAACTCCTTCTTTTTTCATTAAAAATATTCAAAAATTATATTAATTTCTTGTTTAAATCGCTGACTAACACAAAAATCAAGTATATTTTGAAAAAATTTCATATTAAAAAAAATATGTATTTTAATTTTCCACAAAGTCAAACTCAGTAAATGCTCCATGATGAAGGTATAAATAAGTCTGAATAAAGCTTAACTGCGTATCTGTCAGTCATACATGCTATAAAATCACACACAACAGTTTCAGTATCTTCTCCATTGTTTATAAGATTTATAAATTCATCTTTCATTTTATCCGGATTTTTAATAAAATACTCAAATAAACCGCCAATCATATATTCCACTTTTCGGCTTTCATCTTTTGAGCGCCGGTCGTTATACACATTATCAAACATAAATTTACGCAGGTCCGCCATAATCTGACCCATGTTAGGACTCATTATAATGTCATTTTTGTCAAAGCTGTAAAATATTACATCTTTAATAAAAGCATTAAGCCTGTCGCTGTTTGTATTACCTATAATTTCTGTTATGTCGCCGGGTATGTCGCTTTCTTTTAGTATTCCGGCTCTCTGCGCGTCATCAATGTCATGGTTGATATATGCTATTTTATCTGATAAACGAACTATTTTGCCTTCAAAAGTTTCAGGCTTTCCGCTGGTTCTGTGGTTTAAAATACCGTTTCTTACCTCATAAGTCAAATTAAGACCCATGCCGTCTTTTTCAAGCCTGTCTACCACTCTCAGACTCTGCTTGTTATGTTCAAATCCTTTTGAACACAGCATATTAAGAGCCTTTTCTCCTGCATGACCGAAAGGCGTATGCCCCAAATCATGACCTAACGCTATGGCTTCTGTTAAATCTTCATTAAGTTTAAGAGCCCTTGCTATTGTACGCGCAATCTGCGATACTTCAAGTGTATGGGTAAGTCTTGTTCTGTAATGGTCGCCTTCAGGAGAAATAAAAACTTGTGTTTTATGTTTCATTCTCCTAAAAGCTTTTGCATGTATTATTCTGTCACGGTCACGCTGAAAGTCTGTCCTTATCTGGCATTTTTCTTCTTTCCTTTCTCTTCCTTTAGAAAACATGCTTTTTGCCGCCATAGGGCTTAGATAGTTTAATTCAAAATCTTCATGGATTTCTCTTAACAAAATAACACCTCCCGTACAATAACTAATTATTTTTCTTTACTACATTTTAACGCCAAATCCTTCTTAAAATTCAAAAAAAATATAATAAATCAAATTTTATTTTTCCGCTCCGTATATATAATACTTTTCTTTTAAAAAATTATGAAGTGTTTTTCTTTAATTTTTAAAAACACATTAAAGAATTCAAAACTATGGACTTTAATGTAAAATTGGTATAGAATTTAATTTTATAGGGAGGTGCTTAATATGCCCGCAATTAAAATAGAAATGGGAAACAAATGGAAAGTCGAAACAGCAGTTGCTGTAAAAAACATTGTAATGAATGTTGTAAAAAATGAGCTTTCACTTAAATCTTCCGAGAGAAATATCAGGGTTCTGCGCTATGACCAAGACCTTTTTGAGCTTCAGGACGATTACGAAATATTTATAGAGCTTCAGCTCGAATCTGGAAGAAGTGCAGAATTAAAACGCCAGTTATATAAAAACATAGTTAACGCCCTTGATGAAAAAACACTGTTCCAAAAAGAAAACATACTTATATTCATAAACGAACAGCCGCCGGAAAACTGGGGAGTAAAAGGCGGTATACCTTTAAGTGATGTAAAATAATTTATAATATAAAATTTACAAAAGGAAGTTTTGATATGGACGAATTACTTGAATTTTTAAAGGACAACCCTATTTTTTATTTGGCTACAGACGATAATGGTCAGCCAAGAGTAAGACCTTTTGGTTTTCACATGATTTATGACGGAAAATTTTATATGGTAAGCGCAAATATTAAAAAAGTTTATAAACAGCTTAAAGAAAATCCAAAAATTGAGTTCTGCTCCATGGCTCCAGACACACATTTTTTAAGAGTAACTGGTGAAGTAGTTTTTGATGACGAAAATATAGAAGCTAAGAAAAAAGTATTTGAAGTTATGCCAGATTTACTTAAAATGTACGGTTCTGCCGAAAACCCGGCTATGTCAGTTTTTTATATTAAAAATATGACAGCTACAATAGCTTCCCTTACAGAGCCTGAGAGAAAAATTCTTTAATCATTTATAACTACTGTTAAAAAAGGTTTTTTAACCCATTTTATATAAGCGTAAATATTATTCAAAATATAAACGGCTTACTAAATGGAATAGAAATACAGAATTCAATTATGGTAATAAAAAGTAGGAGTTTCAAGGCTTTTTACCCTGCGGAAACTCCTACTTTATACTTCTGTTTAATTATATTTTCTCAGTGCAGATAAACTAAAAATTCCGAATTAATAACAAAAAATTTTTTAAATTTAATTAAAACTCCATCTTTTCTTTAAGGTAGTTCTCAAGCTCATCAATTTTAATTCTTACCTGCTCCATAGTATCCCTGTCGCGTACAGTTACAGAGCTGTCGGTTTCAGTATCAAAGTCTACTGTAATGCAGTAAGGCGTGCCGATTTCATCCTGTCTTCTGTATCTTTTGCCAATGCTTCCCGCGTCGTCATATTCTACATTAAAGTTTTTGGAAAGGTTCATATAAATCTCGTCAGCTTTTTCCGAAAGCTTTTTGCTAAGCGGAAGGACAGCAGCCTTCACAGGAGCAAGCGCAGGATGAAGATGAAGCACAGTCCTTATATCTTCCTTTCCGTCTTTAACACTTACTACCTCTTCGTCGTATGCATCGCAAAGGAAAGCAAGTGTTACACGGTCTGCGCCTAAAGAAGGCTCTATGCAGTAAGGTATATATTTTTCGTTTTTCTCCTGGTCAAAGTATGATAAATCCTCACCAGAAAATTCCTGATGCTGTTTCAGGTCAAAGTCTGTCCTGTCTGCAATGCCCCAAAGCTCACCCCAGCCAAATGGGAAAAGATATTCAATATCTGTTGTTGCTTTGCTGTAATGGCTTAATTCTTCCGGGCTGTGGTCACGAACACGTGTGTTTTCTTCTTTCATGCCAAGCTTTCTAAGAAAATCAACAGCGTACTGTTTCCAATATTTAAACCAGTCAAGGTCTGTTCCCGGCTCGCAGAAAAATTCAAGCTCCATCTGTTCAAATTCTCTTGTACGGAAAGTAAAGTTGCCAGGCGTAATTTCGTTTCTGAAAGATTTGCCAACCTGACCAATACCGAAAGGAATTTTCTTTCTTGTTGTTCTCTGTACGTTCTTAAAGTTTACAAATATGCCCTGAGCTGTTTCAGGTCTTAAATAAACGACATTTTTGCTGTCTTCTGTAACACCCTGAAAAGTTTTGAACATAAGATTAAACTGTCTTATGTCTGTAAAATTATGACCGCCGCAGGAAGGACATGCAATGTTGTTTTCTTTTATAAACTCAACCATTTTTTCATTTGACCAGCCGTCAGCAACTTCACCCTTATGACCATGTGTATCAAGATATTCCTCAATAATTTTATCAGCTCGGAACCTTTCATGGCAGTCCTTGCAGTCCATAAGAGGGTCGCTGAATCCGCCTACATGACCAGAAGCAACCCATGTTTGAGGGTTCATAAGTATGGCACAGTCAACACCTACATTATATCTGCTCTCCTGAATAAATTTTTTCCACCAAGCTTTTTTTACATTGTTTTTAAGCTCTACTCCTAATGGACCATAGTCCCATGTATTAGCAAGACCGCCATAAATCTCGCTGCCCGGATATACAAAACCTCTTGCTTTTGCTAAAGAAACTATCTTTTCCATAGTTTTTTCAACTGCCATTTAAAATTCCTCCTTAAAAATAAACAAATAAAAACCTTTCTCCCCTACTTATAAAAGTAAGGGACGAAAGGTCTAATCTTCCGCGGTTCCACCCTTTTTGGCATTTTGCAATTTATTCTACCCTATGCCCTCTTTAAAAAACTGCTCCAAAGCGCCTTCACGGTAAAAAGACATTTCCTTACACCTTCCGGAAACTCTCTAAAGACTTTTTGTCCGTTACTATTCTTTTTCATAGCAGAACCTTATTAATTTATTAAACAATCTACCAAATTAAAACTGTTTTGTCAAGCCGCCTGAACAAAATATTTATTATGCCAAACAAGAAACATATAAATAGTCCATATTTTACGGCTGTTGTCAGCTTTTCCTTCTTTATGGTCAATAAGAAACTTCATAATCTCATCAGTATTAAAAAACTCCTTAGCCTCATCGCTTTCAAAAGCGTTTTTAACAATGTTGAAATACTTTTCCTCTTTAAGCCATATTCTTATAGGTACAGGGAAACCAAGCTTTTTCTTTTCAGCAACCATATCAGGCAGATATCTGTTTGCGGCATGACGCATAGCAACTTTTGTATTTTCTTTTGTCACCTTATACTTTTTAGGTATATGTCTTGCTGCCTCAAATACCTTTTTGTCAAGAAACGGCACACGAACCTCAAGAGAATGAGCCATACTCATTTTATCAGCTTTTAAAAGTATGTCGCCTATAAGCCAAAGGTTAAGGTCTATATACTGCATCCTTGTAACATCATCTTTTCCTTTAACCTTGTCATAAAGCGGCTTTGTAATAGACTGGGGAGTGTATTTCCCACTTACTTTTTTAAGTATTTTGTTTCTTTCTGCAACAGAAAACATATTTGCGTTGCCTATAAATCTTTCCTCTAAGTCCTTGCTTGCTCTTATAATATAATTTTTGCCTTTAAACTTAAAAGGAACAGCTTTCACAAAAGCAGCTGCCGCCTTTCTTAAAGGCTTTGGAATCCATGCAACAGGTTTAAGAGCGTCAGGCTCTTTGTAAATGTTGTATCCTCCGAAAAATTCATCTGCGCCTTCACCGGAAAGAGCTACTTTAACATGCTTAGCAGCTGTCTGGCTTACAAAATAAAGGGCAATCGCAGCCGGGTCAGCCAAAGGCTCGTCCATTTGATATTGTACCTTAGGTATTACGTCCCAGTATTCATCTTTAGATATTAACTTGCTGTAGTTATCAATTTTAATTTTTTCCGAAAGCTTTTTGGCGTAGTCAATTTCGTTATACTTCTCATAATCAAAGCCAACAGTAAATGTTTTGTCCCCTTTAAAACATGCAGCTACATAGCTTGAGTCTACTCCGCTTGAAAGGAATGAGCCAACCTCAACATCGCTGATTTTGTGCGCCTTAATTGAATCCTGCATTGCGTTATCTATAATATCAACTGTTTCGTCAAATGTCTTGTCTTTTCCGGCATCATCAAACACAGGGTCCCAATAGCGTTCAATATTCATTTTGCCGTCTTTAAACGTAAAGCAATGAGAAGGCATAAGCTTAAATATGCCTTTAAACATTGTTTCCGGCAGAACAGAATACTGGAAAGAAAGGTAGTTTTCAAGGGCATCCATATTTACTTCTTTTTTAATATCCGGATATTCAAGTATGCTTTTAATTTCTGAAGCAAAAACAAGATTTCCGTTGACTATCGCATAATAAAAAGGCTTAATGCCAAAAAAGTCCCTTGCGCCGAAAAGTTCTTTTTTACTTGAGTCCCAAATAACAAAGGCAAACATTCCCCTTAATTTGTTAAGCATGTCCTTTCCGTATTCTTCATAGCCATGGATTAAAACTTCCGTATCAGAGTTATTTTTAAACACATGCCCCTTTTTAATAAGCTCATCTTTAATCTCCTGATAATTATAAATTTCTCCGTTAAATGTAATTACAATGCTGTCATCTTCATTATACATAGGTTGTGAACCAAAACCCAAGTCTATAATAGAAAGCCTCCTGAAACCTAAGGCTACATTTTCATCTATATGTTTCCCGGCACTGTCCGGACCACGATGAATAATTTTATCCATCATGTTTGTAAGGACCTCGTCACTTTTAACAAGCTCGCCGGTAAAACCGCAAAATCCACACATTTATTTACTCTCCTTTATTAATAAGCAGATACAAAAATTAACATTCAAATTTTATCACACTTTTTGTGCCTAATCAAGTTATGCATAAGTTATATAAAAACTCATATACCCATAAAACCACTCTTAATGCCAAAACAATTATACAAAATATAATAAGTTCAAAATTTAAAATAAAAAACGGTATCTGCCAATATTTTAATTGGAAACACCGTTTTATATACTTCAAATAAATTGCAAAATACCGCCTGTAATTAAACTTCTATAACCAAACTCAAACAACAATCCCACAGCAAACCAGCATGGCGCATAATCAAGACGTATAAGTCCGCATACGTTAAACCTTGCTCCGCTGTAATCCCATGGACAGCTTCCTATAATTCCTTCAAGAATAAATCCAGACAAAAACTCGGCTGAAAAAATACACATCATGTATATTAAGCCTCTTATAAAAATCGGCAGCACATAAATAATATTATAAAGCGGCTCCAAAAATACGGCAGAACCATATATAGGCATCATCCAAATAGAAGTATAGCCTATCATTCTTTTGTCACCCCTTTTTAATGAACCTGCCGCCGTCCACAGTATTTCTATTATCCAGCCTGCTGCACCGTATAAAAAAAACCTTGTAACCATACTTGTATTTTTTATTTTTTAAAATTTTTTATTCAGACAATATTACCCTGCTTAATATATCAGCCAAAGGCTCCATTGAGTTTTTTGCTTCCTGTTTTGTGTTTGTTTGTGCACCGACTTCAATTAAAAGGGATTTCGGCTTCATGTGGAGGCTGTACCTGTAGGCATTTATGTAAATTTTTCTTGTAAAATCAGGATAAAGCTTATTTGCCGTCATCTGCAAATTAAAACTTAAAGCAAGATTTTCTTTTAAATATTCATTAGGAAGACTTGTAATATCACTTAAAACACCGTTTTCATTAAGCCGGCATAAACCGTTAAAGAACATAATTTTAGCGCATGTTTTGCCGTTTACATCATCTATAAGATGAACGTCTTCGTTTACTCCGTCACGGTGCATATCAATTACAAGCTCAATAGTAGGGTACTGTTCCAATATTTTTCTTACATACGGCTCCATTCTTTCGTAAGCTCCTAAAATCTGGTTTTTGCCGTCCACAACATCATACCTTCCTGTATCGTGCAAAACCTCAATCCCGTATTTGCTTTCAAGTATATTTTTAAGCTCCTCACCAACGCCCCATATTCCTTCCTCCACCCCCTTCGATGGGTCGCTGTCGGCATACATTTCACTTGAATGTGTGTGGAATATAAGCACTTTAGGTCCCCCTGTGGATTTATCTATAGTCAAATCCATATTTAAAAACTCATCTACATTTATGTCGCTTTCCAAAAGGTCGGTTCTTTGGTCCACAATATAAAAATTGCTTTTTAAATAGCTGAAATCTTTAAGCTTATTTATATCATCTTCAGTAAGGCTTACTTTTTTTATGTCCGAAGCGTAGTTTGTGTCTGTTTCAGGCTGTAATTTCAGTTCTTCTTCCGAAAGAGTGCTTACAAACACTGAATTTTCCATGTCATCATCTGCATTATCAGCATTTTCATCAGTAATTGCAGATGAGTAACTGTTTACATCTGTATTTTCCGCTGTGTTTTCAACTATCACGCCTGTATTTTCGCCATGGCTTACAGGCATAGGAGATGCGTAAAACTCTGTCATATATCTTAAAGCCGCCCCAAAACAGGCTGATACAACAAATAAGCCAAGTATTGTGCTACGCAAAAACGCTGCAAGTTTAAAGTTGTCCTTTTTTCTCACATTTCTCATCTCCAAAACTTTATTGCGCCATGTATAAATATATTCATATAAGTTAAAAATATTACAATAAAACTGCCCTTTTAAAGGAGAATATATATGAAAAAAACTATTATTATTACACTTTTATTCTCGCTTTTGCTTACTTCATGCAGCGGCAATGAAAAAAAAGAGCCTGCTGTTTTTGTAAACAACACTAAAAACAGCGCGCCTGTTAAAAAAGAAATTCCAGCAGAAAATAATTTTGAATATGGTCTTGCCTCCAATAGATTTATTAATACCGACAACATAACATTAATAGAAAAAGACTTCAGCAATATATCTTATTATTCCGTAAATGTTGATATAAATGAGCCATTTCCTTCAAATTTTATTCTCAAATGTTTCAGTCAAGGAAAAACACCGGTCTTAACTATAAACTACAGCGAAAATACAGCCGATATGATTCGTTTTGCAAATGAATCAGCAAAAATCAATATTCCTGCCATTTATAATGTTTTCCCCTGTTACGGAGATATTGAAAGCAGTAAATATAAAACAGACTTTTCAAACTTTGTATCATTAATTAAACGCGCTTCTCCTTCTTCTAAAATTATTTGGAGTTTTAATGCTCTTAACAGTATTTCTTTAAGCCAGTACTGTCCTCAAGAGAGCCAAATTGACTATATAGGTTTAAACTGTGTGTTTATATCACCTTATGACTCAATAGATGAAATACAAAGTTTTAAAACTGCATGCGAAAATTTAACTGTTGAAAAACCCGTTATTATTACTCTTTTTGGTGTAAATCATTTTGATAACTACGAACACACATACATGATAGAAGGTGCTGAAAAATTTATTAAATATTTTTACAGCGATTTATGTCCCATGGTTCCCAATTTAACTGCTGTTATTTATTTTGATGAAAATATGCTTAATACGCAAAATATAAATATAAAACCATGTGATTACAGTATATTATCAGTTCCTGAATTAAATTCTGCTTTTTTGAAAATTACAAATAAATAACAAAACTTTTTTAATTTACGCTCCTTAAATGCTTTTATATGCTAAAATATAATTAAAAGCATGAAAGGAGTGTTTTTTATGCCGTATCACTGCTGTTTTAAAACAAAATTAGGTTTTGTAAAAATAGAAGGAAATGATGAAGGAATACTTTCAATTAAAACAGTTGATATTCCCGACAATGACTCGGAATATATAACTGAAGAAATGCAAAAGTGCATGTACCAGCTAAATGAATATTTTGACGGAAAACGCAGGGAATTTGATTTAAAACTAATACTTAATGGAACGGAATTCCAAAAAACCGTATGGCGCAAGTTAATGGAAATACCTTACGGCAAAACAGCAAGCTACAAGGATATTGCTACAGCAATAGGCAAACCCACTGCCTGTCGTGCCGTTGGCGGAGCCAACAATAAAAATAAGCTTTGGATAGTCATACCATGCCACAGGGTAATAGGCTCTAATGGTGATTTAGTAGGATACGGCGGCGAAATATGGCGCAAGGAAGCTCTTTTAAAGCTTGAAAAAGAAAACATCTGAAGTTATTAAACCAATAAATGTTAAAACAAAATTTAAGGAGGCGAAATTATGGACAATAACGAAAACCCAAAGCCTAAAAAGAACATAAACCTTATAATAACCGCTGTATGCCTTATAATCTGCGGACTGCTTTATATAAAAATATCAACTCTTGAAAACAATCTATTATCTATGCAAAATACACTAAATACATTAAACAATAATTACAGCATATTAAATAGCAGCATTGGTTCTATTTCTAATGATGTAAGAAACTCACTAAACGAAGCGTCAAGCATGCTGGCAAAAACCAATTACAGCATTGGTGAAATAAATTCTGAAAACAATACAGTTGAAGTTAAATTTAATATTACACCTAAAGAATATAAGGAAGGTTCAACAGCTGAAATATACATAAACAATGTGCCTTATGATATGACATACTCAAACGGAGATTTTGTTTATACATACACCGGTCCTATTGAAACAGACATAAATCCGGATAAAATAGAAATACTGAGCAACGGCGTTTCTTATTCCGAGTCCCTTGAAAGTCTGAGCATAAACACAAAAGAGATGTTTTTCCCTTATATTTATGCTGATTTTAATTATTCAAAAAGTGATGTTGCAAACGGTAAACTTAATTTAGAAGGTGATGTAAACGTTAACTATGCAAAATACTCCGACACTGATTATGAAATAGTCAGCGCAAAAGCCATAGCCTTAGTAAATGATAAAACTGTAAAAGAATATACCTGTGAATTAGAAAACAACGGTGATGTTTACTCATATATCCACATAAGCGATACATTTGATGTAGGAAACAGCGGAAATTTCAGATTAATGCTTGTAACAGCAGACAGCCGAGGTTATATTTACGAAAACACTCTTTATGGCTTGAGTACAAATTCCAGCGGAAATATTTTAAATGACGGTAACAGCAATAAATATTATTTAACAAAGGTATACGACATAAATCATAACTTTTTATTTAATAAAGAAAACTAAAAGATTAACACCCTCAAGCGAGGGTGTTTTAATTTTAATCTGTTATAAAATTATCTATAAGCCTTGTTTTGCCTATGTAAACAGCAACAGCAACAAGGGCAGGTCTGTCTATTTTTTCAATATGACCTATTTCTGGAAAGCTTACAACATCTACGTAATCAATTTTAGCAAGCTTTTCTGTATTTATAATATCGCTTACAGCCTTAATAATCGCAGAAGGGTCTTTTTCACCTGCATTTACCATTTCTTCACCTTTTGTAAGCGCTTTGTGCAGTATAGTAGCGGCACTTCGTTCCTCAGGGTTAAGATATACATTTCTTGAGCTTTTAGCAAGTCCGTCTTCTTCTCTGACTATAGGGCAGCCTATAATCTCAACATCAACATTTAAGTCGCGAACCATTCTTTTAACAACAGCAAGCTGCTGGGCGTCCTTTTGACCAAAATATGCCCTGTCTGGAGTAGCTATATTCAGAAGCTTTGTAACAACAGTACACACGCCTCTGAAATGTATAGGTCTGCTTTTGCCGCAAAGCTCTTTTGTGACATCTCCAGCATCTACATAAGTTGAAAAATCATCGAAATACATTTCTTCAGGTGAAGGGTTAAATATAAAATCAGCTCCGGCGTCTTGGCAAAGAACAAAGTCTTTATCCATATCTCTTGGATATACTGACAAATCCTCGTTTGCCGCAAACTGTATTGGGTTTACAAAAACACTTACAACAACTCTGTCATTTTCTTTTGCAGCACGTGTTATAAGACTTTTATGACCTTCATGAAGAAAGCCCATTGTAGGCACAAGACCTACTGTGAGCCCTTCCTTTTTCCAATTTTTAATAATTTCACGCGTTTCATTAATAGTGTGTACTACTTTCAATTTTTACGCCCCTTTTTATTTTATTTTAAAAAAGCATGCTCATACTAAAGCATGCTTTTGTGTTATTATATTCCGTAACTGTATTTTTTTCAATACAAAAAGTAAGTTTTTTACTTTTTTGTCAAAAAACTATCATAAAATACAATATTTATCCATGTATTCTTCCATGTTTTTAAGCACATCACCGTATGTGCCCTTTGCTTTAAGGTATTCATGAATATCAGCAACTGTAATAATAGCATGTACATTAAGTCCAAACTCATCTTTAACTTCCATAACAGCAGTCTTATTGCTGTTAGCGCCAACCTCGCAGCGGTTAACAGAAATGAACATATCCGTAACTTTAACGTCGGCTGCTGATTTAAGTACAGGCATTGTTTCTCTTATAGCTGTTCCGGCTGTAATAACATCCTCTACAATTATAACCTTGTCGCCGTCTTTAGGAGCATAGCCTACAAGGTTTCCGCCCTCACCATGGTCTTTTTTCTCTTTTCTGTTAAAGAAATATGGTTTATCAATTCCGTATTCTGTAAAGAGGTTAGCAGCCGTTGCCGCAACAAGAGGAATACCTTTATAAGCCGGTCCAAACATAGCGTCAAAATCTGTTCCGCAAGTATCTTTAATAAGTTTTGAGTAAAATTTAGCCAATGTAGCAATCTGACTGCCTGTTTTATAGTTTCCTGTATTTACAAAATATGGAGTGTTTCTGCCGCTTTTTGTAACAAAGCTTCCAAATCTTAAAACATCAGCGCTCATCATAAATTCTATAAATTCAACTTTAGCAGAATCCAGCATTTTAATCCCCCTTATCAGTCTATAATGCCGCGTATTTCAGATAAATCCTTAATACTATTTTCAATCATGTATTTTTCAATACCTTCAACAACTTCTGCTGTGGCAAAAGGATTATTGAAGTTTGCCGTACCAACAGCTACAGCTGTAGCGCCTGCCATTATAAACTCAATGGCATCTTCATAATTTGATATGCCACCCATACCTATTACAGGCACATCAACTGCTTTGCATACCTGATAAACCATTCTGACGGCAACAGGCTTAACAGCCGGTCCGGAAAAACCTCCAACTTTGTTGAAAAGCACTGGTTTGCGTCTTTTAATATCAATTTTCATGCCCAAAAGCGTGTTTATTAACGATAAACCGTCGGCACCGCCGCTTACTGCCGCCCTTGCAATTTCTGTTATATCAGTTACATTAGGCGTAAGTTTAACAATAAGCGGTTTTTTGCAATGCTTTTTTACCTCAGAAACTACTTTTTCCGCCATTGAAGGCACAGTGCCAAATGTTATTCCGCCTTGGCTTACATTAGGGCATGAAATATTAAGCTCAAATAAATCTACATCACTGTCTGAAAGCATTTCTGCCGCTTTGCAGTATTCTTCAATAGAGTGTCCGCATATATTTACAATTATTTTAGTGTCAAACTGCCTTAAAAACGGTATATCATTATTAATGAAATACTCAGCTCCCGGATTTTGAAGTCCTACAGAATTAAGCATTCCGCCGTAAACTTCAGCTATTCTCGGCGCGTTATTGCCCTTCCAAGGCTCAGAGGCAACGCCTTTAACTGTAACAGCTCCAAGCTTATTCAAATCAACAAATTCCGAAAACTCACGACCTGAACCAAATGTGCCCGAAGCTGTTGTCACAGGATTTTTCATTACAACGCCGCATATATTAACTTCAGTGTTTATATTACTCATCCCACATCACCTCGTCACCCATAAAAACAGGACCGTCCTTGCAAACTTTTAAGTTCTGCCAGTCGCTTTCGCCTTTCTTTCTGATTTTAACAGCACAGCCTACACACGCGCCTATACCGCACGCCATTCTTTCCTCCATTGAAACCTGAACAGGAATGTTGTTTTCTTTTGCCCATTGAGCCAAAAATTTAAGCATTATCTTAGGACCGCAGGAATAAACCATGTCGCCTTCAGGCTTAATTTCTTTCATAAGCTCTACAACATTGCCTTTAAAACCAATGCTTCCGTCATCACTGGCTATATAAACCTCAGCTCCTAATTTTCTGAATTTATCCGTAAGCACCGGGTTTGATTTAGCTCCTAAAAAAACAACTGCTTTTCCTTTAATATCCCTGCAAAGCTGGACAAGAGGTGGTATCCCTATTCCTCCGCCTACAAGTATGTGCTTTTTAGCATTCTTCTTAATTTCAAAACCATTTCCACACGGACCCATTATTTTAATTAAATCTCCTATCGGGCACTTGCTGAAATATTCTGTTCCCTTTCCTACTATTTGGTAAACAAGCGTAATTTTTCCGTTTTGGCTGTCTATTTCACTAATGCTTATAGGTCTAGGGAGTATATGCTCCCCAAGACCTGTATAAACTTCAACAAACTGTCCGGCTTTTGCTTCTTTGGCTATAAAAGGTGAAAAAAGTGTCATTGAGTATATGTCGTCAGCAATTTTGTCATTAATCAAAATTTCAGCATACTCTATTTTTTTCATTTAATATCCTCCAATGCTATTACATCTACACTGTCGGTTGTAATATCGCTGTCCATAACATCTACAAGGGCATTTGCCGTATCCAGAGATGTCATAAGGACTATAGAGCATTCAGCTGCTGTACGCCTTATTTTAAATCCATCGCTTGCAGCTCTGTTGCCTTTATTAGGTGTGTTTATGATAAGGTCTACCACACCGCTTCTTATTATATCAAGAACATTAGGTACGCCTTCGCTTATTTTTCTTACAACTTTAACATGGCTTATGCCGTTTTCTTCCATGTACTTAGCTGTCCCGTCTGTGGCAAGAAATCTGTATCCAAGCTTTTCAAGCTTTTGTGCAATAGGAAGGAAATCAGGCAAATCATGCGGTTTAATTGTAACAAGCGCTGTCCCGTTTTTACGCGGCACAACTGTTCCAGCCGCTATAAAGCCTTTATAAAGAGCGCGTTTAAGCGTTTTTCCAACACCAAGTATTTCACCTGTAGAACGCATTTCAGGACCAAGCGAAACTTCAACCTGAGGAAGTTTTTCAGTAGAAAAAATAGGTACTTTAATGCATACCTTATCAGGCTCTTTGCATATTCCGCTGCCGTAACCCAGGTCTTTAAGCTTAGCGCCGAGCATTACCTTTGTAGCTATATCAATAATAGGCACACCTGTTACCTTGCTTATATACGGCACTGTACGGCTTGAACGCGGATTAACCTCTATAATATTAAGCTCTCCGTGGTAATCAATAAACTGTATATTAATCATTCCTACTACTTTAAGAGCAATCGAAATTCTTCTTGTTTCGTCAACAATCTGCGCTTTAATCTCTTCTGAAATGTGCTGCGGAGGATAAATTGAAATTGAATCTCCGGAATGAACTCCGGCTCTTTCCAAGTGTTCCATAATGCCAGGAATAAGTATGTCCTCACCATCGCAGATAGCATCAACTTCTATTTCACGTCCAAGAAGGTATCTGTCTATAAGTACAGGATTTTTGCTGTCTTTAGCAAAAGCTTCTTCAAGGTATTTGGTAATCTGCGGTTCATTGTATGTTATCTCCATGCCCTGACCGCCAAGAACGTATGACGGGCGTACAAGTACAGGATAACCTAAGCCGGCAGCAGCCTCAATACCTTCTTTAACTGACCATACAGCTTTGCCTTTTGGTCTTTTAATATTAAGTTTTTCAAGTATCTCATCAAATTTTTCTCTGTCTTCTGCCGCGTCTATCTGCTCAGGTTTTGTGCCTAAAATAGGTATGTTCATTTCACGAAGGAATTTGGCAAGCTTAATGGCTGTTTGTCCGCCAAACTGGAGTATAAGTCCGTCAGGTCTTTCCTTTTCAACAATGTTCAAAACATCTTCTTCTGTAAGAGGCTCAAAGTAAAGCTTGTCAGATGTATCAAAGTCAGTTGAAACTGTTTCAGGATTATTATTAATTATAATTGTTTCTACTCCCGCTCTTTTAAGCGCAAGCACGCTGTGAACTGAGCAGTAGTCAAACTCAATGCCCTGCCCTATTCTGATAGGACCAGAACCGATAACAATAACTTTTTTGTTGCTGCTTACAACAACCTCATCTTCCTTATCGTATGTTGAGTAGTAATACGGCGTAACAGCTTCAAACTCGCCGGCGCATGTATCAACCATTTTATATACAGGAATTATGCCGTATTTAACTCTGAGTTTATAAATCTCAGGCGGTTTTACGCCAATTATGTCAGCCATTCCTTTATCGGAAAATCCCATTTTTTTGTATCTTCTGAGAGTTTCCTCATCTAAGTCATCAAATGACATCTGTTTGAGTTCTTCTTCCATGTCTACAATATTTTTAATTTTCTTAACAAAAAATTTGTCCATGCCTGTAAGTTCACAAACCATGTCAATTCTGTAACCGCGTCTTAAAAGCTCCGCAAGGTCAAAAAGCCTTTCATCATCAGGCACCGCAACCCTCTTTTTAAGCTCAGCAAGAGTTTTTGAATGGCTGTATTTCCTTTCAAGGGTATACTGACCTATTTCAAGTGAACGCACGCCTTTTAAAAGGGCTGACTCAAAGTTATTACCTATAGCCATAACTTCGCCTGTAGCCATCATTTTAGTACCAAGGTTTCGTTTTGCTGTTTTAAATTTATCAAAAGGCCATTTAGGGATTTTGCATACAACATAGTCAATAGCCGGCTCAAAGCAAGCGTATGTCTTTTTAGTCACCGCGTTTTTTATTTCATCAAGCCTGTAGCCTAAGGCTATTTTAGCCGCAACTTTAGCTATAGGGTAACCTGTAGCCTTTGAAGCAAGAGCTGAAGAACGGCTAACACGCGGATTAATCTCTATTACTGCATAATTAAAGCTTTTAGGGTCTAAAGCAAACTGGACATTGCAGCCGCCTTCAATTTTAATTGAATCTATAATATCAATAGCGGCTTTTCTGAGCATCTGGTACTCATGGTCGGCTAATGTCTGAGCCGGGGCAACAACTATAGAGTCGCCTGTATGAACGCCTACAGGGTCAACATTCTCCATTGAGCAGACTGTTATGCAGTTGCCGGCGCCGTCACGCATTACCTCAAACTCAATTTCTTTCCAGCCCTTAATGCTTCTTTCAATAAGAACCTGACCAACACGGCTCAAATGAAGACCCTGTGCAAGTATTTCTCTTAACTGGTCCTCATTTTCCGCTATACCGCCGCCTGTTCCGCCAAGAGTATATGCTGGACGGATAATAACCGGGTAACCGATTTTTTCGGCAAAAGCCACGCCGTCTTCAATATTTGTAACTATTTCACTTTCTACAATAGGCTGATTTGTTTTTTCCATAAGCCTTTTAAAGGAATCCCTGTCCTCGCCTTCTTTAATAGACTCTATGGAAGTGCCAATAACCCTAACACCGTATTTCTGTAATATTCCTTTGTCATAAAGCTCGCATGAAAGGTTAAGACCTGTCTGCCCGCCCATGCCGGCAATAATGCTGTCTGGTCGTTCTTTTGCTATAACCTTTTCAACAAACTCAGCAGTAAGAGGCTCAATATATGTATGATGAGCCATTCCGCGGTCAGTCATAATAGTGGCAGGGTTGCTGTTTACAAGCACAACCTCTATTCCTTCGCTTTTAATAGCCTCAACAGCCTGTGTGCCGGAATAGTCAAACTCGGCAGCCTGACCAATAACTATAGGTCCTGAACCGATTACAAGTACTTTTTTAATAGTATTATCCTTAGGCATTTTCATTACCCCTTTCAATTACTTCTAAAAATCTGTCAAAAAGGAAACCTGAGTCAAGCGGTCCCGGGCAGGCTTCCGGGTGGAACTGCACACTGAAAATAGGTAAAGTTTTATGTCTAATTCCTTCTATTGTATCATCATTTATATTAACAAAAGCAGCCTCTACTCCTTCCGGCAGGTCGCATACGACATATTCATGGTTCTGGCTTGTAATATATACTCTGCCTGTTTTAAGGTCTTTTACAGGATGGTTTCCGCCGTGATGACCGAATTTCATTTTCTTAGTATCGCCGCCTAACGCAAGGTTTATAAGCTGGTTGCCCATGCATACACCTATAAGAGGTTTTTTGCCTATAACAGCTTTAACCATTTCTATTACTTCCGGAACATCTTTAGGGTCTCCTGGTCCGTTTGATAAAAATACCGCGTCCGGATTTACAGATAAAATTTCTTCCGCTGAAGTAAAAGCCGGAAATACTGTAAGGCGGCAGCCTCTTTGAACAAAGCCTTTTATAATGCCTTTTTTAGTTCCTAAATCTACAAAAGCAATATGCTTTCCTGCTCCGGGTATTTCGTATTTTTCTTTTATTGTAACATCTCTTATTACGTTTTTATTGTTAAGGCTTTCAAATTTTCTTTTAATCTGGCTTTCCGTAAGGTCGGCGCCCCTTAACGTAATAATTCCGCGCATTGTGCCAACATTCCTAAGTGTTCTTGTAATGGCGCGGGTGTCAACGCCTTCAATGCCTGTAATTTTGTTTTGTTTTAAAAAATCGTCCAAATCCATTTCGCACCTGAAATTACTTGGATAATCACATTTCTCGCGCACAACAAAACCTTTAAGCTTAGGTCCGTCGCTTTCCATATCGTCAAGGTTAATGCCGTAATTACCAATAAGTGGATAAGTCATAACAACTATCTGTCCGGCATAAGACGGGTCTGTAAGAAGTTCTTCATAACCTGTCATTGCTGTGTTAAAAACAACTTCTCCAACTGTTTCTTTAATATAGCCAAAGGCTCTGCCGTCAAATCTCATACCATTTTCAAGTATAAGCTCAGCTTTAACAGTTTTCTCGCTCATATCAAATACATCTCCTCAAATCAGCTTTCATATCCAAAACAGCCTGTCTTGCAGCAAGGTTATATTCCTTTTCAGCAAACTTGCTGTATTCATCTTTTTTATAAGCGGCTATAATGCCTCTTGATGAGTTTACAATAGCCCCAATACCATCTTTATCAAAACATACCGCCAAATCCTCAGCTTTTCCGCCCTGGGCGCCATATCCAGGTACAAGGAAAAACGTGTGCGGCATAAGTTCCCTTAAAATTTCAGCCTGCTTAGGATGGGTTGCGCCAACTACAGCGCCAATGCTTGAATATCCGTTTTTACCCATAAGCTTTTCACCCCAGCTTTCAACAATCTGACCAACTTTTTGGTAAAGCGTAAGTCCGCCTACATCAAGGTCCTGAAACTGACCGCTGTTAGGGTTTGAAGTTTTAACAAGCACAAAAAGCCCTTTATTATAGTTTTTGCAGTTAGCCATATATGGTTCAACAGAATCCCAGCCGAGGTATGGATTAACTGTTATAAAATCTTCATTAAATATTTTATGCTTAACGCCAAAAGCATCAATTTCCCCTAAATGTCCATCTGAGTAAGCCTCAGCAGTTGAGGCAATATCGCCTCTTTTAATATCGCCTATTACAATAAGACCTTTTTTTGAAGCATAATCGCATGTTTTAATAAAGCATTCCATACCGTCTGTTCCCAGCATTTCGTACATGGCAACCTGCGGCTTAACCGCAGGAATTAAATCATAAACAGCGTCAATTATGCCTTTATTGAACTCAAAAAAACTTTCCGCTACAGCCTTAGGTGTTTTGCCGTATTTTTCAATACATTCATTTTTAATAAACTCAGGTATAAAACTCAGCCTTGGATCAAGACCAACAACTGTAGGGTTTTGAGTCTCTTTTATTTTTTCAATAAGCACATCAATTATCATTTATTTTCCCCTTTTCAAAAACAATTCTTCCGCCTACTATTGTATATTCAACACTGCCTTTAACTTCATATCCGTCAAAAGGTGTGTTTTTCCCTTTAGAATAAAATTTATTTTTATCTATCTTAAATACCTTTTCAGGATTTGTAATTGTTATATCAGCAACTTTTCCAACTGAAATATCTCCTTTATCAATACCCAGTATTTTAGATGGATTATACGACATTTTTTCTACTAAAGCTGACGGCGTAAGGTACCCTTCTTCAACCAAAACTGAATTTGAAAGGGCAAAAGCTGTTTCGCTTCCCACTATCCCAAAAGGCGCCGACTGATAATCTTTTGCCTTTTCTTCTTCGCTGTGAGGGGCATGGTCTGTCGAAATAGTATCAGCAACGCCATCTTTAAGAGCTTTTCTCATAGTCTCAACATCATCTTTAGAACGCAGAGGAGGATTCATTTTAGTATTTGTGTCTTTACCATCTACATTTTCATCAGAAAGTGTAAAGTGATGAGGCGTAATCTCGCCTGTAACATTTACTCCTCTTTTTTTAGCCTCGCTTAAAAGTGCAACACTGCCCTTTGTGCTCATGTGGCATAAATGAAGTTTAGCCCCTGTACTTTCGGCAAGAACTATATCCCTTGCAACTATAACATCTTCGGAGTCATTAGAAATTCCTTTTAAGCCAAGACTGTCACAATGAGCGCCCTCATTCATGCACCCGCCTTTAACCAAAGACCTGTCCTCGCAATGGCTTAAAACAGGTATATTAAGCTTTTTTGCCTTAATCATCGCTTCTTTTAAAAGCTGGGCATTCATAACACTTTTGCCGTCTTCGCTTATGGCGCATATCCCGGCTTTATACATGCCTTCAATGTCAGCAAGCTCTTTTCCTTCCTGACCTTTTGTAATAGCGCCTATAGGCAGCACATTTACAACGCCGTTTTTTTCCGCTTCTTTTTTAATATACTCAACTACTTCTATGCTGTCTGCAACAGGCTTTGTGTTAGGCATGCAGCATACAGTTGTATACCCGCCTGCCGCTGCTGCGCGGCTTCCGGTTGCTATTGTTTCTTTATGCTCAAAACCCGGCTCCCTTAAATGCACATGCAAATCTATAAAGCCTGGTGTAACCCACATTTTATTAGCATCAATTATTTTGTCGGCAGAAGTATTTATGTTTTGTGAAATTTCTTTAACTATGCCATTTTCAACAAGCATATCGGAAACTTTATCAGTGCCGTCTGCCGGATTAATAATTCTTCCGTTTTTAATTAATATTTTCAAAACTTCAGCGCCTCCTTGCATATAATTAATCTGTTATTATTCTTTCCATTAAAAAAGCCTTATATTACTTTAAAGGTTTTCCCTGAACAAAAATAAAAGCAATAAAAAGACTTAAGCCTTCTTATTGCTGAAAATATTAATACAACTGAAAGAATGTTTATACCCCTCTTTTTTATATTTAAAAACACTAATTCCGTATTTTTCGGCATTGACTAAATTAATGTTTTTAAAACGGAACATAACCAAATCCTCCTGTTAAATTATCATTATCTGCACACATTTTGCTTATTTTAACATATCACGTATTTTTCTGTCAATAAGAACACATTGATTTTAAATATTTTCCTGTAAAAGCCAAATTTAGCGGCTGAAACCTAAATATATTCCCCAAATTGACAGTTCTCAGATACAAAAAACTGAATTTATTTATATAAAAAATTAAAATATAAATTAATTAAATAATTAAAACTATTAAAAACCATTAAACTTATTTTTTTATATTGCCTTTTACCCCTTGACCTAAAAACATAAAGTATTATATTATATTTCGGTATGAAAATAATAACAAGGATATTTAATAAGGAAGGAAAACAGAAATGGCTTCACAGGAACTTATTGACGCTATTAATAAAAGACGTATTTTCGGTATTATATCACATCCTGACGCCGGAAAAACAACCCTTACAGAAAAACTTCTGCTCCACGGCGGCGCAATCAGGCAAGCCGGAACAGTTAAAGCAAGAAGAAACTCAAAATTTGCTACTTCTGACTGGATGGAAATAGAAAAACAAAGAGGTATCTCTGTTACATCATCAGTTATGCAGTTTGAATACAACGGAAAAATGGTATCTATTATGGATACGCCTGGGCACAATGATTTCGGCGAGGATACATACCGCATACTTACATCAGTAGACAGCGCTGTTATGGTTATTGACGCCGCAAAGGGTGTTGAGGCTCAGACTAAAAAGCTTTTTAAAGTCTGTTCTATGAGAAAAATACCAATTTTTACATTTATAAATAAACTTGACAGACAGTCAAGGGACCCTCTTGAGCTTATGGAAGATTTGGAAGAAGCCCTCGGGCTTCCATCAACACCTGTTACATGGCCTATAGGCAACGGTCTTACATTTGAAGGAGTATATGACTTAATTAAAAACCAAGTCCACATTTACAGAAAAGATATAACCATAGACCTTGGAAAAGACGGCATATTCGGTCCTGAAATAGAAGGCAAAATTGATGATACAAACCTTAAAATACTACGTGAAGAAATTGAACTTGTTCAGGGCGCCGGCAACAGCTTTGACCTTGAGCTTATTAAAGCCGGACTTCTTACACCAGTATTTTTCGGTACCGCTCTTGCTGATTTTGGAGTAACAGAGTTTTTGGAGCATTTTCTTGAATACTCACCAGCTCCGGGAAGCAGAAAAACCACAACAGGCGAAGTTCTGCCTACAGACGACTTTTTTAGTGGATTTATATTTAAAATACAGGCAAATATGAACCCTGCTCATCGTGACAGACTCGCTTTTTTAAGAATATGCTCCGGCACATTTGAAAGGGGAATGAGCGTTACGCTCTCAAGGACAGGCAAACAAATGAAAATAAGCCAGTCCACAATGCTTATGGCAAATGAGCGCGAAACAGTAGATACTGCCATAGCCGGGGATATAATAGGTATTTACGATACAGGCAACTACCAGATAGGAGATACACTTACAACTTCAAAAAGCAAGCTGTTTTTTGAACCGCTTCCGACCTTCCCGCCGGAGCTTTTCATGCGTGTTCATCCTATAAACTCACTTAAAGCAAAGCAGTTCCAAAAAGGCGTAACACAGCTTGCGCAGGAAGGCGCAATACAGGTATATACTAATGAGTTTAACGACGTTATACTCAGCGCTGTAGGAGAGCTTCAGTTTGAGGTTTTTGAGTACAGGCTTAAAAACGAATATAACTGTGATATAAGAATGGAAAATCTCGATTTCAATTGTGTACGCTGGGTTTACAACATGGATATTGAAAAAATAAAAGAATATGAAACATCAAGAATAATGCTTGTTTTTGACCATTTCAAACGTCCTCTTCTGCTTTTTGCCAACCAGTATACCCTTGATAACTTTGCGCAAAAACATGAAGATATGACACTTGTTGAAGCTCTTGATGTTGAAAGTGAGCTGGAAGAATAATGGCTATACTTGTAAGTGCCTGTCTTTTAGGAATATGCTGCCGGTACGACGGCAAAATTAAAGCGAATGAAAAAGTTAAATCTTTAAGCCAAAAAGAAATCCTAATTCCCGTCTGCCCTGAACAGCTTGGCGGCAGACCAACGCCAAGGAAGCCTGTTGAAATTTTAAACAGCCGCGTTTTGGAAAAAGACGGAACAGACCATACTGAAGAATTTATAAAAGGCGCTGAGGAAACATTAAAAATTGCAAAGCTAAACAACATTAAAAAAGCTGTGCTTAAAAGCAACAGCCCTTCCTGCGGATTCGGCAAAGTTTATGACGGCACATTTTCCAAAACCTTAACTAACGGAAACGGCATAGCCGCAGAACTTTTGGACAAAAACGGAATAGAAATAAAAAACGAAAATAATTTTGACTTTTAATAACTGTTATAAGCAAAACAGCACGAAACCATAAATAAGTTCCGTGCTGTTTTTGTTTATTGAAATATTCAGCTTATGTATTCATCACATTTATAATTATTATACTGCTTTTTAATTTTTATTATAATTGAGCCGTCAGGCTGTTCTTTTTCATCAATTATTTTGTATTTTATGCCGCATCTTTCCATCTGTTTTTTATAGGCTTCATAATCGTCTTTTGCATTTCTTGCGGCAACTCTTTTTTCAACGCCTTCTTTTAACTGGAAATGTACAGTCTGTTCAAGACATGCTGAAATTATACGTTTCATGTAAATCCCTCCTAATTTTTTGTTTACAAATAGTTTATCACCTGAAAATTCAAATTTCTAATAAAAATTACATGTTTCAAAAAAGTTTGTCACATAAGCGCATATAATATAAAGCTTTTTTTGTGCAGTTTTTTTACAAAAAGCGGCGGACTTTAATAATACCTAAAGCCCGCCTTATATATTAAAATTCCATTTCGGTTATATGCTTTCTAAGTGAAAGTATATAAACCGGGGAAACGGAAAGCTCATCTATCCCCCATTTAATAAATTTTTCTGTAAGGCGCTTGTCAGCTCCAAGCTCACCGCATATACCAACCCAAATTCCTTCCTTTTTGGCGCTTTGCGCTGTAAAGTGTATAAGACGCAGTATTGATTCATGGTCGGTGTCAAATTTAGAGTTTACCATATTATTCTGTCTGTCAACTGCCAATGTATATTGGGTTAAGTCGTTTGTACCTATGCTGAAAAAGTCGCATTCTTTAGCTAAAGACTCACTTATCAGCGCCGCTGAAGGAGTTTCAACCATTATTCCCACTTCAATATTCCTGTCATAAGGCACAGATTCAAAATCCAGTTCCAGTTTTACCTCGTTTAAAATATTTTTAGCTTTTCTGAGTTCTTCCAAAGTACAAATCATTGGAAACATAAGAGCAGCTTTTCCGTAGTGGGACGCGCGGAGAATTGCCCTAAGCTGGACTTTAAATATATTAACCCTGTCAAGGCATATCCTTATAGCTCTGTAGCCAAGAGCCGGATTTTCTTCATGGGGTATATTAAAGTAGTCGATTTTTTTATCAGCGCCTATATCCACCGTTCTGATAATAACACGTTTTCCGCCCATTTTTTCAACAGCTTTTTTATATATTTCAAACTGCTCCTCCTCAGACGGAAATGTGTTTCTGCCCATAAATATAAATTCTGTCCTAAAAAGACCTATGCCTTCAGCGTCATTTGCCAATACCATATCCAAATCAGTCATATTGGATATATTGGCATAAAGCATAACACTTTTACCGCCTTTTGTTTCGGTTTTAACACCTTTATACCGCTGTAAAAGCTGCATTTCTGTTTCTGCCTTATCTTTTTTGTCTTTAAGGCGGTTAATAGTTGTAGCGTTAGGCTCAATATATATAGTTCCGCTTGAGCTGTCCACAGCGGCAAAACGTCCGTCGTAAGCTTCATCAAGTATACCTTTTACGCCTATGACAGCCGGAATATTCATTGTTCTTGCAAGTATGGCGGTATGAGATGTAGCTGAGCCGCCCTCAGTAACAAATCCGGAAATATTTTTATCTCTTAAACCTACTGTCTGGCTCGGCGTTAAATCATAAGCTACAATAATTGTTTTTTCACCGGAACCTGCTTTTTCATCATCTTGACCAAAAGCCTCAACTATTCTTTCTGCCACATCTTTAACATCAGCCGCTCTTTGGCGCATGTACTCGTCACTTAAAGACGAAAACATTTCAGCCATTTCTTCTCCGGCTTCGTGCACGGCGGCTTCAGCATTTATTCCGCCTTCAATTTTGCTTTCCGCAAGGGAAATAAAATCATCATCATTAATCATCATTGAATGTATTTCAAATATTGCAGCTTCTTTTTTACCTATCTCGCTTGCTGTTTTTTCCATTAGGTTTATTGTCTTGTCATAAGCCTTTTTTCTTGCAGCTTCAAAACGCTTTTTTTCACCTGCTGTATCTGATGTAAAATATTTTTTTACTTTTTTATCGCCGTTAAATATTTTTATATTGCCAAATGCAATACCGCCGAAAACACCCTTACCGTTTTTAGTAATCATAAAACGCCTCCTATAAGTTTTCCTTAACAGCGGCACTTACAGCCTTAATAGCTTCTTTTTCATCTGTCCCATTAGCTGTAATAACTATTTTTTCACCACATTTGGCGGCAAGGCTCATAACGGCAAAAATGCCTTTACAGTTAACTGTTTTGCCTTTATTTTCCATTGTAATATCACTTTTAAATTCCTTTGCGGCTTTTACAACAATCCCTGCCGGTCTTGCGTGTATTCCTTCCTTATCCTGTAAAATATACTCAAAACTTTCCATAATATCATTCCTCCACTGGTTTTTTAAATATTGCAAGAAGCACCATGCCTACAGCAGAACCTATAACAAGCGACAGCAGATACCATACCCAATTGCCTATTACCGGTATAACAAAAATTCCGCCGTGAGGCGCCATTAATGTGCAGTTAAAAAACATTGAAAGTCCTCCGGCAACTGCCGAACCTATAGCGCACGCAGGTATTACCCTTAATGGGTCTGATGCGGCAAAAGGAATTGCCCCTTCTGTTATAAATGAAAGACCCATAATATAGTTTACAGCGGCACTTTTTCTCTCTCTTGAAGTAAATCTGCTTTTAAAAAATGTGGAACAAAGAGCTATTGCTATAGGCGGCACCATTCCGCCAATCATAACGGCAGCCATAATATCGTACCTTCCTTCTGAAATAGCCGCTGTTCCAAAAACATAAGCAGCTTTATTAATAGGTCCGCCCATATCAACAGCCATCATTCCTGCTAAAACAATGCCTAAAAGCACGCGGCTTGAGCTGCCCATACTGTTAAGAGCAGAATAAAGCAGAGCATTTAAAGCACTTACTGGCGGGTTTAATATAAATTGAATAACCGCTCCTGTTACTAATATGCTTAAAAGCGGATAAAGCAATACACTTTTAACACCAGAAAGACTCTCCGGCAGTTTATCAAGAATTTTTTTAATTCCAACCATAATATAGCCAGCCAAAAATCCGGCTAAAAGCGCTCCTAAAAATCCACTGCCGCCCTGCTGAGCCAAATATCCTCCTGTAAAACCTGCCGCAAGTGCTGGTCTGTCAGCTATACTCATAGCTATATATCCCGCTAAAACAGGCAGCATAAAATTAAAAGCGGCTCCGCCTACTGTTTTGAAAAATGCAGCAACAGGAGTATTCATACCAAAATTAGAAGGGTCTATTGTATAATCATCAAGCAAAAATGATATTGCTATTAATATACCTCCGCCTATTACAAAAGGCAGCATAAACGAAACACCATTCATTAAATCAGTATAAATGCTGTGAAGACCTTTTTTCTGCCCAGTTTTTGAATAAGAGCTGCTTTCGGCATTTTCACTGTGCCTGTATATTTCAGTATTTTTATCAAGCACTTTTTCAATAAGTCCCTGCGCATTGTTTATTCCCTGAGAAACTTTAGTTATAACAATAGGTTTGCCGTCAAAACGCGCCATTTCAACTTTTCTGTCAGCCGCTACAATTACAGCAGAAGCATTTTTAATATCATCCTCAGTAAGCATATCCTTTATGCCGGAGGCGCCGTTTTTTTCCACTTTAATTTTAATGCCCATTTTTTGAGCTGCCTTTTCAAGACCTTCAGCTGCCATAAAAGTATGGGCAATGCCTGTAGGGCAGGCAGTAACAGCTACTACATCATATCTGTCCGTTTCTTCTTTTGAGATTACTGATGACTGATTTTTTTCGTCTTCTTTTTCATACTTTTTTATAATTTCATAAAACATCTCTTTATTAGCAGCTGCCATAATATCATTTATAAAATTTTCATTCATAAGCATTGCCGAAAGCTTTCCTAACGCATCAAGATGAACATTTTCTCCGCCCTGAGGCGCGGCTATTACAAAAAACAGCCGGCTTTTTTCTCCATCTTCTGCACCATAGTCTATTCCGCTTTTAAGAAGCACAGCGCCTATGCCGGCTTTTTTAACAGCCGGGCTTTTAGCATGAGGCACAGCAATTCCCTCTCCAACTGCTGTTGTAGACTGTTCCTCCCTCTTTTTTAAATCATCTTCAAACTTTTTCCTGTCTGTTACAATTTTAGAGTTAAACATTAATTCAGAAAGATATGAAATCATTTCATCTTTATTTTTCACCTGAACGCCCGTCCTTATCCTTTCCGGGTTTATAAGTTCCGTAATTTTCAATTAAATCAACTCCTTATATTGAAATTTTTTCAAACAGTTTCATAACTTTTTCTTTTGAGGCTATATTTTCTGAGAAAGCTGTTGCGGAACCGGCAGCTACAGAAAGAATAAAAGCCTTTTCATAATCGCCATACCACATATACCCGGCAATAAATCCGGCAACCATTGAATCTCCTGCCCCAACGGTATTAACTTTTATGCCTTCAGGCGCAGGAAGTGAGTAAATGCTCTTATCGCCGCAGACCATTACAGCTCCGTCTTTTCCCCTTGAAACAAGTATATTTTCCGGACCTTCATTTTGCAGTTCAAAAGCGAGACTGACTAATTCCTCTTCGCTTTTAATTTTTTTGTTAAAAAACTCCTCTATTTCATAAACATTAGGCTTAACAAGGAAAGGCTTATACTTTAAAACGCTTTTTAAACTGCTCCCTGATGTATCAGCTATAAATTTAACACCTGACGTGCTTAGTTTTTGCGCCATTAGCTCATACAGATTGTCAAAATCACTTTTTATAACTGAGCCTGACAAAACAGCTAAGTCACTTTTATTAAGTTTTTCAAGCATATCAAGGAGTTTATAAACTTCTTCCTTTTCTGCCTTAGGACCTGAGCCGTTTATTTCAGTTTCGTTTTTTCCCTTTAGTTTTACATTTATCCTTGTTTCGCCTTTAGGTATATGAACAAAATTATTAATAATACTCATGCTGTTAAGTTCTTTTTCTATTTTTTCCCCTGTAAATCCGGCGGTAAAGCCAATGCATGTGCTTTCAACAGCCAGATTTTTAAGCATTATAGAAACATTTATGCCTTTCCCGCCTATAAAAAATGATTCATTATTGCTTCTGTTAAGCATGCCTGTTTTTATATCCCCGCATTCCATAACATAATCAATTGACGGATTAAGCGTAACTGTATAAATCATTAAAAATCACCCCGTAAATTTATATTATCCAAAGTAAGATTTACTATCCAAAATTATAAATGTATTTTTTTGCAATAAATAGAAATTTTTATATTTTAAAGATATTAATAGTGTGTTATAATTTTTATATTTATCAATAAATTTTATTGTGGGGAGAAGTATTATGAGTAAAAAAATTAAAGGATCGTTATTTGTATTAGTAAGCGGTGCCTGCTGGGGTTTTTCAGGTACATGCGGTCAATATCTTTTTGATTTTAAAAATGTAAATGCAGAGTGGCTTACTTCTTACAGAATACTTTTTGCAGGTATAATAATAGTTATGCTTTCAGTCTGTACCCAAAGGGAGAATATTAAAGGCATTTTACGTAATAAAATAGACACAATGGCGCTTTTGATATTCGGTATAGCCGGACTTATGACATGCCAGTATACATATTTTGCGGCAATCGCCCGTTCAAATGCGGCTACCGGCACAGTTTTGCAGTATTTAGCCCCTGCGCTTATTCTTATTTATATCTGTATAAGATATTTAAGATTTCCAAAACCCCGTGAAGTCCTTGCAATAATATTAGCTGTTACGGGAACATTCCTTATAGCTACTCACGGAAATATAAATAATCTTGCCATATCACCATCTGGATTATTTTTTGGTCTGCTGTCTGCATTTACTCTTGCAGTCTATACAATTCTTCCCGGAAGGCTGATTGAGCGCTGGGGAAGCCTTACAGTAACAGGACTTGGCATGCTTATTGCCGGTGTTGTTTTTACTGCGGCTGTAAGGCCATGGAATATGGAGCAGAATATAGACATTACAACATTTTGTTTAGTTGCAGTAATAGTAGTTATAGGCACTGCATTGCCGTTTACTTTATACCTTAAAGGCGTTAGCATAATAGGCGCCTCAAAGGGAAGCATGCTGGCATGCATAGAGCCTGTAAGCGCAACTGTGTTTTCCGCTTTGTGGCTTAAAAACAAGTTTACCGTATTTGACTTGGCAGGCTTTGCTCTTATAATAACAACAGTGCTTATACTTTCGTTTAAAGAAAAAGCAAAAGAGAGTAAGGCGGTGACAGCATGAAGCCCGAAAGCTATATAAAACTTAATGAGTATATTAAAAGCCATAAAAATTTTGAAAGCGCAGTTATATTTATAGATAAAAATTTTCCAAAGCCTGTTGTATTTATTTTTTATTCAATGCTGGCTTTTTTAGCTGTAAAAAGAGATAGACGTTTTTTTGCGTGCGCGGCTATACCATGGATTGATTTTTATTTGGTAACTAAATTACGAAACAAATTAAACCGTAAAAGACCTTTTGAAAATATAGGTTTTGAGCCAATTATTATGCATTCAAAAGGAAAATCATGTCCAAGCAGGCATGCTTCAAGTTCCGTAATTATAACATTTGCCGTATATTTTATATCTCCTTTTTTAGGCATTATTACGGGTATAATAAGCGTTTTTGTCTGTTTTTCAAGAATACTGACAGGCGTTCATTATATAAGCGATGTTATTGCCGGTATATCTATAAGCATATTTATAGGCACAGCCACATTTTTTGGGATACTTAAAAATTAATTCAATAAAAATAACGAAAGCAGGATTAAAATATGAACAGAGATTTAACAAGCGGAAATATAACTAAAACTATGTTGATATTTGCTCTTCCTATGATAGCTGGCAATCTTCTTCAGCAGCTTTACAATATCACAGATACACTCATAGTTGGCAGATATGTTGGTTCAAACGCTCTTGCCGCAGTTGGGTCGGCATACTCGCTTATGACATTTCTTACATCAATAATCATAGGTCTTTCAATGGGAAGCGGCGCTTTATTTTCAATTTATTTTGGTCAAAGAAATATGGACAAGCTTAAAAATTCAATATTTGTTGCTTTTATAATAATAGGCATAACAACTATTGTATTAAATATATTGTCATTTTTATTTATAGACGAAATACTTGTATTTTTAAGAACACCTCAGGAAATATACTCATTAATGCGCGATTATGTTTTTATTATATTTATGGGTCTTATCGCCTCTTTTGTGTATAATTTTTTCGCATCAGTTTTAAGGTCTATAGGAAATTCCTTTATACCACTTATATTTTTAGCTGTTTCGGCAGTTTTAAATATAATTCTGGATTTAGTATTTATTATAAATTTCAACTTAGGTGTAAGCGGAGCTGCGGCTGCTACAGTAATAGCGCAATATGTTTCAGCTGTTGGAATATTATTTTATACGCTTAAATATTTTCCTGAAATACGTGTTTCAAAAAAGGATATGATAATAACAAAAAAATCTGTTTACGAACTGTCACAGTTCTCATTTCTTACATGTGTACAGCAGTCAGTAATGAATTTTGGCATACTTATGATTCAAGGATTAGTCAACAGTTTTGGAACAGCTATAATGGCTGCTTTTGCAGCAGCAGTTAAAATAGACTCTTTTGCTTACATGCCTGTTATGGATTTTGGAAACGCTTTTTCAACTTTTACAGCACAGAATTACGGCGCAAAAAAAACTCAGCGAATAGAAAAAGGCATTAAAAGCGCTGTATTAACAGCCGCTGTATTTTGTTTAATAATATCAGTTGCAGTATGTGCTTTTGCAAAATACTTAATGCTTATATTCATTAATCCTGAAGAAACAGAAATAATTTCTGCCGGAGTTCAGTATTTAAGAATTGAGGGTGCTTTTTATATTGGCATAGGGTTTTTGTCATTATTCTATGGTTTTTACAGAGCAGTTAAAATACCGGCAATGTCTGTTGTTTTAACTGTAATCTCTCTTGGCACAAGAGTGCTTATTTCATATACGGTTTCTTCAATACCTTCTATAGGTGTTACAGCAATTTGGGCTTCTATACCTATAGGCTGGTTTTTAGCCGACTTTGTAGGCTTTATATATTATAAAATTCATAAATCAAAAATTGAAAAACAGATTTTAGGTTGAGTACAAGCAAAAAAAGCAAACCAATAAAATGGTTTGCTTTTTATCATTAATAGCCATCTGGATTGAGTTTCTGCCATGACCATTCATCAAGGCACATTTTTTCTATGCTTCTTTTAGCTTTCCAGCCGATTTCTTTTTTTGCCATAGCAATATCGGCATAACATGCATCTACATCTCCCTGGCGCCGTGGTGCAATTTCATAATTTATTTTTTTTCCGGAAACTTTTTCAAAGCTGTTAACTAACTCCAAAACGCTGTATCCGTGACCGCTTCCTAAATTAAGAGTAAGCACACAGTCTTTAATAGTATTTAACTTTTCAAGGGCTTTAATATGACCTTCAGCCAAATCGCATACATGTATATAATCCCTCACTCCTGTCCCGTCAGATGTATTATAGTCATTTCCAAATACATACAGCTTTTTAAGCCTGCCGGAAGCAACCTGAGAAACGTATGGCATAAGGTTTGAAGGCGTTCCCATAGGGTCTTCGCCTATAAGTCCGCTTTCATGCGCTCCTATAGGGTTAAAGTACCGCAGTATAACAGCCTCGGCTTTTTCGGCTTTAGCAAAGTCTGATACTATATATTCCTGTATCATTTTTGTTCTTCCGTAAGGGTTATATGGAAACAGCGGTGCTGTTTCTTTAATTGGGTTATTGTCTGTAAGACCGTATACAGCCGCTGATGAGCTCAGAACTATTTTTTTTACATTGTACTTTTTCATGGCATGGCAAATATTCATTGTGCCAACTACATTATTTTCATAATACTCCAAAGGACGCGCAACTGAGTCCGGTATTGATTTAAGAGCGGCAAAATGTATTACCGAGTCGACATCTTCCTTTTCAAATATTTTATAAATCTCCTCTTTGTTTCTTAAATCAGCTTTATAAAAAACAGGTCTTTTACCAGTTATCTTTTCTATTCTGTTAATTACTTCTTCACGGGAATTTGAAAGATTATCAACTATTACCACATCAGAACAGGCTTCTAAAAGACTAACGCATGTATGGCTTCCAATATACCCGGTTCCTCCCGTAACCAAAACCTTCATTTACATATCCCCCATTATTATATATAATAACTAAAATTTTACATCATTTATAATTATTTTACAATTTAATTTTAAGCTTAACACAGCAGACGGCATAAATAAGCGTCAAAAGCTCAACGCATGGCATAACGTACCAAATGCCATTGCTTCCAAAAAATATCGGAAAAACAGTTACAAAAACAGATGACAAAACAAGCCCTCTTAATATGCAGATACGCATTGAATAACCGCTTTTCATAACAGCCTGGAAGCATCCGCTTATATAAATATTGCTTACAGCCATAAGAAAAGATATAAAATATATCCTTATTGCTGTTACAGCAATGCCCATAAGCTCATCATCAGCATTAACAAACAGGTTTATAATAAATTCTGGATTTAGTTCACCAAAAAGTGTAACTGCAACAGATATTATAACTGATGTAATCAGACCTGCTCTAAATACAGATGACACCCTTTCGTTATTTTTCGCGCTGTAATTAGAGGCAATAAGCGGCTGGGCAGTCTGTGATATTCCGTTTGAAAGAGAATTAACAACAAGATAAGAATTTTCCACAATCCCGTAAGCCGTTATGCCTACAAAACCTATTGTGTTTCTAAGCTGAATATTAAAAAGACTTATAACAACCGCGTTTGAAATTTCTATAAAAAAATTAGGAAATCCGCATTTAAAAACACGGCTTATATTGTTTAAATTAATTTCTCCAAAAAACAGTTTCAGCCGATTGTTTTTAGTCAAAAAGTGAGTGAAATAAACGGCTAAAGATAATACACTTCCGGCAAGTGTTGCCCAAGCGCCTCCAGCAATGCCCATATCAAAAGGCACAATAAAAATATAATCCAATACTACATTTGCAATTCCGCCTGCTATTACGCCAAACATTGCTTTTTTGGGCGACATATCGTTTCTTACAAAAACCTGAAGCATAGACGAAAATATAAAAAGCGGTGCACCGCTTACAAATATATACCCGTACTGGCTTACATAACCATATATTTCATCACTGGCGCCAATAAAATACATAATTGGTCTAAAAAAAGCAAGCAATATTAACGCATAAATTACAGAAAATACTACTCCAAACAATACCGAAACAGTAAAATAGCTCTGACCTTTTTTAATCTTTTTTTCACCAAAAGCCGCTGACATCATAACTGCGCCGCCAACGCCCAAAAGGTATCCTGTGCCGTAAAAAAGCGAGAATATGGGCGTTATGATATTTAATGCCGCCATTGCTTTATCATTAATAAACCGACCTATTATAACAGCGTCGCCTAAAATATATATAGATGTTACAAGAGTAGAAAATATTGTTGGTATAAGAAACTTAAAATATAATTTTTTAATATCATCATTTAATATGTCCATAATAACCTGCCTGCATATATACAAAATAATAACGGGATATTTGTTAATTAATCCCGTATTTTAGTATTATAACACATTAAATACTAAATTACACTTTATTTTTATGCTGTTGTTTATTTATGGCTTAATATTACATGCATTATTATGTTACATAACATAAAAACAGCAGCCTCCAATTATATTATTAATTAAAGACTGCTGTTTAATTCAATTTAATTTATATTCAGCCATAAGTATGGCACTTGTTTAATTACTCAACTACAAGCTGATTTGAGTTTACACCTACAGTAAGTGTTGTGCCCGGAGCTACATCATCGCCTATTATCTTCTTAGCGATAAGTGTTTCAACATACTGCTGGATATATCTCTTTAATGGTCTTGCGCCATAAATCATATCATATCCGTTATCAACAATAAACTTCTTCGCCTCATCTGTAACAACGCATGTAAGCTGTTTGTCTTTAAGACGTCTGTTAAGGTCTGCAATAAGAAGGTCAACAATAGATGTAACATTCTCTTTTGTAAGAGGTTTAAACATTACAATCTCATCAAGCCTGTTAAGGAACTCCGGTCTGAATGAGTGTTTCAAAAGAATGTCAACTTTGTCTTTCGCTTCCTGACTTATTTCACCATTTGCCTCTATGCCGTCAAGCAGCTCTTGGGAACCAAGGTTAGATGTAAGAATTATAATAGTATTCTTAAAATCTACCGTCCTGCCCTGTGAATCCGTAATTCTTCCATCATCAAGTACCTGAAGAAGAATATTAAATACATCTGGATGAGCTTTTTCAACTTCATCAAAAAGCACTACTGAATAAGGTCTTCTTGCAACAGCTTCTGTAAGCTGACCGCCTTCCTCGTAACCTACATATCCCGGAGGAGCTCCTATAAGTCTTGACACTGAGAATTTCTCCATATATTCAGTCATATCAATACGGATAATGTTCTTTTCATCATCAAAAAGACTTTCGGCAAGGGCTTTTGCAAGTTCTGTTTTACCAACACCAGTTGGTCCAAGGAACATAAACGAACCTATAGGTCTGTTAGGGTTCTGTATTCCGGCACGGCTTCTTAATATTGCTTCCGAAACTTTTGTAACAGCTTCATCCTGACCAACTACCCTTTTATGAAGTATATCACCCATGTGGATAAGTTTTTCCCTTTCACTTTCAACAAGCTTTGCTACAGGAATGCCAGTCCAGCGCTCTATAATTTTAGCTATTTCTTCTTCTGTTACTTTATTTCTTAAAAGTGAATTTTTAGCCTCTTCGCCGCTTTCTTCCTCAGCAGCTTTAAGTTCTTTCTGAAGCTGAGGGAGTTTGCCGTACTTAAGCTCTGCCGCCTTGTTAAGGTCATATTTTCTTTCAGCCATTTCAATTTCGGCATTTGTCTGCTCAATCTGGCTCTTTAACTTCTGAACCTTATCAATTGATGTCTTTTCGTTTTCCCATTTAGCTTTAAGGGCATTAAATTGTTCTCTTAACTCTGCAAGCTCTTTCTGAATTTCTGCAAGATGTTCAACTGAAATCTTGTCGTTTTCTTTTTTAAGGGCAGCTTCCTCAATTTCATGCTGAATAATTTTTCTTCTTATAACATCAAGCTCTGTAGGCATTGAGTCAATTTCAGTCCTAATCATGGCGCAAGCCTCATCAATAAGGTCTATCGCCTTATCAGGAAGGAATCTGTCTGTTATATATCTGTTGGAAAGTGTTGCTGCGGCAATTATAGCCTGGTCTTGTATTTTAACTCCATGATAAACCTCGTATCTCTCTTTAAGACCACGCAGTATCGCAACCGTATCTTCTACTGTCGGCTCTGCAACCATTACCGGCTGGAAACGTCTTTCAAGTGCAGCGTCTTTTTCAATATACTGCTTATACTCGTTAAGAGTCGTTGCGCCTATACAATGAAGTTCACCACGGGCAAGCATTGGTTTAAGAAGGTTGCCTGCATCCATAGCTCCGTCTGATTTTCCGGCGCCTACTATTGTATGAAGCTCATCTATGAAAAGTATAATTTTACCTTCACTCTTTTTAACTTCATTTAAAACGGCTTTAAGCCTTTCCTCAAATTCGCCTCTGTACTTAGCGCCTGCTATAAGGGAACCCATATCAAGGGCAAATATAGTTTTGTCCTTTAAACTGTTAGGAACATCTTCACTTACTATTCTTTCAGCAAGACCCTCAGCAATAGCTGTTTTACCAACACCAGGCTCACCTATTAAAACAGGGTTATTCTTTGTTTTCCTTGAAAGTATCCTTATTACGTTTCTTATTTCATCGTCACGACCTATAACAGGGTCAAGCTTTTTGCTCCTTGCCCTTTCTACAAGGTCGTAGCCGTATTTATTAAGAGCATCATAAGTATTTTCAGGGTTTTCGCTTGTAACCCTTGCGTTGCCGCGGACAGCTTTAAGCTGTTTCATAAATTCGTCTTTTGTAATATTGTATTTTTTGAAAAGACGTTTAACGGCATCGTTAGGGCTGTTAATAAGAGCCATAAATATATGCTCAACTGAAACAAAATCATCTTTCATATTTTCAGCCATCTTTTCAGCCTGTTCCAGAACCATGTTAAGTTCTCCAGAAAGATAAAGCTGTCCGTTTCCTGAACCATAAGGAAGATTTTTAATTTCTCTTTCACAGTCATTAAGAAGACCGTTTACACTTACGTTCATTTTAACCAGCATCTGTGGAATAAGACCGTCTGACTGAGTTAAAAGACCATAAAGCAAATGCTGCTGGTCGATTTGTGTATTTTTATGTTCTAAAGCCGCACTCTGAGCACTTTGAACAGCCTCAAGAGATTTCTGCGTATATTTCTGTGTATTCATAAGCACCAATCCTTTCTAAGTGGTGTATAGTTAACATATATTATATGTATTAACATCTATTTCATCTGACAAAAAGGATTATATCACTGTTAGCACTCGTTGTCAATGAGTGCTAACAAAAAATTCAAAAATTTTATGTAAACTTTTTGACTTAAAAACGAAAGAAATTTAGTCAAAATTTAATATATTTTATGTAAACTAAATAAAATAAAGCAGTTTTTAGTCAAATCGTACAATTATAATAAATTTTTATAATTATTTTTATATATATTAAATAAAAATTATATGTTTTCAGATAATTTTATTACAGAATCTCCAAAATAATCATCATCTTTTTTTACTAAAACTATTCTTCCTACACTTATCAAATAACTTATTCTCTTGAATATAAACCAATCATCAGCACAAATAGGAATCATTTTTGCCAAAACATTTCCTGCTTTTGTTTCTCCCTGCTTCAAGCAGTTAAGTATAAAACTGTCATAAAAACTTTTGGCAGCACTTATTATTCTGCCGTTTAAAAATACTCTTAAATCAGAATTTTCCCTTTTAAGCTCAGACCATTTTAAAGACAGAGCGTTTAACTCGTTTTTAGTAAATATCCTTCTGTTAAACAAATTATTCTTTAAATCATTATAGTCAAATTCTCCCCAGTCTACAGAGTCCATAACCGTACCGTTAATTTGCTCTTTATATCTTGGCACAAAAACAGCCTCAAATTCTATATTACTATATTTCAGAACATCTGCCGCAAATAAAAGAGAACATAAGCTGTCGCAGCTGTAATCTATCCAAACAAACACCTTTTCGCCTTTTTTCAAATTCAAAAGAGTATTATAATCATTAACTGCATTTTCCCAATCTTCTTGGGCTGATTTTACAAGCTGTTCCTTGGTTGCAATACTTCCAGATAAAAATTCAGAATGCCTTTTAATAAAATTCTGTTTTCTCACGCTGTTTTCTGCAAAAAAATCTTCCTCAATATTACCTACAGAAAGATTAAGCGGCAAACAAAGCACATTTCTTGAACTTATATCAAACAATGGTTCTTCATATTCTGCTTCTTCTTTAAAGTTTTCATATATTTCATGTTCACTAAAATTATTTTCTGCCTTATTTTCACTTTTTATTATGCCTATTATTCCATAATTTGTCATACTGCCTTTTAATTTTTTTCCACAGCAATTTATTTTTAACATTCCCTGAACAGACTTATTAAAACACAGAAAATACATTATTTTCATCTCCTTAAATAAAAAAGCACAAACGGAAATTACTCCGCCTGTGCCTGATGCATGAATTTTTCTGTTTTCTTTTTAACCCTTTGAAGGGCATTATCTATTGATTTTTCAGGCTTGCCTGTAATTTCGGCAATTTTGCTGTAGCTTTTACCCTGTAAATAAAGGCTTAAAACCTTTGACTCAAAAGAACTCAGAGCCTTTGAGAACTGGTCCAGAATAAAGTTTTTGTTCTCTATGCCTATAAATATTGCTTCAGGGCTTGTGGCTTCTTCAGTTTTTAAAAAGTCCATATATGTTTCTTCCTCATCACTGCCGTAAACCTGTTTATTAAGTGATATTGATGAGTTAAGCGGTATATGCTTCTGCCTGCTTGCTGTTTTAATAGCCGTTATTATCTGCCTGTTAATGCAAAGGTCTGCAAAGCTTTTAAAAGCCGCATTCTTATCCGGCTGATAATCCCTTATAGCTTTATACAGACCTATCATGCCTTCCTGAATAATATCTTCACGGTCGGCACCCATTAAAAAATATGCCCTTGCCTTTGTCTTAACTATGGTTTTATATTTATTAAGCAGAAAGTCCTGTGCAGTTTCATCGCCGTTTCGCACAAAATTTATTAAATCCTCATCACTATACTGCTGATACTGTTCTTCACTCATTATTTCTCCTATCATTTCTGCCTGCGCATAATCTCAAGCAAGTTCCTTGTATGCTCATCAAGGTTATCCATAAGAAGGTTGTTTTTAGGCGGCTTATTTTCTATAAATTCCTCACGCATTGTTTTTTCAGCATCTTTAATTTCCAGTTTAAGCTCACGGGCAGACATTCTGCTGGCGCCGTTTCCAAGTATTATAAGCTGCTCCAGTCCGTCTGATGTAGCTACACGTATTTTACATTCCTTTGGCATTTTATTAACAGTCTTTTCTATATAGTGGTCGGCTGTTTCCGCCTCTTTAGTATAAACAACATATATATTGTTATACTCAAAAGCAGTGCCTATGTTTCCTTTTACAAGATAACCGTCAAAAACAACTATAACGCATAAATTGCTTTTAAAGCCCTGATAATTGCTCATTATGTCCATTAGTTTGTGCCTTGCACTTTCAAGGCTTACCTGGGATAAATCCAAAAGCTCGTCCCACGCGTGTATTATATTATAACCGTCTACAAGTAGGTATTCCCTTTTCAAGTAAATCCCTCATTTCAGCCGTTGCCTCTTTGGCGGACAACTTCATACATAAATAAAGCTGCCGCTACCGAAGCATTGAGTGAGGAAATTTGACCATACATCGGTATGGAAACCGTAAAATCGCATTTTTCCTTAACAAGCCGGCTTACACCGTTGCCTTCACTGCCTATAACAATGGCAATAGGTCCTTTAAGGTCAGAGTCAAAATAGCTTTTTCCGTCCATATCAGTACATGCTATCCATAAACCGGCTTTTTTTAAATCCTCAATAGTATTTGCTATATTTGTTACCTTTGCAACCGGCACATACTCTATGGCCCCGGCAGATGTTTTGGCAACAGTTGCCGTAAGACCTACAGAACGCCTTTTGGATATTATAACTCCGTCTGCACATGCTGCATCTGCTGTTCTTAATATAGCGCCAAAATTATGTGGGTCTGTAATTTCATCAAGTATTATTATAAAAGGGTCTTTTCCCTTGCTTCTGGCTTTTTCAAGTATATCTTCAACCTCAACATAGCTGTGGGAAGATACAATGGCTATAACCCCCTGATGATTTTTTGTCTGGCTCATTTCGTCAAGGCGCTTTCTTTCCACCTGCTGAAGCACTACGCCTTTATCTGCCGCCATAGCCATAATACGCCTTATAGTTCCTTCTGTATTACCTTTTGCAACAATAATTTTTTCTATATCACGTCCGCTTTTAAAAACCTCAAGCACGGCGTTCCTGCCCTCTACTTGGTTTTCGTTAAAAACTTTTTCATCGGTATTTTTATACACATTTATTCTCCTTTTTCTATATCAAGCCCGGCTTTAAACAACTCAACAGCTCTGTCTGCTTTTCTTTCCAAATAGAGATAACCAAAAAGCGCCTCAAGACCGGTAGCATGCCTGTAATCGGTAATATCAGCATTTTTAGGCGATGTAAAGCTCTTAGCATTCCGACCCCTCTTCATTATATTAAGTTCTTCATCAGTAAGCAATCCTTCTATTTTAAAATAGATTTCCGCCTGAGTTTTAGCTTTTACAATATTGCTGTTTTTTTTATGGAGGACATTGACCGGCGCATTTCCATTTGAAACAGTCATTGTGCGGGCTAAAATTTCAAAAAAAGCGTCGCCGATATAAGCCAATACCAAAGGCGAAAGTTCCCTAACTTTAATTTCTTTAAATCCGTCTAAAATGTAGTTTAACTCGCTCAAAATCTCAGCTCCTGAACCACTGAACACCCTGGCGTGTATCTTTAATTGTAACACCCATTTCAGTAAGCTTATCCCTTATAGCGTCAGCTTCCGCAAAGTTTTTATTCTTTTTAGCTTCTGTTCTTTTAGCTATAAGTTCTTCAATAAGCGCTGTATCTTCGTCCTCAACTTTTTCTTTTTCCTTATTGATTCCAAGAACGCCGCAAAGCTTTCCTAACATTTCCATTTCTTTTACAGCAAATTCTTTTGAAACATTGTCTTTAATACTCTTATTTATAAATCTTACAAGCTCATAAATTGCCGAAATAGCGTCAGCTGTATTAAAGTCATCGTCCATTGCTGCTTCAAACTGAACTCTAAATTTATCAAGCTCTTTTAAAAGCTCTTTTTCATTGTCTTTAAGAGCTGAATCCGCACTGTTATCTATATAATGCTGTAAGTCGGTATTGCAGTTTTTAATTCTCTCAAGTCCGTTCTGGCATGCCTGCATAAGCTCACGGCTGAAATTAAGCGGGCTTCTGTAATGTCCGTTAAGTATAAAGAATCTTATAACTTCATAAGGGAACTCAGCGGCTATTTCTCTTACAGTAAAAAAGTTTCCTGCTGATTTAGACATTTTTTCGTTATTAACCATTATGAAGCCGTTATGAAGCCAGTATTTTGCAAAAGGTTTTCCATTAGCCGCTTCACTTTGAGCTATTTCGTTTTCATGGTGAGGGAATATAAGGTCCTCCCCGCCGGCATGAATATCTATAGTATCGCCAAGGTACTTTTTAGCCATTACAGAGCATTCAATGTGCCATCCCGGTCTTCCCTGTCCCCAAGGGGAATCCCATTTTGGTTCACCTGGTTTAAAAGGTTTCCAAAGTACAAAGTCAGTTGTATTTCTTTTTGCATCGTCTTTGTCAACTCTCTCACTGGCGCCTTCTATAAGCTCATCAAGATTCTTTTTGGAAAGCTTGCCGTACTCAGGAAATCTTTTTGTGTCATAATAGACAGTTCCGTCATTTACATAAGCGTAGCCTTTATCAACAAGAGTTTTTATCATTTCTATAATATTATCCATTTCTTCAGTAACTCTTGGGTGATGTGTGGCGCGCTCTACATTAAGTCCGTCGGCATCTGTAAAAGCTTCCTTTATATATCTGTTGGAAACTTCCTCCATGCTGGAGTGTTCTTCATTTGCTTTTTTAATTATTTTATCATCAACATCAGTAAAATTCTGGATATATGTTACATCATATCCTTTGTACTCAAGATAACGGCGTACTGTATCAAAAACAACATAAGGTCTTGCGTTTCCTATATGAATGTAGTTGTATACTGTAGGACCGCATACATACATTTTTACCTTGCCCTCTTCCTGAGGCACAAATTCTTCTTTTTTCCTTGTAAGTGTATTATAAAGCTTCATACTAAACACTCCTTTTAATCATTCGGCTTTCTTATATTCTGCCGGTTCATTGTTTTCTTTATCTGAAATTCTTTTTTCAAGGTCGTCAACTTTCTTTTTAAGTGAGTCAATTTCGTCCTGAATAATATCAGGTACTTTCAGCTGGTCAATATTATCTGACGGATGGTCATTTTCAGAATTTTTAGCGTATTTATTGCTCCATCTTGCAGGAACGCCTACAGCTGTAACATTGTCAGGCACATCTTTTAATACAACAGAGCCGGAACCTATTTTTACGTTGTTTCCTACTTTAATAGGTCCTAAAACTTTAGCTCCTGAACCTATCATAACATTGTTGCCTATTGTCGGGTGACGCTTTCCTGTATCTTTGCCTGTACCTCCAAGAGTCACACCCTGATATAAAAGGACATTGTTTCCAATTTCACATGTTTCGCCTATTACAACACCCATGCCATGGTCAATAAAGAAATTTTTGCCTATTTTAGCTCCCGGATGAATTTCTATACCTGTAAGTGAGCGCGAAAGCTGTGAAACAAGCCTTGCAAGAAAATATTTTTTCTTTCTGTAAAGCCTGTGGGCTATTCTGTGGTTTAAAACAGCCCAAAAACACGGGTAAAGCAAAACTTCTATAGAACTTTTAATAGCCGGATCTTTCTTTTTAATTACTTTTATTTCTTCTTTTAAAAACGACATTTGTATACCCTCCCTGAAATTAACTAATAAAAAAGCTCCGTCTCTTAAACAGAGACGAAGCATAAACTCCGCGGTTCCACTCTAATTACAGCAAAACTGTCACTTTAAGTCTTTAACGGAACAACCCGCACATAAGTGAGACTCCAAAACGCACTTCATTAAAACACCTAACAGACTGCTTCCAGCCAATCACAGTCCTCTCTGGGAAAGACATTAAAATTACTCTTTTTCTTCACCGTCTTTATCTTTTTTCAATTAAACAGACACAATTAGCCGCTATGCCTTCTTCTTTTCCGGTAAAGCCAAGACCTTCTTCTGTTGTTGCCTTAACGTTTACATTATCAGCATCTATTTCAAGAGCCTCGGCAATGTTGCAGCGCATTTGGTCTATATACTGCCACATTTTAGGTTTTTGGGCTATAATTGTAGCGTCGAGGTTTATTATACAATAATTATTTTTATTAATCAAGGCTAAAACTTCTTTTAACAGCTTAATTGAAGAAATACCTTTAAACCTTTCATCGCTGTCAGGAAAATGTTTTCCTATATCTCCCAGTGCCGCAGCACCAAGTAGCGAATCCATAACAGCATGCAGCAGAACATCGGCGTCTGAATGACCTAAAAGACCTTTTTCATAAGGTATGTCAACACCGCCTATTATAAGTTTTCTACCTTCAACAAGCCTGTGAACATCATAGCCATAACCTATACGCATTTAAGCACCTCTTTTTAAGCGACTTTCGTCTATAATAAATCAGCGGGATGATTTTGTCAACATAGTACTTAAAAAATATTTCATAATATAAAGCCATAAAGCAACAAAAACAGCGGTTATAGACATTTTAAGTTTACAGCCGCTGTTTATTTAAAATAAAATCTGTATGTATACTGCTAAATTACAAAACCAGCAAAACTTATTATTTCATTCTCATGTGGCTTCTGAGCTCAGCTCCAACACTTTCTGAAAGGTGTTCTTTCTGTATTCTTCTCATAGCGTTGAAGTGCGGACGGTTAGCCTGATTTTCAAGTATCCAGTCTTTAGCAAAATTGCCCTGCTGTATATCGTTAAGTATGCCTTTCATAGCCTTTCTGGTTTCATCTGTTATTATTTTAGGTCCTGCTGTATAATCGCCGTATTCCGCTGTGTCGCTTATGGAATTTCTCATAAATGACATGCCTTCTTTAACAACAAGGTCTATTATAAGCTTCATCTCATGCATACACTCAAAATAAGCGCTTTCCGGCTGATAACCAGCTTCAACAAGTGTGTCAAACCCAGCTTTCATAAGAGCGCATACACCGCCGCATAAAACAGCCTGCTCGCCAAAAAGGTCTGTTTCTGTTTCTTCCTTAAATGTAGTTTCAAGTACACCAGCTCTTGTGCCGCCTATAGCGTCAGCATAAGCAAGGGCTGTTTCTTTTGCTTTGCCTGTTACATCCTGATATACAGCTATAAGCATTGGAACACCAAAATCCTCAAGGAACTGGCTTCTTACTGTGTGACCCGGAGCTTTAGGAGCAACCATTATAACATCAACATTCTTTGGAGGTACAATCTGACCGTAATGTATATTAAAACCATGGGCAAAGGCAAGCGTAGCGCCTTCTTTAAGGTTTGGCTCTATTTCTGTTTTGTAAAGCTTTGCCTGTATCTCGTCATTTACAAGTATCATTACTATATCAGCGCCTTTAACAGCTTCACCTGTATTTTTTACTTTAAATCCTGCCTCTTGTGCCCTTTGCTTGCTTTTTGAACCTTCGTAAAGACCGACCGTTACGTCAATTCCGTTGTCTTTAAGGTTAAGGGCATGAGCATGACCTTGGCTGCCATAACCTATTATTGTAACTTTCTTGTCTGCTATAAGTTCTCTGTTTGCGTCCTGCGCATAATACATTTTTGCCATGATTAAATATCTCCTTTTTTATAAATATTTTTAATGCCTTTTGGCATAAATTAAGCAGTTTTTGTTTCGTTTTTTGAATTCTTTTTGTGTTCAAAAAGGCACTGTTTGCCTCTCTGGACTGCAATAAGCCCAGTCCGGCAGTATTCCAGTATACCATAGTCTTTTATATAATTTAAAAACGCGTCTATTTTGCTTGTCTCGCCTGTTATTTCTATGCAGACTGAGCCTGGAGACATATCAACTACTTTGCTTCTGAAAACAGATGCTGCGTCAAGTATTTCCCTTAATTTTTCGCCGCTTGCGCTGACTTTAACAATTAAAAGCTCTCTTAAAATTGTATTTTCAGGCTGCATTACTTCAACCTTTTTAACATCATAAAGCTTTGAAATCTGTTTTATCATCTGGTCTTTTTTTCTGCTGTCGCCGCTTGCTGTAATTGTTATTCTGGCATAATCGTCATCTTCTGTCTTTCCCGAGGTAAAAGTGTCAATATTAAAGTCCCTCTGGCTGAAAAGCGATGAAATCCTTGTAAGCACTCCCGGCTGATTTGTAACAACTATTGATAAAGTATTTTTCATTCATATACTTTTACCTCCTTATTTTATTATCATATTTTCTACTGAACCATTTGGCGGAACCATTGGAAGTACATTTTCGTCATTTGGTATTATACAATCTATAACACAAGGTGAATTTAAAGCAAACGCCTTATCAAGGGCGCTGTTAAGTTCTTCAATGTTTTCCGCTCTGTACCCTTTGGCTCCAAAGGCATCGGCAAGTTTTACAAAATCTGTTTTTCTGTCAAGAACAGTTGCCATAAAATGATTATCAAAGAATAAACTCTGCCACTGCCTTATCATTCCAAGACGGTTATTGTTAAGTATAACAACTGTAAGCGGCAGGTTTTGAGAAACAGCCGTTGCAAGTTCATTAAGATTCATTCCAAAACTTCCGTCGCCGGTAAACAAAACAGTACGTCTTTTTGTTGCTAAACACGCGCCTATAGCTGCTCCCATTCCATAGCCCATTGTTCCAAGACCGCCGCTTGTAAGATGTGTTCTTGGTTTTTTGAATTTATAATACTGAGCCACCCACATTTGATGCTGACCTACATCGGTTGCTATATTTGTATCATCTGAGGTTTTTTTGTTAACAGTTTCTATTACATTCCATGGCATTAATGCGTTTGTTTCAACCCTGTTTTCATTTTCTTTAGCCTTGTACTTTTCAACTTCATTGTCCCATTGAGGGTTTGACTTTTCATCTATGTTTTCAAATATATATTTAAGGGATTCTTTTAAGTTTCCCAGTATTTTCAAATCAGCGTCTATATTTTTCCCGTGCTCTGCCGGGTCAATATCCAAATGGATTATTTTAGCGTGCTCGGCAAATTTAGCCTTGTTTCCTGTCGCTCGTTCTGTAAATCTTACACCTGCTGCCAAAACAAGGTCTGCCTGTGTAAGTGTTTTAGTTGCCGCATATCTTCCATGCATGCCGCTCATTCCCAAATGTCTCGGATTTTCACAATCCATAGCAGTAAGTCCCATCATAGAGAATACTCCGTAAGCACCGCATTTTTCGGCTAAGGGTTCTATATATTCCGAACAGTTTCCGTTTATTACTCCGCCGCCGCAGTATATAACAGGCTTTTTACAATTGTTTATAAGTTTTACAGCCTCGTCAAGAAGGTCTTTATCCGGACTGATATCAGGTGTTTTTTCAACTTCGCCCATAGGCTCATACTCAGTCTTGGCTACCTGAACATTTTTCGGAATATCCACAAGTACAGGTCCGGGACGACCGCTTTTTGCAAACCGGAAAGCCTCCCTTAAAGTGTAAGCCAGTGTATCTATCGATTTAACAAGAAAAGAATGTTTAGTAACCGGTATTGAAAGACCTATAGTGTCTACTTCCTGAAAGCTGTCTGTTCCAATAAGCTCCATAGGCACATTGCCTGTAATTGCCACAACCGGAATTGAATCAGCATGAGCTGTAGCTAAGCCTGTCATAAGGTTTGTTGCGCCCGGTCCGCTTGTTGCTATGCAAACGCCAACTTTTCCGCTTGCCCTGCTGTAACCATCTGCTGCATGGCTTGCGCCCTGTTCATGAGCTGTTAAAACATGCTTAATTCTATGCTGGTTTTTATAAAGCGCATCATAGATATTTAGAACCTGTCCTCCGGGGTATCCAAATACAGTATCCACACCCTGTTCGGCTAATACCTCCATTATTATTTCACAGCCTGTTAACAACATTTTCTTCATTCCCCTTTCAAAATCCCTGATTCAAATAAACAAAAAAGCCATATCAGCGTTTGGCTGATATGGCTTTGAGTTTAACTTATTTTTTTAAACCCATGAAATCTTTAACCTTACCAAACGCTTTTTACCAACACAAATAGCCTCATCAATGATGAGGTTAATAATGTTAATAATGACGATGGCAGCGTTAAAGTTAAACATTGTCTTTTTCTCCTTTAAATTATTTACCATAATGTTTTGCCCGAAAAATAAGAGTTAAATTTATAGGAAGTATAAACCTAAAAATTACAAATGTCAATAGTTTTGCTGAATTTTTTTAATAAAATAAACATTTTTACCATTATAATTAATTTCATTCATGTATTAAATATGGCAGTAAGCTGCTATAACGCAGTCATCTGGAATTTTATAATTCTTCTCCGGTTTACCGACAACCCACTTGATTTTAAATACTCTTTCTGTAATAACCGCTGCAAAATTAAACATAACTGTCCCGGCATCTATTTTAGCCTCATATATATTCGTATACTCGTCTTTTTTTATAACAAGCACAACAAATTCATTGTCAAGTATAAATCTCCACGGCTGCCGGTTAAGGGCTGAAGGCGCATGTCTTGCAGCATAAAATCCTTCCTCTATGCCGCTTGAGGATAGTTCATCCATAGTAATATTATTTCCGTATTCATTCATATAAACTATTTCAGTAACCTCTTTTCGTGCTTTATTGTCAGTATCAATATTAACAACTTTTAAATTATCATAGCCTTTGCCCCAAATCATTTTATTTATTATTTTGGGATTTTTAAACTTAGCGCCGTAGCCCGCAGCTATTAATCCTGTCAGACGCATTTTGCTGTCCGGCTGGCTTATTACATAATCCTGTTTAAGTGTTATCCAGCAGCTGTCTATACCCATGCTTGTAAGCTTGAATATTATATTTTCACCCATATATCCGGCATTTTCGATAAAGCATGTCTTTTTTTCCGAATATACAGCAATATAATATGGCGCTTCAATTAAAAAACCGTTATAGCCGCCGTTATTTTCAGCTTCTTCAGGCAGGTCTTTTTTATCAAAAAATTTTACTTCTGTTTTTATGCTTTCATCAAATTTTTCACATTTTGCAAAAAAATCAATTATTTCTTTTTTTGTATTTTCATCAAATGTTTTTTTAGTAAAATTCCTTACGGACTTCCTTAAACCTGCAATGGAAAACATATCCATAATATCATTCCTTTCATGTATTGAGTATATTTTAATTATTCCATGCAGGAAAAAATAAATTCAAAAACAATAAGAATAATTACCCTTTTAGATTTAATAAGTTAGAAAAAGTTAGAAAAAATTAGAAAAAGTAATGCTCTTAAAACAAACTATCCACAAGCATTACTTTGTACTCTAAAAATTAATCTATTAAGCTATTTTTATTTTTAAGCCTTTTATTTATTTCTTTAGACAAAAGCGTATATAATACTGAACAGACAGGAACACTTATAAGCATGCCTACAATGCCGAATGCGCTTCCCCCTACAGTTACTGCAAGAAGCACCCAAATTCCAGGAAGACCAACTGATTTGCCAACTACGCGAGGATAAATCAAATTTCCCTCCATCTGCTGTAATACAACAATAAATATAACAAACCACACAGCCTTTATTGGTTCAACCATTATAATAAGGAATATACCTACAAACGTGCCTATAAAAGCGCCAAATACCGGTATAAGCGCCGTAAAGCCAACTAAAACGGATATTATAAGCGCAAACGGTATTTTTAATATAAGCATTCCTACAAAGCATAGAACCCCTATAATAATTGCTTCCGTAAACTGACCGGTAACAAAATTAGTAAAAGTCGTATTTGAAAGGCGTAGAATATCAATTAAGCTTTTTGCCTTGCTTTCAGGTAAAAAAGCGAATATAACTTTTTTGCATTGTTTAACAAGTTTTTCTTTTCCCATTAAAATATATATGGCAAATACCATGCCAAGCACAATATTAAATATGAGTGAAAAAATCGAAAAAGTAACCTCAAAAGTTTTATTAATTAAATAATTTCCGCTTTCTTTTAAAAATTCTTTTATATTCTCCGTTATTTCGCTTGAGCTTTTGTCAAACTGCGGTAATGTTATGGAATATTCAGCAAATTTTTCAGTAAGCTCAGTCCATTTTTGTTCGATTTCGTTTATATACTGCGGCGCCATATCAATTGCAGATACAACTGTTTTATTAAGCTCAGGCGCAATTATAAATATAACAATAAATAATACGCTGAAAACAAACAAAAAACTTATACAAACGCATACAGCCCTTTTTAAACTACCCTTTGTTTTAATATTATTTTTATTTTTAAATATATAGTCCCAAACACTTTCTACAATCCGCAGTATTACATTAACCACAAACGCTATGCATAAACCAAGTATAAACGGAAACAATATAGAAATTCCGTATGATACACCATTTAAAATTATATTGTAATGATTAAGACCCCAAAAAATAACAAGGCTTATGACTATAATAAATATTATCCGCTTAATATTTTCTTTGTTCAGTTCCAAATAAATTCTCCCCAGTCAAAAATTTTAATACTTTACTTTGAAACTTTCTAATAAACTTAAAAGGTATTATAACATATATCAGCTTATAATAATATCTATAAAATATTTTTTAACATAAATATCATACAAAAAAGAGATACGCCATAAAAGCGTATCCCTTTTTAAATCCAGCAAGTTATTAGTTCATTGCCTTAGCAACTTCTTCAGCAAAGTTTTCTTCTTTCTTAGCAAGACCTTCGCCTGTTTCATAACGAACAAAACGTGAAAGCTTAATAGGTGCGCCAACAGCTTTTGCAACAGAATCAATGTACTGCTGAACTGTCATATCGCCATCTTTAACATAAGCCTGGTCAACAAGGCAGAATTCCTTAAGCTCTTTTTTAAGTCTTCCTGTAACCATTTTCTGAAGGATTTCTTCCGGTTTATTGGCGTTTTTAGGGTCCTCCTGAGCCTGTTTAACAAGAATCTCCATTTCATGGTCAATAAAATCCTGAGGAACGTCCTCTGTTGCGATAAACTTAGGGTTAAGAGCGGCAATCTGCATTGCTATATTCTTTCCAAGCTCCTCAAGCTCATCAGCCTCTTTAGCGCAGATAAGCTCTACAAGAACGCCGATTCTTCCGCCGCCATGGATATAAGAAACAAGTCTTCCGCTTTCTGTTCTAACGAACTTCTCATAGCGTCTTATTTTAAGATTCTCGCCTATAACGGCAACTTCCTGGCTAAGGGCCTCGGCAACAGTAACCGAAGGGTCAGCGTTCCACTGCTCGGCAAGGAAAGCGTCCATATTAGCGGCGTCAGAAGCTATGGCCTGCTGAGCCACCTGGTCAACATACTCTCTGAAAACGGCGTTTTTAGCAACAAAGTCTGTTTCGGAGTTAACCTCAACAAGAACGCCTGTCTTATTGTCGTCAGTTATAGAAGCGTATACAATGCCTTCAGCAGCAATTCTTCCGGCTTTTTTAGCCGAAGCGGCAAGACCCTTTTCCCTTAAAATTTCAACAGCCTTGTCCATATCTCCGTCGGCCTCGGCAAGTGCTTTTTTGCAGTCAAGCATTCCAACGCCTGTGCTCTCTCTTAATTCTTTAATCATAGCAGCGGTAATTGCCATTTTATTTATCCTCCTTAGTGTGTTCAAAATTATTAAAAATAAGAAATTATTTAAAAGGCTTCAGCCAAAGCGCCCTTGGCTGAAGCCAATATGTCTGAAAAAATTACTCAGCGTCGGCTGAAACAGTTTCCTCAGCTGCTTCCTCAACAGCGTCCTGTTCGCCCTGCTTTGCCTCGATAACAGCGTCGGCTATTTTTCCGGCAATAAGTTTTACGGCACGGATAGCGTCGTCGTTGCCAGGAATTACATAGTCAACTTCCTCTGGGTCGCAGTTTGTGTCAACTATGGCCACAACAGGAATTCCAAGAATGTGAGCTTCCTGAATAGCTATTCTTTCTTTTCTTGGGTCAACAATGAACATAACGTCAGGAATTCTTGTCATTTCTTTAATTCCGCCGATATTGTTCTCAAGCTTCTCTTTCTCATGAAGAAGACCGGCAACCTCTTTTTTGGAAAGCACGTCAAAAGTTCCGTCCTCCTGCATCTGCTCAAGCTCTTTAAGCCTTGCGATTCTTGTTTTAATTGTAGAGAAGTTTGTAAGCATTCCGCCAAGCCATCTTTGGTTTACATAGAACATACCGCATCTCT
>CALWRF010000010.1 GCA_944383885.1 uncultured Clostridia bacterium | reverse complement strand
TATAGCATTTTTTAACCTAAATATTATGCTACAAAAAAGGATACGCTTATTTTAAGCGTATCCTTTAAAAATTCTAAGATAATTAGTTCATTGCTTTAGCAACTTCTTCAGCGAAGTTTTCTTCTTTCTTAGCAAGGCCTTCGCCTGTTTCATAACGAACGAAACGAGCAAGTTTAATAGGTGCACCAACAGCTTTAGCAACAGAATCAATGTACTGCTGAACTGTCATATCACCGTCTTTAACGTAAGCCTGGTCAACAAGGCAGAATTCTTTAAGCTCTTTTTTAAGTCTGCCTGTAACCATTTTTTCAATTATGTTAGCAGGTTTGCTTGCATTTTTAGGGTCTTCCTGAGCCTGTTTTACAAGAATTTCCATTTCATGGTCAATAAATTCCTGTGGTACATCAGAATCAGCTATAAATTTAGGGTTAAGAGCTGCAATCTGCATAGCAAGGTTCTTTCCAAGCTCTTCAAGCTCACTGTCAGCTTCTTTATCGCAAAGAAGTTCTACAAGAACACCAATTCTTCCGCCGCCGTGAATATATGATACAAGCCTTCCTGAAGACTCTTTTTCATATTTTTCAAAACGTCTGATTTTAAGATTTTCACCAATAACGGCTACTTCCTGGCTAAGAGCCTCTGCAACTGTAACAGATGGGTCTGCAATCCATTTTTCAGCAAGGAAAGCGTCTATATCTTTAGCATCTGATGATATAGCCTGTTTTGCCACCTGATCAACATACTCTCTAAATTTAGCGTTTTTAGCAACAAAGTCTGTTTCTGAGTTAACTTCTACAATAACGCCTTTTTTATTGCAGTCTGTAATAAAAGTATAAACAATACCTTCAGCAGCAATACGTCCAGCTTTTTTAGCTGAAGCAGCAAGACCTTTTTCTCTTAAATATTCAACAGCTTTTTCCATATCGCCGTTTGTTTCAGCAAGCGCTTTTTTGCAGTCAAGCATACCAACGCCAGTAGTTTCCCTTAATTCCTTAACCATTGCAGCAGTAATAGCCATTTCAAATTTCCTCCTTAGAAAATTATAAAAATATAATCATCCATCATATCGCATAAAGCTTTTTGGTATTATTCCCATCAAAGAGGCTTTATACGTCCAAATATATAAAATCGCTTAAAAAAGCTTCAGCCAAAGCTCTCCGGCTGAAGCCATAAAATACAAATTATTCAGCCTCTGCCGGTGCAGCTTCTTCTGTATCGGCAGCAGCATCCTGCTCACCCTGTTTTGCTTCAATAACAGCGTCAGCAATTTTTCCTGCTATAAGTTTAACGGCGCGTATAGCGTCATCATTGCCAGGAATTACATAGTCAACCTCTTCAGGGTCGCAGTTTGTATCAACAATAGCAACAATTGGAATGCCAAGTGTGTGTGCTTCCTGAACGGCAATTCTCTCTTTGCGAGGGTCTACAATAAACATAACATCAGGAATTCTTGTCATCTCTTTAATACCGCCAAGGTTTTTCTGGAGCTTATCCATTTCGTGAAGAAGGTTGGCAACTTCTTTTTTAGGAAGTACATCGAATGTGCCGTCTTCCTGCATTTTTTCAAGAGCTTTAAGTCTTGCAATTCTTGTTTTGATTGTTGTAAAGTTTGTAAGCATGCCGCCTAACCATCTCTGGTTAACATAGAACATGCCGCATCTTTCAGCTTCTTCTTTAATAGAATCCTGAGCCTGTTTCTTTGTGCCTACAAAAAGAATTTCTCCGTCGTTTGCAATAATATCAGAAACTGCAAAATAAGCCTCGTCTACTTTTTTTACTGTTTTCTGAAGGTCAATAATATAGATACCGTTTCTTTCAGCGAAGATATAAGGAGCCATTTTAGGGTTCCATCTTCTTGTCTGATGTCCGAAATGAACACCTGCTTCTAACAACTGTTTCATTGAAATAACACTCATTTTAAATCCTCCTATTGGTTAATCCTCCCCATTTCCCTCCGTTGCGCAACTCATAAAACAGAGCACCATGGCAATAACGGAAATAGGTGTGTTTTCAGTAACGAATGGTATTTTACCACAAGTCAATTAAAAAAACAAGTCCAAAGCTGTAAAAATACAGCAAAAGACTTGTTTATGCTGAGAAATATTTAATCCTGCGCGTTTTCCTGCGGAGCATCTTCTGAATATCCGCATGTTTCATTTGAACAAAGCAGTTTTACATTTTTTGTTCCTTTTTCAACCATATAGCTTCCGCATTTCGGGCATTTCTTATCCACCGGTTTGTTCCAGCTTACAAAAGCGCATTTATCAGGATTATTTTCACAGCCATAGTATTTCCTGCCTTTTTTAGTCTTTTTAATAAGGACTTCTCCGCCGCATAGCGGGCATTTAACACCAGCGCTTTCAAAAAGCGGTTTTGCGTTTGAGCATGCCGGAAAATTAGGACAAGCCAAAAATTTTCCGTATCTGCCATATTTTATAACCATGTTGCTTCCGCATTTTTCACATATAACATCTGTAACTTCATCTTTTATAACAACTTTGCTTAATTTTTCCTGCGCATTTTTAAGTTCTGAATTAAATATTGGATAAAAACTCCTTATTATTTCTTTCCATTCTATTTTACCTTCTTCAATGCTGTCAAGGTCTGTTTCCATGGCTGCCGTAAAGTCAGCATTAACTATATTTTTAAAATATGTCTTCATTATTTCGTTTACAGCTTCGCCAAGCTCTGTTGTATAAAAAAGCTTTTTCTCTTTAGTAACATAATTCCTTGCAATTATCGTGGCAATAGTAGGCGCGTAAGTACTTGGTCTTCCTACTCCGATTTCTTCAAGAGTTTTAATAAGCGAGGCGTCTGAAAATCTTGCCGGTGGCTGGGTAAAATGCTGAACTGTGTTTATTGACGCGGCTTTAAGCATATCTCCTTCATTTACTACAGGCAAAAGTACGGCTTCCTGATTATCGTCTATACGGTTATATATTTTAAGAAATCCATCAAAAGCAAGTATTGAGCCTGTAGCTTTAAACAGATATTTATCAGCTAAAAGAGTTATTGCCTGAGTTTCGTATTCAGCCGGTTTCATCTGGCAGGCTATTGTCCTTTCCCAAATAAGTTTATAAAGCTTATACTGCTCTTTTGTAAGGGAGTCCTTTATAGCTTCCGGTTCCAAAGATGCATGTGTTGGACGGATACATTCATGTGCGTCCTGAGCGTTATTTTTGGATTTATAAACATTTCTTTCCGGAGCCAGATAGTTTTCTCCTATATTTTCTGATATATAGCTTTTAATATCCTCATAAGCCTCATCTGAAATTCTGACAGAATCAGTCCTGATATATGAAACAAGACCTATTGTGCCTTCTCCTTTAACGTCAACACCTTCATAAAGCTGCTGAGCTACCATCATTGTTTTCTGCGCTGTAAAATTAAGATATTTGCTGGCTTCCTGCTGAAGCGTGCTTGTTGTAAAAGGCGGATAAGGCTTTTTGGCACGCTTTCCTTTTTTTATTTCTTTAACGTAAAAATCCTTATCTTTAATGCTGTCAGCAATTCCGTTTGCCTCACTGCCTGTTTTAAGCTCAATTTTTTTTCCTTCTATGCCATAGAATTTTGCGTTAAATGTCTTTTCTTCATTAGATAAAATATCCGCATCTATCGTCCAGTATTCTTCTGGAATAAAGGAACGTATTTCTTCTTCTCTGTCGCAAATAAGTTTTAAAGCAACAGACTGTACACGCCCGCCGCTTAAACCCCTTTTAACTTTTTTCCATAAAAGGTCGCTTAAAGAATAGCCGACTATCCTGTCAAGTATACGCCTTGCCTGCTGCGCGTTTACAAGGGACATGTTAATATCCCTTGCCTCAGCTATGGATTTTTTAACTGCGTTTTTTGTAATCTCGTTAAAAGTTATTCTTCTGTATCTGCCCTCTTCAAGACCCAAAGCTGCCACAAGGTGCCAGCTTATAGCCTCCCCCTCACGGTCAGGGTCAGTAGCAAGATAAACTTTATCCGCTGTTTTAATTTCTTTTCTCAGCTTTGCCAAAAGCTCGCCTTTTCCTCTGATTGTAATATATTTAGGCTCAAAATCATGTTCAATGTCAACGCCGAGCTGACTTTTAGGCAAATCCCGTACATGTCCCATTGAAGCCTCAATTTTGTACTTGCTTCCAAGGAATTTTTTAATTGTCTTAGCCTTAGCCGGAGACTCTACAATAACTAAATTCTTATTAGCCATTTAAACACCTCATGTTATTTTCTAACAAACCTGTCGCCAGGCAGTTTTTCAACTATATTTTTAAGTTCAAGCATAAGCAGCATGCTTTGTAAATCGCCTACAGCAAAACCAGTTTTGCCGGCTATATACTCAAAACTTACAGGCTCTTCGCCTATAAGAGAAAGTATTTTATTTTCATTATCTGTTGGTTTGCCGCCTGCACTGCTTTTACTATCGCCCGGTTTGCTTTTTTTGCTAATAATTTTATATCCAAGTTCAAATAAAATATCTTCCGTACAAGTAACCAAAGCACAGCCTTGTTTTATAAGATTATTTGTACCAACGCCGTTTAAACTTGTAATGTTAGAAGGCACAGCCATAACATCTCTGCCATACTGGCATGCCAAATCAGCTGTAATAAGGGCGCCGCTATTTTTTGAAGCTTCAACTACCAGAACACCGTCTGACAAACCTGCAATTATACTGTTTCTTTTAGGAAAGTAATACGGTTCCGGCGTTGTATCAGGCGGATATTCGCTAATTAAACAGCCGTTTTCAGAAATTTTTTCCATAAGGTTCTTATTCTCAGCCGGATAACAGCAGTTATGACCAAAGCCAAGCACTGCGGCAGTAAAATTACCATAATGCAATGCTGTGGAATTAGCTATTGAATCAATTCCAGCAGCCATTCCGCTTAAAACACATATTCCGAGCGAAGAAAGCTCGCCTGCAAATTTAGACGCCATTCTCTTGCCGTATTCCGAGCATCTTCTTGAACCTATTATGCTTACAGTTACAGTATCATTATTAATTAATTTTTTGCCTTTTACATATATGCCAACAGGCGGCAGATAAATATTTTTCAGCTTTTTGGGATAACGTTTATCAAAAATTGAAATAAATGTTACTCCGCTTTCATTCAATTCTTTCTTCCAAATTTCTATTAAATTTCTGTTTTTAATAAGTAAATCGGCTTTTTCAGTGTTAATGCCTTTAAGTTTTAAAAACTCGCTTTTGTCAGCTTTAAAAATATTTTCAGGCGTTTTAAACTCATCTAACATATAATATACTTTTTTGGAGTTCTGGTTAAACGTTCTGCTCAGCCACATTACATAATCATTGTTATCCAAAATATACGCCTGCCTTTCTTAAAGCTAAGTCCATATTAATATATGCTTTTTTAAATATAAATTCAAGAATATTTTTTCATCATTTCAAATAATTTTCATTCTCAGCTTAAAATTTACCGACTTTTTAAAAAACACTATATAAATATTGAATAAAAATGCATTTAAAACTTCCAAATTATCTATACTTATATAACAAAAAAGATGATAATATTTAATCTTTTTAATATCTTAATAATAATTTATTTATTGTATTACTGTATTTAATTTTCAAGCAAAAAATAAAAAGCGCCCCGTATGCTTCTTTAAATACCGCATAAGAGCGCTTTTATATAAAATTAGCCTATAAAATTTTTAATTGTCATTGAGTTATTTTTGTAAGTGTTTTTGTTGATGTATTTTCATCAATTGTATACTCACAGCTGAACATGTCTCCCGGAGTCATAGAGCTTAATTTTTCAGCAACAGCTTCATCATAAAACTGGAATACCTCTACCTCACCATTAAGAATAACCTCTACGCTGTGGCTGTCCCCAAGACCTTCAAACTTACACTGAGCCGTTTTTATATCCTGTTCCGAAGTTCCGCCGCCTTCACCGTCTTCTAAACCGTTATAAGGCTCATCCAACGGAATAGTAATGCCTATATCATCTATAGTAATAGGCTCATTATTTTCGGTGCAAAAATACACATTAAGTTCTTCAGGATTTCCTAACTTTGGGTCTACAAAGTTATACTGCAAAGTGTGCTTAACACTGTCAAATATTTCCTGACAAAGCTGTCTTTTATCATAAACAAAATAGTCCTCATTTTGTTCCTCAGGCGGACCTGTAAATATAGATGAGGTTTTAGCAAAGCATACTGTCATTCCGCCTTTTCCTGTTGTTACATCATCAGCCAAATCAAGATTCCAGCCTGTAAACTCTGAAATTTTTCCAATAAGCAGTTCAGGTGTTATCTCTTCATCTGTTAAAACCAAACTTTCTTTATAGTCCGTTCCGCTTCCGATATAAATCACAGCCTCGTTCTTTTCAGTTTCATCAGATGATGTCTGGCTCGAAACAGGTGAGGAAGAAGAAACATTCTCTCCAGATTTGCCGCAGGCTGAAAATACCGAAACAGCGATTATGGCAGAAGATAAAATTATAATCAATTTTTTCATATATATCCCTCCTTTAAACAGTATCGGCAATAATTAAAATACACAGGCTTTCTTATCCAGCTTAAAAACACCCCGATACATTTTTTAAGAATAAGACATATAAAAGCTCGTCCTATTTCTAACTATATTATACCATAATAGTATTACTTTTCCATTGAAAAATTATTACGATTTTTTACAAATTATTTTATATAACTCCTTTAAGCACAAGCGCTAAAAGAACTCCTGTAGCGATAACAAATAAAGATACAAGAGCTATGCCTGTATTGTTTACTTTTACAGGCTCGCCCTTTGATTGGTCAATAAGTTTTGCTTTTCTTAACGTATTTACCACATGTTTGTATAAAAGCAGTGTTAACGCAGCATTTATTCCACCTTTAAGTAAATTAAAAGGAAGAAATGCTGGAATTAAAAGCTCAGCTACCGCCTCTCTCGGGTATCCAAGATAAATAGGCGTAATAAGATAATTCCATAAAAGCATTATGCCTGTCATTAACAAAACACCGCATATAAGCCCAATTACGGCGCCTTTTAAAGTATGGTCTTTTTTATAAATAACAGCTGCAGTACAGGCAAAAGCGCATGTTGAAAGTATGTTCATAATACAGCCTATAAAACCCGTATCGCTTACTGTCACCATTTCTATAATAGAAACAATAAGAGAGATAAAAAATGCCGAAAGCGGACCAAATATAAAACCTCCAATTACAATAACAACATCTTTAGGGTCATATTTTAAAAACAATACTATAGGCACACGTCCAATTACCATTACAGCAAAAGCAATAGCGCTTAACATGCCTATCATTGTAAGTCGCTTTGTTTTCTTATCTATTGTATTCATTTTTTCCTCCATTAAACATATAAGTTATTCTTTGGGTTAATATAATATCACTTAATAGTATAAAATTCAATAAAGCACTGCAAAATATCAGCTTCAAACTGTATTAATATTATTAAAATACCTTTTGGGTTGCATTAATTAATATTTTATTATATTGTATTTAGTAATAAAACAACAGGGGTGATTATTTTGAATAAACTATCAAAAAAAGACTGTATATTTGTAGGTATAACGCTGTTTTCAATGTTTTTCGGCGCCGGTAACCTTATTTTTCCTCCGTTTTTGGGTTCTCAGGCTGGAACCGGTACATGGATAGCAATGGCAGGCTTTGCATTAAGCGCTATATGCCTTCCTATTTTAGGTGTAGTGGCTGTCGCAAAATCAGGCGGGCTTCCTTCACTTGCCAGCAGAGTACATCCTAAATTTGCTTTTATATTTACACTGCTTATTTATTTGTCAATAGGTCCGTGTCTTGCTATCCCGCGTACAGCGTCAACATCATTTGAAATGGCTGTAGCGCCTTTTGCCGCATCAACAGCTTTAAGAGTTGTATATTCCATTGTATTTTTTGCTGTTGCGCTTTTCCTTGCACTACACCCTGAAAAACTTTCAGACAAGCTTGGCAAAATACTTGGTCCATGTCTTTTAATACTTATATTTGTAATTGTAACAGCCTGCGTGCTTAACTCCCCCGGCGGATACGGCACGCCAACAGGCGCTTATGAAAAAAACCGTGCTGTTCAGGGCTTTTTAGACGGATATCTTACTATGGATACAATTGCCGCGCTTAACTTCGGCATTGTAATAGCCCTTAATATACAAAACAAGGGTGTTACAAAAGAATCTTCCGTAGTTGGATATACAATAAAAGCCGGCTGGATAGCCGGCGCTGTGCTTTTGATTGTATATGCAGCTTTAGCCCATATAGGCGCTATTTCAGGCGGCACGTTTACCGGAGCTGAAAACGGAGCCGAAGTTCTTACAAACCTTGTATCATATCTTTTTGGCACTGCTGGAATAATTATACTCGGCATAATATTTGTAATTGCCTGCCTTAATACATGCACCGGTCTTTTATGCTGCTGTAGTGAGTATTTTTCAAATACTTTCCCAAAGTTTAATTACCGTACATGGGTAACAATATTTGCTGCCGCAAGCTTTTTTATATCAATAGCCGGCTTAAATGCGATACTGGCTGTTTCCGTGCCTGTATTAAACGCTATTTACCCGGTTGCCATAGTGCTTATTGTATTGGGTCTTTTAAACAATATATTTAAAAAATTCGCTTACGTTTATCCTGTAACAATTACTCTTACAGCTATAATAAGCATATTAAGCGCTCTGCCTTCAGCTAACATAGTTATTCCATCCTTAAATAAATTTTTAAGCATGATACCGCCTTTTAACACTAACCTCTGCTGGATACTTCCAGCAATTATAGGAATTGTATTAGGTGTTGTGCTTTCCGTATTAACAGGAAAAACAATCAATTAAAAAACAAGCCGAAACTAATTAAAGTTTCGGCTTATTTTTTTAACTTTTACTTAAACTGCATATTGTAATATTTTGCGTATATTCCATTTTTTGCCAAAAGCTCTTTATGCGTCCCTTTTTCTTTTACTGTTCCGCCTTCTATAACATAAATAACATTCGCGTTAATTATTGTGCTCAGTCTGTGAGCTATAACAATAGTTGTTCTTCCCTTTGCCAGTTCATCAAGAGAATTTTGAATATATCTCTCACTTTCATTATCAAGGGCAGATGTTGCTTCATCAAGTATAAGTATCTGCGGATTTTTAAGAAATACCCTTGCTATTGAAATTCTCTGTCTTTGTCCGCCTGAAAGCCTTACACCTCTTTCACCAACTTCAGTATCGTATCCGTCAGGAAGGCTCATTATAAAATCATGAATATTTGCTTTTTTTGCAGCTTCAATTATTTCTTCATCAGTCGCGCCTATTTTTCCGTAGGCAATATTCTCTTTAAATGTGCTTCCAAATAAATAAACATCCTGCTGAACTGTTCCTATTGCTTTCCTTAAAGACTTTTGCGTTATGCCACGTACGTCTTTTCCGTCTATTTTTACACTGCCGCCTGTAACATCGTAAAACCTTGGCAAAAGTGAACATATAGTTGTTTTTCCTCCGCCAGAAGCACCTACAAGGGCAGCGATTTCTCCCGGTTTTATACTTAGGTTCAAGTTTGAAACAATATTATTTATTCCGTCATAAGAAAAACTTACATTTTCATAATCAATTTGACCTTTTACATCAGTAAGCTCAACAGCGTCTGGCGAATCATGAATTTCTGTTTCAGTGTCCATAATTTCAATAAATCTTTTAAATCCGGCAAACCCCTTCTGGAATGTTTCAAGGAACTCAACTAAAATATTTATAGGCGCTACAACTACGTTAATATACAAAGCATAAACCGCAAGGTCTGTCGCTTTTATTTTCCCCTGAGCCACATAGTATCCCCCGGCTACAAGCACAGCAACATATAACATTCCCTGTAAAAATCCGTTTCCTGCCTGAAAAGAACCCATTACCATATATGAATCCTTTTTTGATTTTAAAAAAGCATTGTTCGCCTTGTCAAATTTTTTAGCCTCAGCTTCCTCATTGGCAAATGACTTAACTACTCTTATTCCTTCTATACTGTCCTGCAAACTTACGTTAATGCCCGAAATTTTGCGTCTGTTATCCATAAAAACACGGCGCATTTTAATATTAAGATTTCCGCTGAAAATAACAATAAATATAATTATAGCCAAAAGCAGAAGAGTTAAATTAACATTAATAGTAAGCAAAATAATAATCGAGCCTGCTATTTTAACAAACGACAAAAACAGATTTTCCGGACCGTGATGAGCAAGCTCTGATATATCAAATAGGTCCGATACCATACGGGCATTCATATCGCCAGTACTATGGTTATCATAATATGAAAAAGACAGCTCCTCCATCTTCGCAAATAAATCCCGCCGCATATCACTTTCCATGCGCGAACCCATTATATGACCCCATGAGCCAATAAAATACTGGCAAAGCATTCTTATAACATACATTACCATAAGTATGGCAAATATATAAGGCAGGTATCCGAGTATTACATACTTGCTTTTTAAAAACAAGTCGTTTGTTAAAAACCTTAGTATCTGCGGAATTGAAATATCCACCATTGAAACTATTAAAGCGCAGAACATATCAAAAGCAAACAGCTTCCAATGCGGCTTATAATAACTTATGAACCTTTTATATATATTCATAATAACATCTCCTACATTAAATTTATTAATAATAATTTAATTTACCCTATGTAAAATTTAATACAAATAAACTTTATTGTCAAATAAATTTAATGCATTAAACGGTGCCGGAAAAATCCGGCACCGCTTAATAAAATTGATATATGTACTTAAAAATTCTATATAAATCGCAATCATATCCCAAGCTAAATAAATTATAACATTGCAAGATACTGTAAGAAGTAACCAAACGCTATAGCCACGCCTGTACCTATAAGGTCGCCGAAGAAGCCAAGGAGTATACCAAAACCAATCCAGCTTTCGTTATAAGCAGCCGCTAAAGCAGGAGCTGACGATGTGCCGCCGAAGTTAGCCATAAATCCAACCGCTGCAGTAAAGCAGTCCAATTTAAGAAGTTTGCAGAGGCAAAGCCAAACAACATACATAACTGCAAGCATTATAAGAACTGCGGCTGCAAATGCAGGAGCACTTGTGCACTGGCTGAGGTCTGAGTAAGACATAGCAACACAAAGACTCATATAAAGGAATACATTAGCACAATCTTTAGCGCCTTTTAACCAGTGGAGAGGTGTTAAACCAAGAAGTATACCGAGTATTGAACCAAGTATAACTCTCCAGCCTGTAGCGTTAAGGAATGGTACTTCAGGTATAAAAGGAATTATCCAGTTAACAAACGCAGTGCCTAAAACGCCTACGGCAAAGAGTTTACAGTAGTCTACAAATACCGGTTTTTCCTGAGCTTCAGGATGAGCCTCCATAGATTTATTGATTTTAATAGCTATTTCGTCAATGCCTTCTGTTGAGGCTTTCATTATTTTGTTCCATTTAGCCTGTCTTGGAAGAATCCACATAGCAACTGAAAGAACAACTGTAAAGCCGATTGTATCCATCATAGCCGCGTAAGCAAAGTCTGTACCTTCAACACCAAATACAGCAGCAACAGCTCTCATGTTGATTGTCTCGCCAACAAATGAACCTGTAACCGAAGCTATAGAAGCCCAGCCCATTTCCGGGAGCCATCTTTTTGTAATTAAGAAGGCAACTGTAAAACCAATCAAAACTGATACTGTGGTACAAAGGAATGAAAGTATCATACGTGGACCAAGTTTAAAAAGGTCACGTACGTCACAAGTAAGCATGAACATAATAAGCATCATAGGAAGGAATGTAGTATACATTATATCCTGCGCTGCTACAACGCCTTCAGCATTAGGATCCCATAAATGGATTGTAGCGCCTACTGCAACAATAATCATAAGCCAGAGCATTGAAGGTATTACTTTAAAAATTTTTGAATTCGGGTTTTTCTTTTCATAACCAAATATAAGTGCCATTAAAAGCAACATAAATCCTATGAAGCCTTCAGCTGATGTAATAAGATTCATATAAATTTCCCCTTTTCATCTTTAGTAAATTAATATCCCATTTGATTTTTAACTTTAGTTAGCAGCTTAAAAGATATGAAGTTGTGCGATTTTATATGCCGAATTTATAAGTTTTTATAATAATTCATTAAAAATACTTATACGTCAGGCAAAGCAAAAAACAAATTTTATCAATACCACCCCTTACTTTTAGTAAAACTTTCATACAAATAATAATTAAATTTCATTAACACATTAGATTATAACAAAAATCAGCCTATAAATCAAAGAATTTCATAAAAAAGTACATAAAAAATTCCCACAAATTTTATTGTTATTAAAAGCTCAAATATTGTCGATTTATTCTAAACATTTTATAATTATTAATTAAAAAAACAATAAGCAAAAATTATTTTAATAAACTTGTTTATTTCACACAATAAAAGCACATTTGTTTTTACAATAAAGACATACAATATATTCACGCTTTATATTTATTTTAATATACTTGTAATTTCCATATTTTATATTATAATTAGTCATTGTGCAAAATTGATTTTTTATATTTTCAAAGCTTCAATAATTTTTATAAACTTATGGGAGAATCATTATGGTTAAACAATTTATCAAAAAGGAGCCTGTTCTTGTATGCGCGTGGGCTGCGGCGCTTATTTCATCTTTTGCAGTAACTCCTAATTTGGGATACATTGAATATATAGATTTCAGGACATTATCACTGCTTTTTTGCTTAATGGCAGTAACTTGCGCTTTAAAAGAACTTAATATATTTAAGATTGCCGGATTAAAACTTCTTTCCAATGTAAAAACATCTGTTCAGCTTGAACTTATACTTATTATGCTCTGTTTTTTTTCAAGCATGTTAATAACAAATGATGTATCGCTTATTACATTTGTGCCTTTTGCCATAAGCACACTTAAAATGGCTGATATTGAAGATAGGATTACATTTGTTGTTGTAATGCAGACTATAGCGGCAAATTTAGGCAGTATTGTTACACCTATAGGCAATCCCCAGAATATTTATATTTTTACAAAATATTCCGTACCAACAGGCAGTTTTTTTATCACTATGCTTCCGTACGGCATTATGTCATTTTTGATTATAGTACTGTTTACGGTTTTCAGAAAAAACATGCCTTTAAACATTTCAAAACCAAATGGCAATACAAAAATAGCAAATAAAAAATTTGTCGTTTTTTATTTTGCTCTTTTTATTTTATCTGTTATGTCTGTAGGCAGAATAATACCAGTTAAGATTGTATTTATAATAATTGTGCTCTCACTTTTGATATTTAACAGAAAACTCTTTAAACAAATAGACTATAGTCTTTTAGCAACATTTACCGGATTTTTTATATTTATAGGAAACATAGGAAAAATAAACAGCTTTCAGTCATTTATAAGTTCTTTTATATCCGGCAATGAAATACTGACAGCTGTTTTGTCCAGCCAAATTATGAGCAATGTCCCTTCAGTTCTTCTTCTCTCAGGCTTTACAGATAAGTGGAAGGAACTTCTTATAGGTGTTAATATAGGCGGTCTTGGAACACTTATTGCTTCTATGGCAAGCCTTATTTCATATAAATTCGCCTCTCAGTTCATGCCTGATAAAAAACTATATTATTTAAAAATATTTACAATACTTAATTTAGTGTTTCTTCTTATTCTGTCTTTGCTTTGTGTATTTTTAAAGGCTGTTTCGTATAAGTATTTTTAATTAGTATTTTTTTGATTTAATTAAACTATATTAAAATAAAAAACAGCGGCTTTATAAAAGACATTTCTATCAATAGCTGCTGTTTTTTTATATAAAATACTGTTTAAATCCTGCTTCCGGCTTTACGGCTCATAATTTCCTCAGCCTGAATTATAAGTATATCCTGGCAAAGTATTTCTTCATCATATTCCGGCATTTCATAAAACTTGCAGCCGTAAAAATATATTTCGTTCTCATCTTCCCTTTCTCTTAAAATTTTACATTTTAAGTCAAACCTTGGTCCAAATTCCCTCAGCTGTAAATTGTTAAAAATAAGAGTATCGCCTACATTATACTTAGTTTCGCTTTTTATTCCTATTCCGGAAACGCTTATGTCAACTATAGTACACAGCTTCTTTTCCTCATCGCTGCCTCCTAACTCAACATACGCTTCTAAATTCATTCCATGCCTGAAATTTTGACGACCTTCTTCTTTATATATTACTCTGTCTATATGTACTATTAAGTAATCAAAATTAGTCTGCGTAACACAGCCTTCCAATACAAGAACTTTTTTTGTCCCGTCTACATTGTTTAGCCTTACCCTGAGCAAAGTATTAACTGGCGCCAATTCCCAAGATGTATTGTAGCCATGATATTCTTCTAATGTTATTTCGTCTGTCTCTCTATCTAAATCCGTTATTCTGCCTAAAAACAATAAAAGGTTATCTTTATTAAGCACTTCACACCGCAAGTCAAAACCAGAGGATATTAAATTAATATCATGTTTTTTCACATAATCCCTCCTTTTAATGTTTTTTAATAGCTCACCATTTAATAAGCTTTTCTTTTCTAAATACAGCTGTGTTTAAAATATAAAAGAAAAACCCAATTAAAAATTCTGCATATAGTAAAACCAGCCAAATTGCTCTTAGCAACATAAAACTATCCTTGCTTAACATTATCTATTTCAAAATCCTCATAATAACTGAAGCCGTTTTTACCATTTTTCTTTGTATAATATAACGCTACATCAGCTTGCTGAAGCCATTTATTATAGTCAATATCCTTACCAGAAACATAAGTTATCCCTATGCTGCTTGTCATAGGCAGAGTTTCATTGTCATTAAATTTATTAAGCAGCTGCATAATTCTTGTATTTAAGTCTTCTTTTTTAATTGCGCCCTTTACAAATACCATAAATTCATCACCGCCGAGTCTTCCCACAAAGTCAGAATCTCTGAATGTTGAACGTATAATATCCGCAAAGCTTTGAAGAGCCTTGTCCCCCTGCAAATGACCTTTTTCGTCATTAATATTTTTAAAATTATCAACATCAAGCAGAACAAAAGCTCCGCAGATGTTTTTACTGCTTGAAGAAGCATAGTTGCATACTTTACTTTCAAATGCGTTCCTGTTTAACATACCTGTAAGCGGATCAACAGAAGCTGCTTCTATTTGAAGCATTTCACGTTCTTTTTGGACATGAATATCTTTTAAATAAATCAAAGCATATACATTTCTTGAAATGCTTTCCTTAAACAAATGGAACACCAGCTCAACCCAGCGCAGCTGACCTTTTATCATTCTCTTATAATAAAATCGCTTGCATATTTCGCCGCGTTCAAACATTTTGTTCCAATTATCTTCATCTCTTAATTTCTTAACCTCATTTAAGTCTTCCGGCGACAGGTACTCTTCAAGCTTTGTAATCATAAAATCTATAAAGTGATTTGAATTCTGCTTATAATCCTGTTTATATGTATTCCATACACCGCCTATGGATTTTATTTCACCGCTTTCCAAATCAACCTCAGCATAAGCAACATTTTCAGAAAGCAGTGCTTTATAAAATTGTCTTATTCTTCTGTGTTCAATTTCAAGCAGGCGGTAGCTGCCAAATGGAGCGGCAGTAACTATAACCGTATCCATATCTTTTTCTTCTTTGCTTGGGTGCTGCAAAGAAATCTTAAACCACTCATAACTTCCAGACTTAGCTTTCAGCAATACTTCAAAATCATCAAACCGGTCTTTCATGCGAATCATAGAAAATAAATGTCTAAATTCTGAAGCAAAATGCGGATGAACTATTTCAGAATTAATCCATGACTGAGGGAAATTCTTTTCTATCATGCTGCTGCCTGCAATTACAGAACGTCCATAATGAAAAATAGCCGTATTATTTATATCGTTGTATTCAAAAACGGATTTTGATGGTTTGTCTTTCATTATTATTGGTCTGTCAACATCGCTTATAATCCTGTGATAACCTTTTAAACATATCTTGCCGTTTTCATCGGGGACCCTAACCCCAATACACCGTACCCTTACCTCTCCTTTTTGCGGATGATTCCAAATATACTCTAACTGTACTATATTCCAAGACTTTATCATCCATTTTAAAGTATCATTAACATAATTGTAATATCCGCTTCCTATCCTGTTGTACCAGAAGTTATAGCATTCTTCATGACCCGGCATTGAAGAAAGACCCAGTATACGCCTTAAAGTATCGTCAACTATAAATTCATTCCTGTTATTCTGTTTATCTATATACATAACCCAAAGACCAACGCTCAGTATATCCAGTATGCTGTGGTAATTAGCACGAAGCAGGCTGCGCAGGTGCATTTCATTTTTTTCCTGCCGCATTCTGTTAATAAGGAAATTTGATATAACACGCAGTTGTGAATCGTCATCAATTGCACACCTTGGGTTATCCACACCGATAAATCCCACAACTTTATCCATATTGCGCAAAGGAGAAACAATAAGTCTTGATATATTTTGGGTGCTCAAAACTTCCCAAATTACCGGGTTTGTCTTTTGCAGCGCGTCAACATTATAAATTATAACCGACTGGTCGCACTGGAAAATATCAAGCCATTGCGAAACAATGGTACTGTCTACATTCTGTAAATTTTCATGCTGCGGAACAACATTTTTTTCACACCATTCAAATGTATTTGTCCAATAACCATATACCTCATTATGCTCAAACAAATATGCCCTGTCAGCCTGATAAAACTCTCCCAGCAGCTTCAAGGCATCATTAACAGCATCATTATAATTTATTGTATTAGCCAATGTATTTGTATAATCCACTACTTTTTCAGCAAATTCCAAACGCTCCTGTATGCTTTTGCTTACATTTTCACTGTTTGTAATGTCAATAGCGACTTCAAGCCTGAATTTTTTACCATAGTATGTTATTAATTTATCCTTTAACAGATAACGCCTGCCGGAATATTCGTTTTCCCTTTCCCAAACATAAAAATCATCCTCCTTTAAAAGATGATTTGTACAAAACTCGCAGGGTTCATTTTTCCCATTAAGTACTTTATAGCACTTTTTGCCGGCGTATTCTTTAACATTTAAAGCTTTGCAGCCTACAGAATTAAGATAGTAAAGCTCATAAGTATCTAAATCACTAACATAGAATATGTCATTTTCAGCAGATAATACCGCCTGTGCCATTTCTTCCTCTGACCATTTAAAAGAAGGGAATTTAATAACCGGATACTGTTTCTTTAAATATTCGTCTTCTTTCTTAATCCTGCTTATATATTTGTCACTATACTTATCAAAATATAATGACTCAAAATCCTCAGGAGGGCAAGGTTTAGAAAACAGATACCCCTGAAGAAGTCTTGGCTTTAATTCCCTAAGCTCTAATAATTCGCCTAATGTTTCAACCCCTTCACAGCATACATCCATATTTTGACTGTCAGCAAGCTCAATCATATTGCTTATAAGCTTATGATTGTATACACTGCTTGAAAGTTCGCTTACAAAGCACTTGTCAATTTTAATTTCGTCTACTTCCATTTCTTTCAGCCTTCCAAGGCTTGAATAGCCTGTGCCGAAATCATCAACTGAAATACGTATGCCTGCCTTTTTCCATGCCAAAAAAGTATCGCTAATATTTTTTCCGCCTAATAATGAGGCGCTTTCGGTTATTTCTATTGTAAGGTATTCAGGTGATACGCCTACACGGTTTAAACAGGAAATAACATCTAACGCTATATCTTTTTTAGAAAGCTGTACAGCCGACATATTAACGCTCATGTTAAATTTAGGTAAAAATTTCTGCCATTTTTTACATTGTTTCAATGCTGTTTCCAATACCCAAATTCCAACAGGCTCAATTAATCCAGTTTCCTCTAATATAGGTATGAATTTATCAGGCGAATTTATGCCATGCCTTGCTGAATGGAAACGCAAAAGCGCCTCCGCGCCATAAAGTTCTAAAGAATCAGTATAAACCTGCGGCTGATAGTAAAGCGAAAACCCTTCAAACCCAGAACGAACACTTTGGTAAAGTTCTTCTTTTAATTCCAGTACAGATAAATTTTTTTCATAATCCTCAGCCGAAAAGAAACTCAGTTTATTTTTGCCGCTGCCTTTTGCGTGGTCCAAAGAATTTTCAGCATACTGATAAAGTGTATCTGAATCCGGTACATTATACTTTTGAAGCGGTATGCACCCGCCAGATAAAGTACACCGTTCTTTCATATACTCCTGAAGCCGCGAAAATAAAACTTTAACCTTTTCTTTGTCAGTGCCTAATATAATAGCTGCAAAACAGTCACCGTTAACACGGTAAACATGGTCATTTGTTGCATCTTCTAAGTATCTTGGTATCAGCTTTAAAATTTCGTTGCCATAATCCCAGCCATTTTTTATATTTATGCCTTTAAGGTCATCTACCCCTACTATAAGAAGAAATCCGCTTTGTCTTTCAAGCAGGAGCTTTTCCAATTCTTCTTTAAGTCCGTCTATATTAAATGTTCCTGTAAATTGATCGGCTTTTTTAGTTAATGAACTTTCTGAAATGCGTCCGACCATACAGGAAGGTACTCCGTTTTCATCATTTACAGTATTTCCCTGTGTTTTAATCCATATTACATCTCCAACTCTGTTAAAGATTCTATATTCAATAGAAAATTTCTTATGCTCATTACGGACTTTATTTAATTCATTATTAAATACCTGTTGGTCTAAAGGGTAAATAATGCTTCTCCATTCATCAAGAGTACAGGAAACGTTATTATCTTTAAACAAAGCTATTTTACCCTTTATTTTATCTGTAAAATATATTCTTCTTGTCTCAAAATCATAAAAGAAAAAATTATCTTCAGATGTTTCATTTAAAAATTCCAAAACACCCTTATATTCACTAATAGAATTTTTAGAATTTTTCTGGTTTTTCATACTAAATTCTTCCTCCTTAAAGAACCATATTTAAAATAAATTTAAACATGGTACGTTATATACGAAGTATTTTCAAACCAAAAAATACTATTCCTTATTTAATATCGACACAAACTCGTTAAAATTAAATAATATAACAGCAACACATAAAATTTATTAAATTATTAAATTAAATAATATGTGTTTTTTAAATATAAGGGTTAAAATAATTTGATTAATTGGCATTTTATTTAATTTATAAATATTAAAATATTAAAAGTATTAATAATTATTTGCGGCATAAAAAACCGCTTCAATAACATGAAGCGGTTTTTACTTCTAATTTTTTACTGCTGTAAAGCTGCCAAAACCTGAGGAATAAGCTGTTTCTTTCTTGAAACCATGCCTGGCACAAATACTGTTTCTCCATCAGCAGATGTAGCATTTGTAGCTGCCTGAATAACCTCTTTAGCCCTAGCTCCTTTAAATACAAGTGTTGTAGACTCATCAATAATATTTGTCAGCATAAATATAAGCATGTCCATGCCGCCCTGAGCAAGAAGTCCGTCCATAAATTTGCTTATCTGCGGTTTAATGCTTTCAAGGTCGCTGCTGTTCATTGATGTAATCTGACCAACGCCAAAACTCATGTTGGAAGCATTGAACTTCTTATAGTCCGTATAGAATATTTCTTCCGGTGTCTTAGAAGCAAGGTCGCTTCCGGCTTTAAACATCTCCTCAGCGTGCTGCTGAATCTCAATGCCTGCTATTGCGGCAAGTTTTTCAGCCGCCTCCTTATCATCCGGAGTACATGTAGGTGAACGGAACATAAGCGTATCCGAAAGTATAGCTGAACAAAGAAGACCTGCTATATTCGGCTCTATTTTAATATTGTTTTCGTTATACATTTTATAAACAATTGTTGCTGTACAGCCTAAAGGCTGGTTCCTGAAAAATATAGGGTTGATTGTTTCAATATTTCCCAGTCTGTGGTGGTCAATAATTTCAAGTATATCAGCAAACTCAATGCCGTTTACAGCCTGATTTCTTTCATTGTGGTCCACAAGTATTACTTTTTTCTTATCTGTATCAAGGAAAGACCTCTTTGAAATCTGCCCTATATACTTTCCGTTTTCATCAAGTACAGGAAAATATCTGTGCCTGTTTTTAGCCATTGTTTCTTTTACATCATTTGTAAAATCATCAATGCTGAATGTAAGAAGGTCTTTTGTAGACATAAAGTACTTAATAGGCATACTCTGGTCAATAAGCCTTGCTATTGTAAAAGTGTCATAAGGAGAAGAAATAATTATGCAGCCCTTCTCTTCCGCGCGTCTTTTAATAATAGGTGAAACAGTGCTGCTTGACCCAAGAACAATACATTTTACACCTTTTTCAATAGCAAAATACTGTGATTCAAATCTGTTTCCAAGTATTACAAGGTCGCCTTCTGAAAGGTATTCATCCATCATATCCGGTGTATTTGCGCCTATAAACACTTTACCGCTGCTGAAGCTGCCCTCATCACTTCCGGCAACAACTTTACCATCAAGTGTATCAACAATATTTTTAAAAGATGTATTGGCTTTTGAAACAATAGTATTGTCGTAAACATCCATGTCTGAAGAAGCTATATCGCCTATTGATATTAATCCTTCAAGATAACCATCTTTGTTTGTAATAGCCAATGTAACAGCCTCTTCTTTTTTCATTTTAAGGTATGCTTCCTTAATTGAAATTTCGCCGCTTACACCGCTTACTTTTTTAAGCTCAATATCGCATACTCGCGTCCTTACATCTTCAATAAGTTCCGGGCACTCAACACCGAACCTGTTTAAAACATACTCTGTCTCTTTATTTATTTCTCCTGCCCTCATAGCTCTGTATCCGCCGCCGTTTAAAGCATTTTTAAGATTAGCATAAGCAATAGCTGAGCAAATGGAGTCGGTATCCGGGCTTTTGTGGCCTGTAACAATAACATCATCTATTTTCTTCACTTGAAAAACCCCTATCTGTAAAATTTTTGATACTGTTATTTTAAATCAAATAAGCTCAAAAGTCTACAAAAAACTATAAAAAACAGACATCTCCTTGTTTTAAGAAGATGCCCGTATTAGTTAAATTAACTATTAAGCGTCAACCTTAGCCATGTGGCTTATTAAATCAACAACTTTATTTGAATAACCCCACTCATTGTCGTACCAGCTTACAAGCTTAACAAACTTGTCACTAAGCTGGATTCCGGCTTCTGCATCAAAAATTGATGTTCTTGGGTCTGTTATAAAATCGCTTGAAACAACTGCATCTTCCGTATAACCAAGTATACCTTTCATCTTGCCTTCAGCAGCTGCTTTAACAGCGGCTTTTATTTCTTCATAAGTTGCAGCCTTTTCAAGTCTGCATGTAAGGTCTACTACAGATACGTCCAATGTAGGAACACGGAACGCCATACCTGTAAGTTTGCCGTCAAGCTCAGGTATAACTTTTCCTACAGCTTTGGCTGCGCCTGTTGAAGAAGGTATAATATTTCCAGCCGCTGCTCTGCCGCCTCTCCAGTCTTTTTTAGACGGTCCGTCAACTGTTTTCTGTGTAGCTGTTGTTGAATGAACAGTTGTCATAAGACCCTCAACAATGCCAAAGTTATCGTTAATAACTTTAGCTAAAGGCGCAAGGCAGTTTGTTGTGCATGAAGCGTTTGAAACAATATCCATATCTTTTGTGTATTTATCTTCATTTACACCCATAACAAACATAGGTGCATCTTTTGAAGGAGCTGAAATAACAACTTTTTTAGCACCGCCGTTAAAGTGGGCACGCGCTTTATCCATTGTTGTAAAAGCGCCTGTTGATTCAACTATATACTCAGCACCAGCTTTAGACCAGTTAATATCAGCAGGGTCTTTTTCGGCAAATACCATTATTTCTTTGCCGTTTACAACAAGCTTGCCGTTTTCAGCCTTAACATCACCTTTAAAAATACCATGAATTGTATCGTATTTTAACATGTATTCCATATAATCAAGGTCAATGAACGGGTCATTAATAGCAACAACCTGAACATCTTCTCTTTCTACAGAAGCTCTTAAAACAAGTCTTCCAATACGACCAAAACCATTTATACCAACTTTAACCATAACATCTAATCCTCCTATTATATAATTACTGCCGCAGGATTATTTTAAACAATAAACACACCTTTATTCATAATCAGTAAAATAATCAGTTATCGCCGCGCACTATATTTACTATAGAAAAAGCAAGAAGTACTGCCGAAACTGCTAAAGCTACAGAGCTTAATACAAGTGTAATAATTTTCATCTGTATTCCTCCTGTTTATCTGAAATAATTTACGCCTGACTCAAAAATTTTCTGGTTGTTATTGCCCACGGCGTTTTTGTAAAGTCCACCGCCTATACGCTCAGAGTGACCCATTTTGCCAAACACATGCCCGTCAGGACTTGTAATTCCTTCAATTGCCATCATAGAACCATTAGGATTGAACCTTATATCGTATGTTGCGTTGCCTGTATTGTCTACATATTGTGTCGCTACTTGACCGTTAGCTATTAATTCGTCAATTTTATCTTTAGGCGCCACAAATCTGCCTTCACCATGAGAAACAGGTATAGTATAAACCTCGCCTGTATTTGTTCCCCATAACCATGGAGAGAGAGTTGAAACAATTTTTGTATCAACAAGACATGATACGTGCCTGCCTATTGAATTGAATGTAAGAGTAGGACTTGTTTCGTCCAAATCTCTAATCTCGCCGTAAGGCACAAGACCAAGTTTAATAAGCGCTTGGAAACCGTTGCATATACCAAGCATAAGACCGTCTCTGTTTTTAATTAAATCCATAACGGCTTCTTTAACTGCTGGATTTCTGAATACAGCAGCTATAAACTTACCGGAACCGTCAGGCTCGTCACCAGCACTAAAACCGCCCGGAATCATAACTATCTGGGATTTCTTAATTTCAGAAACCATTTTTTCAATAGAAGCTTCGAGCATAGGCACAGTCATATTAGCTACAACCTGTGTTGTAACATCAGCTCCGGCTTTCTCAAACGCCCTTGTAGTATCATATTCACAGTTTGTGCCAGGGAATACCGGAATATACACTTTAGGTCTTGCAAATTTTGCCGCAGAAGCACTTTCTTTTTTGCTATCGAAAGGCTTTATCTCCGGTTTACCGGTTAAAACAGCGGCTTTTGTAGGAAATACATTTTCAAGAGACTCCTGCCAGCATTTAATCATTTCGTCTATGTCTATATCTATGTCCTTAATTGAAATGAATTTTTCTTCTGTTGTTTCTCCAAGAATAATTGCGTCAAGACCCATAAAGTCTATAACTTTTGTATTAGCAAGCTCAAGTATAAATGAGCCATACTGCGGCTTAAAGAGCGTTTCTATTGTAATATCCTCATCAAACGCAAAACCAATACCGTTGCCAAATGACATTTTGCTGATGGCTTCGGCAATGCCGCCTCCCCTTACGGTATGGGCAGAAACACATACGCCCTTTTCTATAAGACCATTTACAAAGCTGAACATCTTTTTAAGATACTGGTAATCCGGCAGATAATATTTATCTCTCTTCATTGGAAGGTAAACAACCGTATTGCCTGCCGCTTTAAATTCAGGAGATATTATATTGTCAACCTTAGTTACATCAACCGCAAATGAAACAAGTGTAGGCGGTACATGAATATCCATAAATGTGCCTGACATGCTGTCTTTGCCGCCAATAGCCGCAACCCCCATTTCAATCTGCGCTTTAAATGCTCCTGCTAAAGCTGCAAAAGGTTTACCCCATCTAACAGGGTCTGTTCCCAGCTTTTCAAAATATTCTTGGAATGTAAGTTTTATATCTTCCGCTTTTCCGCCTGAGGCAACAATTTTTGCCAAAGATTCAACAACGGCATAAACCGCACCATGGAAAGGCGACCAGAGAGAAATTTCAGGGTTAAATCCAAACGACATAAGAGTTGCTGTTTTAGTTTCACCTTTAAGAAGAGGAACTTTAGCCGCCATAGCCTCCGGAGGCGTAAGCTGTTTTTTGCCTCCAAAAGGCATAAGAATTGTTCCTGCGCCTATAGTAGAGTCAAATCTTTCAACAAGACCTTTCTGGCTTGCTACATTAAGGTTTGAAAGGTTATTAAGCCATGCCTGCTTTAAATCATTTTCAATTAAACTGCTCTCTACACAGGTCTTTTCAAAATACGGCGTGCCCTCAGGCATTTTAACCTCTACATCAGTTCTTTGCTTAACGCCGTTTGTATCAAGGAAATCCCTTGAAATATCAACAACAGCTTTTCCTCTCCAATTAATAACAAGCCTTCTTGTATCAGTTACTACCGCTACCGGCGTAGCTTCAAGGTTTTCTTCTTGTGCAAATTTAATAAATCTGTCTTTGTCTTCCGATGCTACAACAACAGCCATTCTTTCCTGCGATTCAGAAATGGCAAGCTCTGTTCCGTCAAGACCTTCATATTTTTTAGGAACAAGGTCAAGATTAATGTCAAGTCCGTCTGCAAGCTCGCCAATAGCTACTGATACGCCGCCGGCGCCAAAGTCATTGCATCTTTTAATCATTCTGCTTACTTCAGGGTTCCTGAAAAGCCTTTGAAGTTTTCTTTCTGTCGGAGCATTTCCTTTTTGCACTTCTGCACCGCATGTTTCAATAGACTCTACTGTATGCTCTTTAGAAGAGCCGGTAGCTCCGCCGCAGCCGTCACGACCTGTTCTGCCTCCGGCAAGAATTATAACATCTCCCGTCTCAGGCGTTTTTCTTATAACATTTTCTTTTTTGGCAGCAGCAATTACAGCGCCGATTTCCATACGTTTAGCTACATAATCAGGATGATATATTTCAACAACCTGTCCAGTTGAAAGACCAATCTGGTTGCCGTATGAACTGTACCCCCTTGCGGCTTCTGTAACTATCTTCCTTTGTGGAAGTTTGCCTTTTATTGTATCCTTTACACTTGTTCTTGGGTCAGCAGCCCCTGTAACGCGCATAGCCTGATACACATAAGCCCTGCCTGAAAGCGGATCCCTTATAGCACCGCCAAGGCATGTGGCAGCGCCGCCAAAAGGCTCTATTTCTGTAGGATGGTTATGCGTTTCGTTTTTAAACATAATAAGCCAGTCTTCGTCTTTGCCATCTACATCAACAGGCACAACAATAGAGCATGCGTTAATCTCGTCGCTCTGATCCATGTTGTTAAGTATGCCGCGCTGTCTTAAAATTTTCATACCAAGTACAGCCATATCCATAAGACACTGGTCTTTATCTGTCCTGTCTTTATAAACTTCTTTTCTTGCTTCTAAGTATGTGTTATACGCATCCTTTATAGGCTCTGCGTAAACCCCGTCTTCTATATTAACATTTTCAATTTTTGTCTGGAAAGTGGTATGCCTGCAATGATCGGACCAGTAGGTATCAATTACTCTGATTTCGGTCATTGTAGGATTTCTCTTTTCAGTATCACGGAAGTATTTTTGGCAGAAAAGCATATCTTCAAGACTCATAGCTGTTTCAAGACTGTTTCTTAATGCCGCAACTTCTTTTTCCGTCATATCAATAAATCCGTCTAAAACCTTAACATCTTCAGGATAATCCATAACCATAGCTAAAGTTTCAGGCTTTTCAAGCGCCGCCTGCCTTGAATCAACAGGGTTAATACAGTATTCTTTAATCTTATCAAAATCAGAATCGGAAATATCGCCATCAAGCACATAAACTTTTGCAACAGCAATTTCAGGTCTTTCTTTCTGCGAAATTATCTGTATGCACTGCATAGCCGAATCTGCCCTCTGGTCGTACTGCCCCGGAAGGTATTCAACGGCAAAAACCCTGCTTGCGCCAAAATCGTAGTTTTCCTCATAAACCCTGTCTACAGGCGGTTCTGAAAAAATAGTCGTTTTAGCTGCTTGAAAATCCTTGTCTGAAATTCCCTCAACATCGTATCTGTTAAGTACTTTCAGCTTAGTAAGTCCTTCAATACCAAGATTGACTTTAATGTCATTAAACAGGCTTGCCGCCTCAATGTCACAGCCTTCTTTTTTTTCTACATAAAGACGCTTAATGTTCATATTTCTTTCCCCTTTTTTTAATAATGCTTATTGGCTCAGTATTGCAGACGCCGTTAAACACACATATATTTACGCATAAAAAGTATTTGGCTAATTACCGCATTATACTCTTATATTAAACAAAAAATCAAGTATATTTATTACAGGAGCTGTTAGATTAATGGTATTATTTTACCACTTATTACAATATATGTAAAATCTTTATATAAAATATATTTTTAAAAAAATGAATAAAAAATAAGAATTAAACAAAAGCAATTACAACAATTTTTACAAAGTAATATATATTTAAAAACTTAATTGAAAATTAAGCTTTTTTGATTTTATGCCCATTTATGTTTAAAACAGCGTTTTATTGCTTCAAAAATGCATTATTATGTTGTTTTAATCTTAAATTTATGCTACTTTAAATAAAGTAAATATATTATGGAGGCAAAAAATGTTTTTCTTTATAGCTGTACTTCCCATCAAAAAAATAATACCCTATAATTTAAGCGGAATTTGCAAAAGCTGCGCCAATATATGCTCTTACGAAATTATAATGACAGCAAACTGCCTGAGTATTTTTTTTATCCCGCTTTTTAAATGGGGAAAGCAGTATTTTGTCAGAACCAGCTGCTGCGGAGCGCTCTACAGCCTTGATAAAAGCGTAGGGGATTCAGTAGCAAGAGGTGAAAACACTGCCATAACCGATGAAAATCTTACCCTTATAGACGAAAATTTCAGCCGTGTAGGCGTTTGCCCATACTGCGGCAGTGAAATAAACGAGGATTTTGAGTATTGCCCTAAATGCGGTAAAAAGCTTTAATTTAAAATTGCGCCGGATAAATATCCGGCGTTTTTAACTATTTTTTAAAGTTTTTCACTTAATATCTCAGCTTCTTTTTTAGCGTTTGATAATATTTCGTCAGTATTGTTTCCTATAATATCAAGTCCTTCGGCACTTATAAAATAAACATCATTAATGCCTATAAAGTTAAAAAGACCTTTGGTGTAGTCATATCCATAATTAAAATCGCCTATATATCCTCCAGCAGTTGTTATATAAACAGCTTTATTAGCTTTGCACAATCCTTTAGGAGTTCCGTCCTTTTCATACTTAAATGTAATTCCGCATGCTGAAATATGCTCAAAAAACACTTTTAAAGCCGAAGGAAATGACATGTCCCAGTACGGCGCCATAACTATTACAGTATCTGCTTTTGCAAATTCCTCAGCCAGTTTAATAAGTCTGTCCCCTTTTCCTTCCGATACTTCTTTGTCTCGTTCTTCAATCATTTCTTTATTAAAAGGCTTTAAATCCATATCAGAAAGAAGGTACTCCTTCAAAACAGCGTCTTTTTTGCCGTTCATGTATTTTTTTACAAAAAAGTTTCCCAGTTCATACGTTCTTGAAACATTTTTACCTCTAAGGCAGGCATTTACAACTAACACATTTTCAGCCAAAACAACTATCCCCTTTCATTAAAAAAGCTTTAACTGCTCATAATCAGATTTTCTGTTTAACTCAACAGGTGTTTGAGCAAGTATTTCTTTATACTCATCATTTTTGCCAAGCCATTTTCTGACTTGATTTTTTTCTAAAATAAGAGGCATTCTGTCATGTATGCCCAAAACAGATAAATTCGCCTCTGTTGTTAAAACAGCAAATCTCTCACCGCTTTCATCTGTATCATAAATTCCAGCCATAAACAAAATGTCTTTGTCTTTTCTGTAAAATCTGAATTTTTCTTTTTCTGCGCTCCATTCATAAAATCCAGAAGACGGAATAACGCATCTTCTTTTTTCCACAGCTTTGCAAAACATTTTCTTTTGAAAAACTGTTTCAGAGCGTACATTAATTATTAAGCCGCTGCTGGCGTTTTTAAACCCCCATTCTATTTTTCTTGCGCCAAAATTATTGCTGTCTTTAATAATTACCCATGCTGTTTGTGACGGGAGAATATCGCAGGGACTTATTTCGCAAGAAAATTCACTATCATTTTTAAGCTTTTTAATCAAGCTTATTACTTCATTATTAATATAAAACCTTCCGCACAATATTATCCCTCCAGATTTAACTGCTGTATCTATTATATTGTAACCTATTTTTACAATTAAATCTATTAAAAAGAATTCTAATTCATATAAATGTTAAGTAAAACCTGTATAATTGAAAACCAATAAAAATGCTATGTCAAAAAATTGAATAAAATAAAAAATTCTTTTAATACTTTTAAATAAAGTAAATTAATTAACCAAAAAACTTATATATAATTTTATAAATCAAAAAATATTTTTAAGCCGATTAATACTTTTCAAACTTTAAAAACCAAAAAAGGTGCTTAAAGCTATATTTAATAACTTTAAACACCTTTTTTTACAGGGGCAGAAGGACTCGAACCCTCGACATTTGGTTTTGGAGACCAACGTTCTACCAACTGAACTATACCCCTTTATTAAGCTCCCCGAGTAGGATTCGAACCTACGACCCACCGGTTAACAGCCGGTTGCTCTACCGCTGAGCTATCGAGGATTATCAGCGAAATTAATTGTACCACAACATATTTAAAAAATCAACATAAAACGGAGAAAGTGGGATTTGAACCCACGCGCCGCTATTAACGACCTACTCCCTTTCCAGGGGAGCCCCTTCAACCACTTGGGTACTTCTCCAAATGCTTTACTTTATAACATAAAAATGGCGGAGAGGATAGAATAAATACAAATAATCCTTACTCCACTACTTGCCAAAAGCAACATAAAGAGAATATCAAAATAAGCCGGGTTTGTCAAGATAAATATTTAAAAAAATTAATTATTATTTAAAGCCATGTAAAAATACTGAAAATCTTAAAATACTTTATTCCTCATCACACCACATCGTTTTTGTTAATCTCCCCCGCTGGTTTTAATTCAGAAATTATATTCCAAATGATAGACATGGAAATTTCAATATATATTATCTGCCTGAATTAAAACATAAGAAAATCCATAGTAAAAAATAACAGCTGTAAATTCAAGAAGTTAAATGATATTCATACGGCTGCCCATTTGATATAATCATTAGATAAATATAGCTAATTGCCCCTATTGACTTAAAATATGTCAAACTTTACATTAAAATATGTTACATTTTACAATAATGTGCTATTATATTAAATAAAAATAAAAAAACAGAGGCGGTATTATGTTATTTTCGCGGAAAGACTTAACAAGGCTTTTAGTTCCGCTCATAATAGAGCAGTTCCTTTCGGTTCTTGTTGGAATGATTGATGTTGTAATGGTTGCTGAGGTTGGAGAGGCAGCTGTGTCCGGTGTTTCTCTTGTAGATTCTATAAACCTGCTTTTAATACAGCTTTTGGCGGCTATGGCTACCGGCGGCGCTGTTGTGGCAGGTCAGGCATTGGGAGCAGGCGACACAAAAAGGGCTTGTTTGGCAGCCAATCAGCTTTTGCTTGTTACAACATTAATATCATTGGCTATTATGGCATTGTCCCTTGCTGGAAACGGAATCATATTAAACACTCTTTTCGGTCAGATTGAAAGCGACGTTATGAATAACGCGAAAATATATTTTTACATAACGGCTTTATCATTCCCGTTTCTTGCCATATATAACTCCTGCGCGGCTTTATACAGAACAATGGGCAACTCAAAAGTGTCAATGAAAACATCTCTTTTGATGAACGGTATTAATATTGCAGGAAACACAATAGGAGTTTATATACTTCATGTAGGTGTTGCTGGTGTAGCTGTTCCAACCCTTGTTTCACGGGCTGTTGCTGCAATTGTTATGCTTGTTATTATAAGAGACAGCCGAAACCAGATATATGTTGACAAGCATCTGCGTCTTGGATTCAGACCTGATGTAATTAAACAGATATTAAGCATAGGAATACCGGGAGGCATGGAAAACGGAATGTTCCAGCTGGGCAAAATAATGGTCCAAAGCCTTGTTTCCACAATGGGGACAGCCTCAATAGCAGGCTTTGCAGTTGCCGCCAACTTGGCTAATATAGAGTATCTGCCGGGACTTGCGATAGGCATGGGTCTTGTTACAGTAGCTTCAAGATGTGCCGGCGCCGGAGAGTACGGACAGGTTAAATACTACACCAAAAAGCTTGTATTACTTGATTACGCCATACTTATAGGAATAGTATTATTTATAGATATTTTCAGAGGACCAGTTATTGGTCTTTATAATTTGTCAGACGAGGCTTTTGCCATAGCTTCAATAATGATTTTATACCATGGCTTTTCAATGGTTTTATGGCCGCCGGCATTTGTTGTGCCAAACGCATTAAGGGCATCGTCGGACGTATCATTTACCATGGTGGTTGCTATAAGCTCCATGTGGGCTTTCAGAATAGGTCTTGCCTATATTTTTGTTAAGTTCTTTAACCTTCCGGTGCTTTGGGTTTGGATAGCCATGAGCTTCGACTGGATATTCAGGCTTATAATGTTCGTTACACGAATGAAAGGAACCAAATGGATGAAATACAAAAAGAAACCTGAAAATGCTGAAGCTTAAATAAATCTTTGTATTTGCAGCAAATAATTTAAAACGAAAAACATCGATTATTTTTTTAATAAAAAATAAAAGAGGATAGAACAAAAACTTTTTTTCTATCCTCTTTTTTCATTTTCCCAAAATATAAAACTCAATTTTAGAGCTTATATTAAATCCACTATATTTCAGGCGAAATCCTATCAGGCAGAACCTTTTCGCATGAACGAGCCAAACAAAGCAAATCAATATCTCCCATAAAATGTCCTACTAAATTAATCCCGACAGGAACTCCATTTTCGGTATATCCGGCAGGTATTGTTATTATAGGGTTGCCTGTTCTTGGTGCTATTCCCTGACCTGATACCCCAGGCATTATTATGGCATCAAGTTTGTGCTTTGCCAAAGCCCCTGTTATGCCTTTTTCTCCGCATATATAACGGTCATTTTTTAAAGCCTCAAAAAATTCAGGGCTGGTTAAAGGATTTTTTATAGCCTCAATTTCCTCAAGATAGTCCTGCCCAAGAGGTATTGCCCAAGGGTGCGATATATTCCATTCTATAAGTTCTTTTAAGCTGTGAACAGGAACATCATCTCCTAAATGGGCAAGGTAATGATTAAACCTAACCTTAAAAGCATGGCACATAACAGTTGATGTTAAACTCATGCTGTATTTTTCCGGATATTTTTTAATTTGTCCCGGAAGAAAATCCGGCACATTATCAATTATAACAGCTCCGCCATCACGAAGTATGTCAATTGCTCTGTCAAACACAATCTTTTCCGATTCGTCTAAATCATCATAATAACCGTCCCTTGTTATGCCTATCCTCTTTTCTTTAAGGCTTCCGCCGTTAATTTTTGATGTAAAATAAGACGCGTCTATTTCATCAGCCCGCCATGTAGCCACATCGGATTTATCTCTATCTGCCATAACCGACATAATAACAGCCGCGTCAGTCACATTCTTTGTTATTGGTCCGGGAGAATCCTGACTTGTCATTACCGGCAGTATTCCGGAGCGGCTAACAAGACCCGCTGTAGGCTTAAAGCCCACAACAGAGCAAAAGTATGACGGTTCTATTATAGAGCCGGAAGTTTCTGTGCCTATGGCTGATACAGAAAATCCGGCGCTTACTGCAACAGCACAGCCTCCGCTGGAGCCGCCTGGCTTAAGAGTACCCGGTCCGTAAGGGTTAAGCATGCTTCCGCCTGCCATTGCGCTGTATCCGCTTGGAGCCTTTGTTGAGCAAAAGCCGTACCATTCGGACATATTGGCTTTTCCCAGTATAATAGCTCCGGCTTTGCGCAGTTTTTTTACAATAAAGGCGTCTTTATTGGCATAATGATTTTCCATAACAGCGGC
>CALWRF010000009.1 GCA_944383885.1 uncultured Clostridia bacterium | reverse complement strand
CCGTATTCGCTGAAAAAAATCGGCTCTGGCGCTTTTCAGTACAGTGATATTAAAAAAATGGCTGTTCCTAAAGGCATAACAAAAATAGACGATGATGTTTTTAGTGATTGCAATAAACTGGAAGAATTTGAGTTTTTGGGCAATGTAAAAATAAACTATATGTATATGGATATGGACCCTGAAATGGAAAACAGGATTTCGGGAGAAGCTTTTTCAAACTCAGCAGAGTGTTATATACTCGCCTGTTTGAAAATTTATCCTAACATTGATAAATGCAGAAAGAAATTTATAGCTGCTGCAAAAAGAAGCAAAAAAGAAAAGATACTGGAATATCTTTTAAGCACAATGCCTGAGAAAAAAGCAGAAAAAGGAACATTTGAAATAACTGATTTGGATAACGGAGAGGCTGAAATTAAATCATACATAGGCGAAGAGGAAAATATTGAAATACCTGCTGAAATTGACGGCAAAAAAATAACTGCCATAGGCAAGGGAGCCTTTGAAAAAAATGAATATATTGAAAAGCTTACTGTGCCTGAGGGCGTAAAATCTATAGGTAAAAACGCGTTTAGCGGCTGTATATCTTTGGAAGAAGCAGTTTTGCCTGAAAGCTGTACTAATATAGAAAGCGGGGCTTTTTCCGAATGCAAGTCTTTAAAGAGCATTAATTTACCAAAAGGTATTACGGTTTTGGATAGGAAAGTTTTCAAAAATTGTGTTTCTTTGGAGAATTTAGTTCTGCCTGAGGGCATTACAAAAATAGACACTGAAGCGCTGTATAACTGCGAGAGTTTAAAAGATATTAAACTGCCTGAAGGACTTACATATCTTGGCAGAGAATGCTTTTATGGCTGCGGTTTTAACTATGGACCAGTTTTAGAAGGAGAGTGGGGATACAGCAAAAGAAAGTTTTACATTCCGTCTTCCGTAACACAAATTGACGACGGCGGAAACGGCATATTTGCATGTTATCCAAAGGCTAAGGAGCTTTTTGGAGTTTTTGAATATAAAGTTATACTTCAGGTTAAAAAAGGCTCTGTTGCACATAGATACGCCGCTAAAAAGAAAATACGTTTTGAACTGGTTGACTGAATTTTATTTCCGCAATAAAGGAGGAACGTATATGGATAAAAATAGCAATGAAACAGAAGAACTTAGGAAAAAACTTCTTGCTGATGTATATGCTGGTTCAATGTCAGGTATGCCCGCCATGTTTTTGGACGAGAGCAGGATACGCTGTGCAGATGATGAGGAAATTAAAAAGATAGCAAAAGAGTATGGGTATTAATACTGTTAATTTAATACAGTTTAGTATAATAACAGTTTTATGTTTAAAAACATATTGCAGTAAATAAGAATACTTAAACAAAAGAGCCGATATACGTTTCTAAAATGCGTTATCGGCTCTTATTTTTAATGATTTTATTTTAATACCAGTCGTGTTTTTCGTTTCTGTCAAGGGCGTTTATACGGTTCATGTCATCATCTGTCAGCTCAAAACCGAATAAATCAAGGTTTTCTTTAATGTGTTCTGGATTGCTTGAGCCGGGGATTACAACAACGCCTTTTTGCAGGTTCCAGCGTAAAATCACCTGTGCCGAAGTTACGCCGTGTTCTTTTGCAATATCTGATATAACTTCATTTCCAAGAAGCTCTGCTGTATACCCTCTGCCGCCGAAAGGGTACCAGCCCTGTACTACAATGCCAAGGTTTTGGATATACGGTATAACATCATTTTCCTGATAGTACGGATGGATTTCATTTTGCACCAATGCCGGCATAATATTAATCTGCGGCAGAAATTCCTCCAATTCTTCCACATACCAGTTTGATAAGCCTATAGAATGTATTTTGCCTTCACTTACTGCTTTTTCCATTGCAATATAAGCTTGGACATCACTGTTTCCGGGATGGTGGAGCAGCATCATGTCAATATAGCCTATATCAAGTTTTTCAAGGGCTTCGTTAACAGCTTCCTCAGCGTTTTCAAACTGGCTTGGATACAGTTTTGTTATAACAAAAATTTCTTCCCTTGGAACACTTGATTCTCTAATTGCTCTGCCCACAGCTTCTTCATTATGATACATGTATGCTGTGTCAATTAACCGTCCGCCATTATCCAGCAGGGCTGTAACGGAATTATAGCATTCCTCGTCTGAAAGACTGTAAGTGCCAAGACCCATAATAGGCATCTCATATCCACTGTTTAACATAACAGTATGCGTTTGAAAATTAAATTCTCCCACTTTTTTATCACTTTCCGATTCTTTGTTTTCGCTTAAAATACGGGTATTTGTATTTTCTGTTGTAGTACTATTTTGAGTCTGTGTTGACGAGCTTCCGCATGCGGAAGAAAATAAACAAGTAAAAAATAATAAAACAGTACCTATGCTTTTCATTATCTTTCCCCCTGTATTGTCTTTTTAAGGAGCCAAATCATATTTTCAGCGATATTATCCATATTTAACATGGCTTCGCTGTCTTTTAAGACATCGCCTTCCATTTTACCATAAGCCATATTCCAGTATGTGCTGCCTACTACAAACATCTCGTGATTTAGGAAAAAGTGATTTATTGAATCAACGGCGTTTAATGCGCCGCCGCGTCTGGCTGAAACGACTCCAACTCCGATTTTATGTTTAAGCAAACCGGCATTCATATCGCATATAACAGCTGAGCGTTCCAAAAAAGCCTGCATGCTGGCAGAAATATTAGCTGAGTAGACAGGTGAGCCGAGTATAATGCCGTCCGCTGATTTCATGTTTTCAAATACTGTATGGAAAACATCGTCTTTTTGGATACAATTATATATACCGCCGCAGGCAAAGCATGCCCGGCAGGGCTTAATAAAGCTGTCCGCAAATTCAAAGTATTGTGTTTTGATTCCTGCGCAATTTAGTTTTTCCAATATACGGTTAATCAGGATATGAGTGTTTCCGTTTTTTCTTGCGCTGCCGTTAATGGCTAAAACATTCATTTAATTCCTCCGTTTTGCTTAATACATATTTATTATGGATATTATAAACAGATACAAATTTACGGTGTATTGCATAAGCGGTTTTTATAAACACATTTTATATATTTTCTCAACATCTGAAGATGTAAGGTTCTTTAAGCCGCTGATTGGACCGCCTGCGCAGGCATGTTCTGCCATTGATTTAAAGTTAGTTTCATCAATATTCAAATCTGTAAGAGTTGATGAAAGACCTAATGTTTTAAAGCAGAAATCAGAAAGGGCATTAATTGCTTCTTTTGCGCCTTCCATTGCAGATAAGTTTTCTTTTATACCAAAAACTTTTACTCCGAATCTGTAAATTGCAGGAGCTGTTGATTCGTCTAAAATATATGTAAGCCAGCGCGGCGTCACTATTGCAAGACCATGACCGTGAGTAATATCATAGTAAGCTGAAAGTTCATGCTCCATTAAATGGCAGGCGCAGCCGTGAACTGTTCCGGCATCAAGGACTGTATTAAGCGCCATAGATGACGCCCACATTAAATTTGACCTTGCCTCATAATTTTTAGGTTCTTTCATTGCCACAGGCGCCCATTTAACAACAGTACGCATAACGGCTTCCTGCATTTCAAGTACTAAATCAAATGTTGCTTCACCTGCGAAATAGTAATTGTCTAAAACATGGTTAAATATGTCAAAGGCACCGCATGCTGTTTGATAAGATGGAAGTGTGAAGCTGTATTCAGGGTTTTCAAAAGCAGCTTTTGGTATAAGGGCGCTGCCGCCAAGACCGATTTTTTCGTTTGTATCCATATTTGAAATAACTGCCCAGGCGTCCATTTCAGAACCTGTAGCGGCGTTTGTAAGTATGGCAATAACAGGGAGAGCTTTTGTTACCCATACTCCGCCGGATACAAGAGACCATACATCGCCGTTTTCTGTAAGCGCTGCGGTGGCAATTCCCTTTGCACAGTCTATAGTTGAGCCGCCGCCGGCAGCAATTACAACATCAATGTTTTCTTTTTTGCATATAGTGGCGCCTTTGTTAACTGTTGAATGGCGTGGATTAGGCTCAACACCTGAAATTTCAAAAAGCTCAATGCCGTTGTTTTTTGCTATTTCGGTTATGCTGTCATAAAGTCCGTTTTTCTTAATTGAACCGCCGCCGTAAACAAGCAAGGCTTTTTTACCTAATTTCAGTATTTCTTCAGAAAGGTGCTGTAGCTGATTTTTTCCAAAATAAACTTTATCGGGATTGTGAAAAATAAAATCGTTCATTATTGTTCCTCCTTTAAATTATATACTGGACTGTTTACAGATAAATTCCCTGTTGCATACGCAGGGCATATACTGCCTAAATAGATTATAAATTTATATGGTGAAAATATCAAATACATATATTAAATACAATCTCATGCTTGAAAGGTATGGAATGCGCTGTTATAATCCACTCAGGGGGGAATATATATGGATATACGAGTATTAAAATACTTCCTTGCCGTTGCAAGGGAGGAAAGCATTACAAAAGCCACGGAGGCGCTTAATATGACACAGCCGCCGCTTTCAAGGCAGTTAAAAGATTTAGAAAATGAGGTCGGGAAGCAGCTTTTAATACGCGGAAGCAAAAAAGTTGTTTTAACTAAAGACGGCATGCTTCTTCGCAAACGTGCTGAAGAAATGATAGAGCTGCTTGAAAAAACAAAGTCTGAACTATCTTCTTCTGACCAAAGCATAAGCGGAGATATTTATATGGGTTTAGGCGAAACAGAGGCAGTATCAGCAATAGCAAAAGTATCAAAAGCGCTTTATGAAAAATATCCATTAATAAGATACCATATTTTCAGCGGTGATGAAGAAAGCATATCAGAGCGGCTGGACAGGGGACTTATAGATTTCGGTCTTTTGGTAGAGCCTTTTGACAACACAAAATATGATTATGTGCGTATTCCAGCAAAAGACACATGGGGTGTTTTAATGCTTAAAGACAGCCCTTTGGCGCAAAAAGAATATATTACTCCAAAAGATTTATGGGATAAACCGCTTATAATATCTAATCAGACAGCAGCAGATAAAGAGATGTTTTCATGGCTTAAAAGAGATAAATCAAAGCTTAACATAGTTGCTACATACGATTTGGTTTATAACGCGTCAAGGTATGTAAAAATAGGTTTTGGCTATGCTGTTACGTTAGATAAGCTAATTAACACAAGCGGAGAAAGCGAACTGTGCTTTAGACCGCTGTATCCTGTATTGGAAGCCGGATTATGTATTGTATGGAAAAAATATCAGGTGTTTTCAAGGGCGGCGGAAAAGTTTTTAGAAGAGATTCAGAATGAATTTTCGGCAGAGAATTACGGTTAATGATGTATGCGTATTTAATGCTTAAATGCCATTAAATACAGAAAATGGTATGTATTACTGATTTATATAATTTATATAAAAATAAAAAAAATCTGGCGTACATAAATGCACATGCCGTTTTTATTAATTTTTTTCACGCATGTTTTCATAGTTTAATAATTGTTTAATTTATACTATATAATTTTATCGGAGAGCATTTTCTATACTGAAATCTGTTTGTTTTTATACAGTAATTTATATAAAAAAACAGAATATGTAACTATTACATAAAGTATTTAATTCTGGTAAAATCTTATAGTCAAAAAAATATTGCGAAATCTTTGGTATTAATTGGAAACTAACATTTTTATAATGTGGAACAACACATAATGATTTTGCCCGGTTATTAGTGTAAAGGAGATTCGATTATGCCAAAAACAAGATTCCAAAATATCGTTTTTACTGCCGTTATGGCTTTTGTAATGGTTTACGCAATGATTTGTTACAACATTGCCCTTAATATAGGCGGTATGACAAATCAGATATTTATTATGGCCTTTAGTGAATTGAAAATTATGTGGCCAGTAGCGTTTATACTTGAGCTGCTTGTTGTAGATAAACTTGCGCATTTTCTTGCTATGCGTATTGTAACTCCGGGATTGGATAAGCCGATTTTTATTGTACTTGCTATTTCATCTATTATAGTTTGTATCATGTGCCCTTGCATGAGCCTTATAGCAACTGTTTTATTTAAAAACACTGCTGAAAACGGATTAGTTGGGGTATGGCTCCAGACAGCTGTAATGAACTTTCCTATGGCTTTTTTCTGGCAGATATTCTATGCCGGACCTTTTGTAAGATTTATTTTCAAGGCAGTTTTTGAAAGAGATACACAAAGTGCTGCTGAAACGGTAAATGATAATTAAATATAAGTATAAAAAATAAAGCCGGACAAAATAATCCGGCTTATTTTTAATTATGCTTCCAAATAGTTTTCAGCGGCATTATGAAAGAGTGTTGTTATAACTGTACCTTCTTTTATATCAGCTGATACAACTTAATAAAGTCTGTTTGAATTTATGTCAAAGCTTATTAATAATGGCAATACTGCCTTTTTCCGGTTTATGTTTGAGTATAAGATAAAAATTTAATTTTTTTAGTTGAGTTTTGGCTTGCTAATTTATCACTTCCCAAAAATACGGCTAAATATTTCTTTTCCGGCAGGGGTATGGGCAATGCCGCCTTTTGCTGTTTCTTTAAGCTCCATAGGCAGCATTTTGCCTACTTTATACATAGCCTCTATAATTTGGTCAGCGGGTATAATGCTTTCCATGCCGGCTAAAGCCATATCCGCGCTTATTATTGCATTTACAGCCTGTGAAGCGTTTCTTTGCGCGCATGGCACTTGGACAAGCCCTGCTACAGGGTCGCAGATAAGTCCCATAACATTCATTAATGATATGGATACAGCGTTAACGCATTGGCGCCTTGTGCCGCCTTTCATCTGTACCGCGGCGCATGATGCCATAGCTGCTGCAACACCGCATTCTGCCTGACAGCCGCCTTCAGCGCCGGCAACAGTAGCATTTTTGGTTATTACAGCACCAACTCCGGAGGCTGTTAAAAGTGCGTTAAGCACTTCTTTTTCAGGAAGGTTTAAAGCTTCTTGAAGCGAAATTACTACAGATGGTATTATTCCGCATGAGCCGGCTGTAGGCGCGGCGCAAATTTTGCCCATTGACGCGTTTACTTCACTGCATGAAAGGGCGCGAGACATTACTTTATTAATAAAATCACCGCTTAATGTATCGCCTTTAAGAGTATAGCTGTAGTGTGTTTTAGTTATGCCTTCGATAAGTCCTCCTGCGGTTTTTCTTGATTCAAAAAGAGCGTTTTTTGCAGAGCTTTTCATAACTTCGTATCTGCGCTCCATTTCGTTATATATATCTTCGTAAGAACACTCGGTTAACGCTGACTCTGTTTCAAGTACTATTTGCGAAAGAGGGACATCTCTTTCTTCAGCTAAATTAAAAAGTTCCTGTATACTGTTGTAACTCATATATTGCCTCCTAAATCACACGTTTATTGCCTGAACGCTGATTATATTCTCTACTTTTCTTAATGTGGTTACTACGTTTTCCGGTATTTTTCCGTCTGTTTCTATTACAGTGCAGGCATTTTTGCCTCTTGCCGTTCTGCTAAGCTTCATAATAGCTATGTTAATGTTGTTGTCAAAAAGCACTTTGGAAATATTGCTTATAACACCTTTTTTATCATACTGGTTTATTATAAGTGTAGGCGCCGTAGCGTTAAATTCCGTATCAAATTCGTTTATTCTGGCTATTTTTATTTGTCCGCCGCCTATAGATGAACCCCAGACGCTGCATTGTGTTCCGTCATCAAAAGTAAATGTTATTTTTACGGAATTTTCATGCATGTCGTCAAGCTCTGTTTTGTAAAACTCAAACTCAATGCCTTCTTTTTCTGCTATTTCAAAAGCCTGCGACAGCCTTTCATCATATTCATACATTCCAAGAGCGCCGGCAACAAGCGCAATATCCGTGCCATGACCTTTATAGGTATCGGCGAAAGAACCATGCAGACCGAAAGACACTTTTTTAAATGGCTTTTCAGCAATAAGTCTTGCTATCCTGCCAAGTTTTGCTGCTCCTGCGGTATGTGAGCTTGAAGGACCTATCATAACAGGACCGGTAACATCAAATATGCTTATATTCATATAAGTACCTCCGTAAAATTTGTCTTTATACTGGATACAAAAATTAGATTTGTCTTTTATTTGATTATATACGGCAAATGAATATAAATCAATTATTCATTATGCAGAATATTTTACAGATTATAAAATTTTTTATTCAAATTAAAATAAAAGCGGAACAGAAAAAAGCTGAAAGGGTAACATAGTGCAAACTAAGCTTAAATTTAAAAATGAGTCTTGCTAAAAGACTCATTTTTAATAAAAATTAAATTAGTTTATATATTTCATTTGATTATAAAAAATAATAAGATGTTAAAAAAATTATGTTTCACTGAAAGCTTTGTCCATGGAGCTTATTATCTGCTCTTTATCAAATGGTTTATATACAAAACCTTTGGCTCCGATGTTATTTGCCTCATTTATTGTATCGTCGTAAGCGAGAGAGGATACCATTAAAATACGGGCATTTGGATGGGATTCTAAAAGCAGGCGCGCTGCCTGCAAGCCGTCCATTCCGGGCATAAGTATATCCATTGTTACTAAGTCCGGATTTACCTCATCATACATTTTAAGAGCGTCTTCACCGTTTTGGCAGCATGCTATAACTTGGTAATCGGTGTCTGTGAGGATATTTTGTAATTGCAGCTGGACAATCCGTGAATCGTCAACTACCATAATTTTTTTAGCCATTTCCTTTTTCTCCTTTTCATTGTAGTATTATGCATTGTTTTTTTCAAGTATTGGTTTTTGATGTATCAGCTGTATGCCTTCATTGCAGCTGCTTTTATAATTCAGCACAAAGCGTATTTTACCTTTGTCATCAGGTATGTTGCAGCCTGCGCGGAAATCCGGTATGCTGAAATGCGATGAAACATGTGAAAACTGAAATATTTTCGCTACAATCCTGCCGCAGATTATATTAAAATATTCTTTGGCGAAATCTTCCACATCCTGCTGGCTTACAGTCTCAGACTGAAGAACACACTGTGTAAGATGTGTAAAAAGTGATGTGTCTGCGCACAGGAATAAAGTGGCGTTATAGCCGCCTTCAAATGTAGTTTGGACAGTGCATGTTTCGCCTAAATTTGCAAAATCCTGCTTATAAAGCTGAATATTTGATATATGTTCAGTTATCTCCATAATAACTTTATCCCAAAGCTCTTTTATTTGTGAATCGGTAAGAAAGTCCAAAGTATAACCCTCCATTTATGCTCTGGTTCTGTTAAATACGCGGCGAGCATAAAAATATGTATTTAAAAAGCCCTAAATGCAGTAAATAATGCTTGGCTTAATATCTAATGCATGCAGAAATTTCAGATAATGCACAGATGGCTGGATTTTTATTTTTTATAACCGGCAGACACAGCCGTTAAGCATGCCTATTGTGCAGCTGTGTTCAATACGGTGTATGCGGAATTCCCTATAGTCTATTGACACAACTGTGCCCGGATAAGCCGAAGAGCAGATAAGCTGGCGCTTATCTTTTACTGACTGGGCTTTAAGCGAGGCTCTTGAGTCTTTATCTATTGATTCAAGCTTCATCCTTGCGGCGTAAGTTCTAAGCTTGAGCTTTGAAATTTCTGTCCTTGTCTGTACGGTGTCCGGCTCTTTTTCGAGTGTTTGGATTTGCGTGTTTATTTTTTTTAGCTCAGCTATAATTTTATCGCGTTCATAATCATTGCACGGAAGCCCGCCTAAAAATACAGATGTGGTTTTTTCAGTTTTAGAGCCTACGGAATTTGCCATAACTTCTTTTGAGGAGCGTATAATGCCGCCTATTATAGCGCCCATGCCTGTAACTGCTTTTACACTGCCGTTGCTGAATATATTGCAGCCGATAATACAGTCAGCATATACATCTTCCTTGGCGTAAACTGTGCAGTTTTCAAGATATTTTGAATACACGCTTTTGAGCGCTTTTATTACGGCACTGTTTTGCCCCTGAATACCGCTTGAAACAACAATATTTTTGCCGGCTTCTATTGTGCAGCCTTCAATAACTCCGTCTACCTGTATATTGCCTGTAGCTTTGATTGAAGCGCCGCAGCAAACATCGCCGTGGATATGTATGTCGCCAAGGAATTTTATGTTTCCGGCTGAAGCATTAACATTTTCTTCAATATCAAGTATCGGGTTAACCTGAAATTCGCAGCCGGAAAATTCCACATGACCGTTTTGGGTTGATATAAGATGAAGCCCGTCTTTTGATATTTCAGTATTGCGCCCATTTGGAATTTCAGCGGCAGTTCCGTTTATAGCGGGAATAGTTTTACCTGTAACGGTGCAGCCGTTAATTCCTTTATCCGGGGGTATAATATCACATATAACATCGCCTGATTTTATATTGAGCACAAGATTAAGTGAAATATAGTCGGCTTTTGCAAGCTCTTTAACATCTAAACGGTTTCTGATTTCGCGTGGGTAGTGGTCTATAACATCGCCGTTTTTGCCTTTAACAGCTGGGGTGCCCAATGCCGCTACAAAGAGTTTAAAATATCTGTCATTTGTTTTAATAAGTGAGTTTAAAAGCTCATTATCTATGCCGTAAACTATTTTTTTATCAGCCAAAGCTTCGTTTATTTTAGATATTGTAATATTTTTGCCGCTTCCTGAAGGCGGGAAAAACATTATCCATGCTACCATGTTGTTACAGGAGCGGTGTATAAATATATATTCGTCTAAATCGGCAAATGTATTGTCTTTTTTATACATTCTGCAAAGACGCTTATTTGCTTCTACAGAAATATCTAATTTGAGCAGAGAAAGCTCATAGTGTATATTTTCCATATTAAACGGAAAGCTGCTTTTATTTTGCGGAAGTGCATTTAAACAAAGAGAGCTTCCTGCATGGGTTTTGTAAAAATAAATATCTCTTAGCCTGCAAATATCATTTTCAGGCGGAAAGAACAGTTCAAATCCATAATACTTATCCATATCAGCGCTGCAAATAATTTCCTGCAAGGCGCCGCTTAAAGGCTGGTCTTCGTAATATGAATCAATAAAACGGGATATTATTTTATTGTATAAGTCCATAACTAACAGCTCCCTTCAGCAAAGGAAATACACTTTTTATTTAAAACGTTATTTAAAACGGCTTCATTATTTATGTTACATAAAACATATAATACTGATAAATGCAGTATAAATAGGCGTTTGTGCATATTTAATAGTTAATAATTTAGCGTCCTAAATAATTATTTGGTCAAAGTGTATTTTAAAACAGAAAAAATATAAATATAATCGTCTGTTTTAACAAATATATTTTATCACTTTGCTGTTGCTGATGTCAATGATTGGAGGGTATATTTTGTTTTAAGCATGTTTTGATAAAATTTGTCCAATATTTTATTTTCAAAAAGTGGAATATTATATATATTAAAAATAAATAAAGAAATTAAAAGCCGCAAAAGGGCATAAACCATTTTGCGGCTTCAGCATTAATTTTTTGTATAAGTTTTATCAGCCGTGGATTTTTATGAATGACTTTGCTAAGTCAGCATTTTTCTCGGCTTCTTCAAGTGTGGCTGCTGTTGCAGTTAAGTGACCCATTTTGCGTTTTGGCTTGCTTTTTTCCTTGCCATATATGTGAAGGGTAACGCCCGGTATGGAAAGGCACTCATCAGCGCCGTCTACAACAGAACAGCCTTCGGAGCCTTCTTCGCCTAATATATTGCGCATTACAACAGGACGTATAAGCGAAGGGTCGCCTAAAGGCAGACCGCTTACGGCACGGATATGCTGTTCAAACTGGCTTGTAACACATGCCTCAATTGTGTAATGACCAGAATTATGCGGTCTTGGGGCTACTTCGTTAATGGCAACTCCGCCTTCTTTAGAAACAAACATCTCAACACAGAACATTCCAACGCCTTCAAATACCTCCATAACCCTTTTAGCAAGATTCATGGCGTTTTCTGTTGTCTGTTTGCTTATAGAGGCAGGGACTCTTGTTTTATCAAGTATGCTGTCTTTATGTATATTTTCGGCAACAGGGTACACTTTTATGTCGCCGTTAATTGAACGGCAGGCAAGTACGGAAATTTCCATAATAAACGGGAAAAATTTTTCAGCCATAAGAGGAAGACTTCCGCTGCCCAATGCTTTATACCCGTTTTCGCAGTCGCTTTCGTCTTTTACAACATAGTTGCCCTTTCCGTCATAACCGCCGGTACAGGCTTTAAGCATAAGTGGAAACCCGTATTTTTTTCCAGCGTTTAATATATCTTCTGGTGAGCTTACAGCAGTAAACTCCGGTACAGGGATATTATCTTGCTGTAAAAGGGATTTTTGAAGAAACTTGTTTTGGATTATTTCGAGGCTTTTAGCTGTAGGATAAACTTTTTTGCCCTCATTTTCCAAATCCTCAAGAACTTTGGCGTTAATATGTTCAAACTCGTATGTAATTACGTCTGATTTTTCGGCTAAAAGCCTTATGGCTTTTTCGTCTTCAAAATCAGCTACAATATGTTCATCAACTATTGAGTGGGCAGGGCAGTGAAGTGTCGGGTCAAGGACTGTTATGTAAAACCCCATTTTTTTAGCTTCAAGTATCATCATCTGTCCTAATTGACCGCCGCCAATAATGCCTATTTTTTTATGTATGTTGCGCATTTTGTTACCTCCGTGAAAGTATTGTCTTTTTAAATTTAATATAGCAAACGCAAAGCGTTATTGTAATAATATAAACGGATATAAAACGTATTAAATATGCTTTTCCTATGCTGTATACGCCGCAAAGCTCTATTATATGGTTTACTATATTCATAACAAAGCAATGGGAAAGATAGATGTAAAAACTGGCGGCATCGATATTTTTTAAAAAGCTGCCAAGTACAATTCCTTTATTTGCAAGTATTGTAAATAAGCCGAATGTAAAAAGTATGGCTGTTATGCAGTATACAACATGCAGATTTTCCAAAAACGGCACATAATGCCCGTAAGCAAACGACTGCAGACTGTAATATGAGTTTGTTATGGCTATTATGCCAAAAGATGACGCTGAAAAAGGAAACGCTTTTGAAGCGAAATTTTTAAAATTTTTGTAGCTTATTCCTGCCGCGCAGCCGAAAAACCAGTAAAATAAATATGTTGTAAATATCCTGTCATAATATAAAAATGAGCTGCCAATTATGTCAGGCAGGTATCTTTTTGCAGCTATCATTATTATAAGCGACAAAACAACTAAAATTTTTTTATCTATAATATTAAAAAGTTTTATCCATAACGGCATAAGGACATAGAACTGGACTATTATTACAATAAAATAAAACGGACTTACTATAGAACCGTTAATTACGTAAATAATATAGTCTTTTATACTGAATGGGAAATACCCTATAGAGCAGAAGTAAACATAGTACACCATAACCCAAATAAGATAAGGTATTATTATGGTTTTAATTCTCTTTTTGAGAAAAGGGATATATCTAAAACTTTCTGAGCCTTTTATAAAAAATTTCAATCCGCTTAAAAATATAAAGCCCTGTACTGCAAATGCGCTTAATCTCCAAGGCACCATTACAGTTATGTACTGCAAGCTTTCTTTGTTCAGCTGTGAAACAGGCGCGCTGGATACATGCACAAAGACTACTATAAGGCAAAGCAGTATATTCATCATTGAAATTTCTGTTTTTCTTGTCGTTGCCGGCATTTTGTATTTCCTTTCTGCGTAAAAGAATCCGTATAATCATTTAAAAAGTATAGCATAGTAGTTTTATTATAACAATATTGTATGTCTAATTTCCAATGTATTTTTGTTTTCAGCGTGTATTTTGGTGCTTTAAGCAAAAAGGCATTGATTTAAAACTCTATGCAAATAAGTAAAAATAATGGTATACTAATTTAATGGGTAATTTTCAAATTATGTTAAAAAGTTATAAAAGTTATAAATGAGGTGTAAATAAATGGCTCAACAGAAGATAAAAACTTCTTCTTCACAAAAAGCTGTAAAATCGGCGACTAAAAATTCCGGAAAAACAAGAGCTAAAAGTTCATCTAAAACCGGCGCAAAGCAAGGCGGTAAAAGCAATTCATCTAAAAATACGCGTGATTTACATAAAACTCAGCCGGAGAAAAATTCACTTAAACAAGAAATAATAATGATTATGCTTATAATTATTTCAGTAATAGTTCTTCTCAGTCTATGCACGTCTGTAATGGGCATATTCGGCGAGTTTATAAACAGCATATTTAAAGGACTTATGGGTATAAGCGCTTTTTTACTGCCTTTGCTTGTGGCGGCATTTTCAATTTGGTATCTTTTTGTAAAAGAAAGACATTTTACAGGAGCTAAAATTGCAGGCATAATTTTGTTTTTAATTTCTTTTGCAGCTTTTTTTCATCTTATAACCGAAAAAAGCGGCTCTTTTGGCGAAATCGGGTTTTTTGAAAGGATATCAGACTTTTATACAGATGCAACAGGCGTAAACGGCGGAGTTTTCGGCGGGATTACAGCCTATTATTTGGACAAGTTTTTTGGCTGGGGAAGCTATATAGTGCTTTTGGCGCTTATGGTAATTGCCGTAATGCTCTCAACGGGAAAATCTGCGGTTACCGGTATTTTGAATATTGCTGACTATTTCAGCCAAAGAAAAAGAGTTAAAGAGGCGCGTATTAAAGCAAAGGCTGAAAATATACGCATTAAAGAAGAAAAACGCGCTAAAAAACGTGAAATAGAAAACGCAAAATATGAAGAAAAGACGCATAAATACAAAAAAGGCAATTTCAATATTACAATTAACGGCGATGAAGGATTGGACAGCGATTTGCCGGCACTAAATGCCGTTGTGTTTGAAAAAAAGAAAGAACCTGAAAAAGAGGAAAAGAAAGAAGATATATATGACTTCTGCCGTGAAGTTCCGGAAGATGATGAAGAAAAAGGTCTTCGACCGAGTGAAAAGCTTATTGAGGTTATAGGCGCTATAAACTCAGAAGAAAATGACGATAAACCGGAATATGACGGGACACCTGCTATATTCGGAGTGTTTGATGACATGCCTGATGCAGCTGAAAAAGAACCGGAATTAAACGAAAATAACAGATTAGAAGAAAATACAGAAAGCAATGAAGAAAATAATACAGAAAATATTGAAGAAAGTTCTAATGATAATTTAATTTCTGTACCTTTTAGTCAAATCGGTCAAAATGAAAGAGCTGAAAGCCGGCAAGAAGCGGAAGAAAATAAAGAAACAGAAGAAATATCAGAAACAGCGGGAAATGAGTTCCATGAAGCGCAGATGGAAGAAAATGAAGAAGGCTATGAGTTCAGCGGTGACGAAAGTATGCTTGAAGACAGTTCTCCGGAAGAAGTAAAAGAGGCTTTAAGTGAAACAGAAAATGAATTAAAACAAAATACTGAACAGTCAAATGAAACTGAAAAAGAGTCACTTCAGAAAGAAGAAAAAGAAATTGAAAAAGAAGCCGAAAACAAAGAAGTTGAAAAACCGAAAAAAGAATATGTTTTTCCTCCTATCGACTTGTTGGGAAAAGAGCCGGTTTATACTGGCGGAGAAACAAAGGCTGATATGATAGAAAACGCCAAGAAGCTGGAAGACACGCTTCAAAGCTTCGGCGTTTCGGCAAAAGTAATACAGGTAAACAAAGGTCCTACAGTTACACGTTACGAGCTTACGCCAAGCCAAGGCGTTAAAGTAAGCAAAATTGTTAATTTAGCAGACGATATAGCCCTTAACCTTGCGGCAACGGGGATAAGGATTGAGGCTCCTATACCCGGAAAGGCTGCTGTTGGCATAGAAGTTCCTAACAAAGAAACACAGTCAGTATATCTTAGAACCGTTTTGGAAAGCGACGCGTTTAAAAATGCCGAGTCAAAACTGACATTTGTTTTAGGTAAAGATATTGCCGGAAACTGTGTTGTAACTGATATTGCCAAAATGCCGCACCTGCTTATAGCCGGAGCCACAGGCTCAGGAAAAAGTGTCTGCATAAACACAATTATAACAAGCATTATTTATAAAGCTAAACCAGATGAAGTAAAGCTGCTTTTAGTTGACCCTAAGGTTGTGGAGCTTAGTGTGTATAACGGCATACCGCACCTTCTTATACCTGTTGTTACAGACCCTAAAAAGGCGGCAGGCGCTTTAAACTGGGCTGTTAAGGAAATGCTTTTAAGATATAATACATTTGCGGAGTGCCATGTAAGGGATATAAAGGGTTACAACGCCATGAAAAAGGAAAAAGGCGAAACTGACTTTATGCCGCAGATAGTTATAATTATAGATGAGTTAGCCGACCTTATGATGGCTGCGCCTAATGAAGTAGAGGATTCCATTTGCCGGCTTGCCCAGCTTGCCAGGGCGGCAGGTATGCACCTTATTATAGCTACCCAAAGACCATCGGTTGACGTTATTACAGGTGTTATTAAAGCCAATATACCATCAAGAATAGCTTTTGCCGTTTCTTCCGGAATTGACTCAAGGACAATACTTGACTGTGTTGGGGCTGAAAAGCTTTTAGGTAAAGGCGATATGCTTTTTTACCCAATGGGTAAGATAAAGCCTGTAAGAATACAGGGGGCATTTGTAACTGACAAGGAAGTTGAAAACATTGTAGACTTTATTAAAGACGGCGGAGAAGCAAGTTACGACAGCGAAGTTATAGACAAAATTACATCTGCCGCACCAAGCGGAAGCGATGGTGACGGAGAAGAAAAAGACGAGCACTTTGACGAAGCTGTTGAACTTGTTATAAGCAAAGAAAAAGCTTCTGTATCAATGCTTCAAAGGCAGTTCAGGATAGGATATAACAGAGCTGCCAGAATTGTGGAGCAGATGGAAAAAATGGGCATTGTAGGTCCTGAAGAAGGGAGCAAGCCGAGGAAAGTTCTCTTCTCCTCTTTTGAGGAATACAAAAACAGGAACCAGCAAAGCGAGTAATTTAGAGCGCTAAATATTGTTTTCGGTACATAAAAATGATAAAATTACTAAACAGGCAATTATTAACGGTATTATGCCGCTAACTATAATGCCGTTTATGGTTTTAAATAATTAAATAATAAGTTGGAGGTATATTCATTTGAAAGCTGATGTAGCCTTTATTTCATTGGGCTGTGATAAAAACCTTGTTGACAGTGAGGTGATGCTGGGGTTATGCCGTAAGGAAGGCATAAATATTATTCAGGAGGAAGAAAAAGCAGATGTTATTGTAATTAATACATGCTGTTTTATTAATGATGCCCTTGAAGAGAGCATAGACACTATTTTGCAGGCGGGAAAGCTTAAAGAAACCGGAAACTGCAAAGCGATTATTGTTGCCGGATGTCTGGGGCAGAGATATGAAAAGGAAATATTTGATGAGCTTCCTGAGGTTGACGCCGTATTGGGCACAACTGAGTACGAAAGCATTGTTGAAGCTGTTAAAGCTGTACTGGAGGGGAAGAAAATTAAAACTTTAGGCGATTTTGACAAAGTAATGAAAGATGAAAACAACAGCATAAACAGGGTTGTAACAACGGCTGGGCACTATGCTTATTTAAAAATAGCCGAAGGCTGTGACAGCCACTGCACGTACTGTGTAATACCTTCTTTAAGGGGCAAATACAGGAGCAGAAGCATGGAAAGCCTTATTGAAGAAACAAAAACACTTGCGGCGCAGGGTGTAAAAGAGCTTATACTTGTGGCGCAGGATACAGCTGTGTATGGAAAAGACATTTACGGTAAAAGCGTTCTTGACGAGCTTCTTAAAAATATATGCAAAGTAGACGGTATTGAGTGGGTAAGGCTTCTTTACTGCTACCCGGAAAACATTACTGACAAAACAATAGAAGTAATGGCAAGTGAAAAGAAAATACTCCACTACCTTGACATGCCGGTCCAGCACGGCAGCGACAGCGTGCTTAAAAGAATGGGAAGACGCTCTACAGCAAAACTTATTAAAGAAAAAGTTGAAAAATTAAGAAAAGCTATGCCTGATATTGCCATAAGGACAAGTATAATAACAGGTTTTCCGCAGGAGACCGGTGAGGAATTCGGCGCTCTTGCGGAATTTATCCAGGATATACGTTTTGACAGGCTGGGTGTTTTTACATATTCAAGGGAAGAAGGCACTCCGGCTGCAAAAATGGACGGGCAGATAAGTGAGGAATTAAAGCAGGAGCGCAAAGAAATAATAATGGACATTCAAAGGAACATTTCGGCGGAAAAATGCCGCTCATTTGAGGGAAAAGAGCTGAAGGTAATAGTTGAAGGCAAACTTCCTGATGACAATATTTACTGCGCAAGAAGCTACAGAGATGCTCCGGAAATTGACGGTCTTGTATTTGTAAAAAGTGAGGAAGAACTTCTTACAGGCGATTTTGTAAATGTTCTTATTACAGCTTCAAGCGATTATGACCTTTACGGCGATATTAAGGAGTAAAAGCTTTAAGTGAAAGGATTGAGTTTTAAATGCAGATGAACTTGCCTAATAAACTTACAATATCAAGGGTAATAATGATACCTGTTTTTGTTGTAGTGCTTTTAAGCGGTCTCGTGCCTTTGCCTTTAAACAGGTATATAGCGACTTTAATATTTATGGCGGCGTCTTTTACTGATTATTTAGATGGACATTTGGCAAGAAAATATAATCTTGTTACAAACTTTGGTAAATTTATGGATCCTTTGGCTGATAAACTTTTGGTTTCCGCGGCTATGATTTCAATGGTATCTTTAAGAGACATACCGGCGTGGGTTGTTATAGTTATAATAAGCCGTGAGTTTATAATTACAGGATTAAGGCTGATTGCGGTTGAAAACGGTATTGTTATTGCCGCAAGCTGGTGGGGAAAAATAAAAACAGTAAGCCAGATGCTAATGATTATAGTTGTGCTTTCAGGTATCGGCGGTGTTGCCGGTCATGCTTTAGGTGAAATACTTATATATGTTGCGGCATTTTTTACAGTTGTATCAGGTGTGGATTATATAGTTAAAAATATAAACGTGCTTCGAGGATAGTTTTTAGAAGGGGTGTTTATATGAATTATAATCTGGCAAGTGTTATACTTGGTGTGCTGGCGATAGTTATTCCTTTTATGGGGCTTAAACTTTTTAAGAAAAGCTCTTTGGGAAAGCAGGTTATATTTTTTACAGTAAGTTTTACATTATGCAATTTATCGGTTGTTATGCAGATATTAGAATTTAAGAGAAAAACTGAAATAGGCGATTATGCGGCTGTGCTTGATACAGCAGGAGCAACAGCAACGGTTTCTATTGTGATGATGATTATTGTTGCTTTGGCAAACCTTTACTGCATGGCAGCCAAATTTATAGGTAAAAAAGACGATAAGCAGGAGGCTTTAAAATGAAAGCAGAGATTATAGCTGTTGGAACTGAACTCCTTTTGGGAGATATACTTAATACTGATGCACAGTATCTTTCAAAACAGCTTTCATCTCTTGGCATAGAGATGTATCATCAGGCGGTTGTAGGGGATAACGCTAAAAGGCTTGAGGAGGTTTTAAACGAGGCTTTTTCAAGAAGCGACATTGTTATTACATCAGGCGGCTTGGGACCTACAGGTGATGATTTAACTAAAGAAACTGGATGTAAAATTTTCGGCAAAAAGCTTGTTAAGGACGCAAAAGCACTTGATATGCTTAAAGACTTTTTTAATAAGCTCAACCGTGAAATGACTGAGAACAACTATAAGCAGGCGCTTGTTCCGGAGGGCAGCATTGTTCTGTATAACGAAAACGGAACGGCGCCGGGGATTATTATAGATGAAAACGGGAAAATACTTGTTATGCTTCCGGGACCGCCTAAAGAGCTTGTGCCAATGTTTGAAAAATACGTAAGACCGTATTTGGCTTCTAAGCAGGAATATATTTTTGTATCACGTGTTTTGCGTATTGCCAAAGTGGGAGAGAGCAAAACGGAGTATGTGCTCCGTGATTTAATAGAAAACCAGACTAATCCTACTATAGCAACTTATGTTAAAAACATAGAGGTTATTGTGCGAATTACGGCAAAAGCCAAAAGCGAGGAACAAGCCAATGCCCTTATCTGCCCGGTTGCAGATGAGATTTATAAACGCCTTGGGAATAATGTATACGGCGAAGGAGAAACAACATTACCGGAAGTTATGTGCAAAAGGCTTATAAAAGATAAAATAACAGTTGCCGTAAGTGAATCATGCACAGGCGGCATGCTTTCAGCGGCTTTTACCGATGTGCCTGGAATATCTGAAGTATTTATGGAGGGCGCTGTTACTTACAGCAACGAGGCTAAAATGCGCCGCCTTGGAGTTAAAAAAGAAACACTTGATAAATATGGTGCTGTAAGCGCACAAACGGCTGCACAAATGGCGGAAGGAATAGCAAAAAGCGCCGGAACTGATATAGGTCTTTCAACAACAGGCATTGCCGGTCCGGGCGGCGGAACAGAAGAAAAGCCGGTTGGTCTTGTTTACATCGGTCTTTGTGTATTTGGCAAAACTATTACAAAAGAACTTCATTTTACGGGAAACAGGGAAAGGATACGCACACGCACTGTAGATGCTGTTTTTGATGCTTTAAGGCGTGAACTTGACAGAAAGGGACAAAACAATTGACACTTTCAGTTATGAATGATAATGTATGGAAATAAGTTTATTATTTGCTTTTGTAAAGGAGATTAATTGATGGCTGATAAAAAAAGTGCTAAGAACGCAGAAACAGAAGCTTTTTCTGATAAAGGAAAGGCTCTTGAAGCTGCTATTGGACAGATAGAAAAAAAATTCGGCGAAGGCTCTATAATGAAACTTGGTGACAATAATGTTAAATATACTGTAGAAGTTACACCTACAGGTTCTTTAAGCCTTGATGTGGCTTTGGGTGTAGGCGGTATACCAAAAGGCAGAATTATAGAAGTTTATGGTCCTGAGTCTTCTGGAAAAACAACTATTGCCCTCCACATGGTTGCTGAAGTACAAAAAAGAGGCGGCATAGCTGGTTTTATAGACGCGGAACACGCCCTTGACCCTGTTTATGCTAAAAATCTTGGTGTTGACGTAAATAATCTTTATATATCACAGCCTAACGATGGTGAGGAAGCACTTGAAATAGCTGAAACAATGGTTAGAAGCGGTGCTATTGATATTATAGTTGTAGACTCTGTAGCGGCTCTTGTGCCTAAGGCGGAAATTGAAGGCGAAATGGGCGACAGCCATGTAGGTCTTCAGGCAAGACTTATGAGTCAGGCTTTAAGGAAACTTACTGGCTGCATAGGCAAGACAAAATGCTCCGTTATATTTATTAACCAGCTCAGAGAAAAAATCGGCGTAGTATACGGCAATCCTGAAACAACAACCGGAGGACGCGCCCTTAAATTTTATGCATCAATAAGAATAGAAATAAGAAAATCCGATGCCATTAAGCAGGGAACGGAAATTATAGGAAACCGTACTAAGGCTAAAATCGTTAAAAACAAAGTTGCGCCGCCTTTTAAGGTTGCGGAGTTTGATATACTTTATGGAAAAGGCGTATCAAAAGAAGGCGATATACTTGATTTAGCCGCTGACCTTGACATAATAAACAAAAGCGGCGCGTGGTATTCTTACAAAGAAACAAGAATAGGTCAGGGTCGTGAAAATGCCAAGGCTTATCTGGCAAGCAATCCTGATATATGTGCGGAGGTTGAAAATGAGGTAAGAAGGTCTTACAACCTTCCACCTGTTGTGCCTGACGCGTCAATGACAGTTGAGTCGACAGTTGTTAAAGAAGAAAAAGAAGAGAAAGAAGAAGACCCTGTTCTTGAGGAGTCTTCTGTTGATATGTCTGATACTGAAGATCAGCTTACACTTTGATTATAAAAGCGGTTTTTCTGCGGTAAATGCATGAAAAACCGCCTTTTGTCTGTTGAGGTGATTTAATGACGGTTACTGATATTAAAAAACAAAAAAAAGATAATGGAAAGTATAATGTTTATATAGACGGGCAGTATGCTTTTTCACTTATTGCGCAGGATATAGAATACTTTAAAATTAAAACAGGAAATGAAATAAGCCAAAACGTATATGACTATATTGTTGAAACAGTTGTATATATCAAAGCGCAGGATACTGCCCTTAAATATTTAAGCTACAAAATGCGTACAGAAAAAGAAGTAAGAGCCAAACTGGAACAAAGCGATTTTGGCTGTGATGTAATAGATAAAGTTATGGAATTTTTATTAAAGTATAACTATGTTAACGACTATGAGTATTCAATGGCTTTTATACGGCAGTGTTTAAAATTAAATCCTCTTGGGGCTTATGGGATATGCCAGAAATTAAAGTCGTACGGAGTAAAAAGTTCTACAGCCGAAAAAGCTATTGCAGACAGTGAAATAGACGAGTATTATTATGCCGGAAAGCTTGCTTCTAAAAAAACTTCGGCAAAACAATTCAATTCAGCTGCTGATTTTAAAAAATTACAGGATTTTCTGTTAAGAAGAGGCTTTAGTTATGATATAATAAAGTCTGTTATTGATGAGTATAAATCAAACTCCGGGCAGATATAATATTTGGAGGTGCCAATGGGTTACTATATAGGTGAAATAATTAAACTGAGAAATAAATTTTTTGAAGCTTCTGATAAAGCCGATTTTGCAGAAGCTGTTAAGCTTGGCAAAGACATAATTAAACTTTATAAAGATAATAACGACTGCGAAAGCCTTGAGTATGCCAATGACTTGAATAATCTGGCAATTACTTTTGATAATGTAATGAACCATCAAAAGGCTGTTGAGCTTTACAGACAGGCAGCTGATATAATAGGAAGGATTGAAGGGGAAAACTCTTTGGCTTATGCTGATACATTAAGCAATATGGCTGTTGCGTTAAGCCTTGATGACAAGCATACAGAAGCATTTTCATATCACAGAAAAGCGCTTAAAATACGTGAGTCACAGCTTGACGAAAATGATGACGATTGTATAATGAGCCTTTATAACTTAGGCAGTGCCTGCGAGGACCTTGAAAAAAATGACAGGGCTTTGCAGTATTATGATTCAGCGCTTAAAAGAGCGGAAAGCAGGACGGATTACCCAAAAGAAGATTATGCTGATATTGTTATCGGATGTGCAAGGATTTACGCTTTAAAAGGGCGGTATAAAAAATCGATAGAATTTTACAGCAAAGCTATAAATATTTTAAACGACATATCAAAAGAAAAGAATTTCTTTTATCTTACAACTCTTACAGACGCGGCTGCTGTATGTGAAAAAAGCAGGGTATATTCCAAAGCGGCTTATTTTTATCAAATGGCGGTTGATGTAAGGAAAAACCTGATGGATAAAGCGCATCTGGATTATATAACAAATTTAAGCGCGTTAGCCAATGTTTATAACAAAATGGGAAATCACAAAAGAGCAGTTGAGCTGCATAAAGAAGTAATATCCCTTATTAAGAGGCTTATAGGAAGCGAACATCCGTTTTACGCTGATGGTCTTAACAGCATAGCTATTGATTATATGCAGGAAAAAGACTATGAGAAGGCTCTTGAGTACAACGGAAAAGCTTCGGAATTTAAAAAGCAGGTTTCGGGAACTTCTACGCCGGGTTTTGCTCTTATAACAGAAACAGCTGGAGATATTTATAAAGAGATGGGCAATTTCAAGGCGGCTGAGGAAAAGTATCAGCTTTCGGCAATGATAAGAAAGCAGGCTCTTGGAGAAAATGATGCGCTTTATATTTCTTCCGTTATGAAACTTGGAGGGCTTTATAAAAAACAAGGTCTTTATTCTAAAGCGGCTGAGGAGTATTACAACGCATTAAGGCTTAGAAAAGACTCATCATCACATGAAAATATTGGCGTAAGTGTTAATTTATATGAACTGGCTGATTTAATGATTAAAATGGGAAAAAACGGCGATGCTTTAAGCTTTGCCCAAAAGGCAGCTGACATAAGGCGTTTGGTATACGGCAAGCTCCATCCGCGGTATTTCAGGGGACTTTATTATTTGGGTCTTATCCAAAATGAGGCGGGAAAGTTTAAAGAAGCCTGCGAAAATCTTACAGAAGCTATGAAATATCAAAGAGAATATTTGGGCGAAGAAAGCAGTGATTATAAAGATACAAGGAAGGTGTTTTTTAAAAGCTGTTTTGATTTAAGCGCTTTTTATTTTTCTTCAGGCGACAGCACTAAAGCAATGGAGTGCTACGAAAGCGTTTATGCCCAGGCTTTAAAAGAAGGCGCGGTTGATAAAAACCAAAATAATATACGCTTTGCACCTCTTTTTGCTTCTGTTGGCAATACTAAAAAGGCTGAGGAAATGCTTGAGGAATACAGGCAATATGCTGTTTCTGAAAAAGGCGAGTACTCAAAAGAATATGCCGGATATCTTAAAGAGCAGGGCAAACTGCTTATAGGCAAAGGAAATGTTGAGGAAGCTGAGAAAATTCTTGTAAAGTGCCTTGAAACAGAGTTTGTTGTTAATAAAAAAGAAAACACATCATCTGATGAGGTTTCTGTTATACTTGGCGACGCCTTTAGAAAAAAAGGAGAAATGAAAAAGGCGTATTCATATTACGAAAAAGTTATACAAAATACTGAAAGTGAAATGTTTCCCAAAGCGGCTTATGGCATAAGCTCTTTTTATACTGAAAATGGCGAAAGCCAAAAGGCAAAGGAGATACTGCTTAAAGCCAAAAATGCAATGGAAAAAAGCGGAAAGTTTGAAAACAGGCTGTATGCTGACACAGCGTGGAATTTAGGCGTTATTTACGAAAAAGAAAAAAATTATTCTGAAGCCGAAAGAATGTATAATGTAAGCGTATGCACAAGGCGTCTGCTTAAAGATAATTCAGTTAAATACCTTAACGACTTAATGCGTTTGGGAAATATAATGAAACGTAATTCCAATAAGGCTGAGGCTGCCTCAGCGTATAATGAAGCCGCTATGCTTCTTTTAAAGCTTAAAGGGGAAAAGGCTGAGTATGCAAAACTTATAACAAAACTGGCAAAGCTTTATGTTGATTTAGGTAAAAATGAAGCCGCTGAAAATTTCTTTAAAAAGGCAGCTGATATTTATAAAAATTTATACGGTGATGACAGTGACGAGTATGCAATGGCGCTTTATGACCAGCTTTTATTCTGCGTTAAGTCAGGTAAAGCTGTGCAGGCGGCAGACAGCCTTCAAAGCCTTATGTCTGTTGTTGAAAAAAACATATACAGCAGATTCAGGAATGAAAAATACGATTTAAGGCTTAAAAAACTGTATGAAAAAATACAAAAAATGTAATGCCTTGTATTGACAGTAAGAGTTTTATTTGATAAAATGTCATAGTGCGTTTAAATGCGTATAAGCCGCACAAAGAGGTTGGAAATTACGTAATGGGCGTAATACCGAATTTGGCGAGTAAAGTTACGGGGAGGTGTACTTGTGTACGCAATTATTGAAACAGGCGGCAAACAGTATAAAGTTGCCGAAGGCGATGTAATAAGTGTTGAGAAGTTAGGCGTAGAAGCAGGAAGCGAGTATGTATTTGATAAGGTATTAGTTGTATCTGACGACAACGATACTAAAATTGGTTTCCCTTATGTTGAGGGCGCTAAAGTAGCTGCTTCTGTTGTTTGCGAAGGCAAAGGCAAGAAAGTTATCGTTTACAAATACAAACCAAAAAAAGGTTTCCATAAAAAGAACGGTCACAGACAGCCATTTACTAAACTTCAGATTGGCAAAATCACTCTTTAATTTTTATGATTAAGGCAGAGATTTTCAGAAATTATAACTATGTGATTTGCGGCTTTAAACTTTCAGGACATGCAGGCTTTGCAGAAGAAGGCAGTGATATTGTATGCGCGGCTGTAAGCATGCTTGTTATTAATACAGTTAACTGTATTGAGGAGTTTACAGAAGAAAATTTTAACTATTCAGCCGATAATAATGACGGCGGTTATATTGATTTTAATATGCCTGCCATTAAAAACGGTGCCGTTAATCACGATGCGGAGCTTTTGCTCGAAAGCATGCTCTATGGACTGAAGAATGTTGAAAAAGAGTACAGTCAATATATAAAAATATTTGACGAAGGAGGCGGAGTTTTATGTTGAGATTAGACCTTCAGTTTTTTGCTCATAAAAAAGGTGTTGGTTCTACAAAGAACGGACGTGATTCCAAGTCTAAAAGGCTTGGTGCAAAACGCGCTGACGGACAGTTTGTTTTAGCTGGAAATATTCTCTATACACAAAGAGGAACAAAAATCCATCCTGGTCTTAACGTAGGCAGGGGCGGTAATGATTCACTCTTTGCTCTTATTGATGGTACAGTTAGATATGAGAGATTAGGCAAAGATAAGAAACAGGTTTCTGTTTATCCTTTAGCTGAAGCAGCAGAATAATTTTTAGAATTAATTAAGGCTTCAAATGGCGCTCATTTGAAGCCTTATTTTTTATAGCGGCACACAAAATTTAAAGGCGGTATTGTAGAAAATAGAAAAGTAAATTAAAATATAATTATCTTTTTTATAAATTTATAATTTAGCTTATTTTTCTATTTTTTATAACTGTTTGCAAATTTATATTTATTTTTTAATTTGGTTATGATATATAGTAATTTATACGAGGTGATATTTAATGTTTGTGGATAGGGCTAAAGTTCATATAAAAGGCGGAAACGGCGGAAACGGGGCGGTTTCTTTCTACAGGGCTAAATATATAAGCCACGGCGGTCCAGACGGCGGAGACGGCGGAAAAGGCGGAGATGTAATAGTTGAAGGCAGCGGCAGTGTAAGCACGCTTATTGATTTTAGATTTAAAAAGCATTTTACGGCTGAAAACGGGGCAGACGGCGGAAAACGCAACTGTACGGGACCGGACGGCAAATCTGTAATTATAAAAGTACCTGTAGGCACAGTTATAAGAGAAGCCCAGAGCGGAAAAGTAATGGCTGACATTACAAAAGAAGGTGAAAGAAAGGTGCTTATAAAAGGCGGCAAAGGCGGAAGAGGCAACCAGCACTTTGCAACCCCTACGCGCCAAGTGCCAAGATATGCTGAAAAAGGCAGGCAGAGCAAGGAGTATGATATTGTTCTTGAGCTTAAAACTATTGCAGATGTTGGAATTATAGGATTTCCAAATGTAGGCAAAAGCACGCTTCTTTCAATGGTTACAAACGCCAATCCTAAAATTGCAGACTACCACTTTACAACTCTTGCCCCAAACTTAGGCGTTGTGCAGTATAAAAAAGGCGAAAACTTTGTTATGGCTGATATTCCGGGTCTTGTAGAGGGCGCCAGCGAGGGTGTTGGATTAGGGCATGAATTTTTAAGGCATGTGGAAAGGACAAAAGTTTTTATACATGTGGTCGACGCAGCGGCTATTGAGGGTGGAGACCCTGTTGAGAATATAAATAAAATAAATGCAGAGCTTGAAGCATATAATCCTGAACTCCTTAAAAGACCGCAGATTATAGCGGCTAACAAAACTGATATACCTGAAGCGTCTGAAAATGTAGAGCGTATTAAGGCGCATTTTGAGCCTTTGGGATATGAAGTTTATCCTATATCGGCGGCATCAAATAAAGGTCTTGATAAAATCATTGAGGCGGCAGCAAGAAAACTGAGGGATTATCCGCAGGATATAGTTTTTGATGAAGACTTTGAGGAGTTTGAAGAGGTTAAAGTTGATAACGAACCGTTTAAGATAGAAGTTTTTGACGGCAACTACTATGTTGTAACAGGTGTAGGTGTAGAAAAAATGATTGGTTACACAAATATAGATACAGAAAAAGGCTTTGCGTTCTTCCAGAAATATCTGCGTGAAAAAGGCATTATTGACGCTCTTGAAGGAAAAGGCATTAAAGAAGGCGACACAGTTAAGATTTACGACCTTGAATTTGAATACTTTAAATAATAATAAAAAACGTGCTGGAATTAAAAACAGCGCGTTTTTAAGTTTATTATGAAAATAGGATTAATTATTTATAATAAAATAGACTTTTTTAACCAACGTGGTATAATAAGCCATAAGCTGTTTGGAAGTTTTTAAAATTATTATAATAATAAACTACAGTGCTTTCGGAGGCTGAAAATGGAAAGAATATTTAAGGCGGTATTTGATATGTCGCCTATGAAAATTATATTTTTGGGATATATAATTATTATATTTTTGGGAGCTGTTTTGCTATTTATGCCGTTTGCTGCAAAAGAAGGATTTACATCTTTTTCAGACGCTTTTTTTACGGCAGCCTCAGCTACATGCGTAACCGGACTTATAAGATTTGACACTTATACTCACTGGAGTTTATTTGGTCAAATTGTTATATTATGCCTTATACAGATAGGCGGTATGGGCTTTATGACAATTGCCATAGCTTTTATGGCTGCCGCAAATAAAAAAATAGGCTTGTCCCCAAGAATTTTAATGCAGAATTCAATATCCGCGCCTCAAGTAGGCGGCATTGTAAAAATGACTAAATTCATTTTATTCGGCACACTTATTGTAGAAGGTGTTGGGGCGGTTTTGCTTGCGTTATATTTCTGCCCTAAGATAGGATTTATAAAAGGTGTTTGGTATGGTATATTCCATAGTATATCAGCTTTCTGCAACGCCGGATTCGACCTTATGGGTTTTGAGGGAGAGTATTCCTCGCTTACAAGCCTTTATTCAAACTGGTATGTAAATATAATTATAATGCTTCTTATAATTACAGGAGGTTTGGGATTTTTTGTTTGGAAAGATTCTTTAGTAAATAAATTCAGATTTAAAAATCTTAAACTGCACAGTAAAATTGTTATTTCTTCAAGCTTGGCGCTTATAGTATCAGGCGCTTTATGTATATTTGTATTGGAGTTTAATGGTGCGGCTTGTGAGGGATTTAATATTGGTGATAAAATATTAACTTCATTTTTCCAGTCAGTTACATCAAGAACAGCTGGCTTTAATACTCTTGATTTTACTAAAATGACAGAAGGCGGAATATTTGTTATGATATGCCTTATGATTATAGGCGGCTCACCCGGTTCAACAGCGGGAGGAATGAAAACAACAACATTTGCCGTGATACTTTTGAGCGTTTTTGCTTCAGCAAGAGGCAGGAAGGACTGCCAGATTTTCGGCAGAAGGATAGAAAGCGATATACTGCCTTCGGTTTTAAGCATATTTATTATGTATACGGCTCTTTCAAGTATTGCGTCGGTTATAGTTTCGCATTTGGAAGGAATATCTATGATAGAGGCGGTTTTTGAATGTGTTTCGGCAATGGCTACTGTCGGCTTAACAATGGGTGTTACGCCGGAACTGGGATTTGTTTCAAAAATTATTGTGGCATGCCTTATGATTATAGGTCGTGTAGGTTCTTTAACTGTGCTTATGGCTGTTGCTTCGCCTAAAGCTAAGATTAATTCAAAACTGCCTGTTGAGAAAATTCAGGTGGGTTAATGTTTTAAGGAGGAGAAAATGAAAACCATACTTATAATAGGCCTTGGCAGATTTGGTAGGCACATGGCAAAAAAATTTATAGAAGAGGGCAATGATGTTCTTGCTGTTGAAAAAGATGAAGAAAGGGCTAACAACGCCACAGACTTTATAAGAAATATTCAGATAGGCGATGCTACAGACGAAAGATTTATTGAATCATTAGGCGTTAATAATTTTGATATCTGTGTTGTGGCTATCGGAGATGATTTCCAGCATTCACTGGAAATAACAGTGCTTTTAAAAGATATGGGCGCTGAATTTGTTATTGCAAGAGCCAGCCGTGACGTACATAGGAAGCTCCTTTTAAGAAACGGGGCGGACCATGTAGTATATGCCGAAAGGGAAATGGCTGAAAGGCTGGCTGTTAAATACGGTGCTAAAAATATATTTGATTATATAGAGCTTACGCCGGAAGTAGGAATTTATGAAATTGCAGTACCTTCGTCTTGGTGCGGCAAAAGCATTGTTGAAAAATCAATTCGTACAAGGTACAATGTAAGCATACTGGCTATTAAAATGAATGGTGAAATTTTCCCTTTGCCATCTCCTGACCATATATTTTTAAAAGATGAAACTTTAATGGTTATGGGAACACATGATAGCATAAAAGCCATAACAAAATAAAATTTTAATATTTACAATATTTTAGATATTTGATATACTACAAATAATTTTGTGTATTTATGTATTAGTTTTACAGTAAGGAGCAGTATATGTTAACAAGTAAGCAAAGAGCATATTTAAGAAGCATGGCAAATGGTTTAGATACAATATTCCATGTAGGCAAAAGCGGCGTTACACCGGAGCTGACGGAGTCATTTAATCTTGCTCTTGAAGCTCGTGAGATTGTAAAAGCAAATGTTCTTGACAATAATCTTTTAGGAGCGAGAGAAGTTGCTCAGACAATAGCCGCAAGAACACATGCTGAGGTTGTTCAGGTTATAGGCAACAGGTTTGTTTTATACAGAAAATCCAAAAAAGCTGTTATTGAACTGCCGAGATAAATATCTGCCGTGTGAGCAGATAAGCCTGCATTTAGACGTGCAGGCTTTTAGTTTTTTAAATGGAGAATGATTATGGACGCTAAAAATTATATGGGACAATCTATCCAATGGTACCCGGGGCACATGACAAAGACTAAAAGAATGATGGTTGAAAACCTTTCTTTGGTTGATGTGGTTATAGAACTGTTGGACGCAAGAATACCGTACAGCAGTAAAAACCCGGATATAGATTATTTGGCTAAGAATAAATTTAGAATAATAGTGCTTAATAAATCTGACTTAGCTGATGAAAAAGCTACTGAAAAATGGAAGAAATATTATGAGGAAAAAGGATTTAAGGTAATTACAGCTAACTCAATTAACGGAAGCGGTATAAATGCCGTTACAGCAGCGGCTAAGGAACTTATGGCTGATAAAATTCAAAAGCAGAAGGAGAGAGGCCGTATTTTTGTGCCTATCCGTGCCATGATAGCGGGAATACCTAATGTTGGAAAATCTACTTTTATAAACAAATATGTTGGTAAAACTACAGCTAAAACAGGTGATAAACCCGGTGTAACACGCGGCAAACAGTGGATAAGAGTTAAAAAAGATATGGAACTTTTGGATACACCTGGTATTTTGTGGCCTAAGTTTGAAGACAGACAGGTAGGTCTTAAACTGGCATTTATAGGCTCTATAAATGACGATATTATTGATTTGGAATCATTGGCGGCAGGGCTTATTGACTTATTAAGCGAAAAAGCTCCGTCATCTGTGCCTAAAAGATACGGAATTGTTATTGAAGATATTGACACGCCGCATACAATACTTGGTAAAATAGGCTCTGCGAGAGGCTTTGTATTAAAAGGCGGCGCTACTGATTACATCAGAACAGCTAAAATACTTCTTGATGAGTTCAGGGGCGGAAAGCTTGGAAAAATAACTCTTGAAATGCCGGAAGATATTGAGTGTATGATTGAGCAGGCTAAAAAAGAAGCTCAGGAGAAAAAAATATCTGATGCTGAAAGAAAAAAGAAATTTAAAAATAACTGATACCTTAATATAGTAAAGTGTTGTGCTGAATTAAATACGGAGGGCGGAATACTGTGTTAATATAGTTTTCTGCTCTTTTTGTGTGTTAACTATGATTTTTAGCTGAAAATGTTATTATTTTGATTTTATTATATTTTTTTAGTAAAACTTTGCATTGTACTTTAGTATATGGTATGATTTAATTAGTTATTTAAGTTGAGATTAGAATTTAAAGGAGTGCTTTTAATGGAATATAACTGTCTTATAGCGCAGTCAGGCGGTCCTACATCTGCCATAAATGCCACATTAGCCGGTATATACAGCGCAGCGGATAAAAGCAGTGCCGTAAACAGAATTTACGGCGGTTTAAACGGCATAGAGGGAATTATTAAAGGAAAGATAGTTGACCTTAAACCTATTTTAGGCAAGTATGGGAATTTAGGTCTGCTTAAAACAACGCCGTCATCTTTTTTAGGTTCTTGCCGGTATAAACTTAAAAGCTGTGCTGAAAATGCTGATGATTATGAAAAAATATTTGATATATTTAAAAAGTACAATATTAAATATTTCTTTTATATAGGCGGCAATGACTCTATGGACACAATACTCAAGCTTAAAGAGTATCAGGAGAAACACCCGCAGGGTGTAAATCTTATAGGAGTGCCTAAAACAATAGATAACGACCTTATGTGTGTTGACCATACACCGGGTTTTGCCAGTGCCGCAAAATATATCGCAACTACAATTAAGGAAATAGCCTTCGACACAGCGGTTTATGACATGGACAGTATTGTTGTTGCAGAAATTATGGGAAGAAATGCAGGCTGGCTTACTCTTTCGGCAGGGCTTGCGGAGGACTGCGAAGGAAACAAACTGGCAGACCTTATATACATACCGGAAAATCCATTTGATATTGAAAAGCTTATTGAAGATATTAAGAAAGTGCAGAAAACAAAAAGACAGATAGTTATTGCTGTTTCAGAAGGCATACGTTTTGCCGACGGCAAACTTGTTTCAGAGTCTGAAAAGAAAGATGTTTTCGGTCATGGTCAGTTAGGCGGCGCAGCAAGCTGCGTGGCTGAATATATTAAAAATGTTTTAGGCGTAAAGGTAAGGGCTGTTGAAATTAATGTTCTTCAAAGATGTGCTGCGCACTGTCTTTCACTTACGGATATTAACGAGAGTTTTGCTATAGGCGAAAAAGCGCTCCAAACAGCTGTTGAGGGATTAAGCGGTGTTATGATTACAAGCAAGAGAAAAGACGGGGATATGTATTCTGTGGAGCTTTCCGCAACAGACATAAGCTTAATAGCTAATAAAGAAAAAACAGTACCGGAAGAATATATGAACGAAAGTAAGAACAATATATCTGAAGAAGGTCTTAAATATTTAAGACCGCTTATATTAGGTGAGGTTAATATACCGCACAAAAACGGCATTCCGGTTTATTTAAACATAAACAGCTTTTTATAATTTTTTATGGAATAAAAATTTATAAAAAGCTTTAAAGAGTTTTAAAAAGCGTTTTCCATAAAAAAGAAAACGCTTTTTTCTAACTTTTTTCTAACCATTTCTAACTATTTCTAACTATTTCTAACTTTTCCTGTCTCTTTCCAACTTTTTATAACTTATTTAAGTTATATTCAAAATGTTTTAAATCTTCATCAAGTATAAGATGTTTTTTACTGTCCTTTTCAGTAATAAGGCGTATAGGGCGGCAAGGGTTTCCGTAGGCTAAATAGTTATCTGGTATATCCTTTGTTACAACACTTCCGGCGCCTATTACGACATTGCTGCCTATATGCACTCCGCCTGTAACAACTACATTACATGCCAGCCAGACATTATCGCCTATATGTATTTCGTCGGCATACTCTGCCATAGTTGTTCTGCCGTTTTCATCAAGCCCCATTCTTTCCTGTGCAATTAACGGGTGAGAGGTTGCCATAAGCGACACATTTGGACCGAAGCATACATTGTTTCCTATATAAATGCGGGCATCGTCCATTACAGTTAAATTAAAGTTAGCGAAAAAGTTTTCGCCTATAAAAGTGTGGTTTCCATAGTTAAACTGTATAGGACCCTGAAAATAGTAGACTTTTCCTATAGAACCTATAAATTCTTTAATTATAGGAAGCCTGTTTGGGTCGTATTCGTCTAAAGAGTTATACCTAAGGCATGCATTGTGTGCTTTATGCTTTATGTCTTTGAGTTCCTCTCTGCGAGGGTCAAACATTTTTCCGGCGAATATTTTTTCTTCTTCTGTCATTTATTCCACCTCCGAAAAATTATTTTTATATTAAAATTTTAACACAGGAGTTTATGTTTTACAATAAAAAGCAAATGCTTCAGTTTTTGTCTTTTTGGGAAAGAGCAATAATTTCAAGCTGGGTTTGGATTAATTTATCTATTATATCAATATATTTTTCATCGACATGTTCCAATCGTTTTGAAATAGAAGAAATGTCGGCTTTTTTATCAATCCATAAAATGCTGTCAGAAGAAATACCTAAAACATCGCATATTTTTTTGAGTGTGGAAAGTGAAATACCGGCAAAACCTAATTCTACATCAGATAAAAATCTTGGAGTTACATCTATTAATTCTGCAAGTTTTTCTCTGCTGTAGCCGGATTGCTCTCTGTAAAAGCGTATATTTTTGCCTATAGTAACATTTAATTCTTTTTTCTCTTTTGGTCTCAAAATTGGTCACCTCACTATTTTACGTTTATTACACGTATTTTAAATGTAAGTAAGAGTTGACAACATGATATTTTAAAAGTATAATTTAAGTGGTTATTAAAAGTAGTGTGAGCGTTTTTAATATGAATATTATAATTTGAACAGGAAAAACAGCCTGTTTTACTGGTCACAGTGAAATAACAGGGGATAAGGATTTATTATTTTCAAATGTATATCATCGGCAGAAATATTGACAAAAAGGTATGATTATTTCAGCTCTGCCAGAGCAGGAGAGTTTGATATACTTGCTTTGCAGGCTGTTTTGAAGCTTAAAGAAAAATATCAATATATTCATTTAATGCTTGTACTGCCTTTTTACAATCAATATGAAAGATAAAAAGGCTGGATACAAGAAAAATGCAGAGATATAAAAGAATTAATAAATAAGATTCCAAAGTTGCTTATATACAAAATACATAAGCTGCTATAAAATGAACAGGCATATTGAGGATTTTTCTTTTGTTTTATTGTGCTATACTTATAAAAAGCGAGTCGGTACATTATGCGCTGTGCAGTACGCAAAAAACGTAACAGATTATTATTAACTGTATTGATTTATGCTGGTAAATTAAAAACTTATTGTAATTTATTTTTGTTTTACTGTTGAAAAATTGACAGAATTTTAAGTAACCCAAAACTGTATAGCACTTTATGATTACTAAATAGTATCATAACGGCACTTTTAAATTTTAGCAATGTTAGGAATAAAAAGCGGGATTTTATTAAAAAATCCAGAATATAAAAATAACTGCTTAAAATATATAAGCCTGCTTAATATTTAAAAGCAGGCTTAATATATGGCGCTATGTTATTTTGATATGATTAATTTATAAAGTCAGGCATTTGTTTTTCTTACACGCCTGTCAGATTTTGAGTAAAATGCCTGTTTATCGCGGTACATGGCGGCTTCGGCATTTGCAATAATCTGCTCAATGCTTTCTTTGGATTCAGAACGTGAACAGATGCCTACTGATATGTGGTAGTTATTGGATTCAATCATATTTTTTAGCTCTTTAAGTTTGTTATTTAAAACATCAGCACTTTCGTTTATGGAAAATACAACGAACTCATCTCCGCCTATTCTATATGAATCGCTGCTGCCAAAAATTGAACGTATGCTTTCGGCTACAAACCGCAGCATTGCGTCGCCTGCTTTGTGACCCATATAGTTATTTAATTCGTGCAGACCGTTAACATCAATATATATGCAGCTGAAATCATTACAATCCATATTGGCATACCCGGCAAGGCTGGATTCGTAACTGTTTCGGTTTTTCATACCTGTCAGGATATCTGTTGTACCCATATCACGTATGATTTGGTAGGACTCAATATTATTTATAGCCATCATAAAACTGTGCGATACACATTCCAGATAATTGCAGTTGGTCCACTTTTTATGTAAGTTAACGCTGCAAAGCACACCGTGGAGTACATTTTCGTTATCAAGAACAGGGGTAATCATTATGCTTTTTATATTCCGCGATTTAAAAACCTCTAATTCTTCTGGTGAAATCATATTTGAATTTTGACCTTCATAATATAAGATACTCATTTTTTTAAGCAGGTTTTCGTATATTACAGGGAAGTCTTCAACAATGCTTTCGCCGTTTACTACATTTTTAAATGTGGCTTCTTCGCTGCGCCATACTGATACGCTGTGTATTTTAGTGCTGTGCAGTGAAACAAACAAAGCGCCTTCCGCTTGTGTTGTGCTGGCGACTGTTTTTAAAGCACTCGTCATAAGCTCCGGATTTTTATACGAATCAAAAAGTATCTGCTGTACTTCAAACATAAAAGTAGCCTGCTGTATCTGCTCCTGCTTTTGTTTAAGCATGCGCCTATGCTGACGGAATGCGGTAAAAATATAAATAGCGGTAATAACTGTTACAAAGCATCCAAGCAGTATAATTACGCAGTTTGTACTTTTAGCACTTTCAAAAGCCACGCTTTCAAGTACAGTAAGCTGCAAAGACCAGTTATTAATACCTATCGGCTGGTATCTTGTGTAAAAATTCTCACCAGCTGTACGTGATACAAAAACATAATACCCTGAATTCCCGTTTTTTATATCATAAAGCATTGTTTCCAAACTGTAGCCGTGTTTTGTTTTTCTTGTGCCCATGCTTCCGTCATAAAGATTTCCTAATGTATCATGCCATGTATCCATAAGAAAATCACCGGTATTGCCGTCTACAATATAAAGCTCGCTTCTGCCGCCGTAAGGCATACTGGCTTTAAATATGTCTTTTAAGCACTCAATATTCATAAATCCATATAAAATTCCTATTGTACTGCCGTTGTTTTTTATAGGCACAGCCTGATAAATATACCATGTCCCGCTACCGTCTTTGCCGGGAAAACGTCCCGATATGAAGGGAACAATCGGCTCCATCTCAGAAAAAGAGGGCAGTGCTGAATAATCCCAAAGAGTATTTCCTTCGCTTATTACAGTGCCGTCATTAAGCTGTACGCAGAGAGAGTCAATCTGCTGGTGCTTGCAGCTGTCTTTAAGTTTATCCCTAAGCTCATTATGGTCTGTTTTTATGTCTGAAACAATCATTTCTGATATAAGCTCAAGATTACCTTCATTAAGCTCAAGGTTATGTTTAAGGGCTGCCACGGCGTCATCTGCTGAAAGCTCTATCTGATAGTAGCATTCATTAATTGCCATTTTCCAAATTATATGTGTAGTTGTTAAAAAACATATAACTAAAAGTATAATAAGCAAAACAGACCACAGTAAATCCTTAAATATATTTTTGTGCTTTAGTAAAGAATTCATATTAAATTTCCCCTTAAAAAACAGAATAAGACAATCCCATATTTTTATATCAGATGTTTAACTTAAAATTTATACATATATTACAGATTTTAATTCAGCGGATTAAGTTTATTAATCAGGCAAAATTTTATAAATATATTATAACATATATACATATAATTACAAATTAATATATCATATTATATATAAAAAAACGAGCGCAGAATGCAAAAAAAATATAAAATCTATAAAATATTATAAAAATGTTAGAAGAAAGTTAAAAGAACGTAAAATATTTATAAAATCAAATATTATGAAAATATATATTTGTAAAAGTGCAAATAGTGCAGTGTTTTTTATTATTTCTCCGCGGTTTTATATTAAGATAATTACAGGCGTTTTGCAGCTAACTGCACTTAAATATAATTTTATATACTTGGCTGCAAAATACAAAAAAAGGGTGCCTAAGCACCCTTTAGAAATTACAAAATTATTTGAAGTATCTGTTGTAAAGACCTTCGAATGCTTTGCCGTGTCTAGCCTCATCACGAGCCATTTCGTGAACTGTATCATGGATAGCGTCAAGGTTAGCAGCTTTAGCTCTTTTAGCAAGGTCAGTTTTGCCAGCTGTAGCGCCGTTTTCAGCAGCAATACGAAGCTCAAGGTTTTTCTTTGTAGAATCTGTTACAACTTCGCCAAGAAGTTCTGCAAATTTAGCAGCATGCTCTGCCTCTTCGTAAGCAGCTTTCTCGTAATACATGCCAACTTCTGGATAGCCTTCTCTATGAGCTACTCTTGCCATTGCAAGGTACATGCCAACTTCTGTGCACTCGCCTTCAAAGTTTGCTCTAAGGTCAGCCATGATGTCTTCGCTTGAACCCTGTGCTACACCTACAACGTGCTCAGCAGCCCATGTAAGTTCGCCGCCCTGCTCTTTAAATTTCTCCTTTGGAGCTTTACAAACTGGGCAGAAATCAGGAGCTTCTGTACCCTCATGAACATAACCGCAAACTGAACAAACAAATTTTTTCATCGTATAATCCTCCTTAAATATATGTACTTGATTAAGTGACAATAATTATTAACTGATAATTATTATACTTATAATAACCCTTAATGTCAATACTTTTATTTAATATTTTTATATTTTGTTTTTATAGGGAAACATAAGTATATAATTTAATGTATTACAGAAATTTTATTTTTTCAAGATATATAATGTTAATTTTTTATTTAATATTGAATCTTTAATTTTTACGGGATTCTTTATTTTATAAATTCTTTGGTATATAATATTGTAAACAGCAATTAAAGGAGGAACTTAACTGGTGTTTGAAATAGACAAAACTTATTTTGGATTTAAACTTATAAAGTCAGAAAATGTTGATGATATAAATTCTTTATGCCATGTTTTTATACATGAAAAAAGCGGAGCAAGGCTGTTTTATGCCAAAAATGATGATAAAAACAAGGTGTTTTTTATTGCCTTTAAGACTCCGCCGGAAAATGACTGCGGCACTGCCCATATTATGGAGCACTCAGTTTTATGCGGCTCAGAAAAATATCCTTTAAAAGACCCATTTAATGAGCTTGAAAAGGGTTCCCTTAATACTTATCTTAATGCCCTTACTTATTCAGATAAAACAATGTATCCTGTTGCCAGTGTAAACGACAAGGATTTTGATAATTTAGTCAGGGTTTATACTGACGCGGTTTTTAAGCCTAATGTGTTAAATGAAGAAAAGATATTTAAACAGGAAGGCTGGCATTATGAGTTGGAAAGCGCCGGCGACGAAATTAAGTATAACGGTGTTGTGTTTAACGAGATGAAAGGCGCTCTTTCACAGCCAGAGAGGGTATTGGAAAACTGCGCCAGCCGAAGCCTTTTTGGTTTTACGCCTTACGGATATGAATCTGGTGGAGACCCGGACAAAATTACTGATTTGACTTATCAGGGATTTAAGGATTTTTACAATAAGTATTATTATCCGTCAAACAGTTACATTTATTTATACGGCGATATGGACATAGAAAAATACCTGAAATTTTTAGACGGGGAATATCTTTGTAATTACAAAAAAGCGGAGCAGGAAATTATTATTGATGAAGTAAGCAGGTCTTACAAAGAATATGATGAGGCTTCGTATTCTGTTATTGAAAGGGACAAGGATTTAAAAGACAGCTATTTTTCACTTAACTACTGCACAGGAAAGTCAACGGATATTATACTTCAGTTTGGAATGGAGATTTTAAGCTATATACTTTTTGAAACTAACGGCTCACCGGTTAAAAAAGCCGCTGTAGAGAGCGGCTTGTGCAAAGATTTGGAAGGCTGGTTTGATAATTCCACATACCAGATGACACTTAATATAGTCGGCAAAAAGTGCCTTTATGAGGACAGATTTAAGTTTAAAGATTTAGTTGCAGAAAAACTTAAAGAACTGGCGCAAAAAGGCATAGACAAAAATCTTGCTGTTTCTGCCATTAATTACATTGAGTTTTTATTAAGAGAGGCTGATTTCGGCTATAAGCCTAAAGGTTTGGCTTACGGCATGAGGATGATGTACGGCTACCTCCATGGAAAAGACCCTGTTGAAAGCATTAAAATGTGGAAATATTTTGACGAAATAAGGAATAATATCAATAACGGGTTTTTTGAAAATTTAATAAAAGAATACCTTATTGATAATAAACACTGCTCGTACACAGTAATTAAAGCCGAGGAAGGGCTACAGGCTGATATAGACAGACATACTGAAGAAAAGCTTAAAAAATTTAAGGAAAGTTTAAGCGCTGATAAAATAAAAAATATTATAAGGGAAACAAAAGAATTAAAAGCATATCAGGATGAGGAAGAAAGCGAAGAAAACTTAAATAAAATACCTTTTATATCAGTAAACGAGGTTGAAAAAAAATCAGAAGAATTAAACATAGTTGAAAATGAGAACGGAATAACTGTGCTTGACGATACTAATTCAATTGAGTATATAAAAATAATGTTTGATTTAAGCTGCCTGCCGCAGAACATGATACCTTACGCCGGTTTATTGGCAAAAGTGTTATGTAAAATTGACACTGAAAAATACAGCTATGAATCGCTCCCTTCAGAAATGGACATGAACACAGGCGGAATATATGCCAGCATAGATGTTTACGAGTCTCCAGAAGGCTTAAAGCCGGTTTTATCAATTAACGGTAAAGCTTTGGAAAGAAACAGGGAAAAACTTTTCAGCCTTTTTGAAGAAATTTTAATTAACAGCGATTTTACTAAGACCGAAAATCTTAAAAAGATAATCCGTGAGCTTGTAATGCGCAATGAAATGGTTATAAGTGAAAACGGACACTCATATTCTGTTTTAAGGGCGCTGTCTTATATAAGACCGGCTTCGGCTTATAAAGAAATGGTTAAAGGCATTGCTTTTAATGATTTTGCTCTAAAAGCTGAAAACAATATTGAGCTTACATCGCAAAAGCTTTTAGAAACGTATAAGGCTGTAATAACTAAAAATAACTTTACATTATGTTACATGCATGACAAAAAACATGTTAAATATACGCCTGATTTATATTCTAAATTAAAAGAAATTCTTCCAGAAGGGAAAAAAGAAAAGTTTAAATTTGATTTCACTTCTAAAATATTTAAGGAAGCCGTTACAAACAGTTCTAAAATAGTTTATAATGCCAAAGGAGCGGATTTTATACTGCTTGGTCACAGCTACAGCGGCGCCATGAATGTAGTGCGAAACATTATTAACACAGAATATTTATGGAACCAAGTCCGTGTTAAAAACGGCGCTTACGGCGCAGGATGCGCAATGCTGAGAAACGGCAGCATTTACGCTTATTCCTACAGAGACCCTAACACTGTTAAGACTTTTGAAACTTACGATATGACAGGAAGTTTTTTAAGACAGATATGCGGCAATATAGATATTGATAAATTTATATTAGGTGCTGTAAATGATATTGACAGACCAAAAAGCTGCTCGGATAAAATAGAGACAGCCGCTTTAAGGTATATGCAGAACATAACCCAGGAAATGGTACAGAAATCAAGAGATGAAATTCTCTCTTCGGGAAGAAAAGATATTTTATTATGCGCTGATATATTTGACGATGCTATGGTTAATGCTGCAAGTGTAACTATAGGAAGCAAAGGCATTATTGAAAGCAACATAAATTATTATGATAGTATTAGAAATTTAACAGCTGGTGAGGTATTGTGAGTATTCACTCATTTAATTACATGGGTATACCGGTGGAGTATAACCTTATAAGAAAAAAAGTTAAAAATATAAATATTCACATTAATGAGAAATGCCTAATAACAGTTTCTGCATCTGAAAAGACGCCTGTTAAATATGTTACGGATTTTGTTGAGTCAAAAGCCGATTGGATATTGCGCAGCATGGCTGAAATAGAAAGATATAACCTTACAAAGCCTGATGATATGATTTACGATGGGAAAAATGTTTTTATATTAGGCAGGCAGTATTCTGTTAAAATAATCAAAAGCAGTGAAAGCAGGGTATATATTGAATATGAAAATGTTGTTATATGTTCAAACAGCAGTGAAAGCGATGTTTTAAAAAGCCAATATATGAAATTTTTAAAAGAAAAAGCTTATGGCGTATTTTCATCGGTTTTAAATGAAATGTACCAGAAAATGAAATGCGAAGGCGTACCTGAGCCAAAGCTGAATATAAGAAATATGAAAACGCGCTGGGGAACATGCAACATAAAAACCAATGTCATAACACTTAATTTACAGCTTATTAAAACAGATATTGACTGCATACGGCAGGTGGCGTCGCATGAGCTTGTTCACTTTAAAGTTAAAAACCATGGAAAGGACTTTTACAGGCTGCTGGAAAAATATATTCCAAACTGGAAAGAATTAAAAAAAGCAATGGATACACGTTATAAAGACGGCATTTAATAAAGCTGAATTTCATTAAAAATAATACGGAGTTAATAAAAAGACATATAAATATGAATCTTTTTACTGCTCCGTATTTTTTTGTATCTAATGCAAAATATTAATAAGTTTAAAATTGAAGGATTTAATAAATTAGAAAATTAAATTTGCAATCTATGCTTTTAAAGGGATTAAATGGCTTAAAATTAAAAAACACAGGCTCAAAAAATGGAAATTATTGTATATGTTCAAGTACAAAAATTCAACAAAATTTTCTGGAATGGTGGTAAAGCGGTCTGACTGGTGGTTTTAAAACAGTAAAATAGAGCAATTATATAATAAACTTTTGTTTATTTTGTATATGCCAACAAACCTTGAATATTAAAGCTTTTTTGCGAAAAATATAAAAAAATTCATTGACTTATTTGAATGTGTCTGATATTATTTACAATGTATTTATGGTAATGCATTGTTCGTATATACGAATTATGTTTCGTTTTTATTGTAATATCGCTGTGTACAGCAGAAAGGGTGTTTAATATGAAATTAATGCACACAAAATTACCTGAGTTCCTTGAAAAAATGAGGGTTGCTTCAGAAGAAAGCCCGAACCCTAAGCCGATTGAAATAAGAGGACTTGAAAACCTTACATCAGCTAAAATGCAGTCATTAAGGACAGGACGTATTGAACACGCCGTTAGAGAAATGACAATGAGAGACGGCGTTGAAAGAATAGAGTTCCAAGTTATACCTCGTGTGCCTGAAACTATGCATACGGTTATTATTAAAGGTATTGGCAAAGACGGCAAGGCAAAAAGCGCTATTCTTGAAGTGCTTAATATCCTTCATCCTACAGAAGAAGCTTATCTTCTTGACTGTGACGATATAGAAGACAGAAGACCTGGCATTGGCAGACACTGATTTTAGGGAGGTACATAAAATGGCTAAATTAACATATAAAATGATACCGGAGGGAATGCTTGAAGGAAAGTATGTCCCACTTAATATTGCTTTTATAGATTATAAAGAAGTTAAAAACGCAGGCGTTACGCCAAGGCAGGCTTTTGAGGCTGTTGCAAAAACTGTAGACGGACCTGTTGGCATGAATATATTTGACCAGGATGTTGTTACTACTACAAGCGACGGCGTTATGGTTGAGGGCACTGTAAGATTTATGGCGGCTGCCGATAAGGGCAGAATCAATCCTGATTTCGGATACCTTGAAATGGCGGAAATGCCTTACTCAGACGAGCTTGTTAAAGAAGAACCTCATCTTATCCAGTGGAAAAAGAATTATCCGGGGAAAAGGCTTTTCAGAGGTCCTGATCCTGCAACAAAAATAATTCCTGTTCATAATGTTTGTATATCAGGCAGAGCGAGCAACAACAACTCAGCGACAGAGATGATGAATATTGTTACTATGGAAGAAATACTCCTTCCTATACTTGGTCAGCAGCAGATTATGAGAAACGGAAAAGTTATACTTGGTATGACAGGCGGCATTATTTCTGTAGGCATAGGTATGATTATGCCTGAAAAATTCGGACGTGTGTTCCCTACAAGGCAGTTCCCAGCCGGCGAAACAGCACACGGAAGCGGTCCTTACGCCCAGACGCTTAAAGCACATATCCCTTGTATTGTTGCTGATAAAGCTGTGCTTGCAGAAAACATTATTAAATGCCTTGAAGCAGGGTGTATCCCTGGCAGAACTGTAGGCGCTTCTCCGGCAGTTCTTTCTGTAGCAAGAAGCATGGGCGTTGAAATTGATATGGGCAATATTACAGACAAGGCTTATGAAGAGCTTGGCAGTGTAGGCTTTACAAAAGAATGGATGCAGGAAAAGGTGGATATACTTACTCCTGAAGAAATAATTGCAAGAGCTGACGAGATTATTCCTGGCGTTGTTGACGGAACAAAATATAATGTACCTGACCTTATTAAAGAAACAACAATAGAACTTTAATTTCAGTTGAAAATCCGCCATAATTACTTATTTTTTAGTGTGTGTGGTATGGTTTATGGTGTTTTTATGTAATTTGGCGGTTAAAAATTGCATGGGGATTTAAGAATACGGAATAATAGCTTAAAGCCCCATGCTTGTTTATATTATTTTATTACTGATACGGAAAAGGAAGGATTATATGGGCTTTCTTAAAGAAAACGCGGTTTATCCAAAAATGTACCGCATAAACCAGCACTTTGCTAATGACAGGATTGAAGATATAAAAACTGAGGTTTATAACCAGTTCGATTTAATAGGACTTAAAGAAAAAATTAAGCCTGGAGCGCAAATAGGCATTACATGCGGCAGCAGAGGAATAAATAATATTGATAAAATAATTAAGTCTGTAGTTGACTATGTAAATGACAATGGCGGAAAACCGTTTATAATACCTGCCATGGGCAGCCATGGCGGCGCTACGGCTGAGGGACAGCAGCATGTATGCGAAAAATTTGGCGTAAGTGAAGAAGCAATGGGCTGCCCTATACGTTCTTCTATGGACACAGTTATTCTTGGAAAAACAAAAAGAGGCGTTGACGTATATTTTGATAAAATAGCTTATGAGTCTGATGGCGTTATAGTTGTAAATCGTGTAAAAAGACATACAGATTTTATAGCTAAAAATGAAAGCGGCATAGTTAAAATGCTTTCTGTTGGTTTAGGCAAGCAAAAGGGCGCAAGTGCTATGCATACAAACGAACTTGGCAGAACTATACCTGAAACAGCAGAGGTTATACTTGAAAAGGCTCCTATTTTATGCGGTTTATGCATAGTTGAAAATGCTCATGAGGAAACATCGGTGCTTAAAGCTGTTAAAAGAGAGAATTTTATTGAGGAAGACGCTAAGATGCTTGAGCTTTCAAATTCCCTTGTTCCATCGCTTCCTTGCAGGGACATAGATATACTTATAGTAAAGGAAATGGGCAAGCAGTACAGTGGAACAGGCATGGACACAAAAGTTATAGGCAGAATGAAGATATTTGGCGAGGCTGAGCCGGATTATCCGTCTATTAAAAAACTGGTTGTATTAAGGCTTTCCGACGCGTCTTATGGCAATGCCCTCGGCATAGGACTTGCTGATTTAACGGTTAAGAAACTTGTTGACTCAATTGATTATGAGGCAATGTATTCTAACCTTATAACAACTACATTCCTTGAAAGAGGTAAGGTCCCTGTTCATTTTGATACTGAAAAGGAGTCAATAGATGTCGCTTTTGACACAATAGGCGCTGTAAAGCCTGAAAATGCGAGGGTAATGATTATTGACAACACACTTAATATAGGAACTATGCTGGTTTCAGAGAGCATTTATAACGAAATTAAGAATAAGGTTGAGCTTTTAGAGGAAAATGTAAGCATAGAGTTTGATGAAAACGGTATGCTTAAAAACTAAATAATTTTTTATAACCAAAACAGACGGTACGCATATTATGGAATATGACAATCGTCTGTTTTTTAATTTGCATTAATTCTTTTTGTACTTTAATTATAAGGTTTTATGTTGTATAATATATTTATTCGAGAGGAGGCGGTAATTGTGGAAAAACTTTTCAGAAAAATATTAAAGGGTATTAATTCAGTTAACGGCACAGATGTTACGCTGCTTATGGCTTGCGTAGGCGCAGTAGGCGTTCTTTTGGGTCTTAATATTACAGAAAGAAGCAAAAAGGCTGTTTCTGTAGTTGCTGTTTTTGTATTTATAATTACATCTATACCGGCGGTATCAAAAATAGCGGGTAAAATGCTTGATAATGAAACAGACGAGTATTTCAGCGATGACGACTGTTTTGAGCCTGAATTATAATTTTTGTGCCTGATTGGAGCGGAATTTTAAGCCGCTCCTGTTAATTTTTAAATTGTTTATTATAAGTAAAAAAATTAGAAAAAATTTATTAAAAAGTGTTGACATGGCTTTAACATTATGGTAATATATCATTCGTTGGTAAGACAAGCGGAAAATAAGAGGTAGAAATATTTTATCTCATTTAAACGACAATATGGCTCAGTAGCTCAGTTGGTTAGAGCGCCGGCCTGTCACGCCGGAGGTCATGGGTTCGAGCCCCACCTGAGTCGTTTAGTTTGGGAGTTTAGCTCAGCTGGGAGAGCGCTTGCCTTACAAGCAAGATGTCACAGGTTCGAGCCCTGTAATTCCCATACAAGCCTTTGATTTAGTTCAAAGGCTTTTTTGCTTTTTGAATAATATAGTCCGTTTGTTTAGATTTGGGTGGTTTTATATGATTAGAAAAGCCGTATTAAACGATTTAAAAAATATATTTGAAATTTATTCAAAAGCTATTGAAAAACTTAAAATATTGGGTATTAATCAGTGGGATGATGTATATCCATGCTTAGAAACAATTAAAAACGATATTGAACGCGGTGAAATGTATATTATGCCACTTAACGGACATATTGCTGCCTGCGGCGTTATAAACAAAGAAGACGAAGGATATGAATGCGGCAACTGGAAATACGGCGACAATTACAGGGTTATTCACAGGCTGTGTGTAAATGTAGATTTTCAGTCTATGGGTATCGGCAAGAAAATGCTTCAGTGTTTGGAAGACGAAATTAAGAATATGAAATTTGATTCAGTAAGAATCGATGTTCTGCCTAACAATAAAAGGGCAATGGATATGTATAAAAATTTTGGATATATCGATGCAGGCAAAGTTGAGTACAGAAAAGGCATGTTTAGATTATATGAAAAAAAATTGAAGTGAAAATTATAAGTTAATAATTGTTTAATCTTTTAGTTTTTTATAATTTTGTATAAAATAGTAAGAAACTTAAGTAATTTTGTAAAATTTCGTTAATTTCTTAGATTTTCTTCTTGCATCGCGTTTCTATCACCGGTTGTTTGAATTTTGCCGTATATCTTTTATTTGCTGTTCTTTTTTGCGTAAAAAACCACCCTGTTTGTTATTGAGCATATTATACTTTCTAACGAACAGGGCGTATTTTATAGTATAGTCTGATTTTTATGCAGGCATGAAAAAATTCAGTTTTCGCATTAAATTTCCCAGTCACTGCTTATTTTCTGAAGTTTTACCATGTGAGGGTATATTTTTCCGGTTTTAATAAGTTTGCAAGGCGCTCCGTGTTCTGCTACAACGCCGTCTTTTAAAACTATTACATTATCGGCTCCGCTTACAGTACGCATACGGTGTGCGATAACAAGCACGGTTTTATCTTTTATGAGTTTTGATAAAGCGGTTTGAATTGAGGTTTCGTTTTCAACATCAAGGCTTGCTGTAGCTTCATCTAAAAGTATTATAGGAGCGTTTTTAAGAAACGCGCGGGCAATAGATATACGCTGTCTTTCACCACCTGAAAGCTCGCAGCCGTTTTCACCAATCATACTGTTATAACCGTCAGGAAGTTTTCTGGCGAACTCTTCGCAGTTTGCTAATTTTGCGGCTTCAATAACTTCTTCATCAGTTGCGTTTTTTCTGCCTATTCTTATATTTTCCATTATAGTGTTATTAAACAATGTGACGTCCTGAAACACTATTGAATATAAAGACATCAATGTTTCAGGGTCAATTTTTGAAATATCCATGCCGCCAACAGTTATTTTGCCTTTATCTATATCCCAAAACCTTGCGGCAAGGCGTGAAACAGTTGTTTTTCCGCCGCCTGAAGGTCCTACTAAGGCTGTAACTTCTCCCTGTTTAGCCGTAAATGAAACATCTTTTAAAACGGATTCTTTGTTGTTATATGAAAACCCTACATTTTGAAAAACTATGTCATATCCCGTATTTGTAAGTAAATTATCTCCAGTTTGAACTTGGCAGTCAAATATTTCGTTCATTCGGTTTATATTTGTTTTAGTTGAAATAACAGCCGCAAGATTTTGAAGAGCACCTTCAAGAGGAGCGTACAGTCTTGAGGCAACAAGGAGAAACATAAAAAGCAACGGAATATCTATTTTACCATTAATAAGAAGTACAGAGCCTGCAAGGGAAACGGTTGCTATACCGAATTTTAATATAAGTGTTGATGAAACAACAAAAAGTGCTGTTCCTATCTCGGTTATGATATGACGTTTTTCAGCGTAGTCAATTTTTTTGAAAAGCTGGTTTAAATATTTTTTTTCAGCATTATTAGCTTTTAAATCCTGAAGGTTCTCAACACATTCCTGAACACTGTTTTCAAGGGCTACATTAGCCGCAACGGATTTATTATTAAAATACTGCTGGGCACGTGATGAGAAAAATGTAATTACAAAAGCTACAGGCAGTACCCATACGGCAGCAATAGCCATGCGCCAATCATATATAAAAAGACAAATGGATACCAATGATGCGGATATAACAGAGCCTGCCAATGATGGCACGTAGTGGGAAAAAGCAGTTTCAAGTGTTGCGCAGTCGCCCATTATGGAATTAGTTAAATCCGCGAGGTCTTTTTTGCCGAAAAATGACAATGGTATTTTTCGCAGATGTTCTGCAAGTGAAATCCGTCTTTTTCCGCTTTCTATATAAGTTGCTAAATATGTGCAGTTATATTGGAAATATGTTGTTACAAATATAACCGCAATGCAAAGTATTGAGCCGATAATATAAAGGGCAGCTTTATTACCTGTTAAATTTCTGTTCATAATATCAATAACAAAGTAGTATAAAAGCCCGACAGGCAGCATAAATGATATGTCCTGGGCAACACAGGCGGCGCAGCCTTTAATTAAATCTTTGGCTCCCTGTTCTGAAAGGGCAAAGCGAATTTGAAGTTTTTTAATCATTATTGTACCTCCTTTTCTATTTTCCATTTTGCTGATTTTAAATAACTGTTCCACATAGATGTGAATATGCCGTTTTTGTCAATAAGACCGCTGTAAGAACCGCTTTCCGCAATTTTACCGTTTTTCATAACATAAATGCAGTCAGTATTTACAATAGAAGAAAGCCTGTGTGCAACCATAATAACGGTTTTCCCGTTTGAAAGAGCAGAAAGCGCCTTTTGTATGCGAACTTCGTTGTCTGGGTCGGCAAAGGCAGTAGCCTCATCAAGTATAAGTATAGGAGCATTTTTTAACACAGCACGGGCAATAGCTATTCTCTGCTGCTCTCCTCCTGAAAGATAAACTCCTTTTGTACCGACAACAGTGTCAATGCCGTTTGGCAGCTTTTCAATAATATCCATGCACTGTGCTGATTTCAGGGCTTCTATTACTTCATCTCTTGAAGCTTTAGGTTTAGCCATACGGACGTTTTCAAGTATGGAAGTTTTGAAAAGCCGGCTGTTTTGGAATACAAAAGATACTGTGTTCATCAAAGTTTCCTTTGGTATATCTTTTATGTCGATATTTCCTATTAATACACGTCCTTCCTGCGGGTCAAAAAATCTTGCTGCCAAACATGACAGGGTTGTTTTTCCTCCGCCAGATTCGCCAACCAACGCTACTGTTTGACCGGATTTAATCAATAATGAAACATCATTAACAGCCTTTACGTTTTTGTCATAACTATAGCTTACATGTTCAAATTTAATTGAATAGTCGGAAGGAGTATTGTTTATTATGCTTTGAGCAAGAGGCTTTTCACTCAGAATATCATTTATTCTGTTTAAGGCGTCGTTTACTATCATTGAGTCTTCACTCATAAACATTATTTTTGTAAGTGCAGTTCCTATAACTGGAGTGATAACTATATAAAAAACCATGTTTAAAAGAAGCTCATTTGTTACACCGTTTCTTGAAAAAACTATGCCGCCTGCAATAAGGAAGGCAAATACGCTGTTTATAGCTGTTGTGTAAAACATCATAGGCAGGCGCAATGCCTTTGTATATGCTATTACCCATTTTTCGTAGTTATCAATAGAAGTTTTAAAGCGTTTAAAGGAAAAAATAGTCTGCCCGAAAGTTTTTACAACCGGAATGCCTCTTACATATTCAACGGCTTCGTTTGACATATCGGAAAGCGCATTCTGATACTCATTCATTTTTTGTTCCATGTCTTTGCCGGTCATTTTCATCATAATTAAAAATCCAAGAGCGACAGGAATAAGACTTAAAAGACCTAAACGCCAGTCAAAAATAATCAGTAAAAACAATAACCCTATAGGTGTGGCAACAGCTCCGGCTTTATCAGGGAGTCTGTGTGCCAAATAGTTTTCAGTTGCGGCGCTTGAGGTATTTACTATTCTTCTTAATTTGCCGCTTCCGTATTTTTCTATTATGCCAAGGGGAAGGGATGCAATATGTTCCATTAGTTTTTTTCTTATATTTGCGGCTACCCTGAACGCGCTGATATGCGAGCACATCAAAGCGGCTATATAAACCAAAACAGAAATAACAGCAAATAAAACTGCGTTCCAGCCGTAACTTGTAATGCGGTCTGCTTTTGAAAAATCGGGATATACATCAAGTATGTCGTAAATTATGCGCCATATATACCAAAACGGCACAAGAGATAAAAAAGCGCTTGCGGCTGACAAAATCCATGAAGAATAGGTTAAAATTTTGTGTTTGCCAGCATAGGTCATAAGTACTGATAAATTAGACTGTTTTTTCATTTTAAAACCTCCTTAAAATAAATTTTAAATATATAGAGAAAAATTTTCTCTAAATATCTATAGTAGCAGTAGATTATATTTATTAGCATTAGCTAACTTACGATTATATAAATGGAAAGCATACACTTTCCATTAAATAGATTTTTTTAATTCTTCTGTCCCATTATTTTAAGCCAGCCGGCAGTGTAAAAAGCTCGCATTTCATCAAGATAATACTCAGCTTTGTCGATAGGCATTTCATGTATTATAATTTCAAAATAAGTATTGAACATGCCTGTTATAAGAATATGCTCCAAGTGTTCGTCGATATATGGAGAAGGTTGTCCTATTTTTTCAAGCACTTTTAAATAGTCGTTGGTGGCTTTTGTTTCTATCTCTACCATTTCGTCAATCATAGATTCAAAGCGGGTTCCTTCGGATTTGCAGAGAATGAGTTTAAATTCTTTTATATGCTCAAGGGCATATAAAAGCATATCATGCATGCATTCTCCTGAAATATCGCTCAATTGTTTCGGCTGTTCTTCAAAAGGAAGGCAAGCGAAATCATTTTGCGCTTTTTTAAAACACCCCATAAAATAATCATAATGCTTTCCAGTCAAAGCTTCGAAAAGTTCTTCCTTGCTTTTAAAATATCCATAGAAGGCACCTGTTGTAACACCGGCAGTTTTTACAATATTCCGCAGAGAAGCCGATTTGAATCCCTTTTCAAGGAATTCCTGCATTGCTGCCGAAAGTATCATATTTAAAGTTGATTGTTCCTTTTCGTTCATTTAAAATCTCCATTTATAACAATGTTATATAACACTGTTATATTTTATATTCATTAATTCAATTTGTCAATACGTTATTTTTAAGCGAAATAAAAAATTGTATTTTGTATGAAATATTGCAAAAAAACATTATTTTTTCAGTACCTAAAAGTTTTCAAGCGGCGAAATGACGGCAATCAGAAAGAAAATTTTCTTAATTAAAGATATCCTTTGGCTGCTTAATGAGATAAGGAAGCTTAAACTGTCAGCGAAAAATAAGCCTGTTCATAATAATTGCAATTTTTTATATTTAACTGATTTTAAATTATATTATTGAATTAGAATGAAGAAGATGGTATAAAAAAGAAAATTTGATTTTTAATTATTTTTATATTATATTTGAGAATAAATTATTTTTATTTATGATTAAATTTATATTTGTCTGTACATATATGATTATTTTTTAGAGGAGCTGAGCTATATGGAATTTAAACAGTTGGAATTTTTTCTTATGTGCGTTGAGTGCGGCAGTTTTGGAAAGGCTGCCGAACGCTTATATACGACTCAGCCGAATGTAAGCAGGGTAATTAATGCTTTAGAAGGCGAGCTTGACAATAAGATTTTTGAAAGGACAAGCAAGGGACTTAAACTTACGCCATACGGTAAATCAATATACAATTATGCGCTTAACGCTGTTAAAAGCACAAATCTAATACTTGAAACAAATAACAGCAAAAAGAAAAAAGCATTATATATATCTGCATACCAGAGCCACAGCCTTGCAATGCTCCTTACAGATATTTATAGGGCTAATAATATCAGTTTGGAGCATAGAGTTGGAAATATTGAAGAAATAATATCGCATGTAGAACAGGGAATATCCGAAATAGGAATACTTTGTATATCAAACAGGAACTCTAAGGCTTTTTTTAATAAGTTATACAAAAAGAATATTGATTTTGTGCCGATTGCTAAGCTTAATTCATGTGTGTATATGGGTAAAAACAACCCGTTTTTTAACAGGGATTGTGTAAATATTGAAGACCTGCCAAATTTTAAGTATGTAAAAAGGCTCAATGATTTCTTTTCTATTGAGGACGGTTTCCGCAGGATTAGCTTGGGTATTTTGGATCCGGAAAAAATTCAGTTTGACATAACTACAAACAGCGAGCACCTTGCATTTAGTTTAATTAAAAATACTGATGTTGTGGATATAGGTATCGATTTTGATTATCCAAAACATAATTCAGAAGAAATAAAGAAACTGCCGATTATAGGCGGAGATACAAAGCTTACACTTGGATATATTATTGAAAAAGGCAGGCTCTTATCTGAATACGCCGATGTATTAATTAAGTATATAGAAAAAAACATTGCCCATAACAACAAGGAATGACTTTTATATAATATATCCGTATTTGTTGTTTTGCCGATTATAAAATATAATATTATTATAAGTAAACAGTTTATAAATAACTGAAAACTATTATATTGTTAAAAATGCTTAAAAATAATTTGCATTTAAAGTTTTATGTTTTTTAAGCTTTAAAAATTGCAAAATGATGAAAATATGTTTTTTCCATAGTTTTGCTTATTATATGGAGAAGAGATATTAATCCAGCACTTTGTTAATTTTTAAATACTATAATCATATATGAAATAGGGGGTATTTATATGAAAACGTTACTTATATGCAGGCAGGACGTTTCTGAAATTATTGATATTAAAGATGTTATTCCTGCTGTTGAAAAAGGCTACGGTGTATTTAATGCCGGGAAAGTAATTCAGCCGCCGTATATGGGCATAAATATACCAGATTCAACAGGCAGCATAGATTTTAAAGCCGGTTACTGCGCTGAAAATGAGCTGATATCTCTTAAAGCGTCTTCTGGGGGATTTGCGGACAATCCGATAAAATACGGCATTCCGGCAAATCTTGGAACAGTACTTCTTTTTGATTCTAAATCATGCGCTCTTATATGTATTATGGACGGCAGTCTTGTTACCGGTTATAGAACAGGCGCAGCAGGAGCTGTGTCAATTAAATATCTTGCAAGAAAAGACGCCCATGAGGTTGCTTCAATAGGGACGGGTAATCAGGCAAGAATGCAGCTGAGAGCAGCTGTTAATGTTGCGGATATACGAAAAGTACATGCATGGGACAGCATAGAAGAAAACGCATTAAAATTTAAAAACGATATTGAAAAAGAGCTTAATATACCTGTTGTGATTGAAGACAGCAAAAAAGATGCCGTTGAAAAAGCTGATATTGTTATATCAACAACAAGAGGGAAAGGTTCAGTAATTAAATCCGATTGGGTTAAGCCGGGAACTCATATTGTTGCTGTTGGTACAGATGATAAAGGTAAACAGGAATATGAGCCTGAAATATTTTTAAAAGCAACAGCTGTATGTGATTCTATAACCCAGTGCGTTGAAAAAGGCGAGATACAGCACGCAATTAATAATGGAATTATAACCAAAGACAAAATTTATGCTGAGATAGGTCAGATTGTAAGCGGTGAAAAAGCCGGAAGAACAAGTAATGAACAGATAACAATTTTTGACACTACAGGCATGGCTATTCAGGATAATGTAATGGCGGAAATTATATATAAAAAGGCTTTGGAAAACGGCAGAGGCACATATTTTGAGTTTATATAATAAGAATTCAACCTAAAAATATTATTTAATGTTAATTCCAAATTATAATGTTTACCGCCGTAATTTAAAAAGAAAAGCTGGTAAAAAGCAGCACGCTGAATTTTTTATTAGGAGGGGATTTTATGATAGCTGATTTTCTGGTTTCTTTGGAAAGCTTTATTTGGAGTATACCGTTTATTGTTTTTGTTATACTTTGCTGAATTTATTTTACTGTTAAAACAAAATTTTTTACAGTTATACATTTCGGGCATATAATGAAGCATACATTTTTTGCAATGATAAAACCTGAGGCTAAAGAAAAGAAAGAAGGCAGCATATCACCTTTTGAAGCAGCATGCATAGCAATAGGAGGCTGTGTTGGCGCCGGAAACCTTGGCGGAGTTGCCACATCAATAACAGTAGGCGGACCGGGAGCTGTTTTCTGGCTTTGGCTGTGGGCATTTTTGGGTATGATGGTTAAATGTGTTGAAGTTACGCTTGGATGTTATTACAGAAATAAAGACAAAAACGGAAATTATTCCGGCGGGACAATGTATTTTATGGAAAAAGGAATAGGAATTGAAAAAGGCTTAAAAGGCGGTTATGTACTTGCTATGGTATTTGCCTTAGGCTTTTTATTCCAGTTTTTACAAGGCTCACAGGCGTACACAATTTCTGAGGTTATGAAAGAGTCATTCGGTTTGGAAATGATTCCGGTTACTATTGTATATGTTATTGTTACTATGTATATAATTTGGAAAGGCTTGCCGGGAATAGCAAAATTTGCCACAAGATGTGTACCTTTTATGTGTGTAGCATTTGTTGCAGGCGGTGTAGGGCTTATTATAGCAAACATATCCGTTATCCCTTCTATGTTTGCTTCTATATTCCATGACGCTTTTACAGGAACAGCAGCTGTAGGCGGTTTTGCAGGTGCCACAGTATCAACAGTAATAAGCTCCGGACTTTCAAGGTCAATAAATTCAAATGAAGCCGGACAGGGCTCATCTCCGCTTGTTCATGGTTCAGCTGATACAATCCATCCTGTAAGGCAGGGACTTTGGGGTTCATTTGAAGTATTTGTAGATACAATTATTGTCTGCTCTGTAACAGCTCTTTCAATATTATGTACCGGTGTTTGGGATTCAGGAATACCGGGTGCTGCTCTTACAATAGCTGCTTATGACACTCTTTACGGAACAGCCGGAAAAATATTTATTGGCATTATGACAATACTCTTTGGCTTAACTACAACAGCAGGTTGGTTTGCTTATTATGTTGAGGTTATTAAATATATATTTAAGAATAACGTTAAATTAGGCAACTTCCTTGTAAAGTGTTTTAAAATTGTATTCCCTTGCATGAATATTATTGTTGTTGGATACATAGTAATTTCTGGTCACGACGCTAAGCTGTTCTGGACTATAGTTAGTATTGTTCTTGCTCTGCCGGTATTTACAAACCTTATAGGCTTAATTATATTAAGGAAAAAATTCATGGAGTTATTCAACGACTACAAAGCAAGGTATATGGGTATTGGTAAAGTTAAAGAAGGCTTCAAGGTTTTCTATGAGGATTAAATATATTTCAGCTGATAATATAAAATACTTGTATTTTAAATTTATAAATATGTAAATAATAAAAATACTCATTTATCAGATTTAATAATCTGACAAATGAGTATTTTTTTATATGACAGCTGCATTGTAAAGCTGAATAATTGATGATATATTAATATAGAAAAACAAAAAGAAAAATGCAGTTTTAGTGTACTAAAGGAGAGATTATATTGAAAAAATGTAAGAAAACAGCTTTAAAGCTAACTGCTGTATTTTTCTGCATTTTATATTTAAACGTACAGGCATTAGGCAGTACAAGCACATTTCCTGATGTTGCGCAAAATGCAGATTATGCTAAAGCAGTAGAAACTCTTGTTTCATTAAAGATTTTAAGCGGCGATGAAAATGGGAACTTTAATCCAGACCGCATAATTACAAGAGCAGAGGCGGCAGTGATTATATGCCGTATGATAGGGGTAGAGGATATTTTAGAAAGCACAGCGGTTTTTACTGATGTTCCATCATCTCATTGGGCTTCGGAATATATTTACAAAGCGGAGGAGCTTGACATAATAAGCGGCTACGGCGACGGGAAATTCGGACCTGACGACCCGGTTACATATGAGCAGATGGTTAGAATGTTGGTAAGCGCTTGGGGTTATGATGATTTGGCTAATAAATACGGTGGCTATCCTGACGGTTATTTAAAAGTGGCTGAGGAATTTAATATTTTAAATAATGTTCCTTATAAAGCAGGTGAATATGCTGTAAGAAGTGATGTTGCAAAAATGGTGTATAATTCAATTTATGGGTAAAAATAGTTAGAAAAGATTTGAGATATGTGAATTAAGATAAAAACGGTTAATTATAAGTAATTAACCGTTTTTTAATATTTTAGATTAAGAGATAATTACAAAAATTTTGTGCTAAATATTACTGTTTTGTAACAAATTTTATATAATATTTATTTATTTTCAGAAATTGGTATAATTATATATAAATAATTAAATTATCATCCGTTATATTTTTATAAAGTAAAAGTTTAATTACCAGCCGGGAAGTGGATAAATGAAAAAAACAGTTATTTGTTTAGTTGCCTTTGCCTTTATTATATCGTCAGATGTTTTTGGCAATGAGTACATTGAAACAAATTATTCTGCATCATATTCAATGACATTGGATAATAACGAAATAAGCATTAATGGAGAAAATACCGAAACAAAAAATTCCTGTTATGAACACAACGGATGCATAATGATACCGTTAAATACTTTTTTTAGTATTGCAGGATTTAAAACCAGTGTTGATTATAAAAACGGGATTTTTAAAGCTGTAATAAACGATACGGATTTTTATATTAATAACGCGGAGAGAACAATGTGTTTTGGCGAGTATAAAAACAGATTAATTATACCGCCTGTTTTTACCGAAAACGAGTGTTACATAGCTTTTAATGATATTTATGATATTATGTCTTATGACGGTATAAACGGTATTGTGTTTTTGAATGTAGGTGATGATTTTAGCAATATATTGGAAAACTGTATAAAAAATAATCAATACAAAAAAATTTTAAAAATCCATGCAGATTCAAATGAAATTGAATTTGGGGAAGAACAGTTTTTTTGGAACGAAAAATTCTATGTCAGCAACGGACATGTTATGCTTCCTGTAAGAAATATATTTGATACATGTTATCCTAAGGCGGCGATTATATGGGATGACAAAAGCAAAAAAGCAGGCATAGCATTTGATAATATGAAAATTGAGTTTGATTATATAAATCAAAAGATTTACGTAAATTCAGAAGAAAAATATATTGACGGAGTGTTGGAGATTAAATACAACCGCTTATACATTCCTTTAAATTCATTAAAATATGTGCTTAATTTAACAGAATATGATGTATATTGGGATAAAAACAGCAATGTTTTATATTTAAAATTATAATATTTTTTTATTGTTATGTAAATTTTAAAAGGAAGTGTATTTTATGAAAAAAGCATTATTGGCAGCAGTGATTTTAGCTGCTTTAACAAGTACGAGCTTTACCGTTTTAGGAGAAAATAATATTGCAGAGAAAAATTATACTGCCGAAGAGCTTATTGAAGGTTCTGACGCACTTGATAATTATATTGATGAACTGGAAATTGTAACTATAGGTGTAAGGGAAAATGACAGCAAACTTGTTGTAGGATGTCACAATTTAACGGAGGAAAAAAAGAAGAGGATAAAAGAAATAACTAAAATAGAGAATATAGAATTTATTGAATATAAAAACGATTACTTTGATTCAGGCAAGAAAGAAGATTATGATGAAATAATAAAAGAGGCAATTAATAGTTGCAAAACAGAAAATTTAGAAATAACTTTTACACCGGCAATAAATACAATTACAGTAAAGCACGTTGATGGAAGTTATGAAAACATTGAAATAAATAATGACATGTCTTTTATTGATGAAAATGGTGTAACATACATAAACGTGAATAATATAAAAGATTTTGTTCAGGAATACATTGTACCTGCTGAAAATAACGAACATGTATTATATTTTGGTTTTCTTGTTGACGGCTATATGAAAACAACTTATGAGAACTTTGTTATATTAAAACAGGGTGAGAGCATTGCAAAATACAGCGGCGGAAGTTTTGACATGGGTTCAAATGCGGTGCTCAAAAATAATAAGCTGTATGTACCTTTACGAGGATTTTTAAAAGGTTTGGGATTTGATGACAGCAGTATTAAATATAATTCTGATAATAAAGAAATAACTGTGTTAAAAAACAGCGACTTTTTGAAAAATCTGTATAACTCTTTTAACTGTGTTAACGACAATTCTATGGGATATTTAATTGATGAAAGCATATATCAAAAAGCATGGATACCTTATGATGATTTTTATTTTGATAATGAAAGCAAAGACTATAAAGTATTTGAAAATATAATAAAAGAAAATTTCGACCCGTATTTTGATATTGAAAATTATAGCATAAACGAAATAGAAAATAATACACAGTATTATATTTATAATATTGAAACAGATAACGGGGAAAGAACATCATACAGCATTAATGTAAGCAAATATACTGGGCGCATACTTTTTGCGGGGATATTTGCATAACTTTTTTTAACAGGAAATTTATATTTATTATAAAGGCTGATAAACAGATAATTAATACTGCTTAGGGTATAAAATAAATACTTATATTATTGCTATTTATTTTATTGACACAACGGGATAATAATCTTACTTAAATACAACTGGGGTGATAGTTATGGAATTTTTGAAAAAAATATTTATTCCGCTAATTTTTATTATGTTTGTTTTTATGCCTTTACAAGTTAAGGCGGAAGTGCTTAACAAAGAACAGATAGATATTGATATTAACAAAGACTGCATAAATTTTATAGGAAGCGACGGCAGTGTAATAGCAGAAAAATATGAAAATGGGAGCGTGTTTATAGACAAAAACGGTCTGACCTATATTTCTGCTGACTGCCTTTTAAGTATATTGAATAATGGAAAAAACGGTTTTAATTATTATTTTGACGGTGGAATGCTTTTGGTTAACAAAAACGGAGAAACATATTTAAAAATTAATACTGATACTTCAACCGCAAATATCGGCAGTGATTATAAAAGCATAGAACAATGCAAAATAAATGCTGACGGAAAATTATTTCTGCCGCTGAGAGATATTTTGAATTTATTTGGTTATTCAAACAACGAAATTATTTATCAGCCGTATTTAAAAACAATATCACTTAACAAACAGCCTTTGTTTGAAACAGATAAAATTACAATTACGGATTTTAATCATTGTTCCCCGGAAAAATCTATTTCGGAAGAATATTTGAATTATGACGTTATAGACAATCAGTATTTGCAGCCGCTTATTTATTGCTTAAATAAAATACCTTTTTACAGCTGCGATGTAAATTACAGGTCTTTAAACCCTTGGTATAGATTTGATTTTAACAATGGTGTGGTTTTAGATATAGACAGCAACTGCGTACTTAGAATTTATAAAGACGGCAATAAAACCGGTGAGTATCAGATTCCTTTTGAATTATCAGTAAAGATAGAAAAATTTGTGAAAAACACAATACCTGAAAATGAAGTTTTCCATAATATTTGGTGGTATGATTACAGCAGCGAGGAAGATTTAAACCAGTATGAATATATTACTTATGACTATATGGATAATGACTACAAAGAAGTTACAAGCTATATAATTTCTCAGGTTAATGATTTTGAAAAAAGATATGATTTACTCATAGAAAACAGGAGCGAAGAAGAGGCATATATAATTGTGACACAAAAAAACGTTCCTGAAAGTGAGTACAAGGTTTCTTTGAGAATTTATAAATACCCAGGGGCTATGGAAATTTCGAAAATCAATGATTTTATATATGCATTAAAATGATTTTATTTTAAAGTTTGGTTAATTTTATTAATTGAGTCAAAAATTTTTTTAATAATAATTGTATTGAGCAAAATATAGGAGTGGGATATTTATGAAAAAAATTATACTATCATTTTTAATTGCGTTTCAGGGTTTAAGTACATGCGGTGTTGCTTACGGAAATGACGTAGAAAATTACACCATTACGTCAGAGAGAGATGTGCTCTCGTTTATTGATGAAGAAGGAATTATGTATTTTAACCCAAAATATATAAAGGACTTAGTAGATGAAGACGGATTTACATATTTATATAATGACAATTCTTCTGTTGGCGTTTTTGAAATGAACATTAAAGAGGATAACTTCGGCAATTATTTTTTGTTTAAAGCCGGAGAAAGAAAAGTTAAATACAGCGGCGGAGAATTTGAATTGTCAAAAGAAGTTATTTCAAAAGACGGAACGCTTTTTGTTCCTATAAGGTCATTTTTAAATGCCATGGGATTAAGCGACGGGCAAATAATTTACAATCCAAATACAAAAACTGTATCAGTTGCAAAAAATGAAAGTTTTGACTCAAATTTGGAAGAAAACATAAAAAGCGCTGAAAACAGTATTTTTACACTTATGTTTGAAAATAACCCTCAACAGTATGCTGTTTATGATGATGTGTTTTATAAAGCAGGCTCTAAAGACTACAGCAGTATTGAAAGCTATATAAAAAACGAAATAAATAAGGATTTTAATACTTCAGATTTCGTTCCGTCTGAGAATGAAGGCACATTAACATTTAACTTTACAATAGATGGTTTATCATCTGATTACGGATATAGTGTTTTAACTGAAAACGGAAAAGTTCTGCTTATAACTCAAATAGGAACACAGATTTCTAAAGATACAATTAAAATTAATAAAAGTGAAATTTTAAGCGATGAAGAAGTTCGTAAAATGGCGCTGGAAGGTAATGAAGGCGGTATAGTTGCTGAGCAGAAAGTTTATAAATGGATTGACTCGGCAACAGGCAAAATAAAATATACTGTTGATACTGTTTATAGAACAGATGAAACGGGATATTCAACTATTAAATTCGAGTACTTACAGGATTAATTAATAAAAAACTGGACGGGATATAATATCCCGTCTTATTTTTTAGAATGATTACCGCATGCTTAGTGAACAGCAGAGTAGGCGGTTTTTATATATTAAAAATACATTTATGTGAAAGGAAGGAATTATTAATCCTTAAATAAATAGTTAAGAAGCGGCTAAAATTTCTAAATATTTATATTTTGGATAAGTATTAAACATAAATATATTAATTTATTTAAGCATACGCATTAAAAAGGGTCACCTAAGGGACGTACTTTTGATATATAATCCAAATTAACTTAAATCTTTAAGCTGCCGGCAGTGCTGAAGTATTTAAGCAAAACACTATTTATAAGGAAGGTGATTTAGTGACACAATGGGGTGTGGTATGCGTAATTACTGCGCTTTTGGGGTTGTTTCTCACAGTAGGCAAACCATTGGCAAAACTTATAACTGCTATTGAAAGGCTTACAAATATATGCAACCAGCTGAATGAGAAGTTTGACAAGTTTGAGCTAAAAAATAAAGAGAGCCATAAGCGTATTTGGGAGCACATTAAGATTCAAGATGATATTATTAATGATTATGAAAAAAGAATTCATGCTTTAGAAGAATTCGGAGGTTAATAAATATGAAAATAAACTGGAAAGTAAGATTTAAAAATAAAACGTGGCTTATAACTTTCTTACTTGCTGTTTTGGCTTTCATATATCAAATATCAGGCATGTTTGATATAGTTCCGCCTGTAACGCAGGATATGGCGACACAGCTTATAGCCGCGGTAATTAACATACTTGTGGCATTAGGTGTTGTTATAGACCCTACAACAGCTGGAACAAGTGACAGCGAGCAGGCTTTAAAATATAATGAGCCTAAAAAGCAAGGTGATTAAATGGGAAGGGATATTTCGTTGTGCCACCCAGAATTGCAGCAGAAAGCCGAAAAGCTTGTTTCTGCATGCAAAGGATATGGTCTTTTAATAGGAATAGGCGAATGTTACCGCACAGTTGCAGAGCAGGACACTTTATATGCTAAGGGCAGAACGGCGCCGGGAAGTATTGTAACGAACGCGAAGGGCAGTTCTTACAGCTCTCACCATCAATGGGGCACGGCGTTTGACATTTACCGCAATGACGGGAAAGGGGCGTATAACGACAGTGACGGCTTTTTCTCTAAGGTCGGCGCAATAGGCGTTAAAATCGGTTTGGAATGGGGCGGAAACTGGAGAAGCCCTGTTGACAAGCCGCATTTCCAATTGCCGTATTGGGGCAGTACAACCGCTATGCTTAAAAATTTGTATGGAACACCAGAAGAATTTAAAAAGACATGGGAGGCAGAAGAAGTGGAAAAAGTATACAACTGGACAGTAGAGGTGCCGGACTGGGCAAGACCAACGGTTCAGAAGCTTTTGGACAAAGGCTATTTAAAAGGAAATG
>CALWRF010000008.1 GCA_944383885.1 uncultured Clostridia bacterium | reverse complement strand
GGAAGTTGTATTAGCGGAACAATATACACTTACCATGCCGGTTACAGTCGCTTTCCAATAGCCTAAAGAAATGGCAACTTTATTTGTGTTGCTTTTGGTAATTCCAGAACATACAGTTACTGTATTTGATGTGCTTGGAATAAATTTTGTCCCATTAGTATCAGCATTTATTGTATTTACAAGATTTTTAATCGCGCTCAACCCATAAGTCGCGTTTTCCAAAAGAGATATTATATAGCTTCCTTTTTGGCTTAGTATGCCTGTCTTGCTTGCGGTATTGTTTGTTGCCGTGTAGTTCTGGGCATTTACAGACGCTGTTTTAGCGCTTGCGGCGTTTGAATTAATAGTATCAATATATCCTGCTCTTGCAGCAGTCCAACGCCCCATGTGAGTTGTTATATCCGTAATAAGTTTATTAAGCTTTGCAAAAACACTGCCTGCTGTAGCTGAGCCGCCTGTATTTCCTGTTTCGCCTATTTTTGTATTAATTCCGCTTACTGTGCTTTCCTGCGCCGCTGAACCCAAACCGTCTGACAATAATTTAAGCTGGCTATCTACAATATCAGCATTATTATTAAAGTCTTCCACGTTATAGAAGTCTTCCTGAGCTGGTTTTTTCAAATTATAATTTTCTGTATATTCTGCCAATTACAGCGCCTCCTCTCTTAATCCGTTGTGGGTATATGCTTTTAAATACTCATGGGTGAATGCTTTTAAATGTAAATGCTGATTATACCTAAGCTCCACTTCCAGTATTAAGTTAGCCGGTATAATGCGCTTTGCAGTGCTTTCAACCTCATCAAAAAGCTTTTTAACCGTAAGCTCCAGAAGTATCCTCAGCCTGTACTCATCATTATAAAGCGTCATTGTATAGCTTTCTTTTCCGCACAGACTGTTAAGGATATTCTCCAAAGAACGCCATGTGTAAGGCAAATCCTCATTAATTCTTGACTTTATCCTAAACCTTCTGGCTTGAAGTGTATCTGTGCCTTTGGGCTGAATGCCTAAAATCTTTTCCCACCTTTTACAGCCGTTTTCGGTAAGTGTTTCAATAAACTGGTCTAAAAACACATTGTCTGAGGCAGTCCAGCAGCCTGTAAGTGCTTCATTCTCTCTTTTGGCTATCTCTTTAAACTCTTTGTAATCCTTCACAACAGAAGGCTGATAAATACTTATATCAACATTTTTAAGCACTTACAGTCCCCCTTTTTGGTATACAGTTTTCTTCCAGTGTAATGTTCTTTGTCTGGGAATTAAGCTTTGTGTTCTGGATATCAATAACGCCTTCAATGTCAAGAAACCGTGTTTCTATCTGGCTTATTCTTACTATTATGTTTAAATTATCTGCCCAGCTTTTTGACAGTTCATTGAAGTAACTGTCTATTACATCATTGGCAGTGCTTTCAATGTCTTCCCAGCTCCAGCCTTCATCGTATGTAATCTCTGTTTCAATATTTACAACAGTTTCTGTAACGCCTTCTACTGTAACCACATGACCAATAGGCGCAAGTCCTAAGCCTTCTCCCTGGTTCTGTACCGGGTCTATTGTAGTCTGCACTTCCTGTATTAATTCTGGTGAAGGCACTTTATACTCAGAACTGATTATTACAAGCTTTACTGTTCCGCCGCCGTTCCAAACGGGATAAACCTTAACACCGCCTACTCCCTGTATGGCGCCTGCTTTTTCCTTGTAATCCTGTACATTGCCGCCAAAAGCCTGAGAGTCAAAACTGTTTAAATATCTCTGCCTGAAGCTTTCGGTTTCTTCATCGTCTTCGCCTGGTATCAATATTTCTGTTAATTCAGCCTGTGTAAGGTCTTTTATATAGTCAACGGGAATTAGCCGCCCTGTATATCCGTTTGGCTCACTGCCTGATGTTTCGCACATCAGCTTATAGCTGTGTTCCTCATCTGAAATAACCTCAGTAACGATATAATTAAACACATCAATGCTGAACCTTGAACCTAAAGGAACTTTAATATTAAACACGCCTTTTGCCACAGCGTAAGTCGCTTCATAAGGCACAAAGCCTCTTTCCGCTGCTCTCATAATTAAATATTCTCTGTCAGAAGTATCCGCGAATGTTTCTTTAAGTGTAAAGTCCAAATCAATGTACAGCTGCGCTAATTCTGCCGCTGCCGGTGCCAAAGCATCGTATATAATACTGCCCTCACGCTTATCAAAGCCTGAAGGCACATTACTTAGCATTGATTTTAAAATATTTTCAAATGTCATACTCTCAAACAATTACACAATCACCTCCTTCAAAACTTCAAAGTCCCCCAGCTCTGAATGAACAGTAAATGTTACTGAAACCTTGTGTTTTTGGCTTGTATCAAATATAAAGCTGTCTACATCAGTTATCCTGTCATCTTGAAGCAGAGCTTCTTTTATACGGCTTTCAATAAGCGCAACAACCGTTTTAACCGGCTGCCCGAAAAGGTCTTTCATCTCTACACCGTAGTTTCTGGAATAAATAACATTTTCGTATCTTTCAGTTGAAAGTATCTTGTAAACCGCCTGTTTCAAGCCTTCTTTTCCGTCGCATTTACCAGCTATAAAGCTGTCACTTAGGTTCATTTTGTGCTGAAGTGACGGCTGTTTAACTGCTTCTAAGCTTTTAATGTCAAGTCCTGCCGGAAGCATTAAACCACCACCCTGTCCAGTACAATAAACTTCTGTCCGCCCTGCTGGCGCAGAAGTAAAACTTTATCACCTGTTTTTAAAGCATTGTATACTGTTATTTTGTGCTTAACAGAAGGCTGTTTAAAAGAGATTTTGGCTTTGGCGCTCTCTTCTCTTTCCTGCATATCCCATGTAGTGTATATCTGCTTTATATCCGGATTATCAAATGATATTTCCGTTTCATAGTCCGTTAAATGCTCAGGAACAATAATAAAGCTTTCAGGAAGTATAAGCTTTTGGTCAGCATATACGGTTAAAGGCGAAACACTCTGTACTGTCCCATACATAAGGCTTGCCGGATTAGAAGCGTTTACAGCTTCAACAGCAGCTTTTTTAATTATCTTTAAAAGGTCTGTTGAATTAAGCAATAAACTCTCCTCCTTTCAGCTCCAAGTCCATTGTGTGCTTGTTTTGTTTAAATGTGTGTACGCATTTTTCCACAATAAGATAATTACTTGTTTCTATATCGCCTAAATTTAAAAAGACAGGAACCTGACTTCCTGCCCGTACTCTTAAATCACCGAATACACCGTTTATTGAAAGTGAGCGTGATTTATTGTTATATAAACTTAAAAGCGCCTGTGCCGTTATGCTGGCATTTTCGGTATTATCAACCTTATCAAAATACTGCAAAACTCCCCATTTTTTAATTGTATAGTCGCTTTTGGCTGTAAATACTTCCATTTTGCCGCTGCTGTCATCTTCGTAAATAAGCTTTATCTTGTTATATGTTTCGCCGTCAATAGATGTTTCATAGTCAAAGTCTTCCGCCATGGAATCATTTATTATTAAAGGCACTTTCATGCCGGATATGTTTTTAAGAGACAGCTTACCGAAATCATCATAAAGCACATACATTTCTTTGGTGTTTACAAGAGTTGTGTCAAGAGCGTTTTTCATAATATCAAACAAAGAAGCGTTGTCCTCAGACGCGCTCATAACATATTTTGTATCGTCTATATCTCCCGTGAACAAACTGAAATCACCGGCTATCATTTTAAGCAGCTCCGAAGCCGTTTTATTCTCATATATGTATGTATCCTTGTTCTTAAAATACCTCAGTTGGTCATAAGCCTTTACAGATATAACTTTCTCTTTATTTCTTGACTTTGTAAACACAAACCCGGCAAAAACAGGGACATCGTTAACTTTAAGCTCAACTCTGTTGCCTTCCTGGAAGTTTATAATATCGTCTTTTATAACTGTAAACTCAAGGCTTCCGGCAGAGCCTTCTCTGTCGGTAGTCCACTTTATGCCTTCCTCAACTAAAGGAGAATAAACCTTCCCTGTATCTGGGTTTTCTATAATTAAATTTACATTCAAACAAATCACTCCTTTGGTATAACAAGCACCTGCCCCGGATATATAAGGTTAGGATTTGTTATATCCGGATTTGCCGAAGCTATAAGAGAGTACTTGCTGCCGTCGCCGTAATAACGCTTTGCCAGTGCCCAAAGGCTGTCGCCGCTTTTTACAGCATAGTTCTGATTATCCGCAGAAGGCGCCAAAGAGCTTTCTTCCCTGTGCTTTTCTTCTGTTACAGTGCCGTCTTCCGATATATCTGAAGTGCTTGTTTTGTTTGGGTTATACTCCTTAAGCTCTATGCTTACGGTCAGGTCAAAACCGTTGCCGGCTTCTTCCTTAATTGTATATTCCTCAAGACTTACATTTTCAAACTCAGTATCATATAACCCTTTTCCATCAGGAAGCTCCCTGCTTACCCGGAATTTAAAAGGCTTTTTATCAAGCTTAAGTTTTTTAAGCTCATCAAGAAAATACTTCTGGTCTTTAAAACCGTTTTCATACACAGCAAAAGGATATTTAAAAGCCGGCAGAAGAATATCAAAGCTTATTTCCGTAAGCCCGGGTGATTTTAAAAAGTTATATTCTTCTTCATTTATGAGTGTTACAGTGCTGTTTTGGTTCTGTATTTTTGTTTGTATGCTCTCCGGCGGAACCGGAAGAAGCAGACTTCCTAAATAAACCAAGTAAGACATTAAAATCACGCCCCTTCCGCCATGTTATCCATAGCCTCTCGCGTCTTCCTTACCATGTGGTCTATAACGCCGTCTACATCCATGCCGTTTCTTATGTTGTTCTGGTTATTCATTTTTACATTAATGTTAGGCGTTACATACCTTACTATTACATCTCGTTCGGCTATTTTTCTTAAATACTCCTCATTTTCAGCTGATGTGGCTACTTCATCTGATATAGCTGATGTATCGGCAGCTATGCCGTTAAGGGTATCGCCTATACCACCTGTTGGGTCTGTGCCGCCGCTTGTTCCAGTAAGATAACTGGAAGGGTCAAACCCTTCAAGACCTTCTCCATTGAAGAAACCAGATACTTTGCTGTCTATTTCTGTACCAAAGTTATAACCTGAATCCCAGGCATCACCATAAGCTATACGGTCTATACCTTCAAAGCTACCTCCTACTAAAGTAACAGCGTTTTCGTTTTTACCCCATGATATAACTTTATTTCTTAATGCTTCAAGTCCGCTCGTCCAGTTTGTGCCAAATATAGCGTCTATAATCCTTGTTACAACCTGACCAAGAGATAAAAACCAGCCTATTATTTGACCAATTAAATTTGCTACTGCGTCACCGAAACTATTAAATCCTCCATTGGCGGCATTTAAAACCCATTCTATAATACCAAGGAAAGGATATACAAATATACTAAGTAAAGCTTGCATTATGGCATTTAAAACACCTATTCCCGTATTTAATATAAATGCCCCAGCAATTGCAAAAACTCCCATTATAATACCTGTTGCCGAAATAGCCTCATCTCGCCCTTTATTTATTGCAGCTACAACAGCATACAAAATAGCTATTAACGCAATAAGAATTATAATTATCCATGTAATAGGGCATGCAAGCAAAGCAGCATTTAACCCTGCCTGGGCACCAGTTGCCGTAGTCGTTGCTGCTGCTTCTGCAAGTGTAGCTCCAGTTTTTATGGCTGAACGGGCTGCCGAAATTGCCGATACAGTATTAACAGCACCCTGAATTGTTTTATATACAGCTAACCAGCCGCAATATATTGCAAAAGCCGAAGCCACACCTAAAACTATTGGCGCCACAATATCCATGTTGTTTGCTAAAGCCGACACACCTAATAATACCGGCTTTAACGCCACTGTGGCATAGTTGCCCATTACAGACCAAACCTGTCCCCATGTCATAGGCATTGAATTAAACTGAGCATTTATCTCATCTGTTGATGACAGCATTGCATTTTTTACAATATCAGCTGTTATCTGTCCTTCTGATGCCATGTTTCTTATCTTTCCTATAGGAACATCTAAATAATCAGCTATCGTTTGTATTACATTAGGGGCTGATTCAAACACAGCATTAAGTTCTTCACCTCTTAATACACCAGAACCAAGAGCCTGCGTCAGCTGAAGTGTTGCCGAATATGTTTCTGCTTGCGAAGCACCGGCAATCACAAACATTTTGTTCAGATTTTCAGCAAATTGTATTGTTTCGTCATTACTGCTCCATATATCCGGTGCTCTTTGGGCTAATTTAGCCACAACATCGGCAGTAGCTGAATATGACGCTCTCGCTCTGTTAGCCGATGCTCTTATTTTAGACTCCAGTTCATCAACTGAGCCTCCGTCATCAACGGTTAAATTAAGTCTGGCTCTTGTCTGGACATAGTTATCAGACATGTTTACAAGCTTTTGAATACCCTGCATACCAATATAAGCTCCTGCCATACTCTTTACAGTATTTAGAATTTTATTTGTGCCCGATATACCACCATTAACACTCCTGTTGTAATTTTCCTGCGCATTTCGTGCTTGTTCTGTATATGCAACTACTTCTTGCATTTCTCTTGAAGCTAAATCAAGAGAATGCCTTGTATCATCAAAGGCATGAACGTCAAATGCTCCGTCTACTGATGTTCCGACTCTTTCAACAGATGTAATAAGGCTGTTGACTGACTCTATAATATGCTGAATAGGTCCTGTCATTCGGTCTGTTAGATTTATTGCTGTATTTATAGAAGGCATTATTTTCGCCTCCTTCCTTTTTTGCCTTTGCCTGCGTTTCTCTTTAAAATTCGTTCTTCTTTTTTCTCAGCTTCTATCTGTTCATTAATGCAGGCTATAACAAAAGCCTTTTCGTTTATATCCATCTGGACAAAAACGGAAGGCATTATTTTAAGTTTCATTAGGGCGAAAAAGGCATACAGCGCCTCGCCTCCGCCCTTAATCAGTTTTTTGCCTGCTCTATCTTATCATTTATATCAGTAAAACCATTAAACTGCTGTATAAACTGCGCAAAAGCTGAATACTCTCCAGGATTATCTATCATCTGCTTAATTAATTCTTCAGGCGTCATTACACCATAGCTGTCCTGAAGCTCCTTACTGTAAAGGTTTGGCTCTACAACAGATTTTGCAATCATTTTAGCCAAATACTTTGATGTATCTAACTTTGGTCTAAACTGGTTCGGTTTGCCTGTTATCTGAACGTCTATAGTGCATGAATCCCTTATTTCATCATTTTCAGCTGTTGTAAGAGGTCTTATAACCCATTCAAGAGGTTTTCCTTCACTGTCACAAAATGACTTTGAAGCCGCGTATGTAGTACCCTTTCTTTCTCTTTTATTCTGTTTTAAAAACATTGATAAATCTGACATTTGTTTTTCCTCATTAATTTTTGTATTAAAAACATCTATATTAAATTGGCGCTAAATTAGATTTAAAGATTTTTTACACCATACCGTCTAATTGTGCAAACTTCTCCGGCATCTCCCAGTCCTCAAATGTAAAGTCCATGTCCTCGTCAAGGTATTCCCCGTCGGCATCGAACTTAGCCAGTATTCCGCTGTCCATGTTGCAGTCCTTAAGCACTATTGTCTGGCGTCCTACTGCACTGGTTTCGTCCTCATTGGTTATCTGTATGTCAAAGTAAATATCCTCTCCCGTATTCTTGTATCTGTAAAGCAGCTCCCTGAATATAGAAGTGTTGTAGTGGAATGTAGCACTGCCTGTGCCTTTCCAGCCGGTTGCCTTGTTTCCCTTTCCCGGCTTGCCTAAAATCGGTACTTCTGTTTTTGTTTTTTCCATAGTAGCTTCAAGGTTTATCGCCTGCATAAAGTTATATCTGTTGCCTTCTATTGTAACAAAGCACTCCGCCAGCTGAGCCGAAACAGTGTCTTTGCCTTTCATAATTACATTTCCCATTTAATTCACCACCTTTTTAAGCTATTTCAACTGTCATGTAAAGCTGCGCCATAGCATTTACAACTGTTACCTTATCATTTACAACAACAGCCTTTTTGCTGTCGCCCTGTACAACTGTTACATCTTCAGGCACAAAGTTTTCAATGGCACGTATATCCGCAAGCTGCTGATGATGCTTTACTATGTCATTCCAAAGGCTTATTCTGCCTGAATTGTCGTTTGGCACAACGCCTATATATCGCGTGTTGAATATATCTGCTATATCGTTGGCAATCTGGTCAATAACCCTTATTGTCTGGTTTTCCTTGAATATATCGCCTTTTGTATTACTTACTGTAACAAGAGAATTTATATCCGAAAGCACTCTTACATCTGTTCCTACGTTATGAAATGTAAACTTGCCGTCTTCAATAGCCTTTTCAAGCTGACTCTGTGTATAGTCTGTTTTTACTGTAAATTCGCCGTCATACTTTTTATTAAGAAGTGACGCATTTACAGCACAGCTTGCCTCAGCTCCCGTTACCCAGTAGACAAGCGAGGAAACAGGGAAAGCGCCAACTTCCTCAACTTCGTTGTTTACGTTTATAACCCCTTCGTAATCAGCTTCTTTGTTATGTAATACAAGCTGGAACTTGGCTCCTACCTCATCTCTTAAACGCTTTGTATAAGAAATATATAGTGATTTAATTTCGTCCTCCGTTGAGACACAGCCTAAAACATTAAAGCTGTAGGCTTCTATTTTGTCTAAGAATGTCTGGTGTGCCGCACCGTTTACAGTACCGTTTGTGCCTGACGCTAAGGGCTCTCCAGCTGTTTCAGCAAGTGAAGCTTCGTCCTTCCACACAACATAGTCGTTATCCGTAAGCTCTGCCGCTGTTGAAACAGCAGTCTGCTTATCCAGTAATGTTGTATCATCAATGTAAAGACTTACATCAAACTTTTCTTCTTCGTCGGCATTTGCTTCAATTACAACTTTTAGGGCGTTTCCTCTTGTGCCGCAGTATTTTGCTGTAGCATATGTATTTTCCGCCTTTGTTCCGCCGCTTGTAAGCCTGTAAGCGTAAAGTGTCTGAATATTTAAAAATAAATCTCTCAAGCCCTTTAACTGTTCCGCCGTATAGTCATAACCGAATATTTTAAGGCTGTTTTTCTGAAAATCACCGTTTGTAACCTCAAAAATTTCATTTTCAACTCCCCAGTCCATTTCAAGAGCCATAGCTCCATAGCCTCTTTCGGAAAGAGCTGCTGACGCTTTGGCTGTTGATATAAAGTTTATATAAGCTCCCGGCAGTACCTTGTTTTGTGTTAAAAATGTGCCTCCGCCTAATGCCATTTTACTTCACCTTCCTTTTTAAAAATGACTCTATTCTTTTTGTTGCTTCCTGCTTTGTTATTTTTTCACCGTCATTAACAATAACCGTAAGCAAATCCCTGTACGGCGCAAATGTTTTGCTTTTAATAAGCTGTTCTTTTGAAAAAACGGCTTCCTTTTTGGCTTCCGTTTTAACACCTGTCTTTATTTCTTCCTTAGTTTCAGCCATTTTAAACCTCCGTTTCCTGTTTTAAGCTTTCCATAGATTCTTTTTCCTGCTTCTTATAGAAATAAATGTTGTAAGTTACGGTAAATGTTAAAATATCCTCATTAATGCTGTACGACATGTTTCTTCCTCTTGCCAAATCCCCGGAAACCGATATAAGCTCAAGACAGTTAAAAAGCCTTGAGCCTTGAGCATTAATAACCTCTCTATCCTCTTCGGATATAAACTGAACCGAAACAGGACAGTTTAAAACATATCTTCTGCCAAGTACCTGTTTTACATCAGGATTTAAAACTGAAATAAAAAAACAAGGCTCAATTAAACCCTGTTCAACCTCGTTTAAATATATATTTAAGCTTTCGCCAAACTCATCTCTTATGGCTTTGGCAATACCCTTTAAAATTTCATTAATCAATGAAATACTCACCTAACCTTTGGGCTATTATCTTTTCAACTATCTGCGGCGCTTTCTGCTGTATCTTTTCTGCTGATATGGTCATCATAAATTTACCCGGAACCCAGCCTTCTTTCAGCTTTTTATTTATTGCAGGTACATACCGCCCTGCCTGCTGTCTGTGTCCGTATTCCACATAAATGGCGTATTCTGTCTGGTTTATAACAAGTATTGTAAATGTATAGCCATGCTTTACAACACTGGTTGAGTGCCATGCACGTTTAAGAGTTCCGCCCGTATATCCGCCCCAATATTCTTCATACTGGGCTGCCTCTGCCGCTTCTTTTTCTGGGTTTGGAGTCTTTCTTTTTTTCTTGAACTCAGTGTCAAATTTAGGCGGACTGCCTGTAGGAGTCCGCATTTTAACCTCTCTTAAAAGCCTTGCCGCCAATGCTCTGGCGCAGTCCTCTATTATGATGTCCATATTTTTATTAAGCTTAACAAGGTTATCCCTGAACTTTTTAAGCTCTCTTGTGTCAAATCCATTTCCTGCCATTTACGCCCACTCCCGTTCCAGTATCAGCTCTATTTCCTGATGTGAAGTATATACAGCCGGCTCTCCTGAAGCCTTATAAACCTTACCCTGGCATGATATTTTGCTTCCCGGCTGTATATCATAATCCAGAGAACAAAACAAACGTATGCTTTGTGTTAAGCTTGCACCAGTATCTGTTTGACTTGTGTTAGGTATGCTTTTATAGCTTATTTGGCACGGTACATCATTGTATTTCTCATATTCCTTTGTGCTGTCTATACCCGTTATTTCATCTCTTAATGTTATGTACTCATAAACCGTACACTTTTTATTGTAGAGACTTTCTGCCGGAATTTTTAAGCTTTCAAATATACTCATAAAAAATTCCTCCAATATAATTATTTTATATCTCAAGCCGGTCTGTTTCGGTCTTTTAGCGTGGCCAATTGGGGGTGTTCGAGGGGGCTTGCGGCCTTCGCAACTTCGAGCTTAGCCCCCTCGAAAAAAAATTTTATTTAACTTCAGTTTTATACTTTTAAATTAAACTATATGTACTTTTCCAGAAAAGCATCCATAAAATTTAAAACCCCCTAAAACCCAAGCCTCCTGAACCTGTCAAGCTGTGCTTTATACCCCTTTAAAAACTCCATGCCCGGATTATCAGATACGGAATAGGCAGAGCCATAAGAAACACTGACATCGCCTTCTGATATGCTCTTTACTGTGTCCTGAGAAGTTTCGCTTCCAAGGCTTTCAGCCCTGTATTTATCTACACACATGGAAAGAATTAAGTTTTCCAGCTTTTCCGGAACTTCTGGTATATTGCAGTAGTTAAGCACCATATCCGTTACATTGTCTATTGTAAACTGTAATACTTCGTCTTTGCTCTCATCTGCAATACCTAACAGCTTTTTCAGCCTTTCAAGCTTATTTACCACCATTTACCACACCCTGCCTGTTATAGCCTTTAATATATCCGCTTTCTTTGTGGCTTCACCTAAATCAATGCCGTTGTCCTCGGCATAGGCTTTAAGCTCGGCTACAGTCATTTTTTCAAAATCTTCGGCTGTTTCAGGCTCTGTTTCGGCTGTTTTGGGATGTTTGTTTTCAGCAAAAAATCCTTCATCCGGTTCTTTTTCTGCTTTTTCCTCCGGAATGAAATCATCGTCCTGCTCTTCGCCTTCCAATGAAAAGTCATTCTGTGCCTCCTCATCGGCAGCTGTATAGCCCTTATCTTTATATTCAAACCATCTTTTTGGGTCAATATTTCTTGCTATGCCGCCCTTTACTATTTTCATTTCAATACCTCCTTTATGCTGCCGCCTTGTGAAGGTAAATGCCTTTTACTTTGTTGTCATACACAAAGGCGTCATGGTAAAGCCTGAACTGGAAAAGCCAAGAATCCATCTTCTGGTTTTCATCAGGCGAAAAAATCTTAGGAAGCGCGAACTTCTGCACCTGAACCACGGCTGAAGGGTGAATAATCATAAAGTTAATACCTACTCCGCTTTCATTTTTCGCAAATCCCCAGCTTTCAGAACCATCATTAAGGTCAATTTTTGTATAAAACCTTGTTTTAGGCACATATATAATGCGCATGTTGTTGTAACCCTCAAGGACTGTGTTTACTGTGCTGTCAGAACCCCAGCGTCTTTCAAGAGCCTGATTTAAAGCCGATTTAAGGTCGCTGTTTACAAAGAGTATCCTGCCATCAGCCGGTACTTCTGCTCCGTCCATTTCCGTTACGGCTGTGTCTATGGCACTTATTATGTTGTCCTTTGTAAGCGCGGCGCCCGCCGTTGTTAAAATATTGCTGGTGGAAGCGTATTTCGCAAACCTGTAGGCGTCAAGCTCAGGCATAACCTGCTCTCTCATAAAGCTGCCTGTTACGGCGCCAAATGTCATTCCCAGTGTTTCCTCGTTATCCATACGGTCAATTGAAATTTCCTTGCCTCTCTCTTCCGTAAGCTTCATTATTTCCCATGACGCTGTTACATCGCCATGAGGATAACCTGTGCCTCTTGAATAATCGCCAAGTCCTGTTGTTGATACCTTCAAAACCTTAACCTCGTTTACACCGCCAAAGTCAATAGACGCCGTATCAAGAGATGTAGTAACCGCCTCATTCTTATAAATCTCGTCTATTATCGGTAAAAACTTATTTGCTAATTCAATATTGTTTGCCATTTGTATTCCTCCTTATTTATTTAAACTAAGACCTGCGCCGCTTCTTGCCGCTGATATGAAGTTCATGTTTTCATTTACGGCGCCTTCACCGCCTTTAGGCGTGCCTGTTCCGACTGTTTTTGTTTCTTCCACATCAAAAAGATAGCTGTCGCTCTTTTTAAGTCCTTCAATGTCAAGACCTTCAAGAGTGCCGTTATCTTTAAGGCTTATTTTATCCATGTCCAAAAGAGCTTTTATTGCTTTTACATTTCTGCCTTTTGCCTGAAGTATTGCCATGTCAACAGCAGCGTTCTTTTTTAAGGAAGCAATATCGGCATTGTACTTTGTTTCCCAGTCTTTAACATCTGTTTTAAGCTTTTCAACATCAACTCCGTCATAAGCTTTAAGCTTTCCTGTAAGGTCTGTAATACTTGTTTTTGCTGTGTTAAGCTCAGATGCTGCGGTGTCATAGTCCGCCTTTGGGACATAGCCTTTCAGCTCATCGGCAGAAGCGGCGGCTGCCTTCTCCGCCTGTTCTTCTGTAAGACCGATTTTTAAAAAATCCTCTTTTTTCAATTTAATCACTTCTCCTTTTTGTTTTTTATAATTGAATTAAATTTAAACATTAATTTAAGCACTAAAAAAAGACC
>CALWRF010000007.1 GCA_944383885.1 uncultured Clostridia bacterium | reverse complement strand
AAGTTTGTCTCTCAGTTTCTCACTGACTTTTGTTTCCTAAAATTACTTTTGCTCTCTCGAGCTGTGAATTAACTTTGGGTTTTGGTTTATTTTCAACTGTTCAGTTTTCAAGGTTCAATGTCTTTTTTGCTTCAGACTCTCGCCGTCAGCGTTATTTATATTACCAGAACTTTCATTTTTTGTCAAGAACTTTTTTTATTTATTTTTTTCAAGTTCTTAACTTAAATTTGAAATTTCCTACTTTGTTTGCCGTCTTTATTTTACCGACAACGTTGATTTATTATACTCGCTTTTTAAAAAATGTCAATACTTTTTTTTAAGTTTTTTCATTTCTTTTTTTCAGCTTTTAAATCCTGCGTTTTCGCTTTTGTTTTCAGCGGCAACGAATATTTATTATACTCACTTTTCATATATTGTCAACTCCTTTTTTTACTTTTTTTCCAAAAAATTTTAAAAAAAGTAAAAGCATTGAAAACACATAGGATTTCAATGCTTTTATTTCATTATTTATTTAATTATTGTTTGTTCCAAACCATTTCATAGCACACTTCTTTGTTTCCCTTAAACATAAAAGTACTTTCTTTGTTTTCTGCAACTTTAAATCCGACATCTTTATAGCAGTTAAATGCCGCTGTATTTCTTTTAAAAACAACTAAGCTTATATTTTCAGCACTAAGCTCATTTAAGCAGTAATCAACTGCAAGGCGCATCATGTCACGCCCAAGACCTTCTTTACGCCTATTCTTGTCAATAATAACATAACAAATTTTATAGCTTCCGTTTCCTAAATCTCTTAAAGTAAACTGACCTACTGCAACACCGTCAATTTCTGCTGTGTACTGTTTTTCGGTGCCTTTTCTTGACATAAATATATCGTACAGTTCTTTTCCGCTTCGAGGCATTTTGCCAAGAGTCCCTCCGCTTAGAATATCAAATTCACTTTCATCTTTGAGCCATTTTAAAAACAATGCCGCATCATTTTCATTTGAAGGTCTTAAATTCAAAGCCAGCATCTCCTTTGCATTTTCAGTTTTCAAGTTCTTCTATCCATAAAGCATTTGAAGCGTCACTCGGCATTCTCCAATCTCCTCTTGGAGAAAGGTTAATAGTCCCAACCTTCGGTCCGTCAGGCAGGCATGACCTTTTAAACTGCTGAGAGAAGAATCTTTTATAGAAGTTATTAAGCCATTTTAATATCGTTTCATTATCGTATATGCCTTTAAAGGCGTTTTGAGCCAAAAACTCTATCTTTTTAGGACTAAAGCCAAATCTTACAACATAGTACAAAAAGAAATCATGGAGTTCATACGGTCCCACAATATCCTCCGTTTTTTGATTAATTTCACCGTTTTCATCTGGTGGAAGAAGTTCAGGACTTACTGGTGTATCAAGCACATCAAAAAGTATGACTTTAGATTTTTCATCTAACTGGTCATTTTGTGCAACGTATTTAACAAGCACCCTTACAAGAGTTTTTGGAACTCCTGAATTTACGCCATACATAGACATGTGATCGCCATTATACGTAGCCCAGCCAAGTGCAAGCTCAGATAAATCCCCGGTGCCTATAACCAAACCGTTATTTTTGTTAGCTAAATCCATTAAAATCTGTGTTCTTTCTCTTGCCTGAGTATTCTCGTAAGTTATATCATGCTTGTTTAAGTCATGACCTATATCTTTAAAGTGCAGTATAACAGATTCCTTGATTGAAATTTCCTTAGTTGAAATTCCAAGGGATTTCATTAAATCTACCGCATTGTTATATGTTCTGTCTGTAGTTCCAAACCCAGGCATTGTTACACCAAGAACAGTTTTTCTGCTTAACCCCAGATAGTCACATGCCTTAACAGCTACCAAAAGCGCTAATGTAGAGTCCAAGCCGCCGGATATTCCTATAACAAGCGACTGAGTATTTGTATGGAGTATTCTTTTAACAAGCCCCGCTACCTGAATGTTGAAAATATCTTCACATCTTTCAAAAAGCATACCGTCATTGTCTGGAACAAAAGGCATTCTCTTAATGCTGCGTTCAAGATTTTTTTCATTCCATTTAGTAACATCAATGTCAATATATCTGTATTCGGCATTAATCTCAGGTTTAATTAAATCGGTGAAGCTTGTGTTTTTCTTTCTGTCATTACAAATTTTTTCAACATCAATATCAGCGCATATAAACTGACTTTTATAAAAGAAACGCTTGTTTTCGCATAATACTGAACCATTTTCGCAAATAACGGCATGTCCGCTGAAAACAATATCCTGGGTAGACTCTCCCATTCCGGCTGAAGCATATACATAACCGCATATAGCAGAAGCCGACTGCTGTGAAATTAAATTTCTTCTGTATTCATTTTTAGCCGCAAGCTCGTTGCTTGCCGATAAATTAAATATAACAGAAGCTCCGTTAAGAGCGTGATAGGACGAAGGCGGAATAGGACACCATAAATCTTCACACAGTTCAACACCGAACGTAAATTCCGGTCTGTATTTGTCTCTGAACAGTATTTTTGAGCCTACCGGAACAGTTTGTCCGCAAAAAACAACTTCTCTGCTTACAGCCTCATTAGCTGAAGCAAACCATCTTTTCTCATAAAACTCGCCATAATTAGGAATATATGTTTTTGGTATAAGCGCAAGTAATTTCCCTTTGTATAAAACAGCGGCACAGTTAAAAGTACGGCAGTCCATTTCAACAGGAAGCCCCAAAATAATATACATATCAATGCCAGATGTCTTTTCAGCAATAACTGCCAAAGATTTTTCGCAAGAATCAATAAGGGTTCTTTGAAAAAACAAATCCCCGCATGTGTATGAGCTTATGCAAAGCTCAGGAAACACTAAAGCCCTTATATTCTTTTTTTCTGCTTCTTTAATAACTTTTAAAATTTCTTTAGTGTTAAAACCGTAGTCCGCTACTTTAAGCTCAGGTACAGCCGCTCCAACTCGAAAAAATCCATACATATCCAATCACTCCACTTTAATTAATTAAATTTTAAAATTTTCTGAAAAGACCGGTAACTTTGCCCAATATAGTGCATTTTTCAACAATAATAGGCGACATAGCCGGGTTTTCCGGCTGGAGCCTGATATGCCCGTTTTCAGCAAAAAATCTTTTTACCGTGGCATAGTCATCATCAATAAGCGCAACAACTATATCCCCGTTATCAGCGTTCCTCTGCTGTTTTACAAGTATTAAGTCCTTATCAAATATACCGGCATTTATCATGCTTTCACCCCTTACCCTGAGCATAAACATATTTTCGCCGCTAATGTACTCTACAGGTATAGGAAATGTTCCGTATATATTTTCAACTGCAAATATAGGTGTTCCCGCAGTAATTGTGCCGATAATAGGTACATTAACAAATTTTTGACCATCATCAAACACAGGTTCTTCATCTAATATCTCTATAGCCCTCGGTTTAGAAAGATCTCTTCGGATATATCCCTTTTTCTCAAGCTTAGTTAAATGGGCATGGGCAGTTGACGTGGACTTAAGTCCTGTTGCGTCACAGATTTCTCTTACGGAAGGCGGATAACCTTTTTCATGAACCTCTTTTTTCAAATAATCAAGAATTTCTTTTTGCTTTATTGATAAATCAGACATTAAACCACCTCTTGATGAATAAAATTTCAAAACTAAAGTACTAAATCAAAAAAAAGAAAATATATCTAAATGTGTAAAGCAGATATTATTTATTATAACACATGTATTCTTTAAATACAAACACAAAAAACTTATGTTCGTAATTTTCAATATAAATATTGACAAGGAATATAAGTTCGTATATATTATTTATATGTTCTAAAAAATATTCGGAGGTGTATTTTATGAGAAAATTAGTTTTTATTGTTTTATTTACAGCAACATTTGTTCTTATGTGTACATTCGCCTCAGGAAGTACATCTCGTAAGGAAAATAATGTTTATTATAAAATTCATTACATTAAAAGCGGTGATACGCTTTGGGATATCGCGTGCCTTTATTCTAATAATGACACCAACATAAATTCATATATAAAGGAAATTAAAGAGTTTAATAAAATGAAAAGCGACAACATAAATTCAGGTCAAAATATTATAATACCAATACATAAATAGTAATTAATCCAAATTAAAATATCCACATTCAGCTTATAATTTTTTCATAATTAACCAGTTTTTAAACCGCATAAAAATATGTTTAAAGCTAATAATACTATCGCAACATAAATTGAAACACAAAGGAGCTGAATTAAAGTGGAAAAAAGAACTGATAAAAGAACTGAGAAAAGAGCAGAAAAAGAAATGAAGAGAACTGAATTTGCTCAGGAGTACAATTTTAATACAGAAAAGCAGAATACAACAAAATCCGACAAAACAAATAAATCAAACCGTATGTGCAAGTAACGTCAGCTTAAAAGAAGCGTCACTCTCTAATTTAATATCTTTACTTTGATTATTGCCGGAACAATCGGTTCATAATATTAAAATATATGATTCCGACAATTAATCAAAACTATCAGGCGGTCTAATTAAAGACCGCCTTTTCCTTCTCCTTGCATATATATATATAAAGTTTTTTAATTTATGCTTCAAATTCCAACAAAACTACTCCATATATCTGAATTATATATCTTAAAATAAATATTTATAAAAAAGGTCGGTATAAAATTCCGACCTTTGTGCGCTAAAAAAATTCAGGATAAAAATCAAAATATTTTTACTCAATTTACTCAGTAAAGACCTGCTCGGTCATTCACTACAAACATTTTAAGCATGGAGTATGTAAGCTCCAGCTCACCTTTGTCATTTCCTTTTAAATAGCCTTTGTCCAAAAGCTTCTGAACCG
>CALWRF010000006.1 GCA_944383885.1 uncultured Clostridia bacterium | reverse complement strand
GATTGGCTGACTGTAATCACTTCACTTTGTGCGAACGGAGGTGTATCATGGACAAACCATTTAAAATACATTCAAAATTTCAGCCTACTGGTGACCAGCCACAGGCGATAGAAAAGATAGCCGACGGATTTAAAAAAGGCTTGAAATTCCAGACTTTAAAGGGTGTTACAGGCTCAGGAAAGACATTTACCATGGCGAATATTGTAGAAAAATTACAGAAGCCTACACTGGTAATTGCACACAATAAAACCCTTGCTGCACAGCTTTATAGCGAGTTTAAAGAGATATTCCCAGAAAATGCGGTGGAATATTTTGTCTCCTACTATGATTATTATCAGCCGGAAGCCTATGTCCCAAGTTCTGATACTTATATTGAAAAGGATTCGGCAGTTAATGATGAAATTGATAAACTCAGGTATTCGGCTACAGCTTCTTTAATAGAAAGAAAAGATGTTCTTATTGTAGCCAGTGTTTCGTGTATTTACGGCTTAGGCGACCCAAGCGACTACAGAGAGTTAATGCTTTCGCTTCGTCCGGGTATGATTAAAGACCGTGATGAGGTTCTGCGTAAGCTTATAGATATTCACTATGACAGAAATGATGTTGATTTTCAGCGTGGAACATTCAGGGTAAGAGGAGACGTAGTTGAGATTTTCCCTGTTGCCAATTCTGAAAGTGCCATAAGAGTTGAATTTTTCGGTGATGAAATAGACAGAATAACTGAAATAGATGTTGTGACAGGTGAAATATTAGGCGAAAGAAAGCATGTAAGCATTTTTCCGGCTTCGCATTATATAACCTTACCTGAAAAAATGAATATTGCAATAAAAAACATAGAAAAAGAGCTGGAAGAAAGACTTGATGAGCTTAGAAGAGAAGACAAGCTTTTGGAAGCCCAAAGACTGGAGCAAAGGACTAATTACGACATTGAAATGATGCGCGAAATGGGATTTTGCTCCGGTATAGAAAACTATTCAAGGCATTTAGCGCTGCGTGAACCGGGAAGTACGCCTTATACTCTTATTGACTTTTTTCCTGAAGATTTCCTTATTATTGTAGATGAGTCACATGTTACAATTCCGCAGATAGGCGCCATGTATGAGGGAGACCGTTCAAGAAAAACTACACTGGTGGAATATGGTTTCAGGCTGCCTTCCGCTTTGGATAATAGACCGCTTAAATTTTCGGAGTTTGAACAAAAAATCAACCAAATGCTTTTTGTTTCAGCTACTCCTTCAAAATATGAAGCCCAGCACAGCCAGCAGATGGCGGAACAGGTTATAAGACCTACAGGACTTTTAGACCCGGCAATTACTATTAAGCCGGTTAATGGTCAGATAGACGACCTGCTAAATGAAATAAACATCACTGTAGATAAGGGGCACAAAGTACTTGTTACAACTCTTACCAAAAAAATGGCTGAAAGACTTACGGACTATCTGCGGGAAGCCGGAGTTAGGGTAAGATATCTGCATTCAGACATAGATACGCTTGAAAGGATAGAAATTATAAGGGATTTAAGAATGGATGTTTTTGATGTCCTTGTAGGAATTAATCTTTTAAGGGAAGGACTTGATATACCGGAAGTTTCTCTTGTAGCGATACTTGACGCTGACAAAGAGGGATTTCTACGTTCCGAGACATCTTTAATACAGACTATTGGTCGTGCGGCAAGAAATGCCGAAGGCAGGGTTATTATGTATGCTGATGTTATTACAAAATCAATGCGAATTGCTATAGAAGAAACAGAAAGAAGACGTCAGATACAGCAGCGCTATAACGAGGAACATGGAATTATTCCTAAAACAATAGAAAAGAAAGTTTATGATGTTATTCAGGCTACTACTCCCGCAGAAGAAAAAGACAGCTTTGGATTTACAAAAGAGCCTGAAAGCATGAATATAGATGAATTAAAAGATAATATTAAAAAGCTTGAAAAAGAAATGAAGGCAGCCGCAAGGGATTTACAGTTTGAGAGAGCGGCTCAGCTCAGAGATAAAATAATTGAGCTTAAAAAATGCCTTAATTCTTAATTTTGAGGTGTGGCAATGGAAAATGACAAAATAATAATTAAAGGCGCGAGAGAACATAATTTAAAAAATATCGATTTGGAAATACCAAGAAACAAGCTTGTAGTTTTTACAGGTGTAAGTGGTTCCGGAAAGTCTTCTCTTGCGTTTGATACTATATTCGCAGAAGGTCAAAGAAGATATGTGGAATCTTTGTCATCTTACGCAAGGCAGTTTTTGGGGCAAATGGATAAGCCTGATGTGGACTATATAGAGGGTCTGTCGCCAGCTATATCAATAGACCAGAAAACAACAAGCCATAATCCACGTTCTACAGTAGGTACTGTTACAGAGATATATGACTATATGCGTCTTCTGTTTTCAAGAATAGGTATTCCGCACTGCCCGAAATGCGGTCGTGAGGTAAAAAAACAGACTCTTGACCAAATAGTTGATAAGATTACAGAAATGCCCGAAAGAACTAAAATTCAGCTTTTAGCTCCAATTGTCAAAGGGCGGAAGGGCGAGCATGTAAAAGTATTGGAAGACGCCAAAAAGGGCGGATATGTAAGAGTCAGGGCTGACGGAATAATTTACGATTTAAGTGAAGAAATAAAGCTTGAAAAGAATAAAAAGCATAACATAGAAATTGTTGTGGACAGACTTGTTATAAAAGACGGCATGCAGAAAAGGCTTACAGAATCAATTGAAACTGTTATAGCTTTATCCGGCGGGATTCTTATAGTTAACATACCAGATACAAATGAGGATATTGTTTTCAGCCAGAATTTTGCATGCACACACTGCGGTATAAACATCAGCGAGATTGAGCCGAGAAGCTTCTCTTTTAACAATCCAAGCGGAGCCTGCCCGGAGTGCTCCGGTTTAGGCATGCAGATGAAGTTTGACCCGGAACTTATAGTGCCTAATGATGAATTGAGCATTTTACAGGGTGCTATATGTGCTATTGGATTTAACTCAATAAACTCACCGGGAAGCATGAGCAGAGTGCTTTTTGAATCTCTTGCCGAAAAGTATGATTTTTCTCTTGATACTCCTTTTAAAGATTTGCCGCAAAAAGTTAAGGACATAATTTTTTACGGCACAAAAGGCGAAAAAGTCAATATTGTATACAAAAATGCAACAGGTACAGGTAGCTATCAATATAGTTTTGAGGGGATAGTAAACAATCTCCAAAGAAGATACAATGAAACTTCTGAAACAATGAGGTCTGAGTATGAAGAATATATGACTAATACTGTATGCCCTATCTGCCACGGAAAAAGACTTAAACCGGAGATACTCGCAGTAACTGTAAACGGAAAAAATATAGCTGAAATAAGTGAAATGCCTATAAAAGAATCTCAAAAATTTTTTTCTGAGCTTGTTCTTACAGACAGAGAAAAAATAATAGCCGGACAGGTACTTAAAGAGATTAATTCAAGAATAGGTTTTCTTATTTCAGTCGGACTTGATTATATTACGCTTTCAAGGGCAGCAAGCACGCTGTCAGGCGGTGAAGCACAGAGGATAAGGCTTGCGACTCAAATAGGTTCAGGTCTTGTAGGTGTAGTATATATACTTGATGAGCCGAGTATAGGTCTTCATCAAAGGGACAATGATAAACTTATAGGAACGCTTAAAAACCTCAGAGATTTGGGAAATTCACTGATAGTTGTAGAACACGATGAAGACACAATGCTCGCAAGCGACTATATTGTTGATGTTGGACCTTATGCCGGTGAAAACGGCGGACAGATTATGTTCAGCGGTCATGTAGAGGACCTGCTTAAATGCGAAGGTTCTCTTACAGGAGATTATTTAAGCGGACGCAGGAAAATACCAGTACCTAAAGAAAGGCGCAAGCCGGATAAAGACGCTTTTATTACAATACACAAAGCAAGTGAAAACAATTTAAAAAACATAGATGTTAATATTCCTTTAGGGGTAATCACATGCGTTACTGGCGTCAGCGGTTCAGGCAAAAGCACTCTTGTTAATGAAATATTGTATAAATCATTAGCCCGTGATTTAAACAGGGCAAAGCTTAAACCTGGAAAAAGCGAAGGAATTACAGGCGAGGAAAAATTAGATAAAGTAATAAATATTGACCAGTCGCCTATAGGCAGAACACCAAGAAGCAATCCGGCTACTTATACAGGACTATTTGACCTAATAAGAGATGTTTTTGCCCAGACAAACGAGGCAAAAATGCGTGGATACCAAAAGGGCAGATTCAGCTTTAATATTAAAGGCGGTAGATGTGAAGCGTGCAACGGTGATGGAATAATTAAAATAGAAATGCATTTTTTACCTGATGTATTTGTTCCATGTGAAGTATGCGGAGGAAAGCGTTATAACAGGGAAACGCTGGAGGTTAAATATAAAGGCAAATCAATTGCTGATGTGCTTGATATGACTGTTGAGGAAGCTTTGGAATTTTTCGGTAATCTTCCAAGGCTTAAATCGAAGCTCCAAACATTATATGATGTTGGTCTTTCTTACGTTAAATTGGGACAGTCATCAACAACTCTTTCAGGCGGTGAAGCGCAGAGAGTTAAACTGGCGACAGAATTAAGCCGTAAATCTACAGGAAAGACAATGTATATATTAGATGAGCCTACAACAGGTCTTCATGCCGCAGATGTGCATAAACTTTGTGACATAATGCAGAGATTGGCAGAAGGCGGAAACACTGTTGTAATTATAGAACATAATCTTGATGTTATTAAAACGGCTGATTATATTATAGATTTAGGTCCGGAAGGAGGAGATGGCGGAGGGCAGGTAGTTTGTACCGGTACGCCTGAGGAAATTTGTCAAAACAGTAATTCTTATACAGGAAAATATCTGAAAAAATACATTAATTAATTGTTGACATTAATTCCTTTAAATTGTAACATTATTAGGTAGGCTCATGGAGGCTTTATTAATTATTATCGGAGGAAATACCAATGTCTGACAAAAAAGATTTTTTAAAAAATTTTATTACATCAAAAAAAGAGCTGATGAAGCACTTCAAATGTGATGATGATTTTTTTATTAAACCTCTTGAAAGCTTAAAATGGGCCGTTAAGGATGAAGATGATTTCAGCTTTTTAATTTACTGGACAAACAATGATAAACGCAATACGGCTGTTATTGTTAAGAAAAATGGAAATTCAATGATATATAAAGCGGACATTTATACAATGGTAATTGCCATAGACTGCGTAAAAACAGCATTTATATTTTCTAATGAAAATTTTGCTGTTGAAGAGTAATAAAGACAGCATTTTTAAGCAATATAATTTAAAGCGTCTATGTGTTGTAAATTCATAGACGCTTTTTATAATTATTCAAATTTTTTACTTTTAATTTTTATTATTTTAAAAATCAAAATTTTGTATTTAAAATCATGAAGTATTCTTATAAATACAGTTAATTATTATGTTTTTTCAGATTACATTTTGTTATTTAATATTACTTCAGTCTTATTTTACATTCTGGTGCTCATCTATTTCTTCACGAATAAACATTATAAAAAAGCATATAAGTAATAATGAACATGAAAACCATATTGTATATGAGCCAAACTGCGGAACAAAGTGGCTGCCAAGAGCAGCGCCAAAGCCAAATAAAAAAATAATTTCAATATACCGTAAAGTCTTTTTTAATAAATTTTTATCGCGGGATGTTGAATACATATATAAAGATTCCATTGCACTGCGGATATTTCCAATACACATAGTACTTGCAAAAGCATAGCCGTTAACTTTTCTGAATGTCTGTACCTGCATTGCGCATGAAAAAGAAACAAGGGCATTAGCCATCACATTAAATTTAACAGGTATAAAACCGACAATAAACAATAATATTATTTCAAATATCAATACAAGCTGACGCCAATGCATATATTTAGAATATCTATAAGATTCTCTTATGTATTCCGCAATAATTATGCCAAATGCAAAAAAGATAAGTGGAATAATATAACGAAGAGATACATGATAGTTTTTTTCATATATGTTTTGACTTAGCAAAACTATATTTCCCGTTTGGGCATTCGCAAATACATTTCCTCTGAAAACATACGTATAAGCATCTTGTAAACCGCCTGAAAGTGACAGAAATGCGGCTGTTAAAAACGATTCTGACATTTGACCGTGATGGTGATGTTTTATTTCTGACTGTATAAATTTTTTATCAAATGGAAGCATTATTGTTACCTTTGCATTTTAAATATATTATTAATAATTGCATTCTTAAAAAATAATTCTTATAAGCAATGTAAGAAGAAGTTAATTTTGCTTAATTGTTTAATATAAAATAAGGTGCCGTTTAATACGGCACCATTTGTATTTAATTTATTCGGCATCATCTGAAGAAAATGACTGTGAATAAAGTTCATTTCCAGCAGCATCAAAGTAGCTTACTATAACTACAACCTTTTCGTTGGAAACAGCTTCTTTAACCTGAACAGCAGTATTTAAAAACGTGTCAGCGTTAGCTTCCATACTTGCCTTTAGGGAATCTGAATAAGCAGCTCTGTCTTCATCAGTAGTTTCAATATCGCTGAGAGCAAAATCATAATGAAGTTCATCACCTTCAGCGTACATATCAACACTAATGCCCTGACCTTCATACTGCTTTTTAGTCGCATCAATTGCAGTCTGCATAATGCCTGAATTAAAGTAATCTTCCAATGACGGCAAATCGTTGTTTACGGTTGATTTGGAAGAAGTTTCAGCAGATGATTCAGTTGACGCTTCTGCGGAAGTTTCTGCTGAAGTCTGAACTGATGACTGAGCTGAAGAAGCTGAAGCAGCCGAAGAAGATGAATTGCTTCCTCCGCAGGCTGTCAAAGAGAAGATAAGGCAGGATATAGCTGCCAAAGATAAAATATGTTTTTTCATTTTATAACCTTTCCTTTCTTATGTATAATAGATGGCTGAATTAAACCATCATTACAAACGAAAATATTAAAGTGTAAATTAATTAATAATTCAATGAAAATAAAATATAATTTATAGAATTGAATAATTTACATTAACAATTTTAAACTATATGTGAAAAAAAAGCAAGATTTTATTACACAAATTTCAAATTTTTTAATATTTAGAGCGCATTATTACATATAAGTTAATCTGCATATTTTAACAGTTCATGAAAATCATTAATCATAGATTGAAGAGTAATGCTATTCATTGTATTTTTTATTGAGTCTTCAATTTTGCAATACGGAGCAAGAAGAACTTTATGAATATTTTGCGCTACAGGACATTTAAGTCCGTAACATTGATGAATTCCTATAATTCCTTTTAATCCGTCAGGTTCTAACGCGTTGTATATTTGAAGCAATGTTATTTCAGCAGGGTTTTTGCATAATTTTGCCCCGCCGCTGCCGCGTGCCACTGTTATAATTCCTGCTTTTTTTAATGAACTAAGTATGTTTCGTATTATAACAGGGTTACAGCCTGTACTTTTGGAAAGCAGCGTACTTGTTACTTTTGCTTTATCCCTTGCTTCATATATGAAAATTAAACAATGAACTGCTACTGAGCATTTCATACTAATCTGCATAGAATTGCCTCCTAATAAATTGATAATAGAATTTAAGTTGTAAATGTTGACATTACATCTTTACAATGATACACTTATTTGTTGTAATATTAATTATTACATCTCATATTGTATGCTTTTTAAATTAAAAATACAAGCGTTCTTGGAATGCTTAAATATTATAAAATAAATATGACAATAAAAAAGAGGGAAAGCAAAATGGGAATTTATGAAATATACTTCAGCCCTACAGGTGGAACAAAAAAAACTGCGGATATTCTCACAAGCGGGTTAGGAAACAGTATTACTGCGCATGACATAACAAAAGATAATAAAAACAATTTAACCCTTACAAAAGATGATATTGCAGTAATAGCAGTGCCGTCTTTTGGCGGACGAGTGCCGGTAACTGCCATAAAACGTATTTCAAAGATTAAAGGAAATGGCGCTTCTGCCGTTCTGCTTTGTGTCTACGGAAACCGTGATTACGAAGATACACTTGCTGAACTGTATGACACAGTAAAAGCGAACGGTTTTAATGTGGTTGCCGCAGTTGCCGCAGTTGCTGAACACTCCATTGTACGGCAGATAGCAGCAAACAGACCTGATAAGATTGACAAAAAACAACTTGTTGAATTTTCAAAAAAAATATCCAATAAAATTTCATCAGGCAAAATTTATGAATTTTATATTCCGGGAAACAGACCATATAAAAAATACAGCAATATGCCAATGGTGCCTAAGCCAACAAGGACCTGCACAAAATGCGGTATATGTTCCAAAGAATGTCCTGTCCATGCAATAGATAAAAATAATCCGCATAATGTTAATTCAAAGTTGTGTATTTCATGTATGAGATGTATTTCTGTCTGCCCAAATAACTCAAGAAAAATAAATCCAATAATGCTTTTTATGGCTAAAATTTTATTAAGCAGAGCATGTTCCAAACGTAAGGAATGTGAGCTTTTTATTTAATAATGTTTTAGTTATACGCTTATTTTTTGATATATTTAAGTTTTAATGAAGTCTAAAATAAAAATATAATAACCTCCAAACAAAACGTAATTATCTGGTAAATAAAACCAACACTGCCATAACAAATTATTATGACTTTGTTATTATAATCTGATAGTTGTTAGAGTTATAATCAAGTGATATTATAAACTTAAAAAGGGGGTAATAATATGGAAAAGCTTAGTTTAACAATAGATGACATTAAATCTGCTGCAATACGCATTGCGCCTTATGTAAGACGCACACCTTTGCTTCAGGAAGAAGCGCTTGGAAAAATTTTAGGCTGCGATGTTTATGTAAAACCTGAAATGCTTCAAATAACAGGCGCATTCAAGCTTCGCGGGGCAATGAGCAAAATTTTAACTTTAACGCCTAAAGAACTGTCTAAAGGCATTATAACAAGTTCTTCTGGAAACCACGGTCAGGCATGCGCTTACGCAGGTGAAAAACTTGGCATACATGTAACGGTTGTACTGCCTAATGATACTCCGCCGCTTAAAGTAAACAACGCTAAGCGCATGGGGGCTGAAACAATTTTATGGGACAGGTCTTATGATAAGAGATGGGAAAAAGTGCATGAGGAAGTTGAAAAGCACGGTTATACAATAGTGCATCCTTATGAGGATTTTATGGTAATGGCAGGTCAGGGAACTATTGCTCTTGAAATTCTTGAGGATTTAAAAGATGTAGAAACAATAGTTGTTCCTATAGGCGGGGGAGGCTTAATTTCCGGAATATCAACAGCTGTAAAGGCTTTAAAGCCGTCTGTTCGCATAGTCGGTGTTCAAGCAGCTGCAAGTCCGGCTTATGCCGAAAGCCGGAAAGCCGGAAAACCAGTGGAAGTGCCTGCAAATCCTACAGTTGCAGACGGTATTTCATGCCGCCGTCCTGGAAAAAATACATATCCTATAATAGAAAAAAATGTTGATGAAATTGTAACAGTTGAAGAAAATTACATTTTAGAAGCAACTAAATTAGTAGCAAAAGAAACAAAACTTTTGGCAGAACCTACATCATGTGTAGTAGTTGCTGCTGTATTAAGCAAAAAAATACAGCTCCGCGCAGATGAGAAAACAGCCTTTGTGTTAACAAGCGGAAACTGGGATATTGACCTTTTAGGCAAAATTTATAATGACATTAAAGTAGAAGGTGTTCATTAAAATACTTATTAAAGGATTTGACATGCAGCCGATAACATAACTATAATAGAACAGAATTTTAAATTATTCTGCGGATTTGCATTATTAAGCTAATAAATAAAAATTATTGTTCTAAAACACATATATATTTTAAAAGAGTGTATAAGCCGAAAGTCACATGCTGATTTTCGGCTTTTTTATAAAAAATATTGAATATTTATAATAAAAATATATAATAAGAATTAATATAATAATAATTCTTATTATTTTTTTGGAGGCGTTATTTTAATACATGGAAAGTTTGCATTATCTTTTAATGAAATCCCACGCCATGCTTTCACGCAGTATTTTATCAAAGGCAAATAAAATAGGGTTAACTTCCGGTCAGCCGAAAATACTTGATTTTTTGCTTAAATTCGGAGAAGCTGATCAAAAAACAATAGCGGCTTATTGCGAGATTGAGCCATCTACTGTAGGAAGCATTTTACTGCGTATGGAGGAAAACGGACTTGTACTAAGAAGGCAGAAAAATGGCAACAGACGTTCTTTATATGTTTCACTTACTGAAAAAGGTAAAATCTCAGCAGAAAAGTTAATGGATATTTTTAATGAAGCTGAAAATATTGCTGTAAGCGATATGGCAGAAGAAGAAATAAACGCATTAAAAATAACTCTTAGCAAACTATGTGAGTCAATTAAAATAAATAACGAAAGCAGGAATGAATAATAATGTCAGCAGGTAAATATCAAAAAATTAATCATCCATTTAAAAGGCTGTTGTTTTTATGTTCAGGTCTTATTATAATGGCTTTTGGAGTAGCTTTTTCAATTAAGGCTTCCCTTGGAACATCTCCTATATCAAGTGTGCCTTATGTAACAGCGGAAATATCTGGTCTATCAGTAGGAACTACAACAATAATTATGAATTTTATGTTTGTATTGATACAAATAGCAATTCTAAATAAAGACTATGAGTGGTTTCAGCTTTTACAGCTTCCGGCAGCTGTATTATTTGGCACAATGATTGATGCTGCGGAACTAATTTTAACAAATACATCTTACACAAATTATTTTGGACAGTGGATGCTTTGTGCTGCCGGCATATTTTTAATCGCTTTGGGTGTCAGCATGGAAGTCATGGCAAATATTGTAACTACAGCTGGTGAGGGCATTGTAATTGCTGTATGCAAAAAATTCCCAATTAAATTTGGCAACATGAAAGTTGCTTTTGATGTAACACTTGTTTTATTATCAATAATTTTAGGTCTGATTTTTTTAGGCACATTGCGCGGAGTAAGAGAGGGCACTATAGCCGCTGCCGTATTGGTTGGTCAAATCACAAAGCTGACAAATAAACTTATGAAAAAAATAGAAAAAGTGTATTTAAAATGATTAGGTGTTATAAAATAAAAAATATAATAAAAATTTTTTCATAAAAACTGTATTTTTTTATATTGACAAATAATTTTCTTAATGCTATAATACGAACAACAATTTAACATACTAAACCGTTGAAGTGGAGATAACGGCGATTATGCCTTTACAGAGAGCCCGTGATGCTGAGAGTCGGGTGAGAAACAGTTCGTCAAATGGACCGCTGAGGGTGCAGTCAAATGTGTTATGCACAGAGTATTCTGCAACGTGTGGGCATACGTAAGTTGCCGGGGATATGTTGGTATCCTGTCAAGCGCACGGCATCGCTGTCGTGAATCAAGGTGGCACCGCGGATAAATAGTTTATTCGTCCTTGACAGAAAGTTTAGGCTTTTTTGTCAAGGATTTTTTTATACTCCTTTGGCAAATTAGCTGAAGGAGTATTTTTTTATAAAAATCCGGGGGAGGTAATTAATATGTATTTTAAGCCGTCTTTTGAAGAAGTTAAAAAAATTGCCGAAACAAACTTGTATAATGTTCTGCCGGTTAGCTGTGAGATGCTTTCTGATTTCTGCACACCTATTGAGGCAGTTAAAATATTAAAAAATATATCCACTCACTGCTATATGCTTGAATCGGTAGCAGAGCAGGAAAAATGGGGAAGATATACATTTTTAGGCTTTGACCCTAAAATGGAAATTACATGTGTAAACGGTGTTATAAAAGCAGGCGGAATTGTAATGAAATCAGGCAGTCCGTCAGACTGTTTAAGACAGATTCTGTCTGAATATAAAAGTCCTCGTTTTTCATACCTGCCGTCATTTACAGGAGGATTAGTTGGTTATTTTTCATACGATTACATTAAATACACTGAACCGGCTGCTGATGTTGAAGTCAGTGATACAGAAGCTTTTAAAGACATCGACTTAATGCTTTTTGATAAAGTAATTGCGTTTGATCATTACAGACAGAAAATAATTTTAATTGCTAATATGGATTTAACTGAGCCTGAAACATGTTACAACAAAGCCGTACTTGATTTAAAAAATATGAGTGATTTATTAAAACACGGCAAACAAAAAAAAGAGATTGGCGGACGTCTGCTTGGAGAAGTTACTCCGTTATTTAATAAAGAAACATATTGCCAAATGGTTGAAAAGGCAAAGAAGCATATATACGAAGGAGATATATTCCAAATAGTTTTGTCAAATCGTTTAAGCGCTTCATTTGAAGGGAGTTTGTTAAATACATACAGAATTTTAAGAACAATGAATCCATCGCCGTATATGTTCTATTTTTCAGGTACAGATGTTGAAGTAGCAGGCGCCTCGCCTGAAACATTGGTAAAGCTTGAAAACGGCATACTGCATACATTTCCTCTTGCAGGCACACGTAAAAGAGGTATTACGGAGGAAGAAGATAAAGCCCTTGAAAAAGAACTTTTATCAGACGAAAAAGAGCTTGCGGAGCACAATATGCTTGTGGATTTGGGAAGAAATGACTTAGGCAAAGTAAGTAAATTTGGAAGCGTAAAAGTTGAAACACTCCATACAATAGAAAAATTCTCACATGTAATGCATATAGGTTCTACAGTCCGTGGCGAAATACGTAACGACTGTGACGCAATAGACGCCATAGGAGCCGTGCTTCCGGCAGGGACACTTTCAGGGGCGCCAAAAATTAGGGCTTGCCAGTTAATTGGTCAGCTTGAACAAAACAAACGCGGAATTTACGGCGGGGCAATAGGATACATCGATTTTACTGGGAATATGGATACATGCATTGCAATACGAATTGCATATAAGAAAAACGGAAAAGTCTTTGTTAGAAGCGGCGCAGGCATTGTAGCGGACTCAGTGCCTGAAAATGAATATCAGGAATGTATAAACAAGGCTCAGGCTGTTATTAACGCTTTAAAAGCGGCTCAGGAGGTAGATTTATGATTTTATTAATAGATAATTATGACAGTTTTTCTTACAACCTTTATCAGCTTGTAGGAACAATCAATCCGGATATAAAAGTAATAAGAAACGATGAAATGTCAGTTGAAGAAATAAAGAATATAAACCCCAACTGCATTATTTTGTCACCCGGTCCAGGAAGACCTGAAAATGCCGGCATTATTATGGAATGTGTTAAAACATTAGGTAAAGATATTCCTATTTTAGGGGTATGCCTTGGTCATCAGGCTGTATGCGCGTCTTTTGGAGCAAACATAACTTACGCTAAAAAGCTAATGCACGGCAAGCAGTCGAAGGTAAAATTAGATAATAATTCAGTTTTATTTAAAAACTGCCCTGAAACAGCACTTGTAGCAAGATACCATTCTTTGGCGGCTGATGAAAAAACCATGCCGGAATGTTTAAAAATAACAGCCATTACTTCAGATGGCGAGATTATGGCAGTTGAGCACAAACAATATCCTATATTTGGTGTTCAGTTTCACCCTGAATCAATTATGACGCCTGACGGAATGGAAATGCTTAATAACTTTATTAATTTGAAATAAAAGGGGGATTTAATATGATACAAGAAGCCATTATTAAAATTGTAAACAAACAGGACCTTACTTACGATGAAGCCTATTCTGTTATGAATGAAATTATGAGCGGCGATACAACTCCTACACAAAACGCTGCGTTTTTGGCGGCGCTTTCTACAAAAAGCGCAAGAGCTGAAACAATAGATGAGATTTCAGGCTGTGCCGCAGCTATGAGAGCTCACGCAATAAAAGTTGAAACTGATATGGATATATTCGAAATAGTAGGCACAGGCGGTGACAACGCACACAGTTTTAATATATCTACAACATCTGCTCTTGTTGCTGCGGCAGGAGGGATGAAGGTTGCCAAACACGGAAACAGAGCTGCATCTTCAAAATGCGGAACAGCTGACTGCTTGGAAGCCCTTGGTGTTAACATTCAGCAGAGCCCGGAAAAATGCATAGAGCTTTTAAACGAAGTTGGAATGTGCTTCTTTTTTGCACAAAAATATCATACTTCAATGAAATATGTCGGCAGTATAAGAAAAGAACTGGGATTCAGAACAGTCTTTAATATTTTAGGTCCGCTTACAAACCCGGGAAGTCCTAAAATTCAGCTTTTAGGCGTTTACGACGATTACCTTGTAGAGCCTCTTGCACAGGTTCTTATAAGCCTTGGGGTTAAACGCGGAATGGTGGTTTATGGTCTTGATAAATTAGATGAAATTTCTGTAAGTGCGCCCACTAAAATTTGTGAGTTTAAAGACGGCTGGTTTAAATCTTATACAATAACACCGGAGGAATTTGGTTTTTCACGCTGCAATAAGTCTGACCTTATGGGCGGAACACCTGAAGAAAATGCCGAAATAACAAGAAACATATTAAATGGCGAAAAGGGAAATAAGCGAAATGCTGTATTAATGAATGCCGGCGCGTCGTTATACCTTGGAGATAAAGCTAAAACTTTTAAAGAAGGAATCAGTTTAGCTGCTGAAATAATAGATTCAGGAAAAGCAATGGAAACATTAAAAAAGTTAATAGAGGTAAGCAACCGTCAGGAGGCGTAAAATGACAATACTTGAACAGCTGTCTGAGCATGCTAAAGAACGTGTTAAAAATAAAAAGAAGCTAATTTCTTTAGATGAAATAAAAAATATGGCTTTAGAACTGCCAAAAGGCAATTTTGAATTTGAAAACGCACTTAAAAAGCCTGATTTGTCTTTTATTTGTGAATGCAAAAAGGCTTCGCCATCTAAAGGGTTAATAGCACCTGAGTTTGATTATATTAAAATAGCAAAAGATTATGAACAGGCAGGAGCCGACTGTATTTCCATACTTACAGAACCGAAATGGTTTTTGGGAAATGACGATTATTTAAAAGAAATTGCGGAAAATGTTTCTATACCTTGTTTAAGAAAAGATTTTACTGTTGACCCGTATATGATTTATGAAGCAAAAATTTTAGGCGCAGACGCGGTTTTGCTTATATGCTCCATTTTATCTGAAAAAGAGCTTAATGAATATATTAAAATATGCGACAGCCTTGGTATTTCCGCGTTGGTTGAAACCCATAATGCACAGGAAGTAAAAACCGCATTGAATTTTGGCGCGAGGATTATAGGTGTAAACAACAGGAATTTAAAAGATTTTACTGTAGATACTCAAACCAGCAGGCAGCTTAGGGAATTAATTCCACAAAATATAATATTTGTTTCAGAAAGCGGCGTAAAAACATCTGATGACATTGCCGGACTTAGAAAAATAGGAGCCGATGCAGTCCTTATTGGGGAAACCCTTATGCGTGCTGAAAATAAAAAAGCCAAGCTTGAAGAATTGAGAGGCATATATGACTAAAATTAAGTTATGCGGTCTTACCCGTTTATGTGATATAAAAGCCGCAAATATTTGCAAACCGGATTATATAGGTTTTGTGTTTGCAAAGCAAAGCAGACGGTATGTTAACCCTCGGCAGGCTGAAAAATTAAAAAAAGAGCTGCTTACAGACATTAAATCTGTAGGAGTATTTGTAAATGATGACATATCGAAAATATCCAAATTGCTTATTAACGGAGTTATAGATATAGCCCAGCTCCATGGAAATGAAAGCGATGATTATATAATTAAGCTGCGTTCTTTAACAAACAAACCTGTGATTAAGGCATTTAGCATAAAAAGCGAACTTGACATACTTGCTGCCAAAAACTCTAAGGCGGATTATGTTTTGCTTGATACAGGAAAAGGAGGAAGCGGCATGGTTTTCAACTGGGAGTTAGCAAAACGCATTGAAAGACCATATTTTTTAGCTGGCGGTTTAAATTTAGAAAATATCAGTACTGCTGTTGAAACACTTAATCCTTTTGCTGTAGATGTAAGTTCAGGTATAGAAACAGACGGTCTTAAAGACAGCATAAAAATGACAGAATTTATAGAAATAATTAGAAAAATAAACGAAAGGAATGACTAAAAATGACAAACCCAAACGGAAGATTTGGCGTTCATGGCGGGCAGTATATACCCGAAACACTTATGAACGCTGTTATAGAGCTTGAAAAGGCTTATAATTATTATAAAAACGACCCGGAATTTAATAATGAGCTTAAAGAGCTTTTTAATGAGTATGCCGGAAGACCTTCAAGGCTTTATTTTGCAGAAAAAATGACCAAAGATTTAGGCGGAGCGAAGATATATCTTAAAAGAGAAGACCTTAACCATACAGGAGCGCACAAAATAAATAATGTTCTGGGGCAGGCGCTTTTAGCAAAAAAAATGGGCAAAACCCGCTTAATAGCTGAAACAGGAGCAGGGCAGCACGGCGTTGCTACAGCAACAGCCGCAGCTCTTATGGGTATGGAATGCGTTGTTTTTATGGGAGAGGAAGACACTATAAGGCAGGCGCTTAATGTATATAAAATGCGCCTTCTTGGTTCAAAGGTAGTACCTGTTAAAACCGGAACAGGCACACTTAAAGATGCTGTTTCAGAAGCGTTCCGTGAGTGGACCAGCAGAATTGACGATACACATTACTGCCTCGGTTCTGTAATGGGTCCGCACCCTTTTCCAACAATAGTTCGTGATTTTCAGGCTGTAATTTCAAAAGAAATTAAAGAGCAGACACTAAAAAAAGAAGGCAGGCTTCCTGACGCAGTTATAGCATGCGTTGGCGGCGGCTCAAACGCAATCGGAAGTTTTTATCATTTTATAGATGACAAAGAAGTACAGCTTATAGGCTGTGAGGCGGCTGGAAAAGGCATTGATACATTTGAAACGGCGGCAACCATAAGCACAGGCAAGCTTGGTATATTTCATGGCATGAAATCATATTTCTGTCAGGATAAATACGGTCAGATAGCGCCGGTTTACTCCATTTCAGCCGGTTTGGATTATCCGGGAATAGGTCCTGAACATGCACATTTGCATGATATAGGCAGAGCGCAATACGTTCCTGTTACAGATGAAGAAGCGGTATGTGCTTTTGAGTATTTGTCAAAAACGGAAGGTATTATCCCGGCTATAGAATCAGCCCATGCTGTTGCTTATGCCATGAAATTAGCGCCTGAAATGGATAAAGATAAAATTATTGTAATTACCATATCCGGCAGAGGAGACAAAGACTGCGCATCTATTGCAAGATACAGGGGGGAGAATATTTATGAGTAATATAAAATCAGCTTTTAATAGAGGCAAAGCGTTTATTCCTTTTATAACATGCGGTGACCCTGACTTGGAAACAACTGCCGCCTGCGTACATGCCGCAGTTGAAAACGGCGCTGATTTAATAGAACTTGGCATTCCGTTTTCAGACCCTACGGCTGAAGGTCCGGTTATTCAAGGTGCAAACATAAGGGCTTTAAACGGCGGGGTTACTACAGATAAAATATTTGATTTTGTAAGAGAACTCAGAAAAGATATAAATGTTCCAATGGTGTTTATGACTTATGCTAATGTAGTATTTTCATATAATTCAGATAAATTTATCTCAACATGTAAAGAAATAGGCATTGACGGACTAATACTGCCAGATTTGCCTTTTGAGGAAAAAGAAGAATTTCTGCCACAGTGCCATAAATATGGCGTTGATTTAATTTCCCTTATAGCGCCGACTTCAAACGACAGAATAGCAATGATTGCAAAAGAGGCGGAAGGCTTTTTATACATAGTTTCAAGCCTTGGTGTTACAGGAACAAGAACTGAAATTACAACAGACATTGCCTCAATTACAAAAATAATCAGGGAAAATACCGATATTCCTTGTGCTGTAGGTTTTGGAATTTCCACACCTGAACAGGCAAAGAGAATGTCTGATATTTCAGATGGAGCTATAGTTGGTTCGGCAATAATTAAAATAATTGAAAAGTACGGCAGGAATGCCCCTGAATATGTTGGTCAGTACATAAAAGAAATGAAATCAGCCATGAACTAATTCAAATAATTCAAAAACAGTGTGGATAATGTATACCACGCTGTTTTTTTATTAAAATTTTAAATTCTTTCTTTAATTTGTAAATTATATGTTAAACTATATAATTGGAATTAACAGAAATTAAAAATTCTTTATTTCAGGGGTGTTTGCATTGAGGATTTTAGTAGTGGAAGATGAAAAGGATATGAACAGGCTTATTGTAAAAACTTTAAAAAAAGTCGGCTATAGTGTTGACGGGTGTTATAATGGAGAAGAAGCGTTACTTAATTTAATGGGCGCCGAGTATGACGCTATGGTGCTTGATGTTATGATGCCTAAAAAAGATGGTTATGAGCTTGTAACAGAACTCAGGGATAAGGGCAGCGATATACCGGTTCTTTTTTTAACTGCCAAAGACAGTGTCGCAGACAGGGTAAAAGGTCTTGATTTAGGCGCTGATGATTATTTAATTAAGCCTTTTGACTTTGACGAGCTTTTGGCAAGAATACGTGCTATGACACGAAAACACGCAGGCAACAGAAGCAATAAATTTACTGAGGGCGATTTGGTTTTAGATGTTGAGCGAAGAACAGTTACCAGAGGCGGCAAAGAAATACAGGTGCTTCCGAAAGAATTTTCAATACTTGAGTATTTATTGAGAAATAAAGGCAATGTTGTTTCACGTGAACAAATTGAAGACAGAATTTGGAACTATGAGTATTCAGGCAGTTCAAATAATGTAGATGTATATATGAGCAAACTGCGTAAAAAAATAGATGACGGGTATGATACAAAGCTTATACATACAATTCGGGGAGTAGGCTGGGTGCTGCGTCAGGATACAGATAAAAATACAAATGGAGGAAAATAATGAAGAATATATCAATAAAAGTAAAAATCACTATGTGGTATTTGTTGCTTATGACAATTATGGTAATAATGGTTCTTGCTTTTATTTTGGCTGTAAGCAGTTCAGTAACAACACAAACTGCCATAAGCCGTATTTCTTCTACTGTGCGAAGCAATCTTGCACAGGTAAGCTTATCAAATGGAAAAATTTCTCTTGGCGAAGATTTTCATTTTTATCAAAATGGTGTGTATACACTTGTTTACAGCAAAAGTGAGGCTTTAATTGCAGGACAGGTGCCGGTAACTTTTACTCAAAATGAGCCTTTTGAAAACGGAATTATACATACTGTATCCACTGATGATGATAATTATTATGTATTTGATTTATGGCTGCCTTTTGATTGGGAAAATGGTGTATGGGTACGTGGTTTAATGGAGGTTCCGGAAGATGAGCTTGTAATAAAAAATCTTATTTTAGTTGTGGCTGTGGCGATGCCGGCATTTATACTTTTTGCCACAATAGGAGGATATTGGATAGCAAAAAAGGCGTTTAAGCCTTTGGAAGAAATAATTTCAACAGCTGACAGCATTAATGAAGCCTCAGACTTATCAGCCAGAATTAATGTCCCTTCAGGCAGCAGTGAGTTTACACGCCTTGCCAGTACATTTGACCAGATGTTTACACGCCTTGAACAGTCTTTTGAGGCTGAAAAACAGTTTACATCAGATGCATCGCATGAACTCCGCACACCTATTTCAGTTATAAAAGGCGCCTGCGAATATGCCCTTAAATATGATGAAACACCAGAAGAGCGACAGGAAACTATATCTATGATTTACAGGCAGGCTGTTAAAATGTCCGGTCTTGTTTCACAGCTTTTGAGTATGACGCGTTTAGAGCAGGGGACAGAAAAAGCTAATTTTGAAAACATAAATTTAACTGAACTTGCAAAATCTATATGTTCAGAGCAGATTTATGCTGCCCGCAATGTTTATTTTGAATGTGAGAAGGAAATATCAGTCTTTGCAGATGCAACACTTATTACAAGGCTTATACAAAATTTAATAGATAATGCCGTAAAATACGGTAAGCCAGACGGACATGTATGGGTTAATATTTCAGAAAACGGAAATGAAATACTGCTTTCTGTAAAAGATGACGGAATAGGCATACCAAAAGAGGAACAAAACAAAATATGGCAGAGATTTTATCAGGTAGATACATCAAGAACAGACGGCAGCAGTACAGGCTTAGGTCTTTCAATGGTACGTAAAATAGCAGAACTGCATAACGGTTATATGAGCCTTGAAAGCGAGCCTCAAAAAGGAAGCAATTTTGTTCTTCATCTGCCTAAAAGCAGTAATTAAATATTAAATTTAAAAAAATAAAAAACTTTAATAATTTTTTCATGTAGATTTAATGTTCTGCTGATAATATTAACTCAACAGCAAGGAGGTAAGAATTATGAAAGCACTAAATAAAATATTTATTTCAGCATTAGTCGCGGCAGCTGTTACAGGCTGTACACAGCAGACAAAAAATGAAGGATATATAGGAACAGAAGCTGCTAAAGCACTGGCTTTGGAAGCTTCGGGAGTTGTCGAGTCAGATGCTGTTTTTGAAAGAACAGAAATGGATGTAAGAAACGGCATAAATTACTATGAAGTTGATTTTTCTTCAGGCGGTCAGAGTATGAATATGACATAGACGCTGTTACAGGTGTAATAATAGAAAGCAGCAGCACAGTTAAAAACAGTGAAAATACTCCGGTACAAAATTCAATTCAAGGTTACCAGCCGAATATGCCAACTGCGCAGAATGCAGATAATAACACTGGTTTAATTACAGAAAGTCAGGCAAAAGAAATTGCATTGAATCACGCCGGCTTAACAAGTGATGAAGTTACTTTTGTAAAAACAGGCTTTGAGCGTGATGACGGAATACAAAAATATGAGATAGAGTTCTATTCGCCTAATTATGAAGAATATGACTATGAAATAAATGCTTCTACAGGTGAAATTATTTCTTTTGATTACGATGCAGAGCATTTTAACAGATTAAATTCTAATAATTCAGGAGCTAACCAAAATGTAATTTCTGTTGAGGAAGCAAAGAAAATAGCTTTATCACAAGTTCCCGGGGCAACAGAAGAAAACATATTTGAGTTTGAAGTTGACTATGATGATGGCAGGTTGGAATACGAAGGAAAAATTTACTACGCAGAAACTGAATATGAATTTAGTATAGATGGTTACAGCGGCGCAATGCGAAGCTGGGAATCTGAATCTATATATAGATAAACATTAAATTAAATATTATTTT
>CALWRF010000005.1 GCA_944383885.1 uncultured Clostridia bacterium | reverse complement strand
TGGCAAGGCGATGCTCTACCACTGAGCCATTCGCGCATATTATGCAGTCGAGGGGACTTGAACCCCTACCCAGTTTACCCGGACTAGATCCTTAGTCTAGCGCGTATGCCAATTCCGCCACGACTGCGCATTTAACAAAAATCATCAGCGTTAATAATTTTAGCACTACATGATATTAAAGTCAATAGTTTTTTATTAAATTGCATATTTTGCCATAAAAAGCAACATGCATTAATTAAATATTACATTTATTGCTAATAAATAGACAGCGTGAAGCATTAGAATTATAATTAAATTAAGTTTAGGAATAGGAGGTAAATACATGAAAAGAATTAAATATTTCAAAACTTTATTTATAACTTTGCTTATTATCATAATTAACAGCCAAATTATATACGGTTTTACAGCAAAAAATCCATATACCGAAAAATGCATCTGTCCTGTTTTAACATATCACGACGTAAAACTTGACGATACATATACCAGCGACTGGACCGTTTCTGCCGAAAAATTTGAAAACGACATAAAACAATTAATAGAAAACGGATACACTCCTATATTCACAAAAGAGCTTGTGGATGCATTTAACGGAAAATGCGAACTTCCCGAAAAACCTGTTATCATTCAGTTTGATGACGGTTATCAGTCATTTTTCAATATAGTTTATCCAATAATTTATAAATACAATATAAAAGCTGAAGTTTACATAATTGTAGACTATACAAAAGACTTACCTTATGTTAATAACACAGACATATTTCTAAGCTGGCCGCAGCTTAAAATTGTGTCCGACTCAGGCTTAGTTTATGTAGGTCTTCACGGAAAAAGCCACAAACCTGTTATAGGAAGCGAGTTTACAGACGAAAAACTTAAAAGTGATTTTTCCTATGCATGGAATGAAATAGAAAGCCATTTAGGTCCCCAGCCGCATTATTATGTGTACCCAAACGGTCTTTTTAATAATGAAACTTTGATGAACATTACTGAATTTGGTACACAAATGCAGTTTATATGGGTATGGAATGTTTCGCCAAATATTAAAAACTATAATGTCCTTCCACGGGCAAACGTAGACAAAAATCAGGATATAATGTCATCTATTGAATATTTTAATAAAGCTTTAAAACTAAAAACCAGATAATCCAAATTAAAGCATTGTAAGCTGATAAATAGAATAATAAATTAAAAATAACAGACGCCCTTTTTATTAAGAGCGTCTGTTATTGATGTTTTAAGTCTTAAACACTATATTGCAAAGTTTTAAATGCCGATATCACATTAAAACCAAATACTGTTATTTTAAATATACATCGTGCAAATCATTTAATTTCATACTTTCTTCTTTACTGTTTCCTTCCTCATCTGTATAAACGTATTTAATTTCATTTTCGTCCCAGAAAAAGCAGTACATGCTCTTATATTTATTTTCGCCTTTTATGGTCGAAATTAAAACCGGGTTTTGTCCGCTATAATCAGAGCTGTAAATTTTATACTCTTTTGAGTTTTCACCCTCTTGCATAATCATATAGTATAATTTATCTTCTGCAAACATACTATACGCATTATGAATTTGATTAATTAATTTTCCGTTCCAGTCATACCAGTATAATGTAACAAAGGACTCCACATCATAAGCTTTAGGCGAAGCAAAAATAAAGTCCTCGGAACAATCCAAATATCCGCTGCTGTATGCGCCAAATGTAAGACCGCTGTCCAGTTCTTCAATACTGTTTTTAAAAACATCATATATGAATGCGACATTTTTACCTGGAGCGTAAAATGCTGAAACAAGAAGTTTATCAAAATGCCTTCCTATTAAATCTAAATCACTTTCTGAAAAATTCCAGTCTTTATAACATTTAAGCTTAACTACGCTTATTAAAGTTTTTTCCAGCGTTTTATTGTTTACCAGAACAATCCCCGCGTTAAAATCTATATAATCATCTGTATTTGAATCATTAAATTCAGACAACGTAAATATATTTTCACACCCTGAAGCATCATCAACAGGAACAAAATCATATCTATACTGCTTAAAAAACTCATTTATCTTATTTTCAATTATATTATCGTGCGTTTTGTCATAACCCCTGTATAAAACAGCTATGGCTTTATCCGGGTAGCCTGCTGACATATAAGAGTCTGCTAAATCAACATAATTTTGAGCAAAATCCGGGTCAGACTGAAGTGCCTTTTCAAAATTCGCTGCCACATCATCAAAATCACTGCTGTCAAAAATCATATTTTCCGACTGCGTCTGCTTTTCAAAAAGTTTTTCTTGGATTTTGCATGATGTTAAAACAGCTGAAGCAACGCAGCAAAACACAATGAGCAGCGCTTTTTTCATAAAATATTCACCTCTTCCTTAAAAAATTCATACTTAATAACCTATATTAAAATTATACCATAAAATTATAATATTAAAATACAATATTTTATTTCCGGCAGTAAGTTAATTAATACTTAATAAAATAAAAACTCAGGGCAATATTTATGAATAGAGAAGTTTTCTATAAAGCTTTATTTATAGAAACTTTTTTCAGCGCTGCTTAATGTTTAATTAAATTTTCAGCACAGTCTTAATTTATGTTTATAGCACAAAAAACCGCTGGAATTTTGTCCCAGCGGTTTATATTAAAATTAGAAATTATTCAATTATTTCTGTAACAGAACCAGCGCCTACTGTTCTACCACCCTCACGGATAGCGAAACGAAGACCAACGCTCATAGCAACAGGAGTAATAAGCTCAACTGTCATTTCAACGTTATCACCAGGCATGCACATTTCTGTACCTTCTGGAAGGCTTATAACACCTGTAACGTCTGTTGTTCTGAAGTAGAACTGTGGACGGTAATTGTTGAAGAAAGGAGTATGACGTCCACCCTCTTCTTTGCTTAATACGTAAACCTGAGCTTTAAATTTTGTATGAGGTGTAATTGTACCAGGATGAGCAAGAACCTGTCCTCTCTGGATTTCTGTTCTCTGAACACCACGGAGAAGAACACCGATGTTATCGCCAGCTTCAGCAAAGTCAAGCATCTTTCTGAACATCTCAACGCCTGTAACAACAACTTTCTTCTTCTCATGTGTAAGACCAACGATTTCAACTTCGTCAGAAACTTTAAGAACACCGCTCTCAACACGACCTGTTGCAACTGTACCACGACCTGTAATTGTAAATACGTCCTCAACAGGCATGATGAATGGCTTGTCAATATCTCTCTTAGGCTCAGGGATATACTCGTCAATTGTGTGCATAAGCTCCATAATTGCGTCTCCCCATTTTCCTGATGTGTCCTGAAGAGCCTGGTAAGCTGAACCTCTGATGATAGGAATATCATCACCTGGGAAGTCATATTCGTTAAGAAGCTCTCTGATTTCCATCTCAACAAGGTCAAGAAGTTCTTCATCGTCAACCATATCGCATTTGTTCATGAATACAACGATGTAAGGAACACCAACCTGTCTTGCAAGAAGGATGTGCTCTCTTGTCTGAGCCATAGGACCATCTGTTGCAGCAACAACAAGGATAGCGCCGTCCATCTGAGCAGCACCTGTAATCATGTTCTTAACATAGTCAGCATGACCTGGGCAGTCAACGTGAGCGTAATGTCTCTTCTCTGTTTCATACTCAACGTGAGCTGTAGAAATTGTGATACCTCTTTCTCTTTCCTCTGGTGCCTTATCAATATTGTCGAAAGCTACAGCCTCTCCAAGGCCAAGCCTGTCATGAAGTGTCTTTGTGATAGCTGCTGTTAATGTTGTCTTACCATGGTCAACGTGACCGATTGTACCAATATTAACATGTGGTTTGGTTCTTTCATATTTTGCCTTTGCCATTTTAAAAGTCCTCCTTATAAATATGCGTTATTCGCTTAAAGACCTGCCAAAACGGCAGATACTAACAAATTAATTATATTAAATAAAGTAGCCTTTTGCAATACCATTTTTCCAGTATTATGCAAAGGATAGATTATTATTCTGCTGATTTTTTGCCCGCAAGAACTTTTTCCTGAATATTCTTTGGACATGGCTCATAATGGTCAACTTCCATTACATAGTTGCCGCGTCCCTGAGTTCTTGAACGAAGGTCTGTTGAATAGCCGAACATCTCAGCAAGCGGAACGTAAGAATGAATTATCTTAGCTCCGTTTCTGTCATCCATACCCTCAATACGGCCACGGCGTGAGTTAATATCGCCAATAACATCGCCCATGTACTCTTCAGGTACAGTAACAGTTACTTTCATTATAGGCTCAAGAAGTACGGCGTCGCCCTGCTTCATAGCCTCTTTAAATGCCATAGAACCGGCAATCTGGTAAGCCATTTCAGATGAGTCTACATCATGGTAAGAACCATCATAAACTTCCGCTCTAACACCAAGAACAGGATATCCGCCAAGAATACCGCTCTGCATAGCTTCCTGAATACCTTTATCAATAGCAGGAATATACTCCTTAGGAATAGCGCCGCCGACAACGCTGTTTATAAACTCATAGTTGTGTTCAGCATCTGTTCCGATTGGTGTAAATTTAACTTTACAATGACCGTACTGTCCACGACCGCCTGACTGACGAACAAATTTACCTTCAACATCAACAGGCTTGCGGAATGTTTCTCTGTATGCAACCTGAGGAGCGCCTACGTTAGCCTCAACATGGAACTCTCTTAAAAGACGGTCAACAATGATTTCAAGGTGGAGCTCACCCATACCGGAAATAATTGTATCGCCTGTTTCCTGGTCTGTATGAGTTTTGAATGTAGGGTCTTCTTCAGCAAGTTTAGCAAGAGCAATACCCATTTTATCTCTGCCTGCTTTTGTCTTAGGCTCAATAGCAACAGAAATAACCGGCTCAGGGAATACCATTGATTCAAGAATTACTTCATGTTCTTCGTCACAGATTGTATCACCTGTTGTAGTAAACTTAAATCCTACAGCAGCAGCTATATCACCAGCGTAAACCTTGTCGATTTCCTCTCTGTGGTTAGCATGCATAAGAAGAATACGTCCGAAACGCTCTTTTTTGCCCTTTACTGAGTTATAAACATAAGAACCTGCTTCACAAGTACCTGAGTAAACCCTGAAGAAAGCAAGCTTTCCAACAAACGGGTCGTTCATAATCTTGAAAGCAAGAGCTGCAAAAGGCTCTGTATCTGACGCATGTCTTGCAACTTCCTCACCTGTTACAGGGTCAATGCCTTTGATTGACTCAATATCTGTAGGTGCAGGCATGTAATCAATAACACCATCAAGAAGTTTCTGAACACCTTTATTTCTGTACGCACTGCCGCAGAATACAGGTACAAGGTCACAGGAAATACATGCTTTTCTGAGTGCTTTTTTAAGCTCATCTATTGTTATTTCCTCACCGCCGAGATATTTTTCCATAAGCTCTTCATCAGTTTCAGCAATATCCTCAACTAATGTTTCTCTGTATTCGTTAGCCTGATCAACCATATCTTCAGGAATATCTACAACTGAGATATCTGTTCCAAGGTCATTGTTATAAATATAAGCTTTCATTTCCATAAGGTCAATTTCGCCTTTAAAGAAAGCTTCAGCACCGATAGGAAGCTGTACTGCTACCGGATGGCAACCAAGCCTTTCTTTTATTGACTTCATTGAGTTAAAGAAATCAGCACCCATGATATCCATTTTATTAACGAAAATCATACGAGGTACATTATAGTTATCAGCCTGTCTCCAAACTGTTTCAGTCTGTGGCTCAACACCGCCTTTAGCGTCAAGTACGCACACTGAACCGTCAAGGACACGGAGTGAACGCTCAACTTCAACTGTAAAGTCAACGTGACCTGGTGTATCGATGATATTTATTCTATTACCCTTCCAATGAGCTGTTGTAGCAGCGGAAGTAATTGTAATACCTCTTTCCTGCTCCTGTTCCATCCAGTCCATAGTAGCTGTACCTTCATGGGTATCGCCTATTTTATAGTTACGGCCTGTATAATAAAGGATACGCTCAGTGAGGGTAGTTTTTCCGGCATCGATATGCGCCATAATACCAATATTTCTGGTATTTTCCAAAGAAAATTCTCTACCTGCTGCCAAAATTACTCCTCCTCATGCTTATTTTAAATCATCTGTAAATACTTTACGCCTTCCGGCATAAAACCGGAAGGCAAAAGTTCAAATTTCATCTTACAGTATCCCCAAAAAAGGGATTTTTTATTAAAAATAAGACGCCTTACACAATTACCATTTGTAATGTGAAAATGCTTTGTTAGCCTCAGCCATCTTATGTGTTTCTTCTTTCTTTTTGCATGCTCCGCCGGCATTGTTTAGAGCATCCATAATTTCGCCTGCAAGACGGTCTACCATTGTCTTTTCGCCGCGTTTTCTGCTGTAAACAGTAAGCCATCTAAGACCAAGTGTGCGTCTTCTGTCAGGTCTTATTTCCATAGGAACCTGATAAGTAGCGCCGCCGACACGGCGTGCTTTAACTTCAAGAACAGGCATTATGTTATTCATAGCCTCTTCAAAAGCCTCAATTGGATCCTTTCCTGTTTTTTCAGCAACTTTATCGAATGCGCCGTAAACGATTTTCTGTGCAACGCCTTTTTTACCGTCAAGCATAATGCTGTTTATAAGCTTTGTTACATTTTTGCTTTTATATAAAGGGTCTGGTAAAACCTCTCTTTTAGCTACATGACCTTTTCTTGGCACGATTCTTCCCTCCTTAATATAGTTAAATCACAGGTACTCGTGTATACTGAATATACGCGTTTCATGCCTTACACTACATTTATACCACGCTTTAGCAGATGTATATCAATTCGTACAAGGCACTACTTAAATTTTATTTATTTCTTTTTAGGGCGTTTAGCGCCGTATTTTGAACGCGCCTGCATTCTGTTAGCAACGCCTGCAGTATCGAGTGTACCACGGATAATATGGTAACGAACACCAGGTAAGTCTTTAACCCTTCCGCCTCTTATAAGCACTACAGAGTGTTCCTGAAGGTTATGACCCTCACCAGGGATATAAGCTGTAACCTCAATACCGTTTGTAAGTCTTACTCTGGCAATTTTTCTTAAAGCTGAGTTAGGCTTTTTAGGTGTAGCAGTTTTAACTGCTGTGCAAACGCCTCTTCTCTGCGGAGAAGAAATATCTGTTGTTTTCTTCTTAAGAGAGTTAAGACCTTTCTGAAGGGCTGGAGCAGTTGACTTTTTCTCAAGAGTCTGTCTGCCCTTTCTTACTAACTGATTAAATGTTGGCATTAAGTGCACCTCCTCACAAAATTAATACATTCTGCCTACGTATTTTAATTAGTTCCTTAAAATCCGGCATTACAATAACGCCTGATTTCAGACACCGTAAAAGTGTATCATTTTACAATTTAATTGTCAAGACAATTTATAAATATTTTACCTTTTATATTCAAAAGCTGTATAAAAACATTCCTACATTATAATAGTAATTATATATCAATTATTCTGCCTGCTTATTTTCCCACCAAAAGTAAATATTACTCATAAAACTTGGAAATTTTAAAAAACGCATGACGCAAACCGCACCTTATTTAACTCTAAAACATATTGCCGCCATTTAGATGCATTATTAATTTGCTGTTTTGTGTAGAAAATAGACAAAATATTGTTTAATAAATAACAAATAATACCATATATTTCTAAATATTTTAACTCTTTTTTAATTTATTGTTTTTATATTGTAATCTAAACATCACTTTAGCCATTAATGCTAAAAAACACGTTTTATATCATCAAATGTTTAATTATATTACCTATAGAATATTTAAACAGCGACCTATTGTCTTTGTATCGCATACATTTACGTATTTTTAATATTATTCGTTTTCCTACCACGAACTTTTAGTAAAAAAGTACATTTACTAAAATAAATAAACATAGTATAATCAACCTGAATTAATAAAGTCTCATGCGGCTACAGCCTTTTAACAGGTTAATTCTAATTAATAATGAGATTAAATAAAAATTATCAAAAATTTAACAGGAGGCGTTAAAATTGATTTCACTTGAAATGATTTATGATGCAAAAAGAGTTCTTCAGGATGTAGCAAGGACAACCCCCCTTTCGCCGGCACCGAAAATAGGCGAAGGTGTATACATTAAATCAGAAAACCTTCAGCTTACAGGTTCATTCAAATTAAGAGGCGCTTACTATAAGATACACAGCCTTACACCTGAAGAAAAATCCAAGGGCGTTATTGCCTGTTCAGCAGGAAATCATGCACAGGGCGTTGCTTTATCAGCTACAATGAGCAATATTAAATCAATAATATGCATGCCTGCCGGCGCTCCTTTGGCTAAAGTAGAAGCTACTAAAGGCTACGGTGCCGAAGTTGTACTTGTTCCAGGCGTATACGACGATGCTTATGCCAAAGCTGTTGAGCTTACAAAAGAACACGGATATACGTTTGCCCATCCATTTAACGATGAAAAAGTTATAGCCGGTCAGGGCACAATTGGTCTTGAAATCCTCTATCAGCTTCCTGATGTGGACACTGTTGTAGTGCCTATAGGCGGCGGCGGACTTATAAGCGGCGTTGCCTATGCAATAAAAACAATTAAGCCAGACTGCAAAATAATAGGCGTTCAGGCTGCCGGCGCGGCAAGCATGTATGTATCAAGAAAGAACGGAGAGCCTACAGAGCTTGCTTCTGTTTCAACAATAGCAGATGGCATAGCAGTTAAAAAACCAGGTGACATAACATTTGAAATATGCTCAAAATATGTTGATGAAATAGTAACTGTTACAGAAGATGAAATAGCTTCAGCAATATTAAGCCTTATGGAAAATCAGAAAACAGTGTCAGAAGGCGCCGGAGCAGTTTCCGTAGCAGCTGTAATGTTCGGAAAAGTGCAGACATCAGGCAAAAAAACAGTGTGCCTTGTTTCCGGCGGAAATATTGATGTTACAACGCTTTCAAGAATAATAACAAAAGGTCTTTCAAAATCCGGCAGGACTTGTGAAATTACAACAAAAGTTATTGATAAACCTGGTCAGCTCATTAATCTTCTTCATATAGTTTCTGAAACAGGCGCAAATATACTAAGAGTAAACCACTCACGCGAAGCAAAACTTTCGGATATTACAAACTGCGTTGTTACAATGGTTCTTGAAACAAGAAATAGAGAGCATGTTGAACAGATAGAAAACGCGCTTTCTGAAAAAGGTTATGAGCTTATAAAATAAAAAATATAAGATGATTTAAAATAAATATAAAACTTATAAAAGGAGGGGCTACGGAATGCATATTCCGTAAGCGAATAAAATTATGGCAAACGAAAAGAAAAAATTCAAATTAGGTCTGCTTCCGCGGCTTATAATTGCTATTATACTTGGTATTATTATAGGAAGCATATCAAAATCTTATGATTTTCCTTTAATAGTACGCCTTGGAGCAACATTTAACAGCATTTTCGGCAACTTCCTTAACTTCTCAATACCTCTTATTATAATCGGCTTTGTTGTGCCTGGTATTGCTGATTTAGGCGAAGGCGCAGGCAAAACTCTTGCCCTTACTGCATTAGTAGCTTATGTTTCAACTATAATAGCCGGCTCATTTGCCTATGCTGTAGACACAGCTGTATTCCCATCATTTCTTAAAGTAGGCTCTATTGTCCTTGACAACGCGGCAAACGCTGAGGAAACAATGCTTTCAGGTTATTTTACAATAGATATGCCTGCTATTATGGATGTAATGAGCGCTCTTCTTATATCATTTATAATGGGACTTGGAATTGCCATTACAAAAAGCAGCGTTCTTAAAGACGTGTTCAACGGCTTTCAGGATATTATAATAAAGCTTGTGTCAAATATAATAATCCCGCTTTTACCGCTTCATGTTTACGGCATATTTGCAAACATGACTTTTGCCGGAACAGTAGTAGAGATAATGTCTGTATTTATTAAAGTATTTGCAATTATAATTATAATGCACCTGCTTATAATTGTATTCCAGTACACTGTTGCCGGCGCGGTATCAAAGAAAAACCCGTTTGTTCTTATAAAAAATATGATTCCTGCGTACATCACTGCCATAGGAACACAATCCTCAGCAGCCACAATACCTGTAACAGTTGCTTCTACAAGGAAAAACGGCGTAAGCAATATGATAGCCGAATTTGTTTGCCCTCTTTGTGCAACAATACATCTTTCAGGCTCAACAATAACTCTTACAAGCTGCTCAATAGCAATAATGATGCTTAACGGCTGGGACGTTTCATTTGCTAAGATGTTCCCATTTATACTTATGCTTGGTGTAACAATGGTTGCGGCTCCCGGCGTTCCTGGAGGCGCTGTTATGGCAGCCCTTGGCATACTTGATACAATGCTTGGCTTTAACGAGGCTATGCTTGCACTTATGATTGCCCTTTATATAGCACAGGACAGCTTTGGAACAGCCTGCAATGTAACAGGCGACGGAGCTATAGCAATATTTATGGACGCCATTACAAAAAAAGATAAAAAAGCAGCTGTATCAGCAGAAAAGTAAATAACAAAACTCAGCTTATTCAAAACATTTCATAAATTCAGTAATAAATTATAGTTTGAAGAAAAGAATTTGAAAAAATGTAATATAAAGACAATATATATAAAATATTTATATTATAAAGGAAGGATGATTTTAAATGCTTAAATTCACATCAACACCAAACGCTCCAGCAGCAATTGGACCATATTCACAGGCAGTGGAGGTTAACGGAATGCTCTTTGCCTCAGGTCAGGTGCCGCTTATGCCGTCAACAGGCGAAGTTGTAGGCACAACTATTGAAGAACAGACAGAAAGAGTTTGCCTTAACATAAAAGGAATACTTGAAGCTAATGGTCTTACATTTGAAAATGTTGTTAAAACTACTTGTTTCCTTGCAGATATAAATGATTTTGCCGCTTTTAACGAAGTATATGGAAAATACTTTGTAAGCAAACCAGCAAGAAGCTGTGTGGCTGTAAAATCTATTCCAAAAGGTCTCCTTTGCGAAGTAGAAATTATAGCTGTAATGAATAAATAATTAAATCATTTCCCATTTTCAAACGGAGGAAAGAACTGTAACAGTCTTTCTCCGTTTGTGTTTAATCATTTTTTTGCATTCAACTACAAGTTATGTTATAATTTATTTGCTTCGTTTTATTATTCAATTGCATTTGTTGGGGGAATGAATTATGCTTACAATGGATATGGTCTATGATGCAAAAAGCGTCCTTAAAGGAATAACAAGGGTAACTCCGCTTTTTGAAGCACAGAAAATCGGAGAAGGAATATATTTAAAGTGCGAAAACCTTCAGCTTACAGGCTCATTTAAAATGAGAGGCGCTTATTATAAAATAAATTCACTTACTCCTGAAGAAAAAGCCAAAAGCGTAATCACTTGTTCTGCCGGAAACCACGCCCAAGGCATAGCCCTTACCGCCAAAATGAATAATATAAAAGCTTATATATGCATGCCTGCCGGCGCACCTCTTGCCAAAGTAAACGCTGCAAAATCTTATGGCGCTGAAGTAATTCTTGTACCAGGAGTTTATGATGACGCTTATAATAGAGCTTTAGAGCTTTCTGCGCAGTACGGTTATACATTAGCCCACCCATTTAATGATGAGCGGGTCCTTGCCGGACAAGGCACAATAGGTCTTGAAATACTTGACCAGCTTCCTGATGTCAGCCAGATAATAGTGCCTATAGGAGGCGGCGGACTTATAAGCGGCATAGCGTTTGCTGTAAAATCCATTAAGCCAGAATGCAAAGTAATAGGTGTTCAGTCAGAACATTCCCCAAGCATGTATGTTTCGGTAAAAAACGGAGAGCTTACAGAGGTACCAGCAACACCTACTATAGCAGACGGAATTATAGTTAAAAAACCAGTTGAGCTTACTTTCCAGTTCTGCAAAAAATATGTTGATGAAATAGTTATGGTATCTGACAATGAAATTATGGATGCCATGTTTAAAATAATTGAAACGCAAAAAATAATACCTGAAGGCTCAGGCGCCGCTTCCGTCGCAGCCATAATGAGCGGAAAAATCGACACCGCTAACAAAAAGACAGTCTGTGTTGTTTCAGGCGGCAATATAGACTCCGGCAGACTTGTAGAAGTTATGACAAGAGGTATTAAAAAGAGAGAAGAAGAAAAATAAAATTTATATTTATTGCTTATATACAAAACGGTACAGGATACATAATCCTGTACCGTTTTTTTTATAATTCTATTGGTTTAACTTTGTCATGCTCTGTTATTTTACGTATTACTCTGCAAGGATTGCCAGCGGCAACAACGCCATCTGGTATATCTCTGTTTACAACGCTGCCGGCTCCTATAACGCTGCCTTTTCCAATTGTAACTCCGCCGCATATTGTGCAGTTAGCGCCTATCCATACATCATCTTTTATTGTTATAGGTTTAGATGTGCCTATACCCTCCCCTCTTTGGACCGCGTCAATAGAATGTCCGGCACAAGCTATGCATACTCCCGGCGCTATAAACGCGTTTTTGCCTATATACACCGGCGATGTATCAAGTATTACACAGTTGTAGTTAATTACAGTCAAGCCGCTTGTGTGTATATTAAAGCCGTAATCACACCTGAAAGAAGGCTCTATAAATGTAAGCGGATGGCATGTTCCAAACAGTTCTTTTAAAATACCGCTTCTTTTTTCTTTTTCATCAGGCGCCGTCTGATTGTACTGCCAGCAGAGTTTTTTAGCCTTTTCCTGCAAGTGGGAAGGCATGTCCCAGTTGCTTGAACAATAAGGCGCATTTTCTTTCATAATTTCCAATATATCCATAAAACAGCTCCTTAAAATTTTTTATTATTATATACAAAATATGCCGCCGAAAAACCGGCGGCATAAAATATTTAATTAATTACGATAAACCTTCAAGCTCCGAAACATATTTTCCACTTTCCTCAACTGGTTCAATGCCTATATTGCGGTATCGCGGCATACCTGTTCCGGCAGGTATAAGTTTACCAAGTATAACATTTTCTTTAAGACCGATAAGTGGGTCAATCTTGCCTTTAATAGCTGCTTCCGTAAGAACTCTTGTTGTTTCTTGGAATGAAGCCGCTGAAAGGAATGAGTCTGTAGCAAGGGATGCTTTAGTAATACCAAGAAGCACTCTGCTGCCTTTAGCCGGCTCAAGACCCTGTTTTTCCATTTCGGCATTTGTGTTTTCAAATGTAAGCCAGTCAACAAGGCTTCCCGGAAGGAACTCAGTATCACCGTTATCCTCAATTTTTACTCTCTTAAGCATCTGGCGGACAATAACCTCTATGTGTTTATCATTAATTTCAACACCCTGAAGTCGGTAAACTCTCTGTACTTCCTGTATCATGTAATCCTGTACGCCTCTTAAGCCTTTAATCTTAAGAATATCGTGTGGGTTTACACTTCCTTCTGTAATTTCGTCACCGGCTTCAATATAGTCGCCGTCGAATACCTTCATACGTGAGCCGTAAGGAATAAGGTAATCTTTTGACTCGCCTGTTTCAGGGTTAGTAATTGTAACCTCACGTTTTTTCTTTGTATCGGTATATGAAACTGTACCGGCAAATTCTGAAATAATAGCAAGACCCTTTGGCTTTCTTGCCTCAAAAAGCTCCTCAACACGAGGAAGACCCTGTGTTATATCGTCTCCGGCAATACCGCCTGTATGGAAAGTACGCATTGTAAGCTGTGTGCCCGGCTCACCTATTGACTGAGCAGCAATAATACCTACAGATTCACCAATACGTACTGTTCTGCCGCTTGCCATGTTAGCGCCATAGCACTTAGCGCATATACCAACTGTTGAACGGCATGTAAGGACTGTTCTTATAAGAACCTTCTTAATTCCGGCTTTTTCAACTTTCTCAGCCATATCCACAGTAATCTGTGTATCGGCTGGAACAATAATCTCATCAGTCTGAGGGTCTCTTATCTCATTTACAGACCAACGCCCTCTTATTCTGTCCTGAAGGCTTTCAATAAGCTCGTTGCCGTCAGTAAATGCTGATACCCACAAGCCCGGAACTTCCTGACCGTCTTCCTTGCAGCAGTCCCACTCACGGATAATAATATCCTGTGAAACGTCAACAAGACGTCTTGTAAGATAACCTGAGTCGGCTGTTCTAAGAGCTGTATCTGTAAGACCTTTGCGGGCGCCATGAGCTGAAATAAAGTACTCAAGAACTGAAAGACCTTCACGGAAGTTGGATTTAATAGGAAGCTCTATAATACCGCCTGACGTGTTAGCCATAAGTCCGCGCATACCTGCAAGCTGCTTAATCTGCGCGTTAGAACCACGGGCACCGGAGTTAGCCATCATGTATATATTGTTGTATTTGCCAAGTCCTGAAAGAAGCGCGTCTGTAATCTTGTCGTTGGCTATGTTCCAAGCCTCAATTACTTTGTTATGGCGCTCTTCATCTGTCATAAGACCGCGTCTGAATTTCTTAGTAATTAACTCAACAGTTGCCTCTGCTTCTGCAAGATACTCACCTTTCTTTTCAGGTATAACCATATCTGATACGGAAACCGTAAGGGCGCCTCTTGTTGAAAATTTATAACCAAGAGCTTTAATTTTATCAATAACAACAGCCGTCTTTGTAGAACCGCATTTGTTTATGCAGCGGTTGATAATTTTACCAATGGCTTTTTTATCGCAAAGGAAGTCAATTTCAAACCTGAATTTATCTTCATCTTTTGTTCTGTCAACATAGCCAAGGTTCTGAGGTATAGCCTCGTTAAATATAATGCAGCCCACTGTTGTTTCAACCATTCTTGACTCTTTAACACCGTCAAATTCAAGCGTACGCCTAACATTAATAAGCTCCTGAAGCTTAATTTCGTGGTTGTCATAGGCAAGAATAGCCTCAAGCTCGTCTTTAAAGTTGCGTTTAATTATATCGCCGGCATGTTTAATAACATTTCCGTTTTCGTCTACAATATCCTGCTCATACCTCTTGTTAAAGTCGTCACGCCTTAATGTAAGGTAATACATACCAAGAATCATATCCTGTGTAGGCACTGTTACAGGGGCGCCGTCTGACGGTTTAAGAAGGTTGTTAGGCGAGAGCATAAGGAAACGGCACTCTGCCTGCGCCTCAACGGAAAGCGGAACATGGACAGCCATCTGGTCGCCGTCAAAGTCGGCATTATAAGCTGTGCATACAAGCGGATGAAGCTTTATTGCCCTGCCTTCAACAAGCACCGGCTCAAAAGCCTGAATGCCAAGTCTGTGAAGTGTCGGGGCGCGGTTAAGCATAACCGGATGCTCCTTTATAACGCTTTCAAGTACGTCCCAAACTTCGCTTTGAAGTCTTTCAACCATTCTTTTAGCTGATTTAATATTGTGTGCAATGCCGTCTTCAACAAGCTTTTTCATAACAAAAGGTTTGAAAAGCTCAATAGCCATTTCTTTAGGAAGACCGCACTGGTAAATTTTAAGGTCAGGACCTACAACTATAACGGAACGACCTGAGTAGTCAACACGTTTGCCAAGAAGGTTCTGGCGGAAACGTCCCTGTTTGCCTTTAAGCATGTCTGAAAGTGATTTAAGGGCGCGGTTACCAGGACCTGTAACAGGTCTGCCTCTTCTGCCGTTATCAATAAGGGCGTCAACAGCTTCCTGAAGCATTCTCTTTTCGTTTCTGACAATAATGTCGGGAGCGCCTAAATCAAGAAGCTTTTTAAGGCGGTTGTTCCTGTTAATAACCCTCCTGTAAAGGTCATTAAGGTCGCTTGTTGCAAACCTTCCGCCGTCAAGCTGAACCATAGGTCTTAAATCAGGCGGGATAACAGGAATTACATCAAGAATCATCCATTCTGGCTTATTGTTTGAAAGTTTGAATGACTCTAAAACTTCAAGCTTTTTAATAATTCTTATTCTCTTTTGTCCTGTTGTTTCCGCAAACTGTTTTTTAAGCTCCGCGCTCTCTTTTTCTATATCAATATCCTGAAGAAGCTTTTTAATAGCCTCGGCGCCCATTTGAGCGTCAAATGAGCCGTATCCGAAACGGTCGCAGGCTTCCCTGTATTCTTTTTCAGTAAGAAGCTGTTTGTACTGTAAAGAAGTTTCTTTAGGGTCAATTACAATGTACGACGCAAAATAGAGAACTTTCTCAAGCGCTCTCGGGCTCATGGAAAGTATAAGCCCCATTCTTGAAGGTATGCCTTTAAAGTACCAGATATGTGATACAGGGCACGCAAGTTCAATATGCCCCATTCTTTCACGCCTTACTTTTGATTTTGTTACTTCAACGCCGCAGCGGTCGCATACAATGCCTTTGTATCTTATTCTTTTGTATTTACCGCAGTGGCATTCCCAGTCTTTGGTCGGTCCGAATATTCTTTCACAGAAAAGACCATCCCTTTCAGGCTTAAGAGTTCTGTAATTTATAGTTTCAGGCTTTTTAACCTCGCCTCTTGACCATTCACGAATCTTCTCAGGAGATGCCAAGCCGATTTTAATAGAATCAAAAACTATTCCCTGTTCTTGAACTGCCATATCCTAAAGCTCCCCTTTCTTAGTTCTCATCATCAAAATCTTCATCATCAAGAAGCTCGTCGTCGAGGATAGCATCATTATAGTCATCCTCATCATCAGCTTCACTTTCTTCATCATCACCAAAAAGTATCTCTTTAAGGCTGTCATCGGAATTTTCGTCTGTTACATGGAAGTCGTTTCTCCTTCTGTAATAAGCCTCGTCTTCATCATCACTGCCTTTTTCAAAGCCGTCGATATTTACATTAAGGTCGTCTATATCATCAATAGATTCTTTAATCTCTACCTCTGTCTTGTCAGCCCTTAAAACGCGGATATCAAGAGCAAGCGACTGAAGCTCTTTAAGAAGAACCTTAAATGATTCAGGAACGCCAGGCTCAGGTATATTCTCACCTTTTACAATTGCCTCATAAGTTTTAACACGACCTACAATATCGTCAGACTTAACAGTAAGTATTTCCTGAAGAGTGTAAGCAGCACCGTAAGCCTCAAGTGCCCAAACTTCCATTTCTCCAAATCTCTGTCCGCCGAACTGCGCTTTGCCGCCTAAAGGCTGCTGTGTAACAAGTGAGTACGGACCTGTTGAACGGGCATGAATCTTATCGTCAACAAGGTGGTGGAGCTTAAGGTAGTGCATAAATCCTATTGTAACTCTGTTGTCGAAAAGCTCGCCTGTACGTCCGTCACGAAGCTCTACTTTACCGTCGCGGCTGAGTTTAACGCCTTTCCACTGCTCTCTGTGGTCGCGGTTTTCATAAAGCTCATCGTATATATCGCCTTCAAGGAGAGGTTTCCATTTTTCAGAAAATTCTTCCCAAGGAGTATTAGCATAATCGTTAGCCATTTCGAGAGTATCCATAATATCAATCTCGTTAGCGCCGTCAAATACCGGTGTTGACACTTTCCAGCCAAGCACGTTAGCAGCAAGACTTAAATGTGTTTCAAGTACCTGCCCTATATTCATACGTGAAGGAATGCCTAATGGGTTTAAAACTATATCAAGCGGTCTGCCGTTTGGAAGAAATGGCATATCCTCAACAGGAAGAACTCTGGAAACAACACCTTTGTTTCCGTGACGACCTGCCATTTTATCACCAACAGAAATTTTGCGTTTCTGGGCAATATAAACCCTGACAAGCTGATTTACACCAGGACCAACATCATCGCCGTTTTCTCTTGTGTAAATCTTAACATCAACAATAATACCGCTCGCTCCGTGAGGAACCCTCAAAGATGTATCCCTTACCTCACGGGCTTTTTCACCGAATATTGCTCTAAGGAGTCTTTCTTCTGCTGTAAGCTCTGTTTCACCCTTAGGCGTAACCTTGCCTACAAGTATATCGTTTGGTCTAACTTCAGCGCCTATGCGTATAATGCCTCTTTCATCAAGGTCTCTAAGCGCGTCATCGCCTACATTAGGAATATCTCTTGTAATTTCTTCAGGTCCAAGTTTTGTATCCCTTGCCTCTGCCTCATACTCGTCAATGTGGACAGAAGTATAAACATCTTCCTGAACAAGCCTTTCACTTAAAAGTACGGCGTCCTCGTAATTGTAGCCTTCCCATGTCATAAATCCTATAAGAGGGTTCTTTCCAAGGGCAAGCTCACCGTTTGATGTTGAAGCGCCGTCTGCTATAATCTGACCTTCTTTAACCTCGTCGCCAATATTTACAATAGGTCTCTGGTTAAGGCATGTTGACTGATTGCTTCTCTGGTATTTAATAAGTTTATATACATCTCTGCCGGTTTTTGTTTTAACATCTATTTCATTGGCAGAAACTTTTTCAACAACACCGTCATGCTTTGCAACAACGCATATACCGGAGTCTTTAGCCGTTTTATATTCCATTCCCGTTCCTACAATAGGAGCTTCCGTCATAAGAAGAGGCACAGCCTGCCTCTGCATGTTTGAACCCATAAGGGCACGGTTGGCATCGTCATTTTCAAGGAAAGGTATAAGGGCAGTAGCAACAGAAACCATCTGGCGCGGCGAAACGTCCATAAGGTCTATCTTGCTTCTGTCTACCTCTATAATTTCCTCTTTGTGGCGGCCTGAAATCTTTTTATTAATAAAATATCCGTTTTCGTCAAGAGGCTCGTTAGCCTGCGCTACGTTGTAGTTTTCCTCTTCATCAGCTGTTACATATATATACTCGTCTGTAACTCTTGGCTGTTCGCCTGTTTTATCAACAATCCTGTATGGAGCCTCAATAAATCCGTACTCATTAATTCTTGCAAAAGTTGCAAGGGAGTTAATAAGACCAATGTTAGGACCTTCAGGCGTTTCTATAGGACACATTCTGCCGTAATGTGAGTGGTGAACGTCACGAACCTCAAATCCGGCTCTTTCTCTGGAAAGACCGCCAGGACCAAGGGCTGAAAGCCTTCTCTTATGAGTAAGCTCTGAAAGCGGATTGTTCTGGTCCATAAACTGTGAAAGCTGGCTGCTTCCAAAGAATTCTTTAATGGCGGCTGTAACAGGTCTTACATTTATAAGCGCCTGCGGTGTAACTATATCAAGGTCCTGAATAGTCATTCTTTCACGCACAACTCTTTCCATTCTTGAAAGACCAATGCGGAACTGGTTTTGCAAAAGCTCGCCTACGGAACGGATACGTCTGTTGCCCAAGTGGTCAATATCGTCCACATTGCCGTATCCGGAATCAAGATGCATTACATAATTAATTGAAGCCATAATATCTTCAAAAGTTATATGCTTAGGCACAAGAAGATGCTTTCTGTCCTTAACGGCTGCGGCGATTTCTTCTTTAGTGCTGAATTCATCAAGTATGTTTTTAAGCTCCGGAAAATAAACTTTTTCCTTAATTCCAAGCTCTTTTGCGCTAAGACCGTATTCTGCAATAAACGGATCAAGGGAAACAGCAAGGTTTGTAAGAATTTTCTTTGTCCTTTCTTCCTCAGGAGATTCAATAAATACATAACCTGCTCCGCTGTCCTGAATTTCATCGCAAAGACCCATGTCAAGTCTTTGCCCTTTTTCAGCTATAACCTCGCCTGTAAGCGGGTCAATAACATCCTCAGCCAAAACAGCGCCGTTTATACGGTTCCTTAAAGCAAGCTTTTTATTAAATTTATAACGCCCTACTTTAGCAAGGTCATATCTTTTAGGGTCGAAGAACATGCCGTTTAAAAGAGAACTTGAGCTGTCTACTGTAGGCGGCTCGCCAGGACGGAGCTTTTTATAAATCTCAATAAGTCCTTCTTCTCTTGACTTGCTTGGGTCTTTTTCTATAGTTGCTGTGATTTTAGGCTCGTCCCCGAAAAGCTCAACAATCTCACTGTCGCTTCCTACACCAAGGGCTCTAATAAGAACTGTAACAGGAACTTTCCTTGTCCTGTCTACACGGACATAAAATACATCATTGGAGTCTGTTTCATATTCAAGCCATGCGCCTCTGTTAGGTATAACAGTAGCGGATAAAAGCTTTTTACCTACCTTATCGAAGTCTGAAGCATAATAAATTCCAGGTGAACGCACAAGCTGGCTTACTATAACACGCTCAGCGCCGTTAATAACAAATGTGCCTGTATCTGTCATAAGCGGAAAATCGCCCATAAAGAGTTCCTGCTCTTTAATCTCGTCAAGCTCTTTGTTATTAAGTCTTGCCTTAATTTTAAGCGGAGCCGCATAAGTAGCGTCTCTTTCCTTGCATTCCTCAATAGAATACTTAGGCTCGTCGTCAAGAGAAAAATCAGTGAACTCCAAAACAAGGTTGCCGCTGAAATCCGTAATAGGCGAAATATCTTCAAACGCCTCTTTCAGCCCTTCTTCAAGAAACCACTTGTAGCTGTCCTTCTGCACCTCAATCAAATTAGGCATTTCAAGCACTTCTTTGATTGTAGAGTAGCTTTTTCTCACACTGTCACCCATTTTGACAGTATGGATTCTGTTTTTCTTCATGGCTTTACTCACTCCTTGATTTATTTGAAAAACTATGATAAAAACAAAAATTTCTCCCACAAACAAATTGAGACCTTTGTTTATACCGCCTTTGATCAGCGATAAAACAAAAGTCGTCTTTTTTTAGGTTTTTTTTAAGTTTTTTGGGAAATTTTGTAAAAAAATTACATAAAAATTTTTATTTCAATATAAAAATTCTGTACTTTTTAAAGCATTTTTTACATAAAAATTTTTTCTGTTGTATTCCACGTACCAATGTGCTATACTAACAGCATGGTTAGGTGGATACTTATGCCCTTCTGACTGAGCTCTCATAAGCATATCATTATATTGCCTTGATGTCAAGGCTTTTTTATTTATTATTATAACAGTTTTGGAGGTAAGTAAGCATGTTAAACGAAGAACTCAAGCAAAAATTATACGACACAGGTTTCAGTTATGAAGAAAGCTACGGCGGCTGCTCACAGTGTGTACTCGGCTCAATTAAAACTAACCTTGGCAATATAGGAGATGACACATTTAAAGCAGCAACTGCATTAGCCGGCGGCATAGCGGCAAGCGGAAATACATGCGGCGCATGTACAGGAGGACTGCTTGCTTTAAGCTCTTTCCTTGGACGTGACTTTGAAAACTTCGGTACACCTGAAGGTCTTGCCAATAAAGACAAAGTTACAATGATAGGCAGGAAGCTGTTAGAAAGATTTGAAAAAGAATACGGTTCTTTCGCTTGTTCAGACATACAGAAAAAGCTTTACGGAAAGTCATATAAAATGTATATCCCGGAAGAAAAGGCACAGTTTTTAGCTAACGGCGGCCATGGTCCTAACGGCTGCACTCAGGTAGTGGCAAAAGCCGCTGTGTGGGTTGGGGAAATCCTTGAAGAAGAAGGTCTTCTTGATAAATAAAAATTATTACATAAAATATAAACAGCGCGGAAAGTTTATAAAAATTCCGCGCTTGTTTTTTTATTTAAGATTTTAAAAATCCCATTGCAGATGCCTCAAGCAAAAATACAATTAATGCCGGCACTGTGAAAGATAAAAATATAAACCATGAAAGCAGGTTAAGATTAATACATGCTATTAATATAAATATCGTCTGCTTTGACATGTCCCTTTTTAAATTCAATACAGATGCCGCCATGGCAAAAAGAGAAAGGCATCCTGCTAAAAGCGGAATATAGTTGCCGTATCCTGCCGGAACCATACTGAAATATGAATAATTTTCAACTACCCTCTGCGCTGTTTCCGCTCCTGACGGAATGGTTATTTTTACGCTTACTGGCATTGCCATTATAATAACCGATGCCAGAATACATAAACAAGCTATGATTTTTCTATTCATTATAACCTCCCTTAAAATCAATCAAAAGAAATATCATTCAAATAGTTGCATAAAGGCATAAGGAACATAAAATCATTAATGCAAATATCAAATATGCGTCTGTCAAGAACTTCTTCTCCCAAAGGCGACGTATAATCTATATAAATATTTTTCCTTAAATACCAATTATTTATTTCATCACTTCTATTACCGGGAAACTTCTTTTTGTATAAATCCCCTCCCAGCTTAAAACGGCTGCTGTCATATTTTTTGATAAGTCTTTCAAATTCCGAAGGGTTAGCGTCTATCTTTTTTCTGAAGTTAGTCATGTATTCCGGTTTAGACTCATACATTCCCATGCCTATTGAATAATAGTCAGCACCTATTTCAAAATAAAGTACAGGCTTGTTTTTCCACTGACCACTGTCCCTTTTAAACACTACCCACCTGTGGTCTCTGTAAGGCTCCTTATTCTTTGAAAAACGTATATCCCTGTTTATCCTTGAAACAGAAGGGAGTGTTTTAATTCCTGTTAAACGGCACAGCTCATCATTCATTTCATTTGCAAATAAATCCATAGGTTCTTTAACACATTCAAAGTACCTCTGCCTGTTTAAATCAAACCATTCTTTGCTGTTATTAAACCTTAGCTCAATAAAAAACTCGCTCATACGGCTGTCAAAGCCTTCAAATCTTCTTTTCATATATTTAACCATACACCAAATCCGCCTTTTAAATAAAATTAACCCGGAAAATAAATTCCGGGAACATAATCACATACATTTATGGACAAGTTCAAAATGCTTTTCAACCGCCTGCTGGGCAAGTGACATATCTCTTTTAAGTATGGCATCATAAATATTCATGTGGCAGTTTAAAATATCCCTTGCCTTGTCATGTTTTTGAAGTATTACAGAACGGTTAAACTTAACACTGCGTTCAAGTATAAAACCTATATACTCCAAAACCTTAATAAGCACTTTGTTGTTTGACATTGAAAACAGTATGCTGTGGAACTTAACATCAAGCCTTGCGCCTGCATCGGCATCGTCTATTTTTTCTTCCATTTCATTTAATATTTCTTTAAGCTCATTAAGCTGGTCTAAATTGCTGTCGGCATTTTTAATAACAAGCTGTATGCCGGCGGTTTCAAGCAGCATTCTGAATTCTATAAGGTCATCTTCAATGCTGCCTTCTTTAAGTAAAAGAGGCAGCACAAGACTCAAAAAAGGCTGGACATTAAAGTCCGACACAAATGAGCCTTCGCCTGGGCGAATATCAACAATGCCCATTATCTCCATTACGCTTAAAGCCTCCCTTAAAGATGCACGGCTTACATTAAGCATTTCAGCCAGAGTCCTCTCCGGCGGAAGCTTGTCCCCGCATTTAAGGCTGCCTTCCCTTATTAAGTAAACTATCTGTTCGACTATATTTTTATATATTTTTTTCGTTTGTATAGATTTTATTTCCATTTTACGTACCCCTAACACGTTGTAAAATTCCTATATCAATTATTATAAAACCAACTACTTTTTTGTCAATGTTAAATGCAGTTTTGATTAATTTATCATTTATATTTATAAGCAGTAAAAACATGTCGTCAAAATCCAGCAGGCGCATACACTAAAAATTCATCATGATTTTAGCCTTTTATTGATTATACAACAAAAAAATGGTATACTAAATAAAATAAAATTTAGGTTAAGGAAGGTGTTTAATATGTTTATTCGTGGTGCACAGGCAGAAAAGAATTTTTTACTTTCAGCTGCCGAAAAGATGTGTCTTGCGGCAAGGACAGCTCCTAAAGCTAAAGGCGTTGATAAAATAGTTACAGGCATAGTTACAAGTGATGAAAAAGACGCTTTAGCAAAAGAAATGCTCAGATTATTCGATGAAACCGGAATGCCGTTTTATAAACGCGACTCCCAGAACATTACCGACAGCGAAGCTGTAGTTTTAATAGGAACTACAGGCGGAGCAAAAGGCCTTAACTGTTCATACTGCGGTTATGAAAGCTGCAAAGAAATGGCACAGTCCGGCGGACACTGCGCTTTTGACGATATAGACCTTGGCATAGCCATAGGCTCTGCTGTTTCCTGCGCCGCAGATGAAAGGGTTGATAACCGCGTAATGCTTTCAGCCGGCATAGCTGCCACAAACTTAAAGCTTTTAGGCGATAAAACATTAAAGGTACTGGCTATCCCTCTTTCAGCCACAGGCAAAAGCCCGTATTTCGACAGATAATGCTTAAAACAAAAACGGCGGTTCAATTTTTTATTTGAATGCGCCGTTTTTTATGTAATCAGTAAATCCACTTTTTTATAACATTGTTTATGTTCTGTTCAATGCCTGCCTTTTCAACACCTTGTGATGTTATAATATCTGTTTTTCCAGCCTCACTTCCGTCTGAAAAATAATATACTATTTCCCCAGCTTTTGTTCCTGCATCAAATGGCGCCTCAAGGCTTTCATAAATCTGCTTATGTTCAGTAATGTCTTTTCCCTGCCCTTTTTTAATAAGGGCTGATACATCTGAAGCCGCCTTTACCTGAACAAATTCAGCGCCGCCCTTTAAAACCTGTACTGTGCCGCAGTCAGCACCCTTATCGCAAAGTTTTTTAACTTCATAATTTCCAAAACCATAATCCAGAAGCCTCATAGCTTCCTGAAACCTTGCTGTATTGTTTTCGGCAGCCATTACAACAGCAATAAGCTCCATGCCGTTTCTCTCGGCAGTTGCGCTTAAACAGTACTTGGCAAGCCCTGTAGAGCCGGTTTTAAGCCCTGTTGCCCCGCTGTACCACTTTATAAGCTTATTTGTGTTTGTAAGACCGAACTCGCTTTCACCTTTTCTTGTTTTGTGCGTTATAGTATCCATCCATGTTGTCGTATACTCCCGCACTTCCGGAAAATTAGTTATAAGCTCCCTGCTCATAATGGCAATATCTTTGGCGCTTGATACATGCCCGTCAGTATCAAGACCGCAGGCGTTAATAAAAACAGTATTGTCCATTCCCAACTCTTTTGCTCTTTCATTCATCATTTGGACAAAACCGTCTTCACTGCCGCCTATAAACTCAGCCATAGCAACCGCTGCATCATTAGCCGAAGCAATTACAATGCATTTTGTAAGCTCCGAGGCGCTTTGCTCCTCGCCCGGCTCAAGAAAAACTTGGCTGCCTCCCATAGATGCTGCATGCTCGCTTACAGTAACCATATCATCCCAGTTAAACTTTCCTGCTTTTTGGTTTTCATAAATCAGAAGTATAGTCATTATTTTCGTAATGCTGGCAGGCGGCAATGGCATATCGCTGTCTTTTTCATAAAGTATGTTTCCCGTTGATGCTTCCATTAAAATGGCGCTCTTAGCTGATATTTCCACCTGCGGTGTCTGTGTTTCGCCTTTTGCATTAACAGGTATGTAAAATAAAAAAACTAATGTAAGCAAAACCGCAAAAAAGCGTTTTATACTAAACAATAAAACCCTACCCCTCAATAAAGTTATCAATAAATACTATGCTTGTAAAATTTATAATATTACTTTAACAGGCAGGTTAAGCTCCATTTTATCTTCATACACATTGCAGTCGTAGGCTATAATATTTACACCGTTTTCCTGCGCTCTTTTAAGCGTTTGGGCAAATCTCAAATCTGTTTCATAATTAGGTGAAAAACCAATAACACCCTTAATTTGAATTACAAAAAGCACATAAGCCTCATATCCTTCACCCTTAGCTTTAATAAGCTCCTCTAAATGCCTTGCACCTCTTTGGGTAGGGGCGTCAGGAAAATATGTCATTGAATCCTTTTCGAGCGTTACGCCTTTTACCTCAATAAAACCTTTTTTGCCGTCTTTTTCAAAATAAATGTCAAACCTTGATTTTGAGTATGCTGCCTCTCTTTTTACATAATCCGGAACACCTATTTCTTTTATAACTCCGTTTTTGACAGCTTCGTAAGCAGCGCTGTTCGGTGCCTGAGAATCCATATTAATAAGTATTTTGCCCTTATATACGGCTATAATTGAATATTTCGTTTTTCTTTTGGGATTACCGCTTTCCTCAAGTATAACTTTAGCGCCCTTAATTAAAAGCTCTCTGCACCTGCCGGTATTTTTAACATGCACTGTTTCTTCTTTTCCGTCCACAATTACATGCGCTACAAAACGGTTTGGTCGGTCTATAAATATGCCTTTTTTTATTTTGCTGTATTTCATTTCTCTTACCTCTTTATATTGTACTGAAAGTATATTTTAATAACTCAACAGGCATTTTGTAAAGAAGAAACAGTTTTTCAGTTTTCAAATTTCATTGTTGTTATTAATTCTATTCTGAATTATAATGTTTTTAACCAATCTGTAATAATCTGAAAGGAGCTTTCATTTTTATGGAAATAGAAAAAACAATTTCCGGCTTATCCGAAAAATATATATTCAACGAAACTGCCGGAAGTCTCCTGCTTCTTCTTTTAAGCCATATAGAGCGCAGAAACAATGAAGCAGCATTTACATCAGTTTATGAGCTTGATAATGATTTAAAAGAACTGCAAAACAAAATTACCCATTATACAATAAATATGGAAACAATTCTTTTAGACCAGGAAGAGAAAAAAAAGGCTTTAAATAAATGCCTTGAAATGAAAAAAAACATTATTTCAATTTATCAAATCATATACCGATATTTTGCTAAGATTGGCATTCTCTCCAATATGGTAAGCGATGAAATAGCTGTTAGAAAATACCGTGAAGACCCGGCAAACAAAGATAAAAAAATTGAGCTTTCCCTTTTTTACACTGACTGTATTGAGTTTATACAGTCAGCTGAAAACCCAACTGAGCTTAAGCATTATATAGGCGAGCTTTTTGAGTGTGTTCCACTTAAAATGACTAAGGACAAATATTTTGCCTTAATTAAAAAAAGTCTTTCTGAAGCGTTTGCCGAGGCTTCTAAAGCTGAGCTGGATTTTTCTCTTGAATCATTTAAAAATACCTGCGCCCCGGAAAATTCCAAAGACTACGGAAAATATTTTCCGGAAATAGCCGACTTTTTTAAAGCGCGAAACGGAATAAAAGTAAAGGAGCTTTCTGACGAAAGCCTTGCCCAAGAGCTGGAGGATATTAACAGTGTCATTGACTCCTTAAATGAGATTGAGGACTATTGTCAGGAAATGTTAAACGACATTAACTCACTTATTATAATATTTTACATGGGTTACACTCTTGATGAACTCAGTGAGGATAACTATGGCTATTCAGACATATACCACAAGGTATGTGAAGTTATACAAACCAAAGGCGAAAGCGCTTTTGACGAAACGCTTCAGGACATGCTTGAAGAATATATTGAGCCTGTACTTGATACGGCAAACGACTTGAACAAAAAAATAATTAAAACCCTTAAACAAATAGATGATTTTTCGGCATTTTCCGATGATACAATAAAGACGCTTTCAACAGAAGGCTTTATACGCTCATGCTTTTATGACGATTTAAACGAGGAGATATTTAATTTCACACCAGATGAAAATGCATCTCCTGCCGGACGCGAATATCTAAACAGCAGTATAGACAAATTTATACAGTATATAAGAAATTACATTTCAACTCTTTCACTGCCAATGGCAAAGGAAACAGTTAAAAAACTTATGGGCTCACTGCCTTTAAGTTTTGATGTTCACTCTCTTATGGACTATATAAAAGATGGCATTGATAATTCTTCCAGCTTTGAACAGAGCCTGCTTATAATAGATAAAGCCGGAATGGTATTTGAAAGAAACGGATTTGTATATAAAACAGAAGATGATGAGTGTTCCTGCGGACATGAGCACCACCATCACCACGATGAAAACTGCTCCTGCGGGCATGAGCATTAATCAGAAAGGAGAAAAATATGTTTACATTTAACCATTTTAATTTTAATGTTCTTGACTTAGATAAAAGCCTTGATTTTTATTCCAAAGCTTTAGGATTAAGAGAAGTACGCCGCAAAGAAGCTCCGGACGGAAGCTGGATACTGGTTTACCTTGGCGACGGAAAAACGTCATTCACTCTTGAACTTACATGGCTGAAAGACAGAAATGAAAAATATGACCTTGGTGAATGCGAATTTCATCTTGCAATTGAAGCCGATGACTATAAAAAAGCTTATGAAAAGCACAAAGAAATGGGATGCATTATATTTGAAAATCCTGAAATGGGAATTTATTTTATAGGCGATCCAGACGGATACTGGATAGAAATAGTACCGCCTAAAGACTGAAATTAATGTAAGGGGGAAATATTAATGGATAAGACGCCTTCATTTTTAGCTTTTGAAAGCTTAATTGACTTATCAAAAAAGGCAAGCATAATAAAAAACCGCGAATATGAGGAAAATGAGTATTTTTGTTTTTACCGGAATTTCACTTACCTGTCATGGTACAGCAGATTAAATATAAACAAAATGCCGTCTAAAAACGAAAAAATGCTTGAACGTATTAAAACGCTATGCGCAGAGCCTGCCAGCCCTAAATATCTCAGCTTAGCCGAGGAAGATGTATATAAAGGCTTTGATGATGACTTAAAAAAAGCAGGTTTTACAGTTGTTAAGCCGCAAAAAGGCATGCTTTACGATTTAAAAGATGCCCCGGATTACGAAACTGACAAAAATATTGAGCGCATTACAAAAAAGACCCTGCCTGAATGGATTGCAGCCTGTGAAAACGGCTTTGGCAAAACAGACACATCACCGGCATTTAATTTGTTTATAAACGATAAAAAATGCTGTTTTTACGGCTACAGAAAAAACGGTAAAATAGTATCAACAGCTCTTTTAAATGTGTGCGGCACAAACGGCGGAATACATGAAGTTGCGACTTTAACAGAGTACCGCAGCAATGGATATGCAACAGCTTTAATTAAGCACATAATAAACGAATCCAAAAATCTCGGCTGCGATATTTTAAGCCTTCAGGCGTCGGTTTTTGGTGAGCCGGTATATAAAAAATTAGGCTTTAACGTTGTAAGCAGTATTTTAAACTATAAACTTTAATTATAAAAAATCAAAGCTAAAAAGTTTCCATAAAAAATAAACAGCTATATATTGTGCGTTAGCGCAATATATAGCTGTAAAAAAAGGAAAACTTTTATTTTTTTACTCTTTAATTGAGTCTATATACTCCTGAACAAATTTTGAAGCATTGGCTCCGTCTGACGCGGCAGTTATAATCTGCCTTAAATGCTTTGTTCTTACATCGCCTACTGCAAAAACTCCAGGTACATTTGTCCTGCCTGTTTCATCAGCTATAATATAGCCGCTGCTGTCCGTTTCAATTTTGCCTTTTACAAGGTCTGTATTAGGTATTCTGCCTACAGCTGCAAAAACAGCGTCAACTTCCAATGTAAATTTATGCCCGTCTGATGTATCTTCAAGTTCAACAGCATTTAATCTGCTGTCATAAATCAGCTTTGAAGGCTTAGCGTTTAATACCAGTTCTATATTTTCAGTATTGTTCAAGCTTTTTACATAGCTCTTAACAGCTCTAAGCTCATTTCTTCTGTGAACAAGGTAAACCTTTTTGCATATTTTGGAAAGATACAGCGCGTCTTCTGCTGCCGAATCTCCGCCGCCTATTACAGCCACTGTTTTATCTTTATAATACATTCCGTCGCAGTAAGCACAGTAAGCAACGCCTTTTCCTACAAGGCTTTCTTCCCCTTCCAAACCAAGCTTGCGCGGGTTTGCCCCTGTAGCTATTATAACCGTATCAGACAGTATATCGCCTTCTGTAGTAGTAATTACTTTTGGTGCAGAATCAATATCCAATGATATAACTTCGGCATACTCCGTTTGCGCCCCGAACTTTTCGGCGTTTTTCTGCATTTTTTCACCTAATTCAAAGCCGTCTATGCCATTTTCAAACCCCGGATAATTTTCTACATTGCTTGTTGTAGCCATTTGGCCGCCGGGAGAAAGCATTTCAAGCACAAGTGTGTCTATCCCAGCTCTGGCACAGTACATAGCAGCCGTATAACCTGCCGGACCGCCGCCTATTACCACAGCGCCATATTTTTTATTCTCCATTTGGCAGACCTCCATTTCTTTTCAGGCTGAAAAATTAAAGCTGCCTGTTAATCCAATCCTCAACTGCACTCTGTGAAGGCGGTCCAACTAATTTTTCGCCATGAGTTCCGTTTTTAAATAACATAAGTGAAGGAATTGTGTCAATGCCGTATTTTGCGGCAATCTCAGGCATGTCATCAATATTAACCTGAGCAACTGTTATTTTGTCTGCCATTTTTTCTGATGTACGCTCAACAGCAGGCTCAAGTCTGCGGCAGTATACGCACCATGGAGCTGAAAACTCAACTAATACCGGTTTATCAGAACTTAATATATTATTGAAATTTGTATTTGTAACATTTAATACTGACATATTTATTCTCCTTTCACTAATCAACTTATATATATTTATGTTTCTTGATTATTATTATATCCTTAAATCAAAATAAAACTGTGGCAAAAGTCACAAAATTAAATTTATTTTAAGTTTTTAATTCTTAAATATTATAAATGCGGTTTTATATTATTTTATTACCGTTTTAATTAAATCAAAGTATAAATAAAACAAAAAGAGCATGGATTTATTTAATAAAATAACTCCACGCTCTTTATTTAATAATATTGGCTAAAAAATAAAATATTTTTATTTATTTCGACATTTGTGAAATTCTTTCCTCAATTTGTTTTAACATGTCTTTGTATTTTTCTCCTTTAGCCCTTTCCTCATCTACTACTTTCTGAGGCGCTTTATCTACAAAGCTTTTGTTTGAAAGTTTCTTTTCAACACGCTCTATTTCTTTAAGCATTTTAGCTTTTTCGCCGTTTAGTCTTTCAAGCTCTTTAGCTACATCAACTAACTCAGCAAAAGGCATATAAATAGTAGCGTTATGAATTACGCATGAAACAGCGTCGTCGCCTATGCCGTTTTTGTCTTCCTGAACATAAACTTCGCTGGCATAAGCAAGTGTTTTAAAGAATACTTCGCTTCTTTTAAATACCATTCTTACATATTCGTCATCGGAAACAACATAAACCTTAGTTTTCTTAGAAGGCACAACATTCATCTCAGCGCGGACATTTCTTATAGCCCTGACAGCCTCTTTAATCTCGTCAATTTCTTTTTCCTCGTCTTTAAAGTTCCATTCCTCACGGTACTCAGGCCATTTGGAAAGCATTATTGTTTCTTCCTTGCTTTGAAGGTTTGTAAAAAGCTCCTCTGTTATAAACGGCATAAACGGATGGAGGAGTTTAAGGGCATTTATAAGCACTTCTTTAAGTGTCCAAAGAGCAGCCTTGCGTGTCTTGTCGTCTTTGTTGTAAAGACGCGGCTTAACCATTTCAATATACCAGTCGCAGTACTCGTCCCAAAGGAAATCCTCTATTTTATCTGCCGCAAGACCAAGGTCATAGTTTTCAAGGTTCTCCTCAACTTCTTTAGCAAGTGTATTTACTTTTGAAATAATCCACTTATCAGCAGGAGTGAGCATAATTAAAGAATCGCTTTCCTCTTCATCAAGGTTCATGAGTATAAATCTTGACGCGTTCCAAAGCTTATTTAAGAAATTGCGGCTGTTTTCAAGTCTTTCATAGAAGAAACGCATGTCATTTCCGGCTGAATTGCCTGTTATAAGCATTAACCTTAATGGGTCGGCGCCGTATTTTTTTATTACCTCAAGAGGGTCAATACCGTTTCCAAGGGATTTAGAAAACTTTCTTCCCTGTTCATCTCTTATAAGACCATGAATGTATACATCTTTAAAAGGAACCTCGCCCATTTGTTCAAGACCGGAAAATACCATTCTTATAACCCAGAAGAAAATTATGTCATAGCCTGTAACCATTGTGCTTGTTGGGTAAAACTGCTCCAGTTCTGCTGTCTTTTCAGGCCAGCCTAAAGTTGAAAACGGCCATAAAGCAGATGAGAACCATGTATCAAGCGTATCCTCGTCCTGTTTAAAACTTGTGCATCCGCATTTAGGGCATTTATCCGGCACAGCCTTTGAAACTACAACCTCACCGCATTTATCGCAGTAATAAGCCGGTATCCTGTGACCCCACCAAAGCTGCCTTGAAATACACCAGTCATGTATATTATTAAGCCAGTGGAGATAAATTTTGCCGAACCTGTCAGGTATAAATCTTAACTCGCCTTTTTCAAAACACTCAATGGCAGGCTTTGCAAGCTCGTCCATTTTTACAAACCACTGCTTTTTAATAAGCGGCTCAACAACTGTCCCACATCTTTCATGAACGCCTACAGCATGAGTAATATTTTCAACCTTTACAAGAAGACCCTCGTCCTCAAGCTGCTTTACAATCTGTTTCCTTGCTTCATATCTGTCAAGACCCTGATATTTACCGGCATTTTCATTCATTGTGCCGTCATCATTCATTACATTTACCCGAGGAAGGTTGTGCCTTACACCAACCTCAAAGTCATTAGGGTCATGCGCCGGTGTAATTTTAACAACGCCTGTACCAAAATCACGGTCTACATAGCTGTCGGCTATGATAGGTATTTCTTTATTAACTATAGGCAAAATGGCGTATTTGCCTACTAAATCTTTATACCTTTCATCATCAGGGTGAACAGCCACGGCAGTATCGCCAAGCATTGTTTCAGGTCTTGTTGTAGCAAGCTCTACAAATCTGCCTTCTTCACCTGCAATAGGATATTTAATGTGCCAGAAATGCCCTTCTTTGTCCTCGTGGTTAACCTCAGCGTCGGAAATTGTTGTCATACACTTAGGGCACCAGTTAATAAGCTTTTCGCCTTTATAAATATATCCTTTGTTATAAAGACGTGTAAATGTTTCAAGTACGGCGTCGGAACAGCCTTTATCCATTGTAAAGCGTACTCTGTCCCAGTCGCAGCTGGAGCCAAGCTTTCTTAGCTGGTTAAGAATAATGTTTCCGTACTGTTCTTTCCACGCCCAGCATCTTTCAAGGAATTTTTCACGGCCAATGTCTTCTTTTTTAAGACCTTCTTTAGCCATTTGAGCCACTACCTTTACTTCAGTAGAAATACTGGCGTGGTCTATGCCCGGAACCCAAAGAGTGTTGTAGCCTGACATTCTTTTCCATCTTATAAGTATATCCTGAATAGTATTATCCAAAGCGTGACCCATGTGAAGCTGTCCTGTTATATTAGGCGGCGGCATTACAATAGAATATGGTTTTTTTGTTTTATCAACTTCTGCATGGAAATATTTTTTTTCAAGCCACTTGTTGTAGAGACGTTCTTCAACCACAGACGGGTCGTAAACTTTAGCAAGTTCTTTAATCATAAAAGCTTAACCTCCTGACAAAATACAAATACCAATAACGGTATTTTATTTTAAATAAACACATTCTTTTTTAAAGCAAATAAAAAAGGGTTTCCGCCTATGCCAACATAAATCAGCGTAAGGACGAAAACCCGCGGTACCACCTTAATTTCTGTATATAACAGACACTCTATCAGCTGTAACGTAACTGCAACGCCCGAAGCTACTTGTATTTCACAACGGGAGCTCATAAGCTACCTTCAGCGGTTTACTCATAAAAAATCTCTCAGCCACGGATTTTTCTCTCTTAATGGTTATTCCGCTTACTCCTCTTAATCGAAGCTTTTGCCGTATATTTGTAAATTTATATAATACTATAAAAAAAAATAATTTTTGTCAAGGTCTTTTTATCTTCTGTTTCTTTGGTATTTTGAAATATTAAGTAAAATACCCATAGCTGAAAGCGTAAATAAAAGACCCGAACCGCCGTAACTTATAAATGGCAGAGCCATACCTGTATTAGGCATAGAATTTGTGGCAACAGCTATATTTATTATAACCTGTATGCCTATAAGAGCTACTATGCCTACAGCTACAAGGCAGCCGTAAAGGTCGTCCGAGTTCATGGCTATTTTTATTCCGCGCCAGATAAGCACCACAAAAAGTATAATTACTATGGCAGCGCCTACCATGCCCAGTTCCTCACAAATAATAGCGAATATAATATCATTATACGGCTCCGGAACATACGTCTTTTGCCGGCTTTGACCAAGACCTAAGCCGAAAAGCCCTCCGGAAGCAACCGCGTAAAGGGACTGTATTATCTGATAGCCTTTGTCATCAGGGTCCAAAAAAGGATTAAGCCAGTACTTAACACGTTCAAACCTGTAAGAAAACTGCGGAAGCATAATGGCTACCGTACCGCCTAAAACAGCCAAAATACCGGCAAGTATAAAGTACCATATTTTAGGGCTTGCCACAAAAAGTATAGCCATGCCTATGCCGGCTATAACTATAGCTGTACTAAGGTTTTCAATTGCAACAAGCACAACCGGCACTATTAAAACGATACAGCAGCGTATAAAGCCTTTTGTAGTATTTAATATGCCTTTATGTGTTACTATATAATGGGACAAAAACATAATAACGGCTATTTTTGCCACTTCCGAAGGCTGAAAACCTATAGGTCCTACACCAAGCCATCTTTTAGAACCGTTAATGTCCTGACCAACTATAAGCACCAGTATAAGGCATAAATTTGTAAATATGTAAAGCGGCAGTGTAAACCGCCTTAAAAACTTATACGGGAAGTTAATAAAAAAAGTCATTGCTATTACGCCTAAAACAGTCCATACCGCCTGACGCTTAACAAAATAATACATATCGTTATTAAACTTTGCCCTTGTCAGTGTGTAGTAATAGCTTGAGCTGAATACCATTACAAGACCAAAAAGAAGCAGAAGAATAATAACAAAAAGAAGCGTAATATCAAAAGCCTGGTTCCTTTTCTTTCGTTTTATTCCATATTCGTTATGCCTTCTGACTGAACTTGAATTTCTTAAATTTCCTGTTCTCAAGCCATATTTCCTCCATTAAAAACTTATATATGCTGAAAATTACTTAATTTTATTAACCAAGTCCTTAAATATCTCGCCACGCTGCTCATAGCTTTTAAACATATCCCAGCTTGCACATGCAGGCGAAAGAAGGACACAGTCACCGCTTTTGGCTGTTTTTTGGCATATATCTACTGCCTGCTCAAGGCTGTCAGCAAAGCAGTAATCCTTAAAATTATGTTTATCACAGCACTGGGCTATTTTTTTTGCAGTTACGCCTATTAATACAAGCTTTTTAACTCTGCCTTCAAACTTTTCAACCCAGTCGTCATATTCCGAGCCTTTGTCATATCCGCCGCCTATAAGCACGCAAGGCTTAACCATAGCCATAACGCCTCTTATAGCCGCGTCGGTATTAGTGCCTTTCGAGTCATTGTAATAATCAACACCATTTACTGTTTTAACAAACTCTATCCTGTGCTCTACCCCGGCAAAATTTTTAAGCACATTTACAATGTTTTCAACGCTTATTCCACCGCATAGGGCTATTGCCGAAGAAGCCATTACATTTTCGTAATTGTGTATACCAAGTATCTTTAAATCATCTGTTGATATTAGTTTTGTGTCTTTGCCGTCCCGGTTTATTATAATATCTTTTCCCTTTAGGAAAATTCCGTCTTCAACACGCCTTTTGCTTGAAAAGAATACAACTTTTGCCTTTGTTTTTTCAGCCATTTTTCTTGTTGTTTCATCTTCATAATTAAGCACGCAAAAGTCTTTTTCATTTTGTTTGGCAAATACTCTTTCTTTCATTCTTATGTAGTTTTCGAGTGTTTTATGCCTGTTTAAATGGTCCGGAGTTATGTTTAAAACAGCGCTTATATGCGGGTGGAATTCAACAGCTGTTTCCAACTGGAAGCTGCTTATTTCGGCTACTACATAGTCGTCTTTTGTTAAGCGCCCAACCTCAGATGAATAAGGCACGCCTATATTTCCTACAACCGCACAGTTTTTATACTGAGTTTTAAACATTTCACCTGCAAGAGTTGTAGTTGTAGTCTTGCCGTTTGTGCCGGTTATGGCGGCTATAGGGCATGGGGTAAGCCTGTATGAAAGCTCAACTTCGCTTATTACAGGTATATTTGCCTCCCTCGCCTTATATATAAAAGGTAAATCACAAGGTATGCCCGGGCTTAAAACAACAAAATCAAAACCAGCAACTATATCATCAGGATTGCTGCCAAGATAAAGCTCTATGCCCTGATTTTTTAAATCAGAAACATCACCCATTTCTTCCTCTTTTTTCAAGTCCTGCAACGTAACAGAACAGCCAAGTTTTTTTAAAAGTTCCGCAGCTGAAATACCGCTTTTTGCCATACCGCACACAAGAGCTTTCCTGCCTTTAAATTCCATGTCACAATACTTCCTTCCATATTAAACGAATATAAATGAGCTTCCCAAAAAAGCTATAAGGCACATAAGTGCCGTAATTATATAGAACACAAATACTATTTTTGTTTCGCTCCAGCCGCAAAGTTCAAAATGGTGATGTATAGGCGCCATTTTGAAAAATCTCTTTCCGCCTGTAGCCTTAAAATAAAGCACCTGTATTATTACCGAAATCGACTCGCACAGATATATAAATCCTACTAAAATAATAAAAACAGGCATTTTTAAAAGCAGTGCGGAAGCCGCTACAAAGCCGCCTAAGGCAAGAGAGCCTGTATCGCCCATAAATACTTTAGCCGGATAAGCGTTAAATATAAGAAATGCGAAAAGGCTTCCTATTACCGCGCCTGAAATCATTGATATTCCGTTTGACATTGCCCATGCTTCCACAAGAAAAAACGCCGCTACAATCATTGTAACACCACCGGCAAGACCGTCAAGACCGTCAGTAAGATTTACACCGTTTACCGTGCCCAAAAGCACAAAAAACATAAACGGCCAGTAAATAATTTTTAAATCAAGCATATATCCGTCTGTAAACGGAATATATATTTTTGTGCCTACATTTGTTTTATACATGTAGTAAGCAAAGAATATAAAAACAATAAACTGAAGCACTATCTTCTGGTATGCCCTAAGACCTAAAGAGCGCTTTTTAACTACTTTAATGTAGTCGTCTATAAAGCCTATTATCCCAAATGCAACAGTTACAACAAGCACTACAAGTCCGTCGTTATTATTGCGGACAAAAAACATGCTTGATATTAAAAGCGCTCCAAGTATGGCAATACCGCCCATTGTAGGCGTGCCGCTTTTTTTTAGATGGCTCTGCGGTCCGTCTGCCCTTTCTGTCTGACCGTATTTAAGTCTGTGAAGCACCGGTATAAGCGCCGGGCATAGTATAACCCCAACAATAAAAGAAATTATAACAGCATATATGGAATATCTCATTAATTCCATTTTATTTCACCCCTTGCAGTCTTTCAGCAATTTTTTCAAAAGCCATTGAGTGCGATGCCTTAATAAGCATTGTACTTTCGTTTATAAGTAAATCATTAAAACCATTATCAAAAAATTCATCAAGCGATTTAAAATACTTAACTCCCTCTTTTTTAACAGAAAGGGCGCCTTTATACATATTTTGGGAAATTTCGCCTATGCAGATTATATTGTCTATTCCTTTTTGCGCCGCGTACTCACCTGTTTCAAAATGCAGCTTTTCCGCAAATGCGCCAAGCTCCAGCATGTCCCCCAAAACAGCAGTTTTAACGCCTTCGCTTTTCGATAGAACGTCAACAGCCGCCTTTGTTGAAACCGGGTTTGCATTATATGAGTCGTTTATAAGAGTAACGCCGCAAGGCATTTTTTTAATTTCCATTCTCATGCCTGTAGGCGCAAAGCCTTCAATGCCTTTTTTTATTTCTTCCATACTTAAACCAAAACAGTATCCTACAGCCGCGGCTGCAAGCGCGTTAAGCACCATGTGCTTTCCCGGAACAGAAATATTAACGTCAACGCTCTTTTCTTTGTAATGGATAGAGCATGATACACCGTCAATGCCCTTTTCCATAATGTTATCCGCGTAAAAACCGCTTTTATCTTCAATGCCGAACCAGATTGTTTTAAGCTTTTCTTTGCCTTTAAGGGTAGAGAGCATATCATTATCGCCGTTTAATACGGCAATGCCGTTTTTGTCCATGGACTCAAATATTTCGCACTTGGCTTTAAGTATTCCCTCACGGCTGCCTAAATTTTCAATATGAGAAACACCGACATTTGTAATAACAGCAACATCAGGTCTGCCAACCGCCGTTAAACGGCTTATTTCGCCAAAATTATTCATGCCCATTTCAAAAACCGCCGCCTGATGTTCTTCTTCAAGATTAAAAACAGTAAGAGGAAGACCTATATCGTTATTAAAATTTCCTTGTGTTTTAAGTGTGTTATACTTTTGGCTTAAAACAGAGGCAATCATGTCTTTTGTTGTTGTTTTGCCTACACTGCCTGTTACGGCGCAGACTTTAATATCAAATAATCCCCTGTAAAAAGACGCCAAATCAAGAAGGGCTTTTCTTGTGTCTTCAACATATATAACAACACCGCTGCAAACAGTGTCTTTGTCAGGCACACAGAACACCGCGCCTTCTTCAACAACCACGTATATAACGTCGTACCCACCAACACTTTCACCTTTAATCCTT
>CALWRF010000004.1 GCA_944383885.1 uncultured Clostridia bacterium | reverse complement strand
GGCTGTTTAACAATATATATAATAAAAAAGCAGAAAAGAGTGATGAAATGCTAAAGCTCAATCTGAAAAATGTTTATATATCAAATAATGAAAAAAACAGAGAAAAATTTAAAGAGATACTTATTCGTTATATTAAAAAACAAATGGCTTAAAATGAAGGCAACTGGTTTTTTGAAAAGAAATTGTATTTTTTGTATAATTCTTTTATGAAAAACTTGTTTGCCTTCTTAATTTTTAAGGAGGAATTTTAATGAATGTTTTAAATAACGGATTAGTGTCTTATGATTTTGATAAGCCCAATGTAGCAGCTCTGTATTTAAGACTATCAAAAGAAGATATTGATAAAATAGACAAAGGAGATGACAGCGAGAGTATTAAAAACCAAAGGCTGCTCCTTACAGAAGAAGCCATAAAACGAGGATTTATAGTTGGTGAAGTATATTCTGATGAGGATTATTCTGGAACAGACAGCGAAAGACCAGAGTTTAACCGCTTAATTGAAGATGCCAAGCTGAAAAAATTTAATATAGTTATATGCAAATCACAATCAAGATTTACAAGGGATATGGAAGTTTCTGAAAAGTACATAAACAGAATATTCCCTTTATTAGGCATAAGGTTTATAGGTGTTGTTGACCATATTGATACAAACATAAAGGGAAATAAAAAAGCACTTCAGATAAATGCTTTAATAAATGAATGGTATGTTGAGGATTTATCCGAAAACATAAAAAGTGTTTTCAGAAGCAAAATGCGTCAGGGACAGTATTTAGGTGCTTTTGCTGCTTATGGATACAAAAAAGACGAAAATGACAGGCACAAGCTTGTTATTGACGAGGAAGCAGCAGAAGTTGTAAGAAAAATATTCAGATACTGTATTGAAGGATATGGAGCACAGAATATATGCTATAAATTGCAGGAAGAAGGTATTTTAACACCTACTGCCTACAAAGAAAGCAAAGGACTTAATTTTAATACACCAAATTCAAAAAAATACGGCGCTAAACACCTGTTATGGGGAACAACGACAATAAAACGTATATTAACAAATGAAATATACATTGGAACCCTTATTCAAGGCAGAGAAAAAAAGGTAAGCTACAAAAGCAAAAAAATAGTTATTGCGCCAAAAGAGGAATGGATAGTTATTAAAGATAACCATGAGCCTATTATATCTAAAGAAGAATTTTATAAAACTCAAGAAATATTAAAGCTTAGAAGAAAACATTCCAAAAATGCTGACATAACCAATAAATTTTATCCTTTATCAGGCATAGTTAAATGTAAGGACTGCGGTTCAACTATGGTAAGAAGCGGTAGAAAAGGCACAAATGACAATTATTTAAGATGCCGCCTTGCAAGCAAAACAGCTTCAAAAGAATGTACCAACCACAACATAAAGTATGCAGCTTTGGAAAGCAGAATTTTGGAGGCTTTGCAGGAGCATATAGACGATATTTTAAATAATGAAAATGATTTTGAGAATATTCAGTCACAGGTAATAAAAAATGAAGAAAATCCAATGAGTAAAGCTGAAAATACTTTGAAAAAACTGTATTCAGAAAAAGAAAAGCTTAATACAGCATTAAAAAACTGCTATATGGATAAATATTCAGGAGAATTAGATGAAACATTGTTTCTGGAATTAAAAGATGACTATAACAAGAAAATCAAAGACTTAAACAGCAGCATTGAAATTTTGGAAAATAAGCTAAATGTGCTCAGTGTAAACGGAAACTCGTTAAGTAAAGGCAGAGAGCTTATAAAAAAATACACATCATTTACGGAATTAACAAACGAGCTTGTTTATGATTTTATAGAATATGTTGAAGTAGGTGAAAAAAATGAGAAAAAAGAGCAGGATATTATCGTACACTGGAAGTTTTAGTTAGAAAAAGTTAGAAAAAGTTAGAAAAAAGTTTTCGCTTTTTTAGCACTTCACATGAGTGCCGTGACCGTTATCATCGTATGGAGTTGCTATTTCGTTTACAAAGTCCTTAAAGGCTACAATTCGGTTTTGAGGGTAAGTAAAGTCCTCTAAGGGGCTTATGCCTGTATCAAGAACAGCAATGCCTATTCCCCTGCCTGTTATGCCCTGCGGGGGATAAGAGTGTATAATGTTTCTTGCTCTGTCCATTTAAGGTGCTCCAAATGTTATGTTGTCTATATCATTTTATGGAGCTGAATATTTTTGGTGAAAGCGTGTACTAACTTAAATAATTTTTTATTTGATTTTTTTAAAAATAAAAGTAAAAGGGTACAGGCTGGGCGCATATACTTAGTTTTGTAAAAGATAAAAAATGGAGGAAATGAAGCATGAACGGTTTTGGAGGAAATAACTTTTTATGGGTAATTATTCTTATTGCTCTTTTAGGAGGCTGCGGCTGCGGATGCGGAAATGTTGGCGGAGCTAATACAGACAATGACTGCTCATGGGTTATAATACTTATTCTTCTTCTTTGCTGCTGCTCAAACAATAACTCAAACAACAACTGCGGCTGCAATATGTGCGAGGCGTAATTAAAAGACATAATGAATTTTTATAAGATGTAATTTCCATCAGCCGCAGACCAAAAAACTTAAAAAACGGTCTGCGGCGCCGTTATATGTGGCTTTATGTCAGGGCGCTTAATAAAAGCGCCTGTTTTTTTGTTTTATAAAACCGGCATTTTGGCTCTATAAGCTTAAAATGCCGGTTTATTTTCTGTTAATCGGTTTGTGCGCCTTTTTGTGTATCTGATAAATATACAGAAGGCAGGTTTGAGTTTTCATGGTGCGCTTCCTGAGGGGCTTGCTGCTGTATTTGCGGTAATTCCTGACTATACTCTTCTTTGGACAGACTGTTTAAAAGATTGGAATTTTGTTCCTGCTGGATTTTAAGACTTTCTCTCAAATCGGCTATTGTCTCTCTGGAGGAGATTTGCAGCTGATTAAGCCTTTGGCTGAGCTGTGAAATTATGCGGTCTTTTTCAGCCATTGATTTTTTATAAAATTCTTCCGTGTTCCTCACCTGTTTTTGAGTCCTGTTTTTAATCTCATCTTTAGGCGCTGAAGGCATTATAATTGTGCCGTCATTTAAACATAAAGCGTCGGAAAACGCGTCGGAAGAATTATAAGGCATAAAATACCGCATTTTAGCTGCGCTTTTCAGCTCAATGCTTTCAAGAGATGTAAAGCTTATTTTACCGCTTTCAGTCGTTCTGTAAAAAACTTTTCCCTTATCGCCGGATACAAATACACGGGCGCCGCCGTTATAAGGAAAAACAAATACATTCTGTGCCGATGAAGTTTTTATAATGGCGTTTGACCCGCTTGCGCTGTCAGGCGATATGGCTTGGTATAAAACCTCATAAGAGACACCGTTTTTTACAAGAAGCACTGCATGGAGAGTCCTGCCTGTTTGGCAGAATGAAAAGTCCGATAGATTTTCGGCGTTTTTATACAGCTCATAGGAAGCCCCGTTTTCAACAGAGTAAATATATAAAACACCGTTTTTTTCGTATAATATATAGCTCTTTTGACCTAAAAACATAGTTTTAAGATAAGCCGCATTACCCATAGCCAAAACTGGTTTCCTGCCTGTAAGGGAGTGTATATATCCGTCGGAAGAGGAATAAAGTATTGTGTTTTTGCCGGAATTAAATATAAATATACTGCCGGTTGATACGCTTAGTATTGTTTTGTCAAGTACAGGACGGGATATTCCGCCGTCGGTAAGGCGTATAACACTTCCGTTTCCGTTTGTCTGCCTGAAAAATATCAGGTACCCGTCTTTTTCGGGGCATATATTAAAACCCGGATAAACATCGCCCTGCATTACCATTGGCTCAGAAGGGGCGTTGTTTAACGCGTATGAAATATAAATTGCGTTCTGCCGGCAGAAGAGGAACGCGGTTTTGTTCCTTAAACGCACTGCTGCTTGTGTAATCAATTTAATCACCTTAATAATATCCGTTTATTTTATAATATTACGCATATTAATTTAAAATGACATAACAAAAAAACACCGCTTTGGATTTTAGCTGCCAAAGCGGTGAATTAATGCATTATTTATTATTTTTCAAGCATTTTTTCCATTATTTTATTGCTGCGCTCTATAAATTTAGCTGTTTCTTCTGGTGAAAGCGCTTTCTGCCCCATCATGGCAAGGTCGTAAATCTGCTGGCAGACAAGGTCTGAATATTCTTTCTTTTCCGGAACAGCTTTAATTTCCATAAGCTTTTTAACAAGGCTGTTGTTTGTGTTAAGCACAAGTGTGTATTCCGGTTTAACATCGCCGAACATTTTAAGAAGCTCCGGCTGCCCTTTGTACGCTTCCATCATATCAAGCATGCGGCGGGAGCGCTCGCTGATAAGCATCATGCCGGCAACATCAGGTGTTTTTAAGCCTTCGGCTTTAACTGTAAGGTCTTTGTTGTCAAGTGTTCCTCTGAAAAGGTTCTGCATTTCTTCTGAAAGAGTTTTGTCCTCTTTTGCTCCGTCGTCTTTTAAAGTATCAGCGATATCTGAGTCAATTCTTTCAAATACAGGTTTGCCGTTTAACTTATATTCAAGGAAAGAAATAAAGTTAAGGTCTATGCGTGATGAAAGTATAAGGGCTTCCATTTTCTGCTCTTTGAACATGTTTATATACTGTATCTGCTCTTTTTCGTCAGTTACATAAAATACTTTGTTTTCGTGCTTGTCCTTATTGTCTTCAAGGTACTGTTCAAGTGTTTTGTAAACGCCGTTTGTTGTTTTATATATAAGTGAGTCTTTGATTTTGTCATAGAATTTTTCTTCTTTCATGCAGCCGTATTTAATGAAAAGGCTGATATCGTCCCAGAACTTTTCATAGCTTTCACGGTCGTTTTTGAATATGCTGTTAAGCTTGTCAGCCACTTTTTTAGCAATATAATTGCTCATTTTAGAAGCGTAGCCGTCATTTTGAAGCGCGCTTCTTGAAACATTAAGGGGCAAATCCGGGCAGTCCATAACGCCTTTTAATAAAAGAAGGAATTCCGGAACAATCTCTTTTATGTTGTCGGCAATATAAACCTGATTTGAATAAAGCTTAATTTCGCCCTCTAAAACATCTACATCACTTAAAAGCTTAGGGAAGTAGAGTATGCCTTTAAGGTTAAACGGGTAGTCCATGTTAAGATGTATCCAGAAAAGAGGGTCGGACATATCGCTGAATACTTTATGATAAAACTCCTTATAGTCATCGTCTGTCAAATCTTTTGGATTTTTAAGCCAAAGAGGTGTTGTATCGTTAATAGGAAGCGGTTTTTCTTCTTTTTCTTCCTCTTTTTCAGCAGATTCTGCTTTTGTTTCGTCAGCATTTTCAGCGGCTTTTTTAGCCATTTCCTCGGCTTCGGCTTTTATCTCTTCCTCGGTTTTTTCTCTTTCAAAATTAAAGAAAATTTCAACAGGCATAAATGAGCAGTATTTTCTTAATGTCTTATACATAAGTGAATAGTCAAGAAATTCTTTGCCGTCTTCACCTATATAAAGGGTTATTGTTGTGCCTCTTGTCTGCCTTGTGCCGTCTGTAATTTCATAGTCAATGCCGCCGTCTGAAATCCATTTTGCGCTTTCAGCCCCAGGCAGGTAAGAAAGGGTATCAATTACAACTTTGTCCGCTACCATAAAAGCCGAATAAAAACCAAGACCGAAATGACCTATAATGTCGTTTTCTTCTGAAGTTTTTTCGCTGTATTTAGCCATAAAGTCGCTGGCGCCTGAAAAAGCTATCTGGTTGATGTATTTTTTAATCTCGTCAGCTGTCATGCCTATGCCGTTATCGGAAACGGTAATGGTCTTTTCTTTCTGGTTTACATCTACATTAATAGCGTATTTCTCGTTTTCGTCTGCTTCGGCTTCACCCATTGAAACGAGTTTTTTAAACTTTGTAACGGCGTCGCAGCCGTTTGAAACAAGCTCCCTTACAAATATATCTTTGTCTGTATAAAGCCATTTTTTTATAATAGGTAAAAAGTTTTCACTGTTAATTGATAAATTGCCTTTTTCCTGAGCCATATTTATTACCTCCTGCATATATTTCAGTCTTATTACTGATATTTTATCACTAAGCGCATAAAAGTCAAGAAAAAATTAGCACTCACATAAAAAGAGTGCTGACAAGAAAAAAGAAATAAAAAAATCCCTTTACTTAACAGTTAATAATAAAACAAAAAAGCGCCTTTTATTACGGCGCTGCAAAAAGTATGTTTTTTATAAATACACAGTGCTTGCTCATTATTCTTACTATAAAGCCTACAAGTATGGCGGCTATTATTGTGCCTTCCCTTACGCCTGATAATGAGCTTGATAAAATAATTGATATAATGCCGGCAATAACTGCAAGGGAAACATCAAATGCAACTTTTGATATTCCAAACTCTGACTTAATACGGAAAACCACAGCCCTTACAAAAGATTCGCCTGGAAGCATAACAACATTTGCCAGAACTTCTGTATAAACCCCCATGCCCAAAATTATACAGCCTATTACAAGGTATATAATTTTAGAAGCATAAAACTCAGGGTTTACAAAGCTTAAAATGGACATGCATAAGTCTATAAAATAACCAAAGGCAAATGATACCGGTATTTGGAGCACATGCTCTGCCTTAAAATTTTTCCCAAGTATTATAAGCTGCAGAAGTATTAACAAAATAGAAAATATGACTGTAAACTGACCTAATGTTAAAGGAAAATTAAGGCTTAAAACATAGGGTATTGACGAAATAGGCGATGTGCCTAAATCAGCTTTTGTAATAAGGCTTACGCCAAGAGAGTTAATAAACAGACCGATAATGAAAATTACATAGCGTTTTGCTTTTTCCATTTTAACTGTACTCCTTTCAAAATATGCTGCTTAAATTAAAACTGCATTAAATATGCTATCACTAAAACAAAAACATGTCAATATTTACATGTTTGATAATACATATAAACCCGGCGCGGTAATACAATGATTTAAAAGAATTTAATAATTATTAACAGCCTTTTGTATGGCTAAAAAAATAAGTTTATGCTATACTTTACCCGTAAAAAACGATATGCCTTTAATGGGAGTTGAACATAATGGGAACATTAAAGTACGCCATACTGGGACTTTTAAATAAAAAGAGCATGACAGGATATGAGCTTACAAAAGAGTTTGAAACGACGCTTTTTGAATTTTGGAACGCTAAACACAGCCAGATTTATCCGGAGCTTAGGGCATTAACCGAAACCGGACTTGTAGAATATAAAATAGAAATTTCAGGCAGCGTGCTTGAAAAGAAAGTATATTCAATTACCAAAAGTGGAAAAGATGAGTTTATAAAATGGGTAAACAGGCGTCAGAAAATAAAAACAATGCCGAAAGATGAATTTCGGCTTCAGCTGTATTTTTCAGGATGCATTGACCGTAAAGAGAGGTTAAGCCTTTTAAATGATATGCTTAAACAGCATAAGGAAAGGCTTAAAGAATTAGGGGAAATATCAAAAAAATTTGAGCCTTCCCCACCGGAAGATGAAGAAATGTTCTGCACATACATGGTGTTTTTAGGCGCCGTGGCGAGGGAAAAAGCTCAATGCCACTGGCTTGAAAAATGCATAAGCCTTTGCAGTAAAAGGCAATAAAACCGCGTTAAATATGTTTTGGGGCTTTAACGCAGTTTTTATTCCGGCTGTTTAATTGTTATGCCGCTGCTTTTAATTAAGTCTTCAACATATTCGTCCCATATAAATTCATGGCTTTTATCAAGAGTGAAATTTTTGACAGACGAGCCTGTAATTACCATTAAAACGCCTTTTTCATAAATAATGTTCATAAAAAGGACTGAAGCGTTGCTGCTGAGGCTTTCAGTTAGGTTTAAAGGCGCTGCAAGTACTATTTTCATGTTTTTTGGGAGCTTTGTGCCTTTTATAACCGAAAAAACAAAAGGCCGCACTTCTTCCCAAGTGCAGTATTTACGCTCAGGACGGTTGCCGTCATCAAAAAATTCAGGGTTTAAATCCCCGGATATTTCAAATGTTGTAAAAGTTGTAGCCATTGCTTTATGGACAAGATAGTTATTAAACTCACTGCTTTTAAAAAGCAGATGCATAAATTCTTTTATACTTTCAACAGTTAAAGCAGTCATATATATCACCCTTTAACATTGTACCTTTTTTTTTATTGTAATACAACAATTTATATAGTATCATCAAGTTAATAAATTTTCAGGGAGAATAGAAATGCTTTTTAACAGCCTTAATTTTATTATATTTTTTATAATTACGGTAGTGCTTTACTATTTGCTGCCGTACAAACCGGGGATATATATGCTTCTTATAGGAAGCTATATATTTTATATGTGCTGGAACCCTAAGCTTATAGTTATAATAGTTTTTGTTACTTTTATAAACTTTGTAGGCGCTTATTTTGTATATACGGCGCAAAACGCGAAGCGTAAAAAACTGTATTTGGCTTTGTGCATGGCGATTAATTTCGGTCTGCTTTTTGTATTTAAGTACATGGATTTTGCCTGCACAACATTAAACGGCATTTTATCTGTATTTAACAGCGGTTTATATATTACTCCGCCGGATATTGTCCTGCCTATGGGCATTTCATTTTATACTTTCCAGGCGGCGGCTTATACAATAGATGTTTATAGAGGAGAACTTAAACCATCTAAAAGCTATGTTAAGTTCTCGCTTTTTATAACTTTCTTTCCACAGCTTGTGGCAGGACCTATTGAAAGAAGCAAAAACCTTATAAAGCAGTTTAACAAAAAAAACAAATTCAGAATGCGCAATGTCCTTATAGGTCTTGAAATGATGGCGACGGGCTTTTTTAAAAAGGTTGTTATTGCCGACAGACTCGCTATTGGCGTAAATACAATATTTAATAATGCGCAGTCCTACGGCGGGCTTTATTATATATTGGCGGCTTTTATGTTTACAATACAGATTTACTGCGATTTCAGCGGCTATTCGGATATAGCAAGAGGCGCCGCAAAAGTTTTAGGCTTCAGGCTTATGGTAAACTTTGACAGACCTTACGGCTCAAAGAGCCTCAGGGAATACTGGAGAAGATGGCATATTTCACTTTCCACATGGTTTATGGATTATATATATATACCACTTGGCGGCAACCGCAAAGGCAGGCTTATTAAGTACAGGAACCTTTTTATTACATTTCTTGTAAGCGGTCTTTGGCATGGCGCGGCGTATACATTTGTTATATGGGGCGCAATTCATGGAATTTACATGGTAGCTGAGGATATATTAAGGACGGAATACAGAAAAATAAAAGACCTTTACGGCGCATGTAAACCTGCGGATAAAGCCATAGCCATATTATCGCCTTTTATAACATTTGGATTTGTAATGTTTGCCTTTATACTTTTTCGGGCAAACTCTATTTCAGACGCGTCATATATATTCTCGCATATATTCTGGGATTTCAGAAAATGGAATACAATCCAGTATTTATACGAAATGATAACAAGCCTCGGAATGAGCCTTTATGAGCTTAAAGTAGTGTTTATAGCTGTTATAGTGCTTTTTGTTTCAGAAGGTCTTGCTGGACACGACATAAGCGGATATATACGAAAAAAAGGTTTTGTTCCGGAAGTTCTGTATTACGCGTTTATATTTTTATTTATATTAACAGCGGGGGTATTCTACAATGCAGGAGAGTTCATATACTTCCAGTTCTGACAGAAGGAAAGCGGTCAGAAAAAACAATATTTTATGTATTATAAAAATACTTGCAGTTATAATTATAGTTGTGCCTTTGTTTAATTATTTCGGCGCGCTTTATAAATCAGCAGCGGATAAAAACGTAATTAACGCTTTTACGAAACAGCGGTTTGATGATTTTTACGCTCTTGAGGAAAACAGCCTTGATATGGTGTTTTTAGGCTCGTCCCATGCTTACTGCACATTTGACCCTGAGATAATAGATAAAGGTCTTAATTTAAACAGTTTCCAAATGGGCACGCCTCTTCAGCACCCGGACACGAGCTATTACGAGCTTAAAGAGATATTAAAAACCCAGCACCCTGAATATGTAGTTATGGAAGTTTACTGGGATGTGCTTGATGATAAGTTTGATTTGCAGCAGGCAAACTCGTTTTTTGAAGTGCTTAAAAGCGAGGATATAAAAAACGAGTATATTAAAGACGTATTTCCCCTTGCAGACAAGGTTAAGTATTACCTTCTGCCTATACGCTACCAGCAGAGCTATTTCGCTTATGAAGGAAGCCAGATGGAAAAGGAAATAGAAAGTAAATACGGCGTAACAAAAAAACAGGGAGAAGTTCAGCAGGGCGAAGAATACTACCGCTCTAAGGGATATGTGTACTCTAACCAGCTTATGATTTCAACGGAATACGACACAACAAACCAGTTCAGGAATTTTGACGGCAGGGATTTTGAAATAAATTCCACTCAGAGAAAATACATTGAAAAAATAGTCGAGCTTTGTAAAAACGAGGATATACAGCTTGTATTTGTTACAGCTCCTGTTGCCAATGTTTCAATGGATTATATTAAAAATTATGATTTAGTGCATAATGCCGTAGCGGCTATGGCAGCCCAGAACGGTGTGCCGTACATTGATTACAACATAGAAAATGAAAAAAGGAATATGCTTACAAATGAAAATTTCAGAGATGACGCACATTTAAACCACAGCGGTGTTGAGATTGTGGATTATGATTTTATACAGTGGTTTAAAGAAAATATTATGTATTAATCTGTAAAGCGGCGGTAATTATGTTTAACTCAGGCAGAATATTTATCACAGTCTGCTTAAAAAGCGCGGGTACAATAAATGAAATAATGATAGATGTCAAAACAGACATAAATTATTTTTTCACCGCTGCGGTTACAGGTGGCTTACGCCTCTTTTGGACTTGGAAGGCAGGGTTATTGTTTCTAAAGAATACATAAACTTATATAATTGAGTTTGACGTAGTTTTTTGTATATAGTAAAATAAGGTATTAAGAGTTTTTATTTCTTACTGGAGGTAATTTATATGTCTGAAGATATTAAGGAAGTTTCCGAAGAGCTTGGCTCAACGGGAAATTTTATTCACAGTTATATACAGGAAGACTTAAAGGGAAAACTCAATAAGCTGTACACACGTTTTCCGCCTGAGCCAAACGGCTACCTGCATATTGGTCATGCCAAAAGTATATGCCTTAACTTTGGACTGGCTAAGCTTTACGGCGGCAAGTGCAACCTGCGTTTTGACGACACAAATCCGGCAAAAGAGGACAATGAGTATGTAGAGGCAATAGAAGAAGATGTTAAGTGGCTTGGATTTAACTGGGAAGGCGATGTGCGTTTTGCTTCTTCTTATTTTGATACTTTTTACGATGTAGCCGTTAAGCTTATTAAAGAAGGCAAAGCCTTTGTATGCGACCTTACAGCAGAAGAAATGAGGCAGTACAGAGGCACATTAAGCGAGCCTGGCAAAAACAGCCCCTACAGGGACAGGACAGTTGAAGAAAACCTTGACCTTTTTGAAAGAATGAAAAACGGTGAGTTTGAGGACGGAAGCCGTACTTTAAGAGCTAAAATAGATATGGCGTCGCCTAATATAAATATGCGCGACCCGGTTATATACCGTATAGCCCATGCGTCGCACCACAGAACAGGCGATAAGTGGTGTATTTATCCTATGTACGACTTTGCGCATCCTTTGGAAGACGCTATAGAGGGAATAACTCATTCTATATGCACTATGGAATTTGAAGACCACAGACCGCTTTATGACTGGGTAGTCGCAAACTCTGGACTTAAAGCAAAGCCAAGGCAGATAGAATTTGCGCGTTTAGGCATGACAAATACTGTAATGAGCAAAAGAAAGCTCCGCGCCCTTGTTGAAAACGGACTTGTAGACGGCTGGGACGACCCGCGCATGCCTACAATTTCCGGTCTTAGAAGAAGGGGCTACACGCCTGAGGCTATTCGCGCGTTCTGCGAAAAAATAGGTGTAAGCAAAGCCAACAGCCGTGTAGACAGCTCACTTCTTGACTACTGCATAAGAGATGACCTTAAGGCAAAGGCTAATGTTGTTATGGCTGTTCTTGACCCGGTTAAGGTTATAATAGACAACTATCCGGAAGGTCAGGTTGAGTTTATGGAAATAGAAAATAATCCTGAAAATCCATCTCTTGGAACAAGAAGCGTTCCGTTTTCAAAGGAGATTTATATTGAAAGAGAGGACTTTATGGAAGTGCCTGTTAAAAAATTCTTCCGTCTGGCTCCGCTTAAAGAGGTAAGGCTAAAAGGTGCGTATTTTGTTACATGCGTGGGCATTGACAAAGACGGCGACGGCAACATTACAGCTATCCACTGCACTTATGACCCTGAAACAAAAAGCGGTTCCGGTTTCGACGGCAGGAAAGTAAAGGGAACTCTTCACTGGGTAAACGCCGATACGGCAGTTAAGGCAGAAGCAAGGCTTTATGATTATATGATGCTTGATAACCCTGAAGACCCTGACGGCGAAATGATTATGAACCCAAACAGCCTTGTAGTTAAGGAATGTCTTGTAGAGCCGTCGGTTAAAGGGACTAAAGGCGGGGATAAGTTCCAGTTTATGCGCAACGGATATTACTGTGTAGATACTAAGGACTCAAAAGAGGACGCTCTTGTATTTAACCGCATTGTGCCTTTAAAGAGTTCGTTTAAAGCAAAATAATATATTATTGCAGCATTATCCATAACATATTTTCATAAATTTTATTTGTAAAACGTATTTTGCGGCACCTTTTGCGGAGGTGAAATTATGAGCTATTGCCCGTTTTGCGGCAGAGAACTTGATGAAAGAGGAAACTGTCCTTACTGCGGATATGCTTCTTCAGCCAATAATGATGAGATATTAGGCGAGGCGGTTGAAACTGAGTCTAAAATTATAGATGACAGCGCTCCGGATAATAATTCAAAACGTTATAATTATTATTCTGGAAGGCAGGATGATGCTGAGACATTTTTCAGGCAGGCGCGGAAGACTTCTTTACAAAAGATTTGAATGTATGGCTTAAAGTGCTTTTTGTAATATTGTCATTTGTTAATGTATTTTTAGGCTTTATTATAGCCGTTATACTTTTAACAAGCCAGTACCCGCGGTATAAAAGCTTCGGCTTAAAGCTGCTGCTGCTTTGCATTGTACTGCTTATTATAAGTTTTATATTAGGTGCTTTTAATTTGGTAATAGGTATTATTTTTGCCGGACTAAGGCAGATAACAGGATAAAATCAGGCGGTGTTCGATTTGGATAAAAATGAAATGCGAAAAGCTTTTTTAAAACGCAGAAGCCAGATGACAAAAGAAGAAAGAATAGAAAAAAGCCGTATTATAACAGATAAAATTTTAGCTTTGGATGTATATAAAAAAGCTGTATGGGTGTTCTGTTATATTGACATGGCTTCGGAAGTAATAACATCTGATTTTATTAACGCCGCATGGAAAGACGGCAAAAGAGTAGCTGTGCCTGTAGCCAAAAAAGACAGGTTTATGTATTTTGTTGAAATTACGTCTTTTAACGGCATGAAGCGTTCTTCTTTAGGCGTTATGGAGCCGGAAGAAGGACCTGAAAAAGAGGTTATGCCAAGTGACCGCGGCATTATGATAGTTCCGGGAAGCATGTTTGATATTAACAAAAACAGATGCGGATACGGCGGCGGATATTATGACACTTATATCGAAAAATATAATGTGAAAAATACCGTTGGCGTATGTTTTGATATCCAGCTTGCTGACCGCATACCTGTTGAAAAATTCGACAGACCTCTCAGCGCCGTATTGACTGAAAACAGGACTATTATGTAATTTTGCGCCCTCCGTTTAAGCCGGAGGGTATTTTTTAAGGTGGTGTATATGAAAAAACAGACTAACTGTGAAAGCTGTATGAACTACTTTTACGATGAGGAATGCGGATATTATGTTTGTCTTGTTAATCTTGACGAAGATGAAATGGCTAAGTTTATGTCGTCATCTTTTTATAACTGTCCGTATTACCAGCTCTATGATGAGTATAAAATAGTAAAAAAACAAATGTAAATTTACTGTTAATTTATAGTATGCGGTATTGTGCTTAATATAGTTTTATTATAAAATTAATTATATTAAAGGTCAAAGCCCTGCTGAATAAAGAAAGGATGGATAATAATGATTGACAACAACCAAGGCGATAACAGACCAAAAAAATCCATTATATACTATTATTTTATAATACTTATGGCAGTAATGCTTTTAAACGCGCTGTTTTTTCCTTCAGTTATGCAAACGCGTGTAAAAGAAGTAGGCTACAGCGATTTTATTCAAATGGTTGACGACAACAAAGTAAGTGAAGTTGTTATGGATTCTGCAAAACAGGAGATTGTGTTTTCTTCTACTGACGAAAATGGAGATACAGTCTATTATAAGACAGGCGTATTTCCAGATGACAGTCTTATGCAGAGGCTTACAGACCATAATGTTAAGTACGGTTCGGAAATGGTAAACCAAAACAGCTCTCTTTTAAGCATAATACTTACATGGCTTCTGCCTTTAATTATATTTATAGGAATAGGGCAGCTGTTTTCCAAAATGCTGATGAAAAAAATGGGCGGCGGTCCGGCTATGACATTCGGCAAAGCCAATGCCAAAATTTATGCCGAAACAGAAACAGGCATTACGTTTGACGATGTAGCGGGAGAAGAGGAGTCGAAAGAAGCGCTTACTGAAATAGTGGATTTCCTGCATAATCCGGGAAAATATGCCCAAATAGGCGCTAAACTGCCTAAAGGCGCTCTTCTTGTAGGACCTCCGGGAACAGGTAAAACACTTTTGGCAAAGGCTGTAGCCGGTGAAGCAAAAGTACCGTTTTTCTCAATTTCCGGCTCGGAGTTTGTTGAGATGTTTGTGGGCATGGGAGCTGCAAAGGTGCGCGACCTTTTTAAACAGGCTAACGAAAAGGCGCCGTGTATTGTGTTTATAGACGAAATTGACACCATAGGCAAAAAACGTGACAACGGCAGCGGATTAGGCGGAAATGATGAGCGTGAGCAGACATTAAACCAGCTCCTTACCGAAATGGACGGCTTTGACGGACGTAAAGGCGTTGTTATACTTGCTGCTACAAACAGACCTGAAAGCCTTGACCCTGCGCTTTTAAGACCGGGACGTTTTGACAGAAGAATACCTGTAGAGCTTCCGGACTTAAACGGACGCGAGGCTATATTAAAAGTGCATGCCAAAGATGTTAAAATGGACAGCAATATTGATTTTGGCGCTATAGCAAGAGCCACATCAGGAGCTTCAGGCGCAGAGCTTGCCAATATTGTAAATGAGGCGGCTTTAAGAGCGGTAAGAATGGGAAGAAACATTGTAAAACAGGAAGATTTGGAAGAAAGCGTTGAAACTGTTATAGCCGGATACCAAAGAAAGAATGCTGTTCTGTCGCCTCACGAAAAGAAGGTTGTGGCTTACCACGAAATAGGTCATGCCCTTGTGGCTGCTAAACAGAGCAATTCAGCGCCTGTTACAAAAATTACTATTATACCGCGTACTTCCGGCGCGTTAGGCTACACTATGCAGGTGGAGCAGGGTGAAAAATACCTTATGAGCAAAGAAGAAGCCCAAAATAAAATAGCGACTCTTACAGGCGGTCGTTCCGCTGAGGAGCTTATATTCAACACAATTACAACAGGGGCTTCAAACGATATAGAGCAGGCGACAAAACTTGCAAGAGCTATGATTACACGTTATGGTATGAGTAATGAGTTTGATATGGTAGCCCTTGAAACAGTAAATAATCAGTATTTAGGCGGAGATACTTCTCTTGCCTGCTCGGCGGAGACGTCTTCTTTAATAGATAAAGAAGTTGTATCTATAGTTAAGGCAGGGCACGAAAAGGCAATTTCAATACTCCGCGAAAACATGGATAAACTCCATGAACTGGCTGCCTACCTTCTTGAAAAAGAAACAATAACAGGCGATGAGTTTATGGAAATACTTAACAAATAATGCGGCAAAAAGGCACAGCGTGGGCTGTGCCTTTTTATATTCTTTGGCTGAATAAACCGTCCCTGTTGCAATACCAGTAAAGTATTCCCCGGCCCTGCGGCATAAAACGTGCGTGGGCTGTGCCTTCCGGGTAGAGTTTTACTATCTCGAAACGGTCTGATGTGCTGTAGGCTATAAAAGATATATAGTGCTGTTTTGTCATTTCGTGGTTTATGGTTATATAATGTTCACCATCAATTTTTTCGCATATAATGCTGTGAGCGTCATCTGTTTTATCGCATTCAAGAGGCGGAAGCGTTATGCCGCAGCATGAAATAAGCGCTTTTCCTGTAGAGTGGAATATATTGCCGCACACCGGGCAGACATATAAAGATGAGCGTGAGATATTTCCGGAGCGGTTTGTGTTTGTGATTTTTTCACCTGAAAAAAGTTCAGGAACAGAAATTTGCAGCGCTTTTGCTAAAGGCTCAATAAGCGTAATATCCGGAAGACCTCTTCCGGTATCACATACTTAAAGATATTGGTGTCATTCAATCAATTTTGCCGATGAAGCGGTAGAAGATTTCTACCTCCTGTTCCCGGCTTCCGTCCTCGTTCTTGACCGCCTCATGGACAAGGATTTT
>CALWRF010000003.1 GCA_944383885.1 uncultured Clostridia bacterium | reverse complement strand
CTTCAATTTCCATAGAACCATAGCTGCTGTTGACGCGTTTACTTTTGTAGCCATTTCGGTAATCATCATTATCAGAACGTTCAGACTTCTCATATCCAAGATGTTCATCCATTTCGGCTTCCATCATTTCCTTGATGGTTCCGCTAAGAAGATCTTTTAACGCGTCCTGAATATCTTCAGCTGTTTTAATATCATATTCCTCTAAAAGCTGGCGGATAATATTGCGTTTCCCTTCTGTCATTTGTACGCGGTGTACCGGTTTCTTTCCTTTTGCCATAATAAAAGTCCTCCTATGTTTTAGATTTTATCATAGAAAAACTCTTTAATAACATATTTACAGAAAAAATTTCATACTGCCATGCCTTGCAACGGTTTTTTTACTGCCGGATTAAAATCAAGCGGCGCATTGCTTTAGGTAAAAGCGGCAAAATAGCGATTTAAGTGCTGTTAATAGCCGTATTTCTTCTTTTTGGTAACAAGAAACAGTATTGAAATAATAATGCCCAATACTTCCGCTACAGGCACGGAAAGCCATAAGCCATAATTGCCGAAAAAGTACGGCATTATTATAATTGTTCCGGCTAAGAACAAAAATGTCCTCGCAAATGATATAATTGCCGACACAAGACCGTCTGAAAGAGCGGTAAACATTGATGAGGCAAATATGCTTGTACCCATAAGCAGAAAGCCGATGGAGTATATGCCAAAGCCTTCAAGTGTAACGCTCTTTACGGCACTGGAAGTATTTCCGGTAAAAATATCAAGCACAAAGCCTACGGAAAACTGCGAAATAACAAAAGTTATTAAAGAGCCGGCTGCTATTAAGAATATACTGCTTTTAAAAACAGTTTTAAGCTGGTTTTTATCCCCACTTCCGTATTTATAGCTTATGACAGGCGCAATACCGTTTGAGTAGCCGAAAAATATAGCTGTAAGTATAAACTGAAAATACAGCACTATAGTTATTGAGGCTACACCGTCTTCGCCGTAGTATTTTAAAAAGGCGTAGTTAAACAAAAATGTAGTAACGGAGTTTGAAAGATTTGTAACCATTTCAGACGAACCGTTTGAAAAAGATTTAAGCAGCACGTAAATATCAAATTTAGGCTTTGTAAAGCGTATAGGGTTGTTTTTGCCAACAGCGAAAAATACCAAGCCCCATACTGCCACAACGCTGTAGCCAATGCCTGTGGCAATGGCTGCGCCTGCTATACCCATATTTAAAGGCGCCATAAAAAGGTAATCAAGCACTATATTGGATATGCCGGCTGCCGCCGTAACAAAAAGACCAAGCCCGGGACGTCCAGCAGTTACAAAAAATACCTGAAAAGCTGTCTGTAGATAAAAAGATGGAGCAAACAGAAAAAGTATAGCCATATATTCTACGCACATATCTTTTTGCATGCTGCTGGCGCCTAAAAATGTCACAATTTCGTCTATAAACATATATCCAAATACAGCTGTTATTATACCAAGTATAATCTCTACTGCCACAAGAAGGGATAAAGCGGATTTAGCGTCAAGCTCCCTTTTTTCACCAAGGCGTGTGGCTATAATCGCGCTGCCGCCGGTTGCTATCATTATGGAAACAGCCATTTGCGCCGATATGGCAGGATATACCATATTTGTTGCCGAAAGGGCGTCGGTTCCTACAAAGCGCGATATAAACATTCCGTCAACAATTGTATACATAGACAGGAAAAGCATCATTATCATATTAGGCAGGGCAAAAACAATAAGGGAGCCTATATTATATTTTTTTGCCAGTGCGTTATCCATTAATTATCACCTCTTTAAATATTTTCTCGAACTGCTCGCAATGGGCGGCTGTGCTTTCCACAAGGTTGCGGCGGTTTTTATAACCTATATTTTCCATTGTTTTTTCTTCTATATAGTTAACTTTTTCAATTACAGGGTCTGCAAAAAGCCTGCCTTGAGGCGTAAGTTTTATTATTTTTTCACGTTTGCTGCTGGGATTGGCTTCAAAACATATATAGCCTTTTTTCTCAAACTCTTTTAATATGGAATGAACAGTCTGTTTAGGTATAAGATATCTTTGGCACACGGTTTTTTGAGTGCATATATCAATTTCATACATAGTATAGAGCACCATGAGTGAGTTATAGTTTAAGCCGTATTTTTTTGCCAGTTTTTCATAAATATTCATTACTCTGCTCATTGCCGAGTTTAAAAGAGATATTTGCTCCTTAATTGAATTTTCCGTAACAGCTCGCCTCCAAAAATAAAAAAGTACGAATTCGTGCTATTGAGTATAGTATGAATTCGTACTTTTGTCAACGGAAATATTAAAATGATTTTTATATCATATCTGCTATATCAAGTATAAGCCTTTGGGTTTTTTCCCAGCCGAGGCAGGGGTCTGTTATGGATTTGCCGTATACACCTTCGCCTATTTTCTGGCAGCCGTCTTCTATATAGCTTTCAATCATAAAGCCTTTTACCATTTTTTTTATATCATCGGAATATTTGCAGCTGTAAAGGACTTCTTTGGCTATTCTTATCTGTTCTATATATTTTTTAGATGAATTGGCGTGGTTTGTGTCAATTATAACAGCGGGATTTTCAAGGTTCCTTTCCGAATACATTTCAAAAAGGCGCACAAGGTCTTCATAATGGTAGTTAGGTATATTCATGCCATGTATGTCAACAGCGCCGCGCAGCACGGCATGGGTAAACTCGTTGCCCTTTGTTGCAACCTCCCAGCCGCGGTAAAGGAATGTGTGGCCGCACTGTGCCGCTTCTATGGAGTTAAGCATAACTGAAATGTCGCCGCTTGTAGGGTTTTTCATTCCGCATGGTATGCCTATGCCGCTGGCTGTAAGCCTGTGCTGCTGGTCTTCGGCAGAGCGTGCGCCAACTGCTACATAAGAAAGCAGGTCCGAAAGATACCGGTGGTTTTCAGGATAAAGCATTTCGTCAGCTGTTGTAAGACCTGTTTCCTCAACAGCTCTTTTATGGAGTTTTCGTATTGATATAAGACCCTCAAGCATATCCGGTCTTTTTTCGGGGTCAGGCTGAAGCGCCATGCCTTTGTAGCCTTTTCCTGTTGTCCGCGGCTTATTTGTATAAATACGCGGTATAAGAATAAGCTTATCTTTAACTTTTTCGTTTATGTCAGCTAAACGGTGGATATAATCTATAACAGGCTCTTCCCTGTCGGCTGAGCATGGACCTATAACAAGCACCATTTTATCGCTTTTGCCGGCAAATACATTTTTAATTTCTTCATCACGCCGTTTTTTTATTTCGTGGACTTTTTCATCAACGGGCAGCATTTCTTTAATTTCTGAAGGTACTGGAAGTTTTCTTTTAAAATCCATTTGCATATATAAAACCTCGTTTCTTTTAGATTAGTGACAATGCGCTTTAAAGTGTTACAGTTTAAAGTATTATAGCACATCTGGTTTTTATTGCAATACAAATTTTTAATTTATACTTTTTTGTATTTATATTTTGGGGGAGGCGATTTAAAAAACTTATAAAATTTGTAAAATAAAATTCCATAATAACGATAAATGTAGTATTATCAAATGTGTATCGGTCAACATATTACGAATTACAAATGCTAAAAAGGAGGAAGATTCCATTGAAGCTGAACAAGGCTATTGCTGTATACTTTTCTCCTACGGGAAACAGCAGAAAATGCGCATTGGCTACTGCCGGTGTTATAGGGCGCAATATTGAGGAAATAGATTTAACAAAGGAGGGTTCTTTTGATGAAGATATGAAATTCGATATAAACGATTTTATTGTTTTTGCTGCGCCTGTTTACGGAGGACGGCTGTTTAAAGGCTTTGCCCAAATGCTGCATAATATGAATGGGAATTACGCAAAGTGCATAGGTATAGTCACATTCGGCAACAGAGATTATGACGACGCCCTTTTGGAGATGAAAAACTTGCTTATTGACAGCCACTTTATACCTCTTGGTTTTGGCGCTGTTGTAGGCAGGCATACATACGGTCATATACAGGTAGACAGACCTAACAATGCCGATTTGGAAAACTGCCGTGTTTTAGCTAAAGGCTTATTGGACAAAATAGAAAAAGGCGTTTTTACAATACCTGAAGTTAAAGGCAATTTTCCATATAAAGACGGCGGAAATGGAGGAAGCTTTTATCCGCAGACAGATGACAAGTGCAAAATGTGCGGATTATGCGCTGAAAGCTGCCCGCAGGGAGCCATATCTTTTGATGATTTTAAGACTATAGATACTGAAAAATGCATTTCATGCTTTAGGTGCATAAGGATTTGTCCTTTTGGGGCAAAAAATGTCACTACAAAGGAATATCTGGATTTTGCGGAAATGTTCTCCAAAAAGCTGAGCGAGCCTAAAGAAGATGAATTATTTGTTTAAAACCTGTAGTTTTTAATAGGAGGGTTGGATTTTGCTTGATATAGGACAAAAAGCGGTTGATTTTACATTAAAGGACCAAAATGACAACGATGTAAAGCTTTCGGATTTTATTGGCAAAAAAGTTGTGCTTTATTTTTATCCAAAGGACATGACGCCGGGGTGCACGGCGCAGGCAGAACTTTTTGAAGAGTTTGCAAAAAAAGGCGCTGTTATAATAGGCATAAGCAAGGATTCTGTTAAAAGCCATAAGAAATTTGAAGAGAAATACTCTCTGCCTTTTATACTTCTTTCAGGCCCTGAACATGAAGTTATGGAAGAGTATGGGGTTTGGCAGGAGAAAAAACTCTACGGCAAAGTCAGCATGGGCACTGTAAGGACAACGTATATAATAGACGAAAACGGTATTGTTGAAAAAGTTTTTACAAAAGTTAAGGCGGCTCAAAACCCACAGGACATGCTTAATGAGTTAAGCTGATTATTAAATATATGAAAAGGGTTCTTTATTAAATAGGAATGCTTCTGTTTATTTTTACAAGTAAACGGGAGCATTCTGAATTAAAGAGCCTTTTTTTAATTTTTAATAACAATTTTTTGAATTAATTGAAATATACGGCATATATGATAAAATTATTATATGTATTCTAATAATGCATATTGCAACATGAAGCAGCAAAAGAGGAGGTTAAAGTATATGAAAATTAAATTTTGGGGTTTGTGCTGTATTTCAATGGCTTTATGTTTTAGCGGCGTATCTGCTTTTGCCAAGACAGGCTCGCAGAAAATAGACGCGGTATATAACAATATTAAAATAGTAGTTGACGGAAAAGAAGTTTCAACAAGCACCGAGCCTTTTATTTATAATGGGACAACATATCTGCCTGTAAGGGCAATAGGCGAGGCTTTGGGCAAAGATGTCAGATGGGATTTTCAGACAAATACGGTTTATATAGGTTCAGAGCAGTTAAGCGCCTCAAACAGCGCCAATGAGGTTATATATGACAGCAACGGCATTATTGTAACTTATACCGGTTTAAGCGTAAATAATTTCGGTGAGATAAATGTAAACCTTAATATTGAAAACAATACAGATAAAAATTATACTTTCCAAGTCCGCGATTTTTCTTTAAACGACATAATGTTTGAGCCTATATTTTCCTGCGATGTAGTAAGCGGGAAAAAAGCTGTCGATGGAATTTATCTGCCTCTTTGGAGTTTAAATGACATAGGTGTTTCAAAAGCTGAAGACATTAAAAATGTGGAATTCAGTCTGCATATTTTCAACTCAAAAGACTGGAATGACGCTGTTGACACAGAGCAGATAACAATAAATTTTTAATATGGTTATAAAAAAGCTGAAAGAGCTGTAAAAAGATTATGAACGCTGATTTATATAAAACATATTACTGCTGATTTTATAAAAAGCACGGAACCATTTGCGCCGGCATAATGTTTCGTGCTTTAATGCTTTATAATTTAAGCTTAAATAATATTTTTAAAATTTCGGTTAAAAAATTTCAGCCTGCGGTTTATTTTAACATGCAGTCAAGAAATAATGTTTTGCATATTATTTTTTTAAATTAGTAAAAAATGCGCTAAAATATGCCGGTATTATGTAAAAACAGTATTAATATTGCTTTATTTGTGCGGTTTGGATATAATAAAGCTGTATACTGTATAAATCATTTTATATATTGGTGAATGTATTATGGATAAGATTTTAATTAAAGCTTACGCTAAAATTAATTTAACTCTTAACGTATTAAGACGGCTTGAAAGCGGATACCATGAGCTGGAAATGATTATGCAGTCTGTTGGTCTGCATGATACAGTTGAAGTTGAAAAAAACGGTTCTGGAGATATACTCATATTTTCTGACAGCGCGAAAGTGCCATTGGGTCCGGAAAATACCGCGTACAGAGCGGCTGAAGGCATAATTGAAAAATACGGAATTAAAAACGGTGTTGAAATACGCATTAAAAAGCAAATACCAGTTGCGGCAGGGCTTGCAGGCGGAAGCGCCGATGCGGCGGCTGTTATTAAAGCCATGAGGGAGCTTTTTGTTCCGGCTGTGCCGATTGAGAAATTCCAGAGGTTTGCTTCATCAATAGGCAAAGATGTGCCGTTCTGCCTTAAAAACGGTACTGCTTTTGCTTTCGGCTTAGGTGATAAATTAGTATATATAAAGGACTGTCCGCTTTTTTACACTGTTATAGCAAAGCCGGATATAGACGTATCAACGGCTGCTGTTTACAACGCTCTTGAAATTGATAAAATAACAAAGCGTCCGGATACAAAAGCCATGCTGAAGGCTATTGATATGTCGGATTCAAAGGCTGTATCGGACAATGTGCTTAATGTGCTTGAAACAGTTACAGCTGTTAAGTATCCCGTTATACTGCGCATTAAAGAATATATGATTGATAACGGTGCTTTGAACAGTGCCATGAGCGGAAGCGGACCATCTGTTTTTGGTCTTTTCGACAGCGAGGAAAAGGCGCGGTCTGCGTGCGAAAGCATAAAAAAAGAATTTGGCATTACAGAGGTTTATTCAACTCAAACGGTTAATCCGAGAAATTGAGGAGGAGTTTTGTATGGAATATAAGTTTGAAGTAAATGCTAATGAGTATCTACCATTAAGGGAAGTTGTTTTTAATAATTTAAGGGATGCTATATTAAAGGGTCAGCTTAAGCCGGGAGAAAGGCTTTTGGAAAACCATCTGGCAGAAAAATTAGGCGTAAGCCGCACACCCGTAAGGGAAGCATTAAGGATGCTGGAGCAGGAAAATTTGGTGGAGCTTATACCGCGCAGGGGTGCGCAGGTACTGGATATAAGCGCTGAGGATATTAAAAACGTACTGGAAATAAGAAAGGCTCTGGAAGTGGTAAGCATACGCCATGCCTGCCACAAAATGGACGAGGAAAGCCTTAATGAGCTTAAAGCGTATAACGAAGAGTTTGAAAAGTCTTTTGAAAAAGAGGATTATGAAGGCGTTGCCACAGCTGATGAAAAATTCCATGACGTTATATTCCGCGCGGCAGGCAATTTAAAGCTTATGGCGATTATAAGCAATATACAGGCACAGGTTTACCGCTACAGAATGGCTTACCTTAAAGTTTATGAAACAAAGACGGCGGTTATTAACCACCACAGGAATATTATTGAAGCGGTGGAAAACCATGACGAAGCTTTGGGCGAAAAGGTTATGGAAGAGCATATTGAACACCAGACTCAGGTAATATTGGAATCTCTTAAAAAATAAAATATTTCACTTTTAATAAAAATGTAATCAAAGAGAAGTTATTGGAAATGTTGCAGGGTTAGTTCCGTAAAAGGAGGCGCGCAGTGTGAACAGCACCAAAAGAAAACCGGCAGATAATCACAGAATAAGAACATATGGCGCCGAAAACCGCAAGGCTGTCAGAGAAAAAAAGCAGAGAGAAAAGAGAATAAAAGCCATAACGGTTTTGGTTTTTATACTGGCGGTTATTATATTTATTATTTTTCAGGTGTTTTTTGGCAAAAACGCATATAATGTTATGGTAGGGGATAATGTTGTATGCACTATTGATAAAACAAATATTACATCAGAAGATATTATAAACACGGCTACAGCATCTTTGGGCAAAGACCTTAACACTAATGTTAAAATAAAAGATGAAATTAAACTTCAGCCTGTCCATGCTTCGTCCAAGGACAAGGTTACAGTTGAGTATGCTGTTACAAAGGTTAAAGAAGCCGCATCTTATGAGGTTGAGGCTGGAATTATTATTATAGACAACAAAAAGACCGTTGTTTTGGAAACCAAGAATGAGGCGGACAATCTTCTTGAGAGCATTAAAGGCAAGTTCGCGCCTGAAAATGCCGATGTAACAAAATGCACATTTGAGCAGAATGTATCTACAGTAACGGATTTTGTGGATTCTTCCGAGATACTGTCTTTTGAAGAGGCATACAAAAAACTGACATACACAACAGAGCAGGACGATGTTTATACTGTTGTACAGGGAGATACGGTATGGTCGGTGGCTACTAAATTCGGCATGACTATAAGCGACCTTAAAAATCTTAACTCTATGGCAGACGATACCCTTAAAATAGGACAGGAAATAAAAGTGAAAAAACAAGTACCGTTTTTAACAGTTAAATACAACCCTTAACAGCGGAGGTGTTTTTATATGAACAGCAGGATACTTGTAGTTGACGATGAGAAAAACATTGTTGATATTATAAAATACAACTTAAAAAAAGAAGGATACGACGTTATAACGGCAGGCGACGGAGAAGAAGCCATTAAGCTTAATGAGGAGTATGAGCCGGATTTAATACTTCTGGATTTAATGATGCCTAAGCTTGACGGCTATGCTGCCTGCCGCAAGATACGTGAAAAATACGATACGCCTATTATTATGCTTACGGCAAGGGCTGAGGAAGTTGACAAAGTTTTAGGTCTTGAACTGGGGGCTGACGACTATGTAACAAAGCCTTTCGGCACAAGGGAGCTTATGGCAAGGGTTAAGGCTAACCTAAGGCGCCGCGCCGTAAATGACGACGAAAGCGGGGACAAGGCAAAAAGCAAAGATGACTTATCATTCGGCGGTCTTACAATTAACATGAAGCTTTTTGAGGTAAAGAAAAACGGCAAGACAATAGACCTTACATTAAGGGAATACGAGCTTTTGAAATTTTTGGCTTCACAGAAAACACAGGTGTTTTCAAGAGAAACACTGCTTGAAAAGGTATGGGGCTATGAGTATTTCGGCGATGTGCGTACGGTAGATGTTACCGTAAGGCGTTTAAGGGAAAAAATTGAGGACGATCCGGGGAAACCAGTTTATATACTTACAAAGCGCGGCGTAGGTTACTATTTCGGCGCTTAAGCCGGGGGTTATAATATGATGAAAAGCATTAAGGCCAAACTTATAGCCATGTATCTTGGCCTTGTAATGATTGTAATGATAGTATGCGGAAGCTTTATACTTATAAGCTTACAGGATATAGAGCTTAAACGCGCAGAGGAACAGATGAGGCTGTATACTGAAAAGATAAAAGAACAGGTAGTTCTTACATGCGAGGAAACAGGATTTCAGGACGGGCTTATACAGTTTACCCAGAGCGGCTCAAATTCAAGCCAGCTTCAGGGAAATATTATAAATACCGACGGCAAAACAATAGCATCCACCGTAGGGGCTAAAGGCGTTCAGGAGGAATACAAAAACTCCGTAATAATAAGTGCGCTTTCAGGCACGGCGTCTTTTTCCAAAAAAAATGCGGTGGCAGAAAACGGCGACATATATATAGAATATGCCGAGCCTGTGCTTATAAGCGGTGTTGTTAAGTATGTAATATTTACAAGAATGGACGCTTCCAGCATATACGAGAGCATTGACCAGACAAGGCGCACACTTGTGCTTTCTGTTGCCATAGCTTTTGTTATGGCAGGAGTTATGGGGTATTTCTTCGCAAATACAATTACGGGGCCTATACTTGCTCTTACAACAAAAGCGAAAGAACTGGCTAAGGGCAAGCTTGACCAGACGGTACGGGTTAATTCCGATGACGAGATAGGGCAGCTTTCAGAAAGCTTTAACTTTATGGCTATGGAATTAAGCAATACTTTAAGCGAAATGGGCAAGGAAAAGAACAAACTGGAAATAATACTGCACAACATGACAGACGGCGTTATTTCATTTGACAAATCCGGAAAGCTTACATTGTTTAACAGTGCCGCTGCGGAGCTTTTAGGCGTTGACAAGCTGGAGGACGACCTGAGGAGCTTTATAAACCATTACGACATAACAAGCGGTGTGTATATTGACATGGTTGACAGCAAAACTACAAAAAAAATAAATTTCTGGGTTGGGGAAAAATACATTAACGCCACATTTTCGCCATATTTAAGTGAAAAAGACATATTTGCCGGTGTGGTAGTTGTTTTGCAGGACAACACTGAAATGAAGCGTCTTGACGACATGCGCAAAGAGTTTGTAGCCAATGTGTCGCATGAGCTTAGGACGCCGCTTACAACAGTTAAAAGCTATGCCGAAACACTTCTTGACGGCGCCCTTGACGACAGGGAAACGGCAGAGGAATTTTTGGGCATTATAAATAATGAGGCGGACAGGATGTCTTTTCTTGTGCGCGACCTTTTGCAGCTTTCACGCTTTGACAACAACCAAATAGAGCTGAGTTTAAGCCGTATTAATGTAGACAGCTTTATAGCTGAAAATGTTAAGGCAAGCAGAATACTGGCTGAAAACAAAAAACAGAACTTAATATTTACTCCTTTAGGGCGTGACGTATTTATTTCAGCCGACAGGGGCAGAATTACTCAGGTTATTAACAACGTAATAACAAACGCTATTAAATACAGCCCTGAGGGCAGCACTGTAAAAGTATGGGCTGAGGAAGAAAAAGACTGCGTTAAAGTTATTGTGGAAGACAACGGCATAGGCATATCCAAAAATGATTTGCCGAGGATATTTGAAAGGTTTTACAGGGTTGACAAGGCGCGGAGCCGCGCTATGGGCGGCACAGGTCTGGGTCTTGCCATAGCTAAAGAAATTATGGAACGCCACGGCGGCAGCATTAGTGTTGAAAGCGAGATACTCAGAGGGACAAAAATGACCATGTGCTTTCTTAAAAATCCAGAAAAAAGCGGCAGCATGAAAACTGCCTGAAGCCATTAATTTATGGCATTTCATGCTCTTAAAACAGGTATTTTGAATTAGTGGCATATACTGTAATTTAAAAGTAACTGGCATGTAACAGAAATGTAATATATATAGTGTATAATACATCCTGTAGGTGAAAATATATTGTTATGTGTTTTATAACATGATTTAACTGTATATTTGACTTTCACCTGACTTTCTAAACTTTTTCAAACTTTTTTGTCTATTAAAGGGCGTAAGCTTTTGGTTATGGAAAAAAAGGGAAAAAGTTTGAGCCGCGGGCAGATTTTATTTGGAGGTGCATGGCAGTGAAAAAAATCCTGTTTGTTTTTATGCTTTGTTTTTCCGCTTTATTAGCTTGTCCGGCTGCCTATGCAAAGGAAGCTGATACAGATGCTTTTGAAATTACAAGCGGACTTGATTTCAGTAAAGATACAGTATCTACTTTCGACGGTTCCAAAACTATTTCAGGTACAGCCGAAAAGGATACTGAGATTAAAATAGAGGTATACTCGGTTGATTCTGAGGACATGACTTTAACAAATGATTATGAGCTTACTGTGGGGGTTTCAGGCATATTCTCACAGATAGTTGATTTAAGCCTTGGAGAAAATTATATTATTGTTTCATCCGGTGATTCGGAGGAAAGCAAAGCCGAAATTACGGTAAACCGCAAAACAGAGGCTGTTAAAAAGGCTTTGGAAAACGGCGTATACCTTCCGTAAAAAATGAAAAATAAAGTATATGGTGATTAAATATGGCAGGCAAAAAAAACAGTATGTTTAAAAATATATTTGTTATAGCGCTTTTTGTCTGCGCTGTTATTCAAACAGGTATGTTATGGCTTGACAGCAGTTCAAGCCATAACTTTTTTTATTATCTGTTTGAACGTCAGTTTGCAAAAAGCGGTTCTAATGACCCGGCAGAGCCTATCACGCCTAATGACACGGCTGTAGGGAATGGAAACAATACATTTAAGCTGTTTTACGACACAGATGAGGGCGTTGATGAGGCTATTGGCAATGTTATTAAAAACGCTGTTTTAAACTCAGACGAAGAGGTTGTAACAGATTTTTTATGGCAGGACTGCCTTAATGTTAAGTGCGTTGTATATGAGTTTGGCATGACTGTGCCTTTTAATGAGTTTTTTAACGGTCTTGGCATTTCTGAAAGAAAGGCGCCTAAGAGCATGAGCGGTTTTACATGCATAGCTGCCGTGCCTTTTGACGGGGAAAATAAAAACAGTATTGTTTATTTTATTGACGATTCTTCTTCTGAAAGCGAAGCTGTTATGTATACTGACAGTGTTTCTCCGGAGCTTTCAAATGAGATAGACAGGGTGCTTAATGATTCCGCAAACAAACTTACATGTATTTCAACCGCAGACAGCGGTTTTAATATATTTAAAAGCAATGTTTTTGTACCGCAGTTTTCATCTGATAAAAGCGGTTTTTACAGTATTAATGAAAGTCCGTGCATTGATTTATCGGAAAATGTAACTGCGGAATATATAGAATCTGTTACAGAGCAGTATTTTGGCGGATATACAAACAAAACTGTTTCTTTTGAGCCTTCAGGAGTTTATACAATTGCTGATACAACAAATGTTGTTAAGTGCTATCCTTATAATGTGCTTGAATATTTCAGCTATAATGCCGAAAATTCAGAACAGCAGCAGAGTCTTTCCTCCGCGTATTATGTTTGCATGGAATTTTTAAACAGGGACACTTCTATCAAAACAGACTACTATCTTTCAGATGTGCGTGTTACAGGAGAAGGCGCTTTATTCTGTTTTGACTACTGCGTATCAGGCATGCCGGTTGTTATAGGCGGGGATTTAAGGAACAGGTACGGAATAGAGCATGCCATGGAAGTCCTTGTTTCAGGCAACAATGTAAGGAAGTTTAAAAAGTACAACTCAAATTTTGCCGAGGACAGCAGTTCAGCTGAAAATATTTACATTGATTTCCTTACGGCTGTTAATTACTCTATGGTTTTAAAAGGCGGAGATGACAACAGGATAGACGATATTGTGTTTGGTTATTATTTAACAGGTGCGGAAGATAAAGCTGGAATTTGCTGGTTTGTTAATATTGATTCCACTGTATATATAATAGATGTTGAAGACGGAAGCCTTAGAATTAAGTAGCGCCTGCGGAGGTTTACCATGGATTGGAACAGAGTTAAAAGCATATTCATATATATACTTATAGTAATTAATATATGTCTTTTTGTGCTTAATTACAAAGAAGGGCAGAAATATACATTAACAAGCGAGCAGGAAAAGGCTGTTTATGAGCTTTTAAGCAATAACAATATAGGAGTTTACACTAATCTTATAAAAAAGTTCAGCCCTATGCGGCAGCTTGCGGTTACGACGCCTGTTTTTGACAATGACAGCATACGCAGTGTATTTTTTGATAAAAATGAGGAGATTAAAATTACCGTTGATTTTGACCGCACGGTTTTTAAAGGCGAAAGCAAAACCGTTACTTTATACGGAAACATACTGGTATTTGAATGCCCTGACGGTACTGGGGCTATTGAGAATTTAACGCAGAAAAAAGCCGCTGAATCAGCCGAAAACTTTATAAACAGCCTTACGTTTGAGGGCAGAAACAATATTGAGATGGAAAAGGTATCGGAGTATGAAAATGGGTATTTAGTTGAGTTTAATGAGCTTTACGGCAAAAGCAGCGTATTTTGCAGTTCAAGAAATGTCTATATAACAGAAGACGGAATAATTTCAATGGTTTCTGAGTTTTACAATATTGAAGGTTATACAGGCGAAAAGCGCCAGATTTGTTCCTGCGACGAAGCCCTGCTTACAGTGCTTTATGACATAAAAAACAGCGGCGATGAGATGCCTACAGGAGCATATATAGAAAAAATAGAGCTGGGGTATGATTTACAGGCGCAGAGCGATATATCACAAATTAATACTTTAAAGCTTGTGCCGTGCTACAGGGTCTTTATATCCGGGTTTGACAAACCGTTTACTGTAGATGCCTATACAAACGAAATTGCTGAAATAAAAAACAGCGATTTTATACAGGAAGAAGCGCAGTATGAAAATAGTTCAGTTTAAAGTAGCCGGTTCAAAAAGCCGGCTTTTTTAGGTGCTATATTTAGTTACTTTTAGGTATTGAAAAATTTATATTTACAGGTTATCATTGTTCATTATGCTTTGGAATTTTGTCAGGCATTAAAAGTACTTTTCACAAAAGACATAACGTGCTATAATTAATGTAACTATGTAAACTATACGGCACTGCCGTTTTATTATCATATTTGGAATATTTCGGAGAGGTTTGAACAAGAATATGGACAGGCTCGTAGTAAAAGGAAAGAAAAAACTTTCGGGCAGCGTAGTAATTAGCGGAGCTAAAAATGCCGCTGTTGCCGTTATACCGGCAGCTATAATGGCAGACGGTATATGTGTTATTGATAACCTTCCTTATATTGAGGATGTTAGGTGCCTTTATACAACACTAAATAAAATAGGCGCTAAATGTACATACAAGGATAAGCACACACTTGAGATAGACAGTACTAAAGATATATGCACAAAAGTTACGTTCGACGAAGTGCGGAAAATGCGTGCTTCTTATTATCTTTTAGGCGCATTATTGGCTAAATTCAAAAAAGCCGAGGTTGCCATGCCGGGAGGCTGCAATTTTGGCACAAGACCTATTGATTTGCATTTGAAAGGGTTTCGCGCCTTAGGCGCACAGGTTGAGGTTAACGGCGAAATTGTAACTGTTAAAGCTGAAAAGCTTAAAGGCGCCAGCATATACATGGATACTGTAAGCGTAGGCGCTACGATTAATATTATGCTTGCAGGTACAATGGCGGAGGGCACGACTACTATAGAAAACGCAGCCAAAGAACCTCATATTGTTGATGTAGCCAACTTCCTTAACATGATGGGCGCCAAAATTAAAGGCGCCGGAACGGATGTAATTAAAATAGTAGGTGTTGATTACCTTCATGGAGCTGAGTATACGATTATACCGGACCAGATAGAAGCCGGGACTTATATGATAGCGGCGGCTATTACAAAAGGCAGGGTTAAGGTACAGAACATTATACCTACCCACATGGATTCTTTAAGCGCCAAACTTATGGAAATAGGCATTAATATTGAGGAAGGCGATGACTATATAACAGTTGACGCCACAAATACACAGTTTAAAGCCACAAGCATACGTACAATGGCTTATCCCGGATTTCCTACCGATTTGCAGCCGCAGATGGCTGCTCTTTTAAGCGTATGTGAAGGGACAAGCATGATAACTGAAAATGTTTGGGAAAAACGCTACCAGTATATAGACGAATTAAAAAAATTAGGCGCTAAAATAACAGTTGAGGGCCGTGTAGCTATTATAGAAGGCGTTAAAGAGCTTTCCGGCGCCAGTGTTGAGGCTACTGACTTGAGGGCTGGCGCGGCTATGATTATAGCGGCTTTAAACGCGCGCGGCGAAACCGTTATAGGCGAGGTAAAATATATCGACAGAGGTTACGAAGAAGTTGAGAATAAGCTTTTGGCTTTAGGAGCTGATATACGCAGAGTCTCTGTTTGATACGGAGGTAATATTAAAATGACTAAATTCTGCCCTCTTGTAAGCGGAAGCAGCGGAAACAGCATATTTATTAAAAGTGAAGGGACTAATATACTTATAGATGCCGGTGTAAGCGGTAAAAAAATACAGGACTGCCTTAAAAGCATAGGCGAAGACTGCTCGCAGATAGACGCTATATTTATAACGCATGAGCATATAGACCACATAAAGGCTGTTGGCATACTTTCAAGAAGGTTTGATATACCGCTTTATGCGACTGAAGGAACGTGGGGCGCTATGGAAGGCATTATAGGAAGCATAGAGAGGAAAAACAGGAAGATTATATACAGCGGTGAAAAAACACAGCTTAACGATATGGTTCTTAAACCTTTTTCAATACCACATGACGCTGCTGAGCCGGTGGGATACAGCGTTTTTTCACAAGGCGTTAAAATGACTGTGGCTACGGATATAGGTCATGTAGACGATACAATTAAAGAAGCCGTTGCTGACAGCGACGTGCTTTTGCTTGAGGCTAATCATGACATTGAAATGCTTAAGAGAGGACCGTATCCTTACAGCCTTAAACAAAGGATACTGGGGCTTTACGGGCACATGGCAAACAACAGCGCCGGAAGTCTTATAAGCGAAGCATTCTCAGGAAGAATGAAAAATATATTTTTGGGGCATTTAAGCGCTGAGAATAATACTCCGGCTTTGGCATACTCAACCGTAACTGAAATACTTGAAAAAAGCGGAATTTCAGCTGGAAAAGACGTTAACATAACACTTGCGCAAAGGCAGTGCCCAAGCGGAAGCGTTACATTTGGCATTTAATGTGGCAGGTAGCAAAATATGAATATAAATATTGTCTGCGTAGGTCGGCTTAAAGAAAAATACTGGACTGACGCTGTAAACGAATATGTTAAAAGGCTCGGGAGATATGTTAAAATTAAAATAATAGAGCTTAACGATGAAAAAGCGCCTGAAAATTTGAGCAGCGCCCAGAAAATACAAGTGATGGAAAAAGAGGGTGCAAGGATACTTAAAAGCATACCGCCGGGAAGCTTTGTTACAGCCCTTGAGATAAACGGCAAAAATTTAAGTTCTGAGGAATTGTCTGATTTTATAAATAATAAAATGTTAAACGGTGTTAGCGACATGACTTTTGTTATAGGCGGTTCTTTGGGGCTTAGCAGAGAAGTTATTGGAAGGGCGGATTTTCATTTGAGTTTTTCAAGAATGACTTTCCCGCACCAAATGGCACGGGTAATGCTTCTTGAACAGATATACAGGGCAGAAAAAATTATCTGCAATGAACCATATCATAAATAAACGGGAGGTAAAAGACATGATTAAAAAAGCAGGCTCATTAAACAAAATAGAGATGAAAAACGCAAAAGGCGGTTTAAACAGCATTTTTGCCGACCTTATACTTGAAGGCGATGAATTTTTAAATGCCGGAAGGCTTTTCAATTTTGTTACATTCCCGCCAAATTCATCTATGGGTTACCATGTGCATGAAGGCGAAAGTGAGACTTATGTAGTACTTAAAGGTCATGGTATTTATAACGACAACGGAACGGAGGTGGAGGTTTCTGCCGGTGATGTTACATTCTGCGCGCCGGGTGAAGGTCATGGGCTTTTAAACAATACAGATGAGGAGCTTGTTATAGTAGCTCTTATTATGTATGATAAAAGATAATTAAGTATTATGGCATTAGGGCGGCTGCATACAGCCACCTGTTTTAATTTTATACCGGCTGTATACTGCCATTTATGTTTATTGACAAAAATGCTTAAATATTTTTAATTTAAAACGACTGGGTAATAATTTTGACACAACAGTGGCAATGCACTTTAATATAAAAAAGAGCTTGAAACAATCAAGCTCTTTTTTGTGTATCCTTATTTTATGACTGCGCTGCATTTGCCGCCTGAGCCTTTTTAAGGTCTTTTTTCCACCAGCCTCTTTTCTTTGTGTAATAGAGGAAATAAACAATAAATAAAACAGATGTTATTATCCATGAAAGAGGGAATGTAAAAAGTATCGTATGCAGTGTCTGGCTCTTAGGCACTGCTATTGCAAGCCAGAGCATACGCGGTATGCATACGCCTGATACTGCCAAAAGCATAGGCTTAAATGAATTGCCTGTTCCGCGCAGCGTGCCTGAAAGAACTTCTATAAATATATACGATACAAAAAACGGCGGAAGGTAATGCATTATGCTAACGCCTATTTTTATTACATCAGGGTCTGTTATAAAAAGGCTTAAAAGGCTGCTGCTGAATGTATACAGACAAAAACTTATAAGCAGTGTAGCTATAAACGCCATTACAAGACATTCTTTAACGCTTCTCATAACACGGTCTTTTCGTCCGGCGCCGTAATTTTGTCCGGCAAAAGTTGTCATTGAAGTGCTGAATGAGGATATTGTCATCCAGAAGACTGTTTCTATTTTGCTGTATGTGCTCCATGCGGCTACAGTATCAGTTCCCAAAAGATTTACATAAAACTGAAGAAGTATGTTTGGCACATTAAACATAAGGGATTGTATGCCGGCAGGCAGACCTACCCTTAACATTCTTATAAGCAGGTTAATACGTATTCCCAAGTGAGCCGGATATATTCTGTAGCAGTCCTTTGCTACAGATAATGTACCTATAGCCATAATGGCGCTTACGAGCTGTGAAATTATTGTGGCAAGAGCCGCGCCTGCAACACCCATATTGAATACAACAACAAAAAGCAAGTCAAGACCTATATTTAAAAAACAAGTTATAATAAGAAATATAAGCGGTTTTTTTGAGTCGCCTACGGCACGGAGAACCGAGGCGCCCATGTTGTAGAGCATATTAGGCACCATGCCTAAAAAATAAATTCTTAAATAAGTTATGGAAAGATTAATTATATCATCGGGTGTGGCTATAGCCCTTAATATTGCAGGTGTAAGTATAAAGCCGAGAATACAGACAACAAGACCGAAAAGCGCTGAAAAAGTAATGGCGGTATGTACGGAACGCTGAGTATGAATATAATTTTTGGCGCCGTAAAACTGCGCTATAATAACTGATGCGCCTGATGTTATGCCTATTGAAAAATACACTATAACATCTATTATTTTGCCTGTAGAGCCGCCTACGGCAGAAAGCGCTTCCTTGCCCAAATACCTGCCTACTATAATTGTGTCAGCCATGTTATACATCTGCTGGAAGAAAGCGCCGAAAAGCAGGGGGAAAAAGAATATAAGCAGCTGCTTCCATATAACGCCTTCAGTTATAGCGTTGTTTTTAATTAATTTAGAGTTTTCCATTATTAACAGCCTCCTGATGATTGTAAAATAATTAAAATTTATTAATCTCAATCCCGATTGATAACTATACAATACAAAATATAAATATGCAATACATTGAAATATGAAAATTTCAATACTAAAAAACCAATGAAAGTATTAAAAATTACATGACTTATGTTTACGTTAGTTAAATTACCAACATTTTAAAATTGTTTTTAATTGTTCTTTTACACATTTTACACAATAAAACTGCTTATTTAAGCTGTAAAAAGATTAAAAAGAAAGAAACAGTATATGTAATTAAAATTGTATGTAAATTTATACAAATAAAATATATTTAATTTGGTAAAAAATATTTTATGAAAAAGCTTTACTTTTTAAAAATCCGGTGATATAATAAAATCACAAAAGGAAAACAGATTAACAAGCAGGTTATAGGTTTAAAGATATTAATTGATTTAATATCGGTTTATTTATTACAAGCTTCTTAATCAGCTTTACATTTTAATAATTCCATAAAATGTTAAGTCATTGTTTTTCCTTAATCTAAGTTAGAAAGGGGATGTCTGCTATGGTAATGAGCGAAGAACCATACTCAATAAGTGAAACACAAATCCGCAGGTATGCTGTAGCAATAAGGAGAGGCGGTAAAGCAACAGTTTAATCTGTTTATATCCCTGAGTTAAATCTAATATAATGTGTAGTTTTAAAAATCAATTTTAAGGCTGTATAATTAATTTAGTTATAAGTTTTCAGGCGGTATAGATAAGATTCAAATAATATTCTAAACCGCATGAATTGAAAATATAAAAAATATATGAGCTATAGCGCTTGCGGTAATACCTTAATACAAATAAAGTTAACAGAGCTTTTTATTACAGGCGGAAGTAGAAAAATACAATTTCCCTTAGGATTAAGTTAAGGGCTGGCTTAAAAGTTAAAAGCCTTTAAATAATTTGTTTGTCACCTTAAAGAAGTGAGATTCAAATTACTGTGATATTAAGCCAAGTTGATAAGTATTAATTGGTATTAAAAATTTAATAGAGATTACGAAGAAGAGAACATTTTAACACTACTAAAAGTCAACCGTATAAAATAAAAATATAAGCATGTAAAAGAATATTATTATGATTGCGGAAATGTTATCTGCCGGGTAATTAAAAAACGGTTTACACTTTTGTTACAGAAGAAACTGTTAAGAGCTGAGCAAACATTTAGTATTTGCAAAGCGTTGATTAATTAAAATTTTGTAAACCGGATATATATGAAAAATGTTTGTTGGGGCGGATAAATATTCTAAAGTTAATTAAATAATTACCTTGCTTAATTTAATATGGTACAGCTTTTAGCCAGATAAGAAATGAAAATTTCTTCGGCTCAAGCCGTATGAAAGCCTTTAATTATCAGATAATAATATAATATATAATTTTAGGCGCGGCAGGGATTAACATAGATTAAACCTGAAAGATATTATAGCCATGGGATTAAAAACCCCATGGCTTTTTTATATTAAAAAGAGTCCTTAAAAAAGCTTTGAAATAAGTTATAAAATAAGTTATAAGGATAAGTTATAAGCAAGCGTTACTTGAGTTTTTTTAGTACTATGAGTTTTATAATTAAGACCACAGCAGATAAAACAGCGACTATTATTCCACAAAAAATAAGTTCATAATACCATGGCGCTGAATATAAGGCATAAATTTCCGGATTAAAATGATAATCCAAAAAAAGAAATATGGCTCGACCCAAAAATACGCCTAATAAACAGCCTATTGTACAATTCAAAACAAGGTTAATATGTTTCATGTTTACTATTCCACCCCCCCCCCCGATATATGCAAAACACTTACTTGGCTCGGCTGAAATTTAAAAATTTATATATTATTTTTCTATTATATACGACTGAAGGCTTTTTTTGCAGCCGTTTTTTTCGTAAAACTTTTCCGCCTCGGGTTGTGAGCCAAAATATAACAATGTAGGGCTGTTTTCTTTAGCAAGAAGCAGAAGCCTGCTGCCTATGCCGCGTTTTCGGTACTCAGGAAGAACAAGAAGCTCGGTAATTGTGCCGAAAAAACAGCCGTCAGTAAGAATACGGATACAGCCTACAAGAACGCCGTTGTTATAACATGTAATATTAATTGTTTTAGACAGCGCCTTACTGGTCTTTTTTAAGTCATAACTGCCTTTCCATATTTTATTGGCAAAAGAAATAAAGTCTTGTGCTTTAAGGTCTGTATCATCTACTTTATAGAGCACTTATTTTTCCCCCTCTTTATATAAATAAGCTTGGAATTAAAAGCATAAATATAATTTTAGCAGCTGGCATATAAAATATAAATACAAAAACAGACAGGGAACTTTTAATTCCCTGTCTGAAAATGCTTTATAATAATATAATGTATTTTTAATATCAGTGTGTTTTGTTGTATTCTTCAAGGTCAACAACTGCCTGATACATAAGCTCTTTTGTGATTTTGTAAGGTGAGCACTCGATATCGTATTTTGTAACTGCGCTGTCAAGAGCAGGACCCATTTCCTCAAGCTTAACTTCCATATCTGCAAGTTTTGTAGGAAGACCGATAGACTTCATGAATTTATAAATTCTGTCAAGAAGCTCCATCTGTTTATCCATCATAAGCATGCAGAGTACGCCGTAAGATACAACTTCGCCGTGGAGATGTCTTTCCTCAATCTGTGGAAGAACTGTCATGCCGTAGAATATAGCGTGACCCATGTTTGAGTTGTATTTATAAGAATCGATAAGATAGGATACCATACCGCTTGTAACTACTATTGCAAGAACAACCTGCTCAAGGGCAAATGATGTTTTGCCTTCTTTAACGCCTTCATAAGCTTCCTTACCATACTGAAGAAGAGGCTCGCCTGTCATTTTGCTCATGCAAAGCGGAAGAGCGTCTTTCATAGCAAGCTCTGATTCATGACCTCTTGCTGAGAAAGGAACTTCCGTAAACTTAGCCAGTGTATCACCTATACCAGCCCAAAGATATATTGGAGGAGCCTGAGCGATTATGTCAAGGTTAATAAAGTTATGTATAGCTGGTCTTGGAGCGATAAATACGTCTTTCTGTACGCCGTTTGGATAATACATAACACCTATAGCTGTTGTGGAAGCGCATGTTGCAGCAATAGTTGGGAATGTGAAGAAAGGTTTTCCTGTCTGGCTTGCTGTGCACTTAGCGCAGTCAATAGCTTTGCCGCCGCCTACAGCAAAAATCATATCAGCATTTTTAACTGTATCAAGAGCTTTAAGCCTGTCTACGTTTTCGTATGATGCAACACCGCCGTACCACTCAAAACCAAGAATTTCAAGACCTGAATCTTTTACAGCCTCTACAATATATGGTTTTGCAGCCGCAAGAGCCTTCTCTCCGCCTATTACAACAATATTTTTGCCATATCTTGAGCAGATAGGCACGAGCTGCTCGTATGTTTCCTGTCCGTAGCCGACTGTATATCCGGCAAAAGTAACTGTTTGTGCGCTCATTTATAACACTCCTTTGAATTTTATTTAACATAATTAAACTATATGTTTATATTATTATAATGCAAATAGTTAAATATTTCAATTATTAATTTAAATTAGAGGGTTTTTTAATATGAACAATTTTGCTTTTTGAGGAATATTGCTTTGCTTAAAGCTCATAAAAATTCAAATTTTTATTCATGTGGTATTTAAAATAATACAATACTGGTGTAAAATTAATACATGGCATAAAATGCAGAAAATTCAAATGATATATAATTAACAATAAATTATTATTTAATATAAAAATTTCATACTTGTGGTAAGGCTGCTTTACCGCATATTTATAATGCTTAGTATTTTTATGGGGGATAGCATGGATTTAAGACAGGCATATTTTGATAAAATAAACTTTATCGCTTTTACATCTTTTAACGCTGAGGAAATTGAAAAGGCGCTTTTAAAGCTAAACTATTCTATAGAAGTTTCGGTATGTGATGAGGAGTATGTTTCAAGGCACTGCCGTGAAAAAATGGAACAGGGCAAGAAGGTATTTCTTTTTTACGGCATGGACAGCAGGATTGTAGAATACGGCCGCGATGTATGCGCCTTAATGGTCAGAAAGAGCACAATAGACTTTTACAAAACGGATTTTGACAGGACAAAATACAAAAAAGCGGTTCTTCTTTTATATAACGGCGAGGAGGCAGACTGCGGCTTTCTGGCGCAAAAGTGGAATATAGATGTTGAAAGTTTTAATATTTCATGCAATTAAAGCGCGCGAAATACTTTTTTTGATAATGCCGATAAAAACGCTGTTTTTATAGGACCTGAAGACTTTGCCTATGAATTAAGGCGCCGCTCATTTACGTATAAAACCGTTCATTTAAGCACTGAGAGTGTTTTTCAGGCTGTTAACAGCGCTAAGGAAATAGCGGCGGTTAAACAGCTGGAGGAAGAAAAGAACAAAGAAAACGAGCTTAGACTGGAGCAGTACAAGGTTGTATTTAATTTTACAAACGACGCCATACTTGCCATTGATGAAAACGGCATAATAATTGCCGCAAACGACATGGTGTATAAATTCCTCAAGCGCGACAAGAGCAAGCGCTTGGAAGGGGAGCACATATATAATGTAATAAAGGGCACTAAAATGATTAAAGCCATGGAAAAAGACGGCGGAGATATAGGCGATATATTTGAGCTGCCTTACGGCACAGTGCTTACCCACCGGATACCCATTGAAGTAGACGGCAAAAAGAAAGGCGTTGTTTCTACTTTTCAGGACTTGGCGGTTTTGCAGGAGCACGAGAAAAACGCGCGTTTAAGCCTTACAAAAAACAAGAAAGGCTTTTTCGCAAAGTATGGTTTTGACGACATAAAAGGTTCTTCTTCTGCAATTACCGAAACAAAAAATGTGGCTAAAAGCTATGCGTTTTCTGACTCTACAGTGCTTATACTGGGGGAAACGGGAACGGGCAAGGAGCTTTTTGCCCAGAGCATACACAATGCCGGCTTTAGAAGCGGAGGTCCGTTCGTTGCGGTAAACTGCGCCGCAATACCTAAAAACCTTTTGGAAGCAGAGTTTTTCGGCTACGATGAAGGCTCCTTTACAGGCGCAAGCAAAGGCGGTAAAATGGGCGTTTTTGAAATGGCGCACATGGGCACAATATTCCTTGACGAAATAGGCGAAATGCCTCTTGAAATGCAGGTTCAGCTTTTAAGGGTTATACAGGAAAAAGAAATCAGACGTATAGGAAGCGACAGGGTTATACCCGTTGATGTAAGGGTTATAGCCGCCACAAACAGGGACTTGCAAAAAGAAGTCGCAAAAGGGAATTTCAGGGAGGATTTATATTACAGGCTTGATGTGCTGGAACTTAAAATTCCGCCTTTAAGAAAGCGCAAGGAGGATATTGAGGAGATAGCCGTTAAGTTTTTAAAAGATATAGACTACAGAATTTTTAAGGCTAACGAAGCTTTATGGCGTGAGATAATTTATGAGCTTTCAAAATACGAGCTGAGAGGAAATATACGCGAGCTGAGGAATATACTTGAAAGGATTACCGTTATGATGAAAAACAGCCGTATTAATACAAGCGCTCTTTTTACCGAAATAAACAATGCCCTTGAATCAACGGAAAATGCCGAAAAGGCGCGAAGGCGTAAAATCACGTTTTCAAAATACGACGACAACGACCTGCCTGATGACACAACAGCGCAGCAATGGGAAAAGCGCAGGATTATAGCGGCGCTTAAAAACAATAATCTTTCAAGGAAAAAAGCTGCCCAAGAACTGGGCATAAGCCGCTCTACGCTGTGGAATAAAATGAAATATTATAAAATAGAACTGTAAGGGCGAATTTATAAAAAAATTAATGTTATAGCTGTTTTCAGCAGCGTATTTTATGGTATACTTAAAAAGCAGTAACTTTTATCCAGCTATAAAACAGTTAATGCGACTTTAAAAGGAGGCTCTTGTATTTGGAAGACCTTAGAAGAATTAAAACAATGATAAGCTTAGCCGTTTACGACAAGCATTATGGCGAAAAAGACAGAAAGATTACATCTAAATACAGAAGAGATTATGTATATTTAAGGGGTCTAAGCATGCGCTTAGGCGTAGCGGCAGGTTTTTTTATAGTATGCGGCATGTATTATATTTATGAATTAGTCATAAAAAATGCCGATATATTTGATATAATAAGCAAAAACACTATTATAGAAATAGGCGTGGCGCTTATAGCCATACTTATAATATATACTTTTATATGTTCTTTTACATATAAAAGGGAGTACGAAGAGGCTCAGAGGCGTCTTGACATTTATGAGGAAAGACTCAAAAGGCTCAATGTATCAGGCGGTCTTAAAGGCAGGAAAATATCTGTAAAGGGGAAGGACAATGGAAGAGTTATTTCTTATTCGTCAAAAGATGATAAGGATTTATAAGCTTAATGAGGATAAAATCAATATAGCATCTAAATTTTTGGCTGGCATAATAACTTTTTTGTTTATGAGTTCTCTTTCCGCCGGAAATTTAACAGGCACAAAAAACATTATTATAATTCTTTTAGGCGGCATATTTGCCTCCGTTTCATCACCGGCTGTTTTTTTGGCTGTATCTGCCGTAGCCGCTGTTATTTTTATAGCGTCGGCGTCTGTTGAGGCGTCTGTTGCGGCTTTGATATTTTTCTTCCTTTTATATGTTTTTTACGGAAGAGTTTTTCCTAAAGAAAGCTTATTGTTTGCGGCAATGCTTGTGTGCTTTAAAATTAAGGTGCCATACGCGGCTGCTTTTTTAGGCGGGATATATTTTGGCGGCAAAGCCATATTTCCGGTAGCGGCGGCGATGTTTACAAACCAAGTAATGCCTATATTAAATGAATTTATTAAAATGTCGCCTGCTTCGGAGTTTTCGGCTTCAACCATGCCTGATGTGCTTTTTAATATGTATACATATATTTTTTCGCAAGAGAGCCTATCTGTTATATCAGGCAGTTTTTACGCGGCGGCGGCTATGGTTTTATCTGTAGTTTGCGCATGGGCGGTAAGCAGCATGCATATTGACCATGAAAAGGAAGCCGCCATTATTACTTCGGCGGCAGTTACGGTTATAGCCATGTTTTTAGCTGTAATAATAGGCGGAAGTCGGTTTTCGGTTATGGGTCTTCCGTTTTTTGTGCTGCTATCTGCCGTAATAGCTTTTATTATAAGGCTTTTTGATGATTTACCCGACTACAGGCATGCGGAAAGGGTGCGGTTTCAGGATAAAAACTACGTTTACTATGTTAAAGCCGTACCTAAAATTAAAATGCCTCGGAAAGAACGCAACGGGAGTGAAGATTAATGGATCATTATATAATAAACCTTTGGGACAGTTTCAGGTTTGCCAGTGTATCCATGCCTTCAGTGGGTTTCAGGGATATTCTTGATATTCTGATAGTCGCTTACCTTATATATAAAATGATATTTTGGATTAAGGAAACAAGGGCGTGGGTTCTTTTTAAGGGTATACTTGTTATTGTGATATTTGCTTTAGTTTCGTATATGCTAAGGCTTAATACAATATTATGGATACTGCAAAACACAATTTCAGTAGGTATTATAGCCGTTATAGTTGTTTTTCAGCCGGAGCTGAGGAAGGCTTTGGAGCAGCTGGGAAAGAGCAAGCATTTTTTCGCTATGCTTAATTTTGATACGCCTGAAAAAAGCCGCGAGTATACAGAAAAGACGGTTGAGGAAATTATAAAAGCTTCCGAAAAAATGGGAGCTGCAAGGACAGGCGCCCTTATGCTTATTGAAAGAGATGTGCCTTTAGGCGATTTTGAAAGAACAGGCATTAATATAGACGCTGTTGTTACAAGCCAGCTTCTTATTAATATATTTGAAAAGAATACACCGCTGCACGACGGAGCCGTTATTATAAAAAATAACCGCATTGCCGCGGCAACATGTTTCCTGCCGCTTACAGAAAGTAATGACATAAGCATGGACTTAGGCACAAGGCACAGGGCGGCTATAGGCGCCAGTGAGGTTTCAGACGCTTTTGTTGTTGTTGTTTCGGAAGAAACAGGCGCCATTTCAATAGCTAACGGCGGTGTGCTTTACCGTAATTTAAGCGTTGACGCAATGCGGCGCATGCTTTTGCAGGGCAAGAGAAGCAGGAGCAGGAAAAAGAAAATATTCTGGAGGAGGGGCAAAAAAGATGAGTAAGTTTAAAGAAACTCTCACAAAAGACGCCGGATGGAAACTGCTTTCCGTTTTTATAGCCATCTGCCTCTGGTTTGTTGTTATAAACATAGAAAACCCAGTTGAAACAAGGATTTTTACATCTAATTTGGACATTGTAAACGCTTCTTACGCTGAGGAAGCTGGAAAAACAATTACAAACGCCGATGTAATAGAAAACACAAAGGTATCCGTAAGGCTGAGAGGCAAACGCATGGTTCTGGATAAAATACAGCAGAACAAATCGTTTTCGGCATATATAGATATTTCTTCTATTGACATGGATTCTTCACCGGACGAGGTAAGCCTGCCGGTAAGGATAAGGACAGGGCTTCTTGCCAGCGATTATGTTGACACGGAATATATTACGCCTTCCAATGTAGACGTACTGCTTGATGAGAATGTATCGAAAAATTTTGCGGTGGAAGCCGTATTTAACGGCAGTGTGGAAAGCGGCGTTTCGGTAAGCAGCGACGCAATTGACCCTGAATATGTAAAGGTATACGGCGCTAAAGGCGATGTGGACAGAGTAGATAGCGTTAAGGCGACTGTAAATCTTGATTCTCCGCACAACGGGCAGAAAGTAAATTCAACCCTTGCCGCATACGATTCCGACGGGAATGTTGTTGACGGAGTATATATAAGCCGCGACGTGGCTGTAGTTACGCTTAAAATGGAAACTGAACGCAAAATACCTATACAGGCGCAGTATACAGGCGAGCCTGCCGAAGGATGCAGTGTGGGAAGAATGTCTTTAAGCCCTAACTATGTGTATATAAGCGGAAGCCCGGATATATTAAGCGGCATTATGTATATAACTCTGCCTGATGTGGATATTACAGGCAGTACAGCTGATGTAATAAGGACTTACGACGTTTCAGCCTATATTCCGCAAGGGGCTGAGGTAGCCGAGGGTTCCGACGGAAGGATAACTGTTACTGTTGAAATAACGGGAAGGGAAGAACATGACTTTTCGTTTAATTCCGAGGATATTGAAATAACAGGCACGGCGCAGGGCACTGCCGAAATTGAAAAAGATACATTTAATATTGAAGTTTCAGGCGGCGGCGCAAATGAAGAAAATATAGCTTATTCTTTAGATGTAACAGGATTGGCTGTGGGAGAGCACAGGGTGCAGATAAATGTGTCCCTTCCGGAAGGCTGCTCGCTTGTGGGTCAGGCGCCTTACGCTACAGTTATTATAAGCGAGGAAAACCAAGGGGAAACTTCGCAGGAAGAAGAAGCGCAATAAAATACAGAAAGCGTTAACCGGCATAAAACGTATTTTTTTAAACTGTTTTATGCCGGTTTTTAAATTTAATTAAATACGCGTATTATTTTATAAGTTTTTAAGGGGATATACCCAAAAGGCAGACGATAAAGGTGCATAATTTATATTTTGGGGATAATTTTTATTGAAATACGGCAGGATTTGGTATATAATATATTAGGTTTTGTCCATAAACTGCGCCTATTTTCTGGCAGACGACAATATTGTGCGCTAAAGGCGCAATATTGTAATTGAGCTGTGGACTTTTTGCGGATATATTTCGTCAATGTTACAGTAAGATTACACTTCCGCCGGAATTATTGACGTTGGTTTGGGACAATGCTATAATTCTATCTGTAAGTTGAAGGTGAGTAGCGAACCTTCAAAAACAGATTGAAAATACAAATTTAAAAAGGGAGGAAACAAAGACATGAAGAAGAAATTGGCTTTATTGTTGGCAGCTGTTATGGCTGTAGGCATGGTTCCTATGACAGCATTTGCAGCTTCAACAAACCGTATTTCAAATGTTGTGACAGGTGCTGAGGATTCAGACCTTACAAGCAGCACTGCTCCAACACTTACAATTTATGATGATGACATCGAGGAGATGACATCAGGTGCTCCAATAGCATTCGAGCTTGACCTTACAAACGCAGAATGGAACTACTATGGCGATACAGGTGCAGAGGCTGTAGCTACTGATGGTACTGTAACTGAAAATGGTTCTATTGTACCATTTGTTGAAGGTCTTGATAATGTAATCGTTACAAAGCTCTCAGATAGAAGCATCGTTGTTGAAGGTAAGATAAAGGGTGACAATGGTATTGGCGGAGTTCAGGGCATCAGAGTTTACATGCTCACAAACCTTACAGATAACGGCGACGCTAATGTAACAATCGACCCATTACAGTCAGAAGTTACATCAGGAACATATAAATTCGCTACTGTTGCTGACGGTGACGCTACTGTAACTGTTGAGAAGAAGAAAAATGTTCCTGAAAACGGTGCCACACTTGAAAACATCGTTATCAGAGAAACATCAGCTGGTTCACTTGATGACAAGGGAACAATCAAGCTTAAACTTTCAAATGACTGGGCATTTAGGTCTCTTGACATCACAACATATCCTACATCATTATCTGGTAATGTTGTTTTAGCAGCAGGCGACGATGGTGATTATGGTAATGAAGATATCGAAATCGCTTATGATTTCACAAGTGATGCAGCTAAAGCTGCAAGAGCTAACACATCTATTATCATTACACTTGCTGCAACAGTAGATTATGATGATGATGAAGTAGAGCCAGGCGAAATCTGCGAAATGACAGTATCTGGCGATGGTATTTCCAAAACAACACTTGAAGTTGCTACAGCTGTAACATACGGCGTAACATGGGAAGCTGAAGACAAGACTCTTCCAGTATTCTATTCAGGTTCTATGGATGAAGACGTTGATTCTCTTGAAGTAACAATGGAAGAAACAGTTAAAGCTTCTTGGTTAGATAACAGAAAAACAAAAATCGTATTCCCAGAAGGCGTTAGAGTACTTGGCGTTGATATCAGCGACGATGACAATATAACAACTGTTGGTGATTTTACTATTAATGAGGATGGTAATGAGCTTACATTTAACGGTTGGGAAACAGATAAAACAGATACAGCTGAAGTACACTTTACATTCCAGCTTTCAATCGCTCCTGACTTTACAGGCGATATCACAGCTACACTTACAGGTAAAGGCGTAGATGAAGAAATCACAGCAGTAGTTGGTACAGCAGTTGCTCCTGTAACAGTTGAAGCAGAAAAGACAGACGCTATTATCGACTACAGACACACAGCAATCGGCGACATCACAATTACAGAGGCTGAGGCTGGCGTACTTGAAAAAGGCAAGACATTCGCTCTTCAGATTGAAAACCTTGCATTTGATGACGACCCAACAGTAGAGGTTGTATCAGGCGACCTTAAACTTAAAAATGTAGAAGTTGATGATGATGGTAACCTTAGAATGACAGTTGACAGCGAGTCAGCTAAAGAGCCAGCAGTTATCAAAGTAACAAACTGCGAGCTTTACATGGAAAGAAATATCCCAGCTGGCGAGTATGCTCTTAAACTTGTTTCAACAGACAACCGCGACGCTTCTGATGTATCTGCATGGGATGGCGAAAACTTTACTATAAATGAGGAAAGCAGCGACGCTATATTCGAAAATAGCATTAAGAGTGATGCTGACAATGACGATACACCATACTTCGATAAGAGAAGTGTAACAATTCTTGACGGTTATGTAAACGTTGTAACATCTGGTCGTGACCAGGGTGACAACACATTCACAACAACACTTACAGTAACAATCGGTGCTACAGAGATGTACGCTAACGACAAAGCAATCGCTCTTGACGTTCCTGCTTACATCAGCAACGGTTACACAATGCTCCCAGTACGTGCCGTAACAGAAGCTCTTTCTGATTCAGCTATCGTAAGATGGGATGACCCAACACATACAGTTACAATCACATTTGGTGATAGAGTAATCAACATGGTTGTTGGCTCAAGCGTAATGGTAATCAACGGCGTTGAAGTTCCAATGCAGGCACAGTGCGAAATCACTGACAGCAGAGCATTCATTCCTCTTAGAGATATGGGATACGCTCTTGGTCTTAACGACAGCAAGATCAACTGGGACGACGCTACAAAGACAGCTACATTAAACTAATTCTTAACTGAATAGATTAATTAGTTATCAGGGGACTCCGTAAGGAGTCCCTTTTTTTTGCGTACGTGTTGTATGCGGCATATAAAACTTACGCTAAAATACATGTTATAACGCGGCAGGCATTTTGTATTAAAAAATAATAAACCTACCGGATTTATGCGCATGATTATAAAATTAACGGTCTAAAACCGGAAATTTACAATTTATTAAAAAAATAAATATATTTTATACATAATATTCCTGTATTATGTTAATAGAAACGATAAATAATATGTTTAGTTTCCATATAAAAACCCCTTTTAAATAAAATAATAACCACCACACACAAAAAGGCGCCCCATAATCGGAGCGCCTTTTTACTGCTAATATAAAAGCCGGTATAAAATATATGTTGTAAATAATGGAAATAATGGAAATAAGGCATTCAGGCGTAAAAGCCTGAAATAAAGGCATTGGTTATATATCATTCCGCACCTGGAAGATATAAAATTTTAAATAATAAGACTCGTCAGCCGACCAGAGTATAGGGTGGTCGGGCGCCTGTGTGCGGTATTCTATCTGCCTTAATCTGCGGTGGACATTTTTAGCCGCCTGAGATATTGTTTGGGTAAAAAGCTCATAAGTCATAAAATGAGAGCAGGAGCAGGTAACAAGAAATCCGTTTTCTTTAATAATTTTCATAGCGCGAAGATTAATTTCACGGTAGCCTTTAACGGCGTTTTTAACAGAATTGCGTGATTTTGTAAAAGCCGGAGGGTCAAGTATTACCATATCAAATTTTCTGCCTTCACTTTCAAGTTTCGGAAGCAAATCAAACACATCACAGCATTGAAATTTTACTGTATTCTGCAAATTGTTCAATACAGCGTTTTCCCGTGCCTGATTAACAGCTAACTGCGATGCGTCTACGCCTAAAACGCTTTTGGCTCCGGCAATGCCGGCATTAAGGGCAAAAGAACCGGTGTGGGTAAAGCAGTCAAGCACATCAAGGTCTTTGCAGAGCTTATGTATTGCAAGGCGGTTGTATTTTTGGTCTAAGAAAAAGCCGGTTTTCTGCCCGTCCTCAACATCTACTATGTATTTAACGCCGTTTTCAATAATTTGGACTTTAGTATCAAAGCCTGCGCCTATAAAACCTTTATAACGCTCCATGCCCTCTAATTCACGGACTTTGGCGTCGCTTCTTTCATAAACGCCTTTAACAATTGTGCCGTCGCTGGCAAGAAGCTGTTTAATAAAATCAATGATTTTAATTTTAAGCCGGTCTATGCCAAGGCTTAAAGACTCCACAACAAGAACATCGGAGTATTTATCTACCACAATGCCCGGCAGGTAATCCGCCTCGCTGAATATTAAGCGGCAGCTGGACATATCTGTCACTCTTTTGCGGTAGTCGTAGGCGTTTTTTACCCTTGTAAATATAAATTCATCATCTATGGTGCGGTTTATATCTTTGGTAAGCATACGGATTGTGATTTTTGAATTGCGGTTAACAAAACCCTGACCAAGAGGGTAGCCGTCAAAATCTCTGACGCATATTATATCGCCGTTATCAAAATTTCCGGAAAAAGTGTCTATTTCGTTGTCGTATATCCATAAACCGCCGGCTTTAAAGGCTCGGCCTTCACCTTTTTTAAGTACAGCGCAAGGTTTATCCATATTAATTCTCCTTTTACGTATAATTTTAATATTTTAATAATATTTTATATTCCTGCGGCAATATTTTCAAGTGCGGCAGGCGCAATTTAATTACGCGGTGTTGTTAGCCGTGATATGAAATGATAAAATAATATAATAATATTCAGCGCAGCAAATGAAAGGAGAGGTTAAAAATGAAAATATGCGTATACGGCGCCTCAAAAGAGGATATTGACAGCATATATATTGAAAAAAGCTACGAGTTTGGGGCTTTACTGGCTAAAAACGGGCATACAATGGTTTTCGGCGGCGGCTGTACAGGGCTTATGGGAGCTGCCGCGCGCGGTGTAATGGATAATTCCGGAAAAATTACGGGCATTGCGCCAAAATATTTTGACATGCCGGGTGTTTTAATTAAGGATTATGGGAATATTATATTTACAGAAACAATAAATGAAAGAAAAAACCTGTTAATTAAAGAAGCCGACGCATTTGTTATTCTCCCCGGCGGCATAGGAACATTTGACGAGTTTTTTGTGACTCTTGTAATGAAGCAGTTAGGCGAGATTAACAAGCCTATAGCCCTTTACAGTATTAACGGATATTATGACGCTTTGGAGGAACTTATAAATAAGGCTGAAAAAGGCGGCTTTGTATCCGAAAGGGTAAAAAAATTATATGGCATATTCACAAGAGCAGATAAAATATTTGACTACATAAAAATACAAAGTGAACAAAAATAAAGCTCTATATTTATAGTAATTTTATGTTGATAAATTAAGAGTTATGCATATATATTAAAAAAGCCGGTTATTTATACCGAAAAAATACGGTTTTTTTGTGATTTTGTCTTGATAAATAGATTTTTAGTGCTAAAATATATAACAAAAAGAAAGACAGCACTTATGTCAAATGCCGTCTTAGCTTATATGCGGTCTTTAATTTTAAGGCAAAGCATACAGGCAAAAAATTAATAAGAGGTGATAGGCATTGATTAAGGATTTAACTACCGGTTCCCCCGGAAAAACTCTTCTGGCGTTTTCCGCACCGCTGCTTGTAAGTGCTGCTTTCCAGCAGTTTTACAACATGGCAGACAGCATAATTGCGGGAAAATTTGTAGGTACGGACGCTTTGGCGGCTATAGGCGCCTCATACCCTGTAACAATGGTTATTATGGCTATAGCTGTTGGGCTTAATACTGGCTGTTCGGTTATTATAAGTCAGTATTTTGGCAGCAAAAAAATATCTGCCATGAAATCGGCTGTGTATACTTCACTTGTTACAGCCCTTGCTATGGCGGCGGTACTTACGGTTTTTGGTATTTTAATGAGTTCTTTCATGCTTAATGCCCTTAACACGCCGCAGAATATATTTGACGGGGCTAAAACTTATCTTGATATATACATATTTGGGCTTTTCTCCCTTATAATGTATAATATATGCACCGGTGTATTTGCCGCATTGGGAGACAGCAAAACGCCGCTGTATTTCCTTATTTGTTCTTCAATAGGAAATGTATTCCTTGATATATTTATGGCTGTAAACCTTGGCATGGGCATAGCCGGTTTGGCATGGGCTACGTTTATCGCCCAGTCAATAGCGGCGCTTTTGGCATTTGTTGTGCTTATGCGCAGGGTGGCGCTTTTTAAAACAGAAGATAAGCCTAAAATATTTTCGGGCAATATATTAAAAAGGCTTATGTCTGTAGCCATACCGAGTATTTTGCAGCAGAGCTTTGTTTCTGTAGGAACTATATTTATTCAGGCGCTTGTAAACGGTTTCGGCTCAGATGTTATTGCCGGATACTCAGCAGCCATTAAGCTTAATACATTTGCCGTTGTATGCGTTACCACCCTTGGAAGCGGCATATCAAGCTTTGCCGCGCAGAATTACGGCGCCGGACGTATGGACAGAGTGCATCAGGGCTTTAAAGCCGGGCTTAAAATGATGACAGCCATTGCGGCAACAATAGCTGTTGCTTATGTGGTTTTTGCTTCGCAGTTTATGACGCTTTTTGTGGCAGCGCAGGAAACGAGAGTTATACATGTAGGCGTTATGTTTATGCGCATTGTAGCGCCGTTTTATGTTATTGTGGGTATAAAGGTTTTAAGCGACGGAACATTAAGGGGTACCGGAAAAATGGTGGCGTTTATGATTTCTACATTTACAGACCTTATATTAAGAGTTGCTCTTTCTTACATACTTGTTATATTCTTTGAAGAAACAGGAATTTGGCTCTCTTGGCCGTTTGGCTGGGTAGCAGGCATGGCTGTAAGCCTTATATTCTACAAAGTTTATGTTTTATCAGACAAAGCAGGAATGAAATCTGACGAAATGGTGGTTTAAATATGATAAAAAAGATTGCTGTAATTAACGACATATCAGGTTTTGGCAAGTGCTCTTTAACAGCCGCTATACCTATTATTTCGGCTTTAAAGACACAAGCCTGCCCCATGCCTACATCAGTGCTTTCAAACCAAACTTGTTACAGCAGTTTTTACATTAAAGAACTGACAGAAGAAATGCGGTTTATAGCAGATAAATGGCTTGAACTTGGCTTTTGCTTTGATGCAATATATTCCGGCTTTTTATCCGCTGAAAAACAGGCTGATGAAGTTATAAATGTAGTGGAAAGTTTTAAAAAGCCAAACACATTATTTATACTTGACCCTGTTATGGGAGATGAAAATGCGCCTTATGAAAATTATACATCTGGGCTGAGAGATAAATTGCTCTATCTGGCGTCAAAAGCTGATATTGTGCTGCCTAATGTAACGGAGCTTTGTCTTTTAAGCGGGTTAAGTCCATTAAATTTTACTAATAGTGACAAAACAGACAGGATAGATGAAATTATACGCGCGGCAGAAGATTTTTCACTTAAAATACACGCTGATGTTGTTATAACTGGTGTAAATACAACTGAAAGGGATAAAAAGTTTATTAACAACATTATAGTATCAAAAAACGGCGTAAGCATTGTTAAAAAAGAAAAGCTTAAAGGCGGATATTCCGGCACAGGTGATATTATGTCATCAATTGTTTCGGCTATGGCTGTACGCGGGTTTTCTGTTGAAAGTGCCGTTGAAACAGCAGCGGAGTTCATATATATGTCTGTTGAGGATACCGCAAAATACGATATTAATGTTAATGACGGTGTTAATTTTGAAAAATTTTTAGGATACCTTACTAAAATATAAAATTATAATTTTTTATTTATGATTTTAAAATAATTATGTAAATTTATTACATAATATGTTATTATATAGTAGTATGAATATTGTTATCAATTTTAATATTAATTCACTGTTTAAAGTGATAAATTTTAAAAATGCTTTGCCGAATTTATACGGCAGAGCAGATAAAGGCGGATTACAGCCGTAAAACAAAGGGAGGCGTTAAGTTATGAGTTTATCACATTCAGCAGCAAGGCTTGCATACTCCGCAGCCATAGACAGCACTCTTAAGTATATTGGAAAAGACAGAGACAAAAACCTGATTAAGATTGTTGACCTGACAGAAAAATATATGGGTGACAACTTCAAACAAAGCACTTATGACGCTATACGAAAAACAATAACGAATAAAGACAGCAAGTGGCTTAAATATATTGATAAGCTTTTAGCTGAGTTAAGTCCTAATGTTGTTAAAATGACAGCACTTAATCTGGGTTATGAGGCTGCTTTCAATGGGACAAAAACTATAAGGCACATGAGGGAGATACATAAATGCAATATCCCGTGGCTTATACTTATGGACCCTACATCTGCGTGCAACCTGCATTGCACTGGCTGCTGGGCGGCTGAATACGGCAATAAGCTGAATCTTTCTTTTGAAAAACTTGACGATATAGTAACTCAGGGCAAAAAGCTTGGAATTTATTTTTACATGCTTACAGGCGGCGAGCCTTTAGTTAGAAAAGATGATATTATTAAACTTTGCAAAAAACACCATGACTGTGAGTTCAGTGCTTTTACAAACGGCACTCTTGTTGATGATGAATTCTGCAAAGAAATGGATAAAGTTGGAAATTTATCGCTTTCATTAAGCCTTGAAGGGTTTGATGATGTAAACGACTCAAGAAGGGGTCAGGGCGTATTTGAGAAAGTTATGCATGCCATGGAGCTGCTTAAAAAATACGGTCAGCTTTTTGGTCTTTCAGTATGCTATACAAGCAAAAACTATAAAACAGTTACAAGCGATGATTTCCTTGATATGGTTATAGAAAAAGGCTGCCGCTATATTTGGTATTTCCATTATATGCCGGTTGGAAACAGCGCCGCAGAGGAGCTTCTTTTAATGCCGGAGCAGAGGGAATACATGTATCACAGGGTAAGGGAAATACGTTCTGAAAACAGCGATAAGCTTATATTTACTTTTGACTTCCAAAACGATGGCGAGTATGTAGGCGGATGCATAGCTGGCGGAAGGAATTACTTCCATATTAACGCTAACGGCGACTGCGAGCCTTGTGTGTTTATACATTACTCAGGCGCCAATATAAATGAGGTTTCACTCCTTGACGCGCTTAAACAGCCGCTTTTTATGGCTTATCACGATAACCAGCCGTTTAACAGCAATCATTTAAGACCATGCCCTATGCTTGAAAATCCAGAAAAGCTTATAGAAATGGTTCATGAATGCGGCGCTAAGTCAACTGACCTTGAATCGCCTGAAACTGTGGAACATTTATGCGGAAAATGCCGTATTTATTCTGAACATTGGAAACAAAAAGCAGATGAGATTTGGGCGAATAATAAGCATTTCAGCGGCACAAAATATACCAACGAACAGCAGGAAGAAAAAAGCCAGGTTAAAAACGCCTGATATTATATAAATGGGGTGGAATAATGGAAAAATTAAAGACTTTTGCGCCATATATAATTATAATGGCAGCAGCTTATTATATTGTTCCTTTTATACCATCGGTTTTTACAAGTGTTAAAGAGTCTTTTGGATTAAACTTATTGGTATCGCTCATTATTCCGCTCTCGTGCCTTATATTGGCTTTTGTTTACGGCGTTAAAAACGGTATGAGCTTTGTTTATATATTTATAATGCTTGTTTTGTATATACCGCAGATAGTGTACTATAAGAGCACATCTATTGCCGTAGTAGGATTTATATATATTATATTTGTTTTTATCGGCATGTATACAGGGGCAAATTTAGGCAGGACTATTAAAAGCAGAGGCAAAAAAGACCGGAAAGATAATAATAATTAAATGTATTAATAAAAACTGAGGATTGCATAATCCTCTTTTTTTATGCTGTTTTATACAAAAAAGGCGCGCCTTAAAAAGGAGCGCCTTAAATTTTTAATTAGTGTGTTTTGTTGTATTCCTCAAGTTTATCTATTGCGTCGAAGAGCATTTTGTCTGTAACTTTATAAGGAACAAATTTAATATCCTCAACAGAAAGGGCTTTTTCAATAACTGGTCCTAATTCTTCTCTCTTTACTTCAAGGTCTGAAAGTTTTGTAGGAAGGTTGATTGCTTTGTAAAGAGGATAAAGCTCGTCTACCTTATCGTCCTGTCCGTCAGCGAAAAGAAGCACAAGTGTGCAGTAAGAAACTATTTCGCCATGAAGGTGGTTCTTTTCTACCTGAGGAAGAACTGTAAGACCGTAGCAAAGTGAATGAGCTATGTTTGAATTGATTGTAACACCAACAAGAGCTGAAACAGTGCCTGTTGTTATAATGTTTGTAAGTGCAATCTGCTCAAGTTCTTCTGAAGATGTGTTGTTTTTGCAGTCCTCAATAGCCTTAGCGCCGTATTTAACAAGAGGTTTGTAGCACATTGTACCGATTTCAACACCAAGAGCCTGTTTGTATGAAACTTTTCTGTCCCTTGCAGCAAGTTCTGTTTCAAAGTGCTTAGCCATTGTATCGCCAATGCCTGCCCAGAGATAAAGGTCAGGAGCCTGAGCGATAATATCTGTATTGATGAAAATGTGCTCAGCAGGTCTGCCGCACTGGTATGTATCTCTTGCTTCGCCGTTTGGATAGTACATAATAGCCTCAGCTGAAGCAGGAGCACATGTAGCCGCTATTGTAGGGAATGTAAATAAAGGTTTTTTGTCGATAATAGCACAAGCGTATTTGCATGTATCAAGAGCTTTGCCGCCGCCGAAAGCAAATACCATATCAGCGTTTTTATAGCTTTCTGTGTTAGCTACCATTTCGGCATTTTCCAATGAAGCTTCGCCGCCGTACCAAACATAGTCTATAATTTCAATGCCGGAATCCTTTATTGCTTTTTCAATAAAAGGTTTAGCTGCTGCAAGTGCTCTGTGACCGCCTACAGCTACAGCTTTTTTGCCGTACTTACCGCATACTTCAGGAACTCTTTCGTAAGCGTCAGGTCCTACTGTATAACATGGAAGGTACTGGAATGTAAAGTTTGCCATTAAATTTCACTCCTTAAGAATTATGTAGATTTGTTTGACGTGTTCTAAATAATAGAACTTATTTCTGTTTATACACGTTCATTATATCATATCAGATTTAAAAATCAATGCTAAATTCATCTGCCTTTTAACGAAAGTTTATATTTGGTATTAAATTATAAACTTAATTTGATAAATACCGTTGACTTTATGAAATATATAATATATCATAAACATATAACATCTGATGTTTTATGTTTACGGAGGTGAAATATGACCTTTGAAATAGAAAGCAAAAACAAAGAATCAACTGTGGATTATATTATTAATACATTTAAAGAGCTTTTGGAAAAAAAGGAACTTAAACCGGGGGATAAAATACCAAGCGAAACGGAACTTTCGCAGATGTTCTCAGCCAGCCGGGGGTCGGTCAGGGAGGCGCTTAAAATCCTTTCAGCTTTTGGCGTTGTGGATATTCAAAGAGGAAACGGAAGCTACATATCAACAGGTGAAACGGCTGATGTTATAAACCCTATACTTTTCGGGTTTCTCCTTATGAATCCGTCAGAGGAAGAAGTTATTGATTTCAGGGCGTGCATAGAGAGGAATGTGCTTTTGCTTGCCATAAAAAATGCCAATGATGAGGATATTAAGAAAATAAATGAAAATATAATCAGATTTAAAAACATATCCCCTGATGAAAAGGACTTCAAAGAAAAAAAGCTCCAGCTTGATTTACAATTCCATTCCCTTTTGGGAAAGGCTACGCATAATGGTTTTATAGAAAAGATTTATGATTTTGCAATGCAGTATTTTGTACCGTCTATATTAAGGACATACGAAAATCAAGACGCCGTGCCTGTAAAGTCTGTTAAAAGCCATGAAATACTTTTTGAACCCGTATTGAAAAAAGACAACTCTCTTATTGAAAATGCGGTAAATGAAAGTATTAAAATATGGAAAAGCTTATCGGTTACATTATAATTTTTTAAGGAGGCTAAAAATGTATAATTGCGTTGTTATTAATCCAAATGATACAGCCGGAACTCTTACAACAGATGTTTTGGCAGGAGATACTGTTAATTATAACATTAATGGAAAAGACTACAGTCTTAAAGCGGAAGAGAAAATTAAGATTTTCCATAAAATAGCTTTAAAAGACATTAAAAAAGGCGATGTTATAATAAAATACGGATGCAAAATCGGATATGCCACAGAAGATATTAAAAAGGGTGCGCATATACACACACATAATCTGGACAGTAAAATGACGAATTAAAAAGGGGCGTTTTTAATGAAATTTAAAGGATACAGAAGACCTGACGGAAAAATAGGAATCAGAAACCATGTTCTTATACTGCCTTGCTCGCTTTGCGCAAGTGAAACTGCAAGGTTTATTTCAAGCCAAGTGCCGGGCTCTGTTTATATACCTAACCAAGGCGGCTGCGCCATAGTTAAGGCTGACCTTGAAATAACTCTCAAGGTTTTATCAGGCTTTGCCGCAAACCCTAATGTATACGGCACTGTTGTTGTAGGAAATACATGCGAGATTGTTCAGGCTGACTTGCTTGTAGGCAGAATAAAAGAATTAACAAATAAACCAGTTGAAAAAGTAGTTATAAGGGACGCAGGCGGAACAATAAAAGCCGCTGAATTAGGCGTAAAGTATGCAATGCAGATGAGCATAGAGGCTTCAAAATGCGTTAAGGAAGAGGCTGATATTTCAGAGCTTATACTTGCCACAGAATGCGGAGGAAGCGACCCTACAAGCGGTTTGGCTGCAAACCCGACATTAGGCTATGTAAGCGACAAACTTGTTTCTTTAGGCGGAATAAGCATACTGTCAGAAACGTCTGAACTGGTAGGCACGGAAGATATACTTGCTCCAAGATGCAAAGATGAGAAGACAGCCGAAAGACTGCTTGAAATTATTAAAAATAATGAGGAATATTTTGAAAAAGCCGGCGAGAGCCTTAGGGACGGAAACCCTTCAACAGGCAATAAGGAAGGCGGGCTTACAACGCTTGAGGAAAAATCTCTGGGCTGCATACATAAAGCCGGGTATTCTACAATAATGAAGGTTTATGACTACGGCGAGCAGATAGACACAAATGAAAAGGGTCTTGTTGTTATGGATACTCCGGGGCAGGATGTGGCATCTGTGGCTGCTATGGCTGCCGGCGGAGCGCAGATTGTAATTTTTACAACAGGAAGGGGCACGCCTACAGGCAGCGGAATTGTGCCGGTTATAAAAATAACAGGAAATGCCGAAACGGCAGAACTAATGGCGGATAATATTGACTTTGACGCCAGTGCGATTATAGGCGGAAAAAGCTCTATAGAAGAAAAAGGCGAAGAGCTTTTTGAACTTATGCTTCAGATAGCTGACGGCAGAAAAAGCAAAGCCGAGGCGTTAGGCTTTAATGACATGTCCATGGCAAGAAAATGCAATTTCTGTTAAAATATAAAAACAAAAAGTGTGTGTGAAAGGAGCGTTTTATATGAAATTTATTGAATTTCCGGAAATAAGCTTTCCGGTACAGGGCATAAACGATGTTCCCATGCCTAAAATGGTAAGAATAAGAGAAAAATATGAAGATGATAAAATTGAGGATATTAAAAGCCACCTTATAAATGAACTGGACAATATTGATATTGATAAAACAGCGCTTAAAGGCAAATCAATAGCTATAACAGTTGGAAGCAGGGGCATTCCTTCGCTTCCGCTTATGATAAGGACACTTTGCGATAAGCTTAAAGAATGGGGCGCTGAGCCTTTTATTATCCCAGCCATGGGAAGCCATGGCGGCGGCACTGTGGAAGGCAACCTGGAGGTTATAAACGGCTACGGCATTACAGAAGAAGCTATGGGTGTGCCTATTAAGGCTACTATGGACGTTGTACTTATCGGTCAGATGGAGGACGCGGCTAAAACACCTATTTACTGCGATAAATACGCCGCTGAGGCTGACGGGATTATACTTTTTAACAAAGTTAAGCCGCATACAGATTTTAAGGGCTACCACGAAAGCGGTATTTGCAAAATGATAGCCATAGGCATAGCTAAGCATACAGGCTGTTCATGGTTCCACAAACAGGGATTTGATACTTTCGGCGAAAGAATTCCTATTGTGGCAAAGGAATTCCTTGAGAAAATGAATGTTGTTATGGGCATAGGCGTTGTCCAGAATGCTTATGACGAAATTTCGGAGCTTATGGCTTTCCCTAAGGATAAGATTATGGAAGGCGACCACATGCTTCTTGAAATAGCTAAAAGACGCCTGCCTAAAATGAAATTTGACAATATAGATGTGCTTATTATAGACAGAATAGGCAAAAACATAAGCGGCGAGGGGGCTGACCCTAATGTAACGGGTCGCGGTTTTATGCCGTATTTTAAAGACGATTTCCACTGCAAAAAACTCTTTATAAGGGGTCTTACAGAGCAGAGCCACCACAATGCCTGCGGCATAGGTCTTGCTGATATTACCACAAGGCGCTGCCTTAACAGCTGCGACTGGGAAAGCACATGGATTAACCTTTCAACAAACACTATGATTGACGGCGGCAAAATACCGGTTTACCAGAACAACGATTTTGAGGCGTTAAGGCTTGCCATAAGAACATGCACAAAAATTGATTACTCAAAGGCAAGAGTGGCAAGAATAAGAGATACACTTACGCTTAACGAAATAGAAATTTCCGAATCACTTATTGATGACGTAAAAGACAGAGATGACGTTGAAATATTAACAGAGCCTTATGAGCTTAAATTTGATAAAGACGGATACCTTGAGGATTTAGACGTATAAAAACGATATAATAAAAAAACGCTTTCACTTTGTGAAGGCGTTTTTTGCTGTATAAAAATATAAAATTGCTCTTGACAATATGAAAAATAAGGTACAAAATATAAGTATAATAATTGCGAAAAGCGTTCGTTAATAACGAAAAGGTGGTGCGTATGGCTAAATCGGAAGGTGTTACTATTCAATCCGTTGTTAAGGCAGCCAATATACTTGATTTTTTCATCAAAAGAAGTGAAATGGGTATTTCCGAAATAGCGCAGCAGGCGGGTATGAGCAAAAGCACTGCTTACGGCATTGTTAATACTCTTACAGAAACAGGTTTTCTTGAACAGGACAGCGAGAGCAGAAAATACCGTTTGGGACTTAAACTTTTTGAGTTGGGTTCTGTTGTCCAAAGCCGTATGGATTTACGGGCTGAAGCAAGACCGTTTTGTCAGGCGTTAAGCGAAAAATACGGTCAAACGGTGCATTTGGCAACCCACAGCGAAGGGGAAGTTGTGTATATAGATAAATTCGATGTGCCGGATTTTCTTATAGTATATTCACAAGTGGGACGAAGAGCCCCTATGAGCCTTACAGGTGTAGGAAAGGCAATGCTGGCTTATTTGGGTAATGAATATGCCGAAAAATATGTAGTTAATAATTTAAGCAAAAAAACTGAAAAGTCGCTTGATACAAAAGAAAAGCTTTTTAAAAATTTAGAGGAAATACGCAAAAAAGGCTATGCTGTAGACGACGAGGAAATACAGCCCGGTTTAAGATGCGTAGCCTCGCCGATATTTGCAAAAGACAAAAAGGTTGCCGCAGCTGTAAGTATTTCCGGCGTTACGGCATTTATGACAGATGAAAAAATAGAAAATATAGCAAAAGATGTTAAGGAATGTGCTTTGAATATATCCCGCAGACTGGGTTATTCAGATAATTCATATTAACGGCTGATGCCGAGAAAGCTTAATTTTAAGGAGGAGTTTGGACATGGACAAAATTAAAGTTGGTATTATCGGTCCTGGTAATATCGGGACAGACCTTATGTATAAGGTTATGAGAAGCAAATATCTTCAGATGGACTTTATGACAGGCATTGTAGAAAGCGAAGGTCTTAAAAGAGCCGCAAAGCTCGGCTTTAAAACATCTACAGAGGGCGTTAAAGCTGTTGCCGATGACCCGGAAGTTAAAATTGTATTTGACGCTACTCTTGCCAGCGCCCATTTAGTAAACGCTCCTATACTTAAAGCCGCCGGCAAAATAGCTATTGACATGACTCCGGCTGCTGTAGGTCCGTATGTTGTGCCTTGCTGTAATCTTGATGAAGTTAAGGATTCCGACAACTTTAATATGGTTACATGCGGCGGACAGGCGACTATCCCTATTGTAAACGCTATTAACGAGGTTGCAGATGTGGAATATGCTGAAATAGTAGCCAGCCTTTCTTCCAAATCCGCTGGTCCGGGTACAAGGGCAAGCATAGACGAATTTACGCAGACAACAAGAAAGGGTCTTGAAACTATAGGTCATGCCGACCGGGCAAAGGCTATTATTATACTTAACCCGGCTGAACCGCCTGTTATGATGTGCAATACTATTTATACGCTTGTTAAAAATCCAGATGAAAAAGCTATTATTGACGCTGTAAATAAAAGAATAAAAGAAGTTCAGCAGTATGTGCCGGGTTACCAGCTCCGTGTACCGCCTATTATAGACGGAAATAAGGTAACTGTAATTATACAGGTGGAAGGCGCAGGCGATTTCCTTCCTAAATATTCCGGAAACCTTGATATCATTAACTCAGCTGCCATTGCCGTAGCCGAGAAACTTGCTGCAAAAATGCTTAATAAATAATTTTTAAAAAGGTAAAAGGAGGATAACTGAAATGGATAACCGTAAAATTAACATAGTAGATACAACTCTTCGCGACGGCAGCCATGCGGTAAGCCACAGCTTTTCGCCGGAACAGGTGACAGCTATTGCAGGCGGACTTGATAAAACAGGCGTTGACATTATAGAGTGCGCCCACGGCGATGGAATAACAGGCTCAACATTTAATTATGGCTTTTCTAAATATAAAGAAATGGACCTTATAAACGCCGCAAGCAAGGTTATTAAAAACGCTAAGCAGGCTATACTTCTTATACCGGGCATAGGTACAATAGAGGACATGGAAGAAGCTTACGAAAACGGCGCAAGGGTAGTACGTGTTGCAACACACTGCACAGAGGCTGATGTTGGAATACAGCATATTCAGGCGGCTAAAAAAATGGGCATGATGGCATGCGGATTTCTTATGATGGTACACATGGCGGAGCCTGACAAACTTCTTGAACAGGCTAAAATATTTCAGGAAGCGGGAGCTGATTATATTAACCTTGCTGACTCGGCAGGATACCTTCTTCCAGATGATGTAAAGGCAAGGGTAGATAAGCTTGTAAACGGTCTTGACATACCTGTCGGGTTCCATGCCCACAACAATTTAAGCCTTGCTGTAGCAAATTCCATAGCGGCAGTTGAAACAGGCGCTACATATATCGACGCCACATGCCGCGGTCTTGGCGCCGGTGCCGGAAATACGCAGATTGAAGTTTTAGCTGCTGTATTTAACCGAATGGGCTATAATACAGGCATGGATATGTATGCTATCCAAGATGTTGCGGAGGATATTGTAGAGCCTATAATGCAAAGACCGCAGGTTATTAAAACGGCGCCGCTTATGCTGGGCTATGCCGGTGTATACTCCAGTTTTCTTCTTCATACATACAGAGCGGCTGAAAAATTCGGTCTTAACCCAAGGGATATACTTATAGAACTGGGCAGAAGAAGAATGGTAGGCGGTCAGGAAGATATGATTGTTGATGTGGCGTATGCCTTATCCCAGCAAAAAAATAAAGATAAGTAACAGCATGCAATAAAAATAACCTGAATATATAAATACAAAAAGAGAACCGCTTTTAATGGCAGGTGCCATAAATAAACATAAATATGCTTAAATGTCTGTAAATCAGCATTTCGGCTGTTTATAATTAAATTTTTTTGGCACACTTTGCAGGCGTTTGACTAAAGAATAATAATATAACCCTTAATTTTGTTTTATTAAGTCAAGCCGTCTTATGCGGTTCTCTTTTTATGTATATTTTTACAAACAAAAATATGCGGTTTAATTGCTTTAATATAAAAAAATCACTGAAAACAGGACTTTGTTTTTGGAGTGTTTTTATGCTGCATAATTATATACGCATAGAGAAATAAAGAAAAAATATAACTGTCCGTTAATATCGTATATTTTTTGCTTATTTTATAAAAACCGTATATTTTATTTCTTTATATAATAAAATTTAAGTGAATAAATTGATATGCAGCGATAAAAAAGTAAAAATTATACTATAAAAGAAATTTCTAGTAATAAAACTACTATAATATGTGTAATTTTTATTGTTAAAAATACCAAAAATTATCTGCTTCGTCAAAATAGTAAAAAACATACTGTATTTATCCGGTGAAGTGTGTTATACTTTTTATACAATTAATAAAAATTTATAAACAGATTTTAAATATTTGTTTTAAATTTTGCCGTGTTGCACGGCATTAGTTTATGTCAAAAGAAAAATTATTGTTAATTATTGAAGCAACAGTGGAGTTGAAAATTTTTAGGGGGCAGCGGTTTTGGAAAAGAATGTCTTCACGGAAATCAGGGTTAAATATAATACGCTTTCCAAAAACCAGAAAACAGTAGCTAATTATATTCTTAAAAACAGCAAAAAATGCGTAAGAATGACATTAAGCGAGCTTGGAAGGGAATGTAACCTAAGCGAAACTACAATAATCAGGTTTATTAATAAGCTTGATTATACATCATATCAGGCGTTCAGGCTGGATATGGCTCAGGACATAATTAAAGACGGCGGCACAATGGAAGAAGAGGACTATGATATTAAGCCAGGTGACAGTATAAGCGAAATTAAGCGGAAGGTTATAAGAAACGCAGCCTCAGCTATTAATGATATATCAAAACTGGTTGATAACGATAAGCTTACTTCTGTTATGGAGCTGATAGAAAAATCAGAAAGGGTTATGTTCTTCGGCGCCGGAGGAAGCGGCGTTATAGCTATGGATGTATACCACAAATTCCTTAAATGCGGCAAAAATGTAATACATGAAAGCAACACACATCTTGCCCTTATACACGCGGCGCACCTTACAGAAAGGGACGCGCTTGTGCTTATATCCCACGAGGGCGAGAGCAAAGACGTGCTTGAGTGCGCGCGCATAGCCCAGTCTTCAGGGGCAAAGGTTGTGGGCATTACAAGCTATATGAATTCGGATTTGGCAAAAATGGCTGATATCTGCATTTTCTCATCAACCAATGACGCGGCGTATTATACCGAGGCTATGGTTTCAAGGCTTGTGCAGCTGGTTATTATGGATATGCTTGTTGTGGCGTACTCCACAAGAATTGAAGCTCCGGGAACGAGAGAAGCCATTGAGGCTTCAGACAAGGCGCTTGTTGAAATGAAAATCAAAAATGATGAAAAAGAGAAATGAAAAATTAATGAAACGGAGTGTTTTTATTGCTTGTAAATTTAAAAACAATGCTTTCATGCCTTAATAAAAAGGCTGTAGGCTCTTTTAACATATACAGTTATGAAACAATACACGGTGTATGCAAGGCTGTTGAAAAAACCGGCGCGCCTGCCATAATTTCTTTCGGCGCGTCATATCTTAATAATATGAGCCTTAGCACTGTTAAGTATATAGTTGAGGAAGCTGCAAAAGACCTGCCGGCAGATGTGGCGCTTCACCTTGACCACTGCAAGGACATGAGTATTATAAAAGCCGCTGTTGAGGCAGGCTTTACATCTGTTATGTACGACGGCTCAGCACTTCCTTTTGAGGAAAATGTTAAAAACAGCAGGACGGTAGCAAATATGGCTCATTCAAACGGTGTTTCCGTAGAGGCGGAACTGGGAAGTATTGCTTTGGGCGAGCATTCAAACGAAACGGATATTGACCACGGCGAGGCATATACAAATCCCGATAGCGCCGCTGATTTTGTTAATATGACAGGCGTTGACGCCTTAGCTGTTTCAATAGGCACTGTCCACGGCATGTATAAGGCAAAGCCTAATATCAGAATAGATATATTAAAAGAAATATCACAGCGCGTAGCAATCCCTTTGGTTCTTCATGGCGGAAGCGGTACGCCTGAGGAAAAAATTATTAAATGCATAGAAAACGGCATTAAAAAGATAAATGTCAATACCGAAATTTCGCAGTACACGGTTGCTAAGCTTTATGAAATTATAACAGAAGATAAAAATATACACCTTTCCAAACTTACACTTTTGCAAAGCGATATAGTTTCGGAAATAGTGGAAAAATATATACGCTTGTTTGGCAGAATTTAAGCAAAAGATGATGATTTTTGGTGTGGGTATGTTTTTATGGCGGTTTTTGCCGCCAATAAATAGTTAAGGGGGATTAATAAAATGTTGAAAGCAGGATTTATCGGATTAGGAATAATGGGAAGACCTATGAGCAAGAACCTTATTAAAGCAGGTGTTGAGCTTTGGGTTAACGACCTTAATAAAGAAGCTGTTGCAGATGTAGTTGCGGCAGGCGGAAAAGAAGCTTCACAGGCAGAAATAGGCGCTAATTGTGATGTTATAATCACAATTCTTCCTAATGGTGAAATTGTTAAAGATGTTCTTTTTGGTGAAAACGGTGTAGCTTCAACAATTAAGCCTGGCTCGCTTGTTTGCGATATGAGTTCTGTAACAGCTACAGACAGCCATTACTGCGCGGACAGGCTGGCAGAAAAAGGCTGTGCTTTCCTTGACGCGCCTGTTTCAGGCGGAGAGCCGGGCGCTATTAACGGTACGCTTGCAATTATGGTAGGCGGCAAACAGGAAGATTTTGACAGAATAAAACCGTACTTTGATATTTTAGGCAAGTCGGCTGTACTTATTGGACCAACAGGCAGCGGCTCTATTACAAAGCTTGTAAATCAGGCTATAGTTAATCTTAATATAGCTGCTGTTTCCGAGGCTTTTGTACTTGCTGCTAAAGCCGGAGCTGACCCTGAAAAAGTTTATAACGCAATATCAGGCGGTCTTGCAGGCAGCCAGGTTATGCATGACAAGATTCCTATGATTATTAACCGCAACTTTAAACCGGGCGGAAAAATTTCCATAAACCACAAAGACATTAAAAATGTTCTTGCCACAGCCCATGAGCTTGATGTGCCTATGCCTTTTACAGCTCAGCTTTTTGAAATTCAGCAGGCTATTAAAGTTGCCGGCGGCATGAACGATGACCACTGCGGTTACGTTAAATACTTTGAAAGACTTGCCGGCGTGGAAGTTAAGAAATTAAGCTGATTTATTTAAAGGCTTAAAGTTTATACTGTAATTAATTGTTTAAGGAGATATTAATATGTCAGAAGCAAAACCATTAAATGTAAGCGTACTTGCAGATGTAAAACCTGTTGATACTGCTAAAGTAGACGAAATGCTGAAAAAAGCCCTTGCCGGTCTTAACAAAAAAATAATAGCACTTGATGACGACCCTACAGGAGTTCAAACCGTAAACAACGTGTATGTTTATACAGACTGGTCGGTTCCTACACTTGAAGAGGCGTTTAACGACGGAAAAAGCATTTCTTTCATACTTACTAATTCAAGAGGATTTACTGTTGCCCAGACAACTGCCGCTCATCATGAAATGGCTGAAAATATCGTTGAGGTTTCCAAAAAACTTGGCAAAGACTTTATAATAATAAGCCGGAGCGACTCTACATTAAGAGGTCACTTCCCCCTTGAAACAAGTATTTTAAGAGCCGATATTGAAAAGCTTACAGGCAAGAAAATAGACGGTGAAATTATACTTCCTTTCTTTAAAGAAGGCGGAAGGTACACAATTAATAATGTCCATTACGTAAAAGAAGGCGACCAGCTTACGCCAGCCGGAATGACAGAATTTGCAAAGGACAAGTCGTTCGGCTATAAGTCGTCTAATATTTGTGATTATGTAGAAGAAAAAACAAAAGGCGAGTTTAAAGCAGCCGATGTAACATGCATATCCCTTGAAGATATAAGAAATCTTGAAATAGACAAAATCGCCCAGCAGCTTATGGCTGTAAAAGACTTTAACAAAGTTATGGTTAATGCCGTTGACTATGTTGACGTTAAGATATTTGCCATTGCTTTCTGCAAGGCGGTAGCGGCAGGCAAGGAGTTTATGTTCAGAAGCGCTGCGGCTATTACAAAGGTTTTAGGCGGTGTGCCAGATAAAGCCCTTCTTACAAGAGAAGAACTTGTGCCGGACGGCAGCACAAACGGCGGCATTGTACTTATAGGCTCACATGTAAAGAAAACGACTATGCAGTTTGAAGAGCTTAAAAACTGCAAAAAACCTCTTGAATTTATAGAGTTCCATGCAGCAAGAGTGCTTGAAGAAGGCGGTCTTGACAAAGAGGTTAAAGAAGTGATAGCAAAGGCGGAAAAATACATATCAAACGGTCAGTCAGTAGTTGTTTACACAAGCCGTGAGCTTGTAAAGGTTGATACAGACGACAAGGATAAAATACTTCAGGTTTCTGTAGATATTTCAAATGCTCTTGTAAGGGTTATTGGCGAGCTTACAGTTAAACCGTCATTTATAGTGGCAAAAGGCGGCATTACATCAAGCGATGTAGGTACAAAAGCCCTCAAAGTTAAAAAAGCTACAGTTATGGGACAGATTAAACCCGGCATTCCTGTTTGGATGACAGGGGAAGAAAGCAAGTTCCCTAACATGCCTTATGTAATATTCCCAGGCAATGTAGGTGAGGTAACAACACTACGTGAAGCTGTGGAAATATTAATGGGTTAATAAAGTAAGAATTAAAAAAGCGGACATGTGCGTGTCCGCTTTTTGCATTTTTTGTCTTTGACAATATTCAGTTAAAAAACTGCTGTTTATTGTTTTGAATTTATGTATGTTGCATTGCGTTAAATGACGGCAAAACCGGCTGAGAAATGTTCAAAAATGTTTAAACATAATTGAATTTAAACATTTATGAACAAAATGAAGTTTATTTTATTAACATTTAAAATTTTTATAAGTTGCTTTTTTACGAATTTTTGATATTTCTAAACAAATGTTACATATTTTTTACTTTATTTTGTATACTTTTATCATAAATTTTTTGTTCCCATTAAAATGCTTTATTTTTGGCACATGCTTTGCTAATATATAAGTGTATGAAAATACATAAGCCGTTGTGCATTCGGCTGAATATAGCTTTTAAGCAGAAATTTACTTCTTTATAAACTTCTTATAACTTTTTTATAACATGCTTGTTACCGGTCTATAATCTGCTTATAACCTGTTTATAATTTGTTTATTGCCTGCTTAAAAGAATAATGTTTTTTCAAATTTATGGTTTAATGTAAGGAGGAGCTTGAAATGAAAAAGAAAATTACAGTGCCTGAAATCAGAGCGGCAAAGGGCGGAGACAAAGTAATAACAATGGTTACATGCTACGATTACACAAACGCTAAGCTTGTGGACGAAAGCAATGTTGAAATGATACTTGTAGGCGATTCTTTGGGCATGACTATGCTTGGCTATAAAGGTACAGTAGGCGTTACATTAGATGACATGATTTATCACACAAGCCATGTTGTTAAAGGCGCTCCTAATACTTTTGTTATTGGCGACATGCCTTTTGGCACATATAACGTAAGTCTTGAGGAAGCAGTTAGAAACGCAAATAAACTTTTCATGGAAACAGGCTGTGACTGCATTAAACTTGAAGGCGGCTCAGATATGGCTCCTGTTATTAAGGCTATTGTTAAGGCAGGCATTCCTGTTTGCGCGCATATAGGTCTTACACCGCAGTCAGCTGCTATGATGGGCGGTTTTAAAGTGCAGGGCAAGAGCCTTCAGGCTGCTCAGGAACTTCTTGACTCAGCAAGAGCGGTTGAGGAAGCAGGCGCCTTTATGGTTGTTCTTGAAGGCATTCCAAAAATGCTTGCGGACGTTATTACACAGAAAATCAGCATTCCTACTATGGGTATAGGCGCCGGCGCCGGATGCGACATGCAGGTGCTTGTTGCTCAGGACATGCTTGGAATGAATGAGTGGGTTCCTAAGTTTGCTAAGAAGTTTGCTGACCTTCATAAAATTATTATTGACGCTTACAATGAGTACTCAAAAGAGGCTAACGAGCGTACTTTCCCTGATGAGGCTACACAGTACAACGCTAAAATTGAGGGAATTGAAAACCTTAAATAAAACATAAAATTACTTAGCTGTATACAGCTTTTAACTGAAATAGTGTGGTTTCGGTTAGGGCTTGGTAAATACTTTATGCCGTATACAGGCGGAATGTAAATTTCGTACGGCGGATTTAATTATTATTTTGGGAGGAATTTTTTAAATGGCAGAGTTTAAAACAGATATCCAGATTGCACAGGAAGCTGAAATGCAGGTTATTAACACTATAGCTGAAAAAGCAGGCATACCTGATAAGTATGTAGAAAACTACGGCAAATATAAAGCTAAAGTTGACTACAGATATTTACAGAACGAGCTTAAAGACGCTCCAGATGCTAACCTTATACTTGTAACAGCTATTAACCCTACACCAGCAGGCGAAGGCAAAACAACAACAACAATCGGTCTTGGCGATGCCCTTAACAGACTTGGCAAAAAGACTATGATTGCTTTAAGGGAGCCTTCACTTGGACCTGTATTCGGCGTTAAAGGCGGCGCAGCAGGCGGCGGTTACTCACAGGTTGTGCCTATGGAAGACATTAACCTTCACTTTACAGGCGATTTCCACGCTATCGGCGCTGCAAACAACCTTCTTGCTGCAATGCTTGACAACCACATTCACCAGGGCAACGCTCTTGATATTGACACAAAGAGAGTTGTTTGGAGAAGAGTTGTAGACATGAACGACAGACAGCTCCGTAATATCGTAGACGGTCTTGGCGGACACGGCGACGGCGTTACACGTCAGGATGGTTTTGATATCACAGTTGCTTCTGAAATTATGGCTATTTTCTGCCTTTCAAGCGACATTATTGACCTTAAAAACAGACTTGCAAAAATTATAGTTGCTTATAACAGAAAGAATGAGCCTGTAACATGCGGACAGCTTAATGCACAGGGCGCTATGGCTGCTCTTCTTAAAGACGCTCTTAAACCAAACCTTGTTCAGACACTTGAAGGAACACCTACATTTGTTCACGGCGGTCCTTTCGCTAACATCGCTCATGGCTGCAACAGCGTTATAGCTACAAAGATGGCTTCAAAAATCGCTGATTATGTAGTTACAGAGGCTGGTTTCGGTGCTGACCTCGGCGCTGAGAAATTTATCGACATCAAGTGCCGTCTTTCAGGTCTTAAACCAAAGGCAGTTGTGCTTGTAGCTACAGTAAGAGCTCTTAAATACAACGGCGGCGTTCCAAAGGCTGACCTTAACAACGAAAATCTTGAGGCTCTTGAAAAAGGTATCCCTAACCTTCTTAAACATGTTGAAAATGTTACAAAGGTTTACGGTCTTCCTTGCGTAGTTGCTATAAACGCATTCCCAACAGATACACAGGCTGAGCTTGCTCTTGTTGAGAAGAAATGCAACGAGCTTGGCGTTAACGTAGCTCTTTCAGAAGTATGGGCTAAAGGCGGCGAAGGCGGCGAGACTCTTGCTAAAGAAGTTCTTAAACTTATTGAAAAGAACGCAGAGCATACATACGTTTATGACCTTAATCTTCCAATCAAAGAAAAAATCGAGGCTATCTGCAAGAAAGTATACGGCGCTGACGGCGTAGAATTTACACCAAATGCCAACAAGATTGTGGCTGATTTTGAAAAACTCGGCTTTAGCAACATGCCAATCTGCATGGCAAAGAACCAGTACTCACTTACAGATGACCAGACAAAACTTGGCAGACCTACAGGATTTAAAATTACAATCAGAGACCTTACAGTATCTGCCGGCGCAGGCTTTATAGTAGCTTTAACAGGTACAATCATGAAGATGCCTGGTCTTCCTAAAGTTCCTGCCGCTGAAAAGATTGACGTTGATGTAGACGGCAAGATTTCAGGATTATTCTAATTAACTATATACTGTTCTTTTACAGTTAAATCAGGCAGCGAAGCGGGGAAGTCCTGCTTCGCTGTGTTTATAAACGGATAAAAACAACTAATTTCAGAGGTGTTAAAATGGGACAGATTATAAAAGGCAAGCCGGTAGCAGACGCTATAACAGCAGAGCTTGTTAAAGATGTAGAGGCTTTAAAGGCAAAAGGCATTGAACCAAAGCTTAAAATAGTTAGAGTAGGCGCAAGGGAGGACGACCTTTCTTATGAAAGGGGCGCTCTTAACAGAATGCAAAAATGCGGTATTAAGGCAGAAGTTCTTGAGCTTCCTGTTGATATATGCCAGGCGGACTTTGTAAAAGAATTAAAAGCTGTAAATGACGACCCTTCAGTACACGGCATACTTCTTTTCAGACCTCTTCCAAAACAGCTTGATATGGAAGAAATTAAATTTATTGTTGACCCTGTAAAGGATATTGACTGTATGAACCCGCTTAACGCAGAAAAAATATTTGAGGGCGACAAAACAGGCTATCCGCCATGCACAAGTCAGGCATGTATTGAGATACTTGACCATTACGGCATTGACATGAAGGGCAAAAGGGCTGCCGTAGTAGGCAGAAGCATGGTAGTAGGCAAACCTCTTGCTATGCTCCTTCTTGATAAAAACGCAACGGTTACTATCTGCCACAGCCGTACACAGGACCTTCCGGGAGTATGCCGCCAGGCAGAGGTTGTAATTGCCGCAGTTGGAAGGGCGGAAATGGTAACAGGCGACTTTATATCAGACGGCGCTGTTGTAATCGATGTAGGCATTAATGTAAACGCGGAAGGCAAGCTCTGCGGCGATGTTAAGTTTGACGACTGTGTGGACAAAGCTTCCATGATTACACCTGTACCGGCAGGCGTTGGCTCTGTTACAACATCTGTTTTGGCTAAGCATGTAGTAAAGGCATGCAAACAGATTAATAATATACAGTAATTAAATAACATTTACTTATATTATTTTAAAATGTATAATATTTTCCGTGGGCTTATAGGCTGGACTGATTTTTTTCACGGAATATGCTTTTAGGGCGTATGCGAAAGCATGCGCCGATGGTTTACGTAAGTTTAATTTACTATGGTGGAGGACATATTGTATATTTTGTAAGATACAAAATTGAATATAACTTTCTCTTGAGGAGGGGAGTGTTCCGGTAGTTCAAAGTCCGGCCTTCTCGTCTTTAGACCTTAGGGCATGCCAAGAATCTGAGTGACTTGAACTTAGCTGTTGACGGACAAACGGCGAAAGTGGTTGCAGTGAGGGTGTTTGTAAGGTCCATTAAATAGTATATTGCGTTTGCCGTTAGGCATTTGTTATTAAGTTGGCGAAAAACAATTAAAACAAATTAGGAGGCAATATAAAATGAGTAATTTTTTGGCTGATATAAGAGAATCGGCAGGTCAAATCAAACAGGTCAGAAGCCTTACAGGCGGCGCTATGCTTACAGCGCTTAATTTAATACTGAACAGTATGCGTATAGTTGTAAGCTCTATGCTTGAAATTTCATTCGCCTTTTTGGCAATAGCGGCGGCAGGACTTCTTTATGGTCCTGTTATGGCAGGAATTATAGCGGTAATAGCCGACACAATAGGATTCTTTTTAAGTCCTAACGGCGGCTTTTTCCCGGGCTTTACTCTAAGCGCGTTTATTCAGGGATTTTTATTCGGTATGTTTTTTTATAAAAAGAAGGTTACTGTTAAAAGGGTAATAGCGGCGTCATTTTGCCACATGATACTGTTTAATTTCTTCCTCACACCACTTTGGCTTAATATTATGTACGGCTCAGCCCTCATGTCATCTGTAAGGGCAATAAAAGCTGTTTTGTGCTTCCCTATAGACACAGCGCTTTTATTCCTTGTTTTAAGGACTGTTGAAACAGTTAAATTAAAGGGCAGAGTATTTTAAACTGTATATAACTTTATTTAAAAGGAGTATCCAAATATGAAACTCAGTAAAATAACATGTGAAGAATTTGCTGCAAAGCTCGCGTCAAAAGAGCCTGTGCCGGGCGGCGGCGGCGTAGCTGCTCTTGTAGGCGCTTTAGGCGCTGCTTTAGGCTCAATGGTAGGCAACTACTCAATAGGCAAGAAAAAATTCATCGGTATGGAAGCAAAGCATCAGGAGATTATAGATAAAAGCTGTGACCTTATGACAAAGCTTCTTGCCCTTATTGATGAGGACGCGGAAAACTTTGAGCCGCTTTCAAAGGCTTATGGCATGCCTAAAGACACACCGGAGCAGGCTGCTGAGAAAGAAAAAGTTCTTCAGAACTGCCTTAAAGTAGCTGCCGGCGGACCAATTAAGATGGTAGAGTATATTTACGAGGCAATTAAGCTTCAGGAAGAGCTTGTAGATATTTCAACTAAGATTATAATAAGCGATGTGGGCTGCGGCGTGCAGTTCCTTAAAGCTGCTTTATACAGCGCGAACCTTAATGTAACAGTAAATCTTAACTCAATTAATGATGAGGCGTATGTTAAGGAAGTCAGCGAAAGAATGAGTAAGCTTGTTTCTGAAGGCTCAGATATATGCGATAAAGTATACGCTAAGGTAACAGAAGTTTTAGGCTGATATATAAACATAAATTAAAGCATATAAAAACAGGACACGGAATTTTCTGTGTCCTGTTTTTTGTTTAAGTATATAAAACTTAAAACTGTAATTTTTATTCCATTTCAAACGCACCGGTATAAAGCCTGTAATAAACGCCTTTTTCGGCTATAAGTTCTTCGTGGCTGCCGCGTTCTATAATCCTGCCGTGGTCAAGAACCATAATTACATCTGAGTTCTGAACAGTTGAAAGCCTGTGGGCTATTACAAATACTGTTCTGCCGTGCATAAGGGCGTCCATGCCTTTTTGCACTATTGATTCTGTACGCGTATCTATGCTGCTTGTAGCTTCATCAAGTATCATAACAGGCGGGTTGGCAACAGCCGCGCGTGCTATTGTTATAAGCTGTTTCTGTCCTTGTGAAAGCTCAGAGCCGCTGCCGGATATTACTGTGTTGTAGCCTTCAGGAAGCATTTTTATAAACCCGTCAGCGTTTGTAAGCTTAGCGGCGGCATAAACTTCCTCGTCTGTTGCGTCAAGACGCCCGTAACGTATGTTTTCCAAAACTGTGCCTGTAAAAAGGTTTGTTTCCTGTAAAACAATGCCCAGCGAACGACGCAAATCGTCTTTTTTAATACTGTTTATGTTTATGCCGTCATAGCGTATTTTTCCATCGGCAATATCGTAAAACCTGTTAATAAGGTTAGTGATTGTTGTTTTTCCGGCGCCTGTAGAGCCTACAAAAGCGACTTTCTGCCCCGGTTTGGCAAAGAGCGTTATGCCGTGAAGTATGGTCTTGTTTTCTTCATATCCGAAATCCACATTGTCAAACCGCACATCTCCTTTAACCTCAACATATTTGAAGCCGCCGTTATCATCAGGACATTTCCATGCCCACATGCCCGTATAGTTTTCAACAGGCGTAAGCTCGCCTTTTTCGTTGTACTGTGCGTTGACAAGAGTAATATGACCTTCATCTGTTTCCGGCTCTTCATCCATAAGGTTAAATATACGCTCAGCGCCTGCAAGAGCCATAACTATAGAGTTAAACTGGTTTGAAATCTGGCTTATAGGCATTGTAAAGCTTCTGCTTAAAAGAAGGAATGAAGCTATGGAGCCTAATGTAAGACCGCCTATGCCGTTTATTGCAAGGGCGCCGCCGGCAATTGCTATTACTACATACTGGAGGTTGCCTATATTAGCCATAACAGGCATAAGCACAAGGGCAAATTTATTCGCCTTAGATGAAATTGCGCGCATGTTTTCGTTAAGTTTATCAAAACCTTCTTTTGTTTCTTCCTCGTGGCAGAAAACCTTAACAACTTTCTGACCGTTTATCATTTCCTCTATATATCCGTTTATTTTACCAAGGGCTATCTGCTGTTTAATAAAGTAATGCCCGCTTTTTGAACCTATAAATTTTGTTGTTTTAAGCATTATAATGAGCATTACAATAACAAATATTGTAAGGTAAACACTGCTGTAAAGCATAGCGGCGAAAACAGCTATAATAGTAATTGCAGATGAGAATACCTGCGGTATAGCCATAGAAATCATCTGGCGCAGTGTATCGGCGTCATTTGTGTACCGGCTCATTACGTCGCCAAATGTATGGGTGTCAAAATACCTGATAGGCAGGGACTGCATGTGTGTAAACATATCATCACGGATTGTTTTTAATATTCCCTGAGATATTGAAACCATAATCCTTGAATATAAAAACGTGGATATAATGCCAGCGGCATATATAAATGCCATTGTTGTTATGGCGCGTGTAAGACCGTCTAATGACGGGTTAGATGTTAAAAGAAGAGGTTCTATATACTGGTCAATAACCACTTTTACAAACATAGAGCCGCATACAGATGTTAAAGCGCCTATTATAATGCATACAAGAACGAAAGCAAACCGCACTTTGTAATTTTTAAAATACTGAAGTAATCTTTTAATTGTTGTGGCATCGCGTTTTGAAATCTTATTTGTGCGCGTATTAAATCTTTTTCCTTCTGGCTGCTGTGGCATTACTCTTCACCGCCTTTCGTCTGAGATGTATAAAGCTCTTTGTAAATATCGCTTGTTTTAAGAAGCTCGTCATGTGTTCCTATAGATACTATGTGACCATTGTCCATTATTACTATTTCATCAGCTTCCTGAACAGATGAAATTCGCTGGGCTATAATTATTTTTGTAGTGTCAGGTATTTCCTCAAGAAACGCCTTTCTTATAAGGGCATCGGTTTTGGTGTCAACCGCGCTTGTAGAGTCATCAAGTATAAGTATTTTAGGCTTTTTAAGAAGCGCTCTGGCAATACAGAGCCTCTGTTTCTGCCCGCCGGAAACATTGCTTCCGCCTTGTTCAATAAATGTGTCGTATTTATCAGGAAATTCCTGTATAAACCCGTCAGCCTGGGCTAAACGGCAAACGCGTTCTATATCTTCATCAGTTGCGTTTTCATCGCCCCAGCGGAGATTTTCTTTTATAGTGCCGGAAAAAAGCTCGTTTTTCTGCAATACCATTGAAACAGCGTTTCTTAATGTTTCTATGTCGTAATCACGTACGTCAATTCCGCCTACTTTAACCGAACCTTTTGTTACATCAAAAAGACGCGGTATAAGCTGAACAAGACTTGATTTGGAGCTTCCTGTTCCGCCTATAATGCCTATTGTCTGACCGGATTTAATATGCAGGTTAATATCACTGAGAACCGGAGCTGAATTTTGACCTAAATCCGAATAGCTGAAGTATACATCATCAAAGTCTATGCTCCCGTCAGGAACTTCAAATACAGGGTTGTCATTATTTGTAAGAGTGCTTTTTTCGTCAAGTATTTCAGCAATTCTTTCTGCCGACGCCTTGCTCATAGTAATCATAACAAATACCATTGAAAGCATCATAAGGCTCATAAGTATCTGGGAGGCGTATGTGAACATACTCATAAGCTCGCCTGTTGTCATTGAGCTTGAAAGTATGAGTTTAGCACCTATCCATGAAATAAGCAGCATGCATGTATACATGGCAAACTGCATAAGCGGCATGTTAAGCATAAGCAGTTTTTCCGCTTTAACTGAGTTGTCGTATATGTTTTTAGACGCTTTTTTGAACTTTTTCTCCTCAAAGTCCTCGCGGACAAAAGATTTAACTACCCTCATTCCCCTTAAGTTTTCCTGCACTACAAGGTTTAAAGCATCGTAAAGCTTAAATACCCTTTCAAATATAGGGTGCGCGTTTTTCATAATTAAGAAAAGCCCTACACCAAGAACAGGCAGCGCAAAAAGGAAAATAATTGAAAGATGCCTGTTTATGCCAAAAGCCATTATAAGAGAGAATATAAGCATAACAGGACAGCGCACTGCTACACGCACTACCATCTGATATGCGTTTTGCAGGTTCGTAATGTCTGTTGTAAGCCTTGTTACAATACTTGAAGGCGAAAATTTGTCTATGTTGGCAAATGAATAATTCTGCACATTGTAAAACATGTCTTTCCTTAAATTAGCTGCAAATCCGGTGGAAGCCTCAGCGGCATACTTTCCGGAAAGGAAACCAAAAATAAGAGAAAGAAGGCAGGCAATAATAAGTATAATACCTATGCGTTCAATAGTCGACATATCGCCTTTATTAATGCCGTTATCAATAAGACTTGCCATTATGGTTGGTATAAGTACCTCCATAACTACCTCAAGCGTTACAAAAAATGGCGCTAAAAGAGATGCTTTTTTGTACTGCCTGATGCTTTTAAAGAGATGTTTCATCATCTTTTTATAACCTCCTTTTTTTGTTAGACATTTTTGTTTGTTTGAGTTTTTAAGTATTAATCTGCTTGTTTTTGATGTTGTTCTTCATTTTTTCTATAGTTGAAAAGAAAGCATCAATTTCTTCTTTTGAAATGCCGGTAAGCATTTGTTTTTCTGTAGCCGCTATTCTGTCAAGTATCGATTTATTAAGAAGCTTGGCTTTTTCAGTAACGCATATTTTTTTCAGCCTTGCGTCATAATCAACACTGTGCCGGGTTATATACCCGTTTTTTTCCATAAGCTGAAGCATGGCTGTGGCGGTTGAGCGCCGTATTTCAAATTTCTGTTCAATGTCTTTTTGGAACATATCCCTGTCGGAATTGCCGCATAAAAAGCCTATAATCCAGCCCTGCATCATTGTAATATCACTTTCCGGCTTAAGAGAGCCGAAAGTATAGCGCCTGAGGAGGTTTGCAAGTTCTTTAACAGCAAGCCCAACCTCTTTTTTCTTTTCCATATAACCAGACCTTTCATTAAAAAACGTCAGAAAGTTAGAAAAAGTTAGAAAAAGTTAGAAAAAGTTAGAAATAGTTAGAAAAAGTTAGACATAACTGGGCTGCCCAATAATGTTAGTTTTCTAACAGTGTAGTTAATATTATAGCTATCAGATTTTTAATGTCAATACTTTTTTAATGTGTTTTTTTAATGTTTGATAAGTTTTTGCTGTGTATTTTATAATAATAAGAAATTTACAAATTGTTCACAGATTATATATATTAGATTAACAATTCTATTGCATAATATGTATTGTAAGAAACGAAAAGTTCTTACAACCCCCAATAAGAAATAAACCCCTAAAAAAGCAATTCATAATACCATCCTTCCCCAAGGAAACGAAAAGGCTCCTGTTACCCCACAGGAGTCTTTTCCTGTCAGCGCGTATTTTATTTGGAAAGCAGTTTTTTATATGTTAAGTCAATTAACGCCGCGCCGGCAGGAGCTGTTATAAATATTGCCCAAACAGCAAGGGTAAGCACTGTTTCGCCGCAGGATAATCCCAAGGCGAGAGGCACAGAGCCGATAGCAGCCTGAACAGTGGCTTTAGGCATGTATGAAAAAGAGACAAACAGCCTTTCTTTGCTGTTAAGCATGGTCTTAAAAAGACATGCCTGAACGCCAATCATGCGGAAAGCCATGGCAAAAGCTATAACACATATAGCGCCTGCAAAATAAGAAGCGGCGTAGCGTATGTCAACTGCGGCGCCTACAAGTGTAAAGAGCAGTATTTCAGCTGCTGTCCAAAGCTGTGCAAACCTTGAAGCTATGCTTTGCGCAGTTTTTTCATTTAGTTTAAACAGTACGGCGCCCATAGCCATAATAGATAAAAGCGAGGCGACAGGCACAATGCCTTCAAGTGCTGTTTCAAGAGCTGTAAGCATATATGAAATGCTTAAAAGTATAATTGTTTTTGAAGTATCAGATGTACTTATAGTATTAAAAAATATATTAAGCACAAAGCCGCATACAACGCCTAATGCCGTTCCCAAAACAATCGAAACAGGTATCTGCATAAAGCTTGCGGCGGATATGCTGCCGCCTTGAGCTAAAGATGTAAATGCGGTAAAAAATACAATAACAAATACATCATCTACAGAAGCGGCTGCCATTATCATCTGAGGTATGCCTTTTTTTGTGCCGTATTTTGTTTCTATAAGTTTGAGCATTCGCGGCACAACAACAGCAGGGGATACAGCGGCTATTACGGCTCCGGCAACTGCGGCATCAACAGGGCTTATGCCTAAAATATACGGCGCTATTATTATACAGCCTGCCATTTCAAACATTGCCGGCACAAAACACATCATAACTGCCGGTCTGCCTACTTTTTTAAGTGATTTTAAGTCAAGGGACAGTCCGGCTCTTGCAAGTATTATAATAAGAGCCGTTTTCCTTAAATCGGCAGAAATCTCAAGCATAGTGTCGCTTAACAAATTAAGTACGCACGGACCAAGTATTATGCCGGCTATAATCATTCCCGTAAGCGGCGGAAGATTTATTTTTCTGGATATCCAGCCCATAAACATTCCAAATAAAAACAGCAGCCCAAGGCTTGTAAGCATTTTAAAAACCTCCGTTTGTAAAGTTAAAATTTGTAAGAAAGGATTTTTTGTACGCAGGGCACAAAAAAAGCTGGCGGCGCCTGCGTAAAAGCAGAAGCCATCAGCTTAAATAAGCGGTTTAGGTATTTACCATGGGAGAGCCTCATTCCCGGATATATTTAAAAATAAAAACGGTACCCCATGTGAGCAAGCACACAAAATACCGCTTTTTAACTCATAAATAATAATGCGCCTTCAGGGACTCGAACCCTGGACCTTGTGATTAAGAGTCACCTGCTCTACCAACTGAGCTAAAGGCGCACAAGCACTTTTTGTAAAATTACAATAATATTTGCGCAGCTGTTTTAAAACTATTTATTAACGCAAGTGATATAATAACACATACGGATATGTTTGTCAACAAAAAAACTAAAAATGTTAAATTTTAATTTGCAATAAAATGGAAATGTAAATTTTATCTTAAATTCGCAAAAAATTCACATTTTTATGTTATCCTTAATATATAAGCAATTAAAGGAAGTGATGGTTTGGTTAAGAATTTAACGGCGGCAGTATTATCTGCGGCAGTGCTGATTAATGCCGTATGCGCTGCGCAGGCTGAAGATTTAGGAAATAACAGTTTGGGTTTTGATGAAAAAACAAAATATATACAGACCGACATACAGGAATATACTGATAACGAAGTATTGGTGCTCTATAAAGACGGCAGTGTCGAGGTAAAAAAATACAGCAGCAAAGCCGGACTTGAAGAAGGCATTTCAGATTTGGTTAATGATGAATCAGTTGATGTTGTTCAGCCTAATTATACATACGAAAACACGGCTTATGCCGTAAATGATGAGCTTTATAATAAACAATGGGCATTAGAAAACGACGGCTCTTTTCTTGTAAGGGAAACAATAGCGGCAAATGTGCCTGAAATCGGATTTATGGTTCCTGTTGTGCAAAAAACAGAAATATTAAATTCCGTATCAGGTGTTGATATAAATATTGCCCCTGTTTGGGATATATATAACGGCGGACGCCAGGTGATTATTGCGTTAATTGATACAGGGGTTAATATCGAGCATGAGGATTTAAAGGGTGCTTTTTGGATTAATACAGATGAAATAGCGTCAAACGGCATAGATGATGACAACAATGGCTATACAGATGATGTATATGGTTATAATTTTTATAATAATAATTCGGATATATCGCCGGAAAAAGATGAAAACCACGGCACACACTGTGCCGGCACAATAAGCGCTATCAGAGATAACCAGACAGGGATAGCCGGCATAGCGTCTAACGCCAATATAAAAATAATGCCTTTAAAAGCCCTCGGGGGTCCAAAAGGAGAAGGAACAACTGCGTCGATAATAGAAGCTATTAAATATGCCGAAAATAACGGCGCTGTTATATGCAATTTAAGCTTGAGCACTCCGGAAAACGATGCAGCTTTATATAAGACAATGGCTAAGTCCGGAATGCTTTTTGTTGTGGCAGCAGGAAACAGCGAAACAGGTGAAGATAACGACATTATACCGCATTACCCGGCGTCTTATGATTTGGAAAACATAATATCAGTTGCCAACATACGCGCTGACGGGAAATTAGACCCAACATCAAATTACGGTGCTTTGTCGGTACATATAGCTGCCCCGGGAAGCCAGATAGTAAGCACAACAGCAGACAACTCGTACGGATATATGACAGGCACGTCAATGGCGGCGCCTATGGTTTCTGCCGTATGCGCTCTTTTGTACTCATATTATGAGGATATAAATTTAAAAGACGTAAAAGAAATAATACTCAGTACTGCAACACCTATGGATTCACTTTCTGGAAAGGTTTCTACAGGAGGAATGCTTAACGCGGGCGCATCTTTTGGGTACGATATTTCGCTTCTTAAACATGAAAGCTTTAATATACCGCCTGAAGCCCTTATTGAGGAAGAACCGACTAAGTTCGAGTTTGAAATTTACGAAAGCGACGGAGTGCAGTATCTAAAAGTAACAGCTGCTGATATAAATAACGACACTTTGTATTTAAGATATATGGATGGAAAACATGAGGCAAAAGACTTTATGTACGGAAGGGCAGGAAAGGCATTTACGGTTAACAAAAATAATGAGTGTACTTTTATAGTACATACATTTGGTGAATATACATTTTATGCTCTTGACAGGATGGGGCATGAAACAGTCGCCAATGTTACTGTATTTGAGAAAAAATAAAAATATTTTCAGCAGAACAAAAAATAATAAACTCCTTATGATTGTAACAAAATCATAAGGAGTTTTAGCTTAATTTAGTGCATTTTATGTAATTAAATATTGTATCAATGGCACTTATGTTCTCCACATGAGCCTTCGCCTTCATGGTCATGATGATGGTCGCATGTAGGATTATTGGAACCTAATTTTTCACCGCTTAAATATTTAATAACAGCGTCTTTAACAGCGCCTGAAACGCCGGATACAACTTCTATCCCCGCTTCCGTAAGACCGTTAACAGCGCCTGCGCCTATTCCGCCGCATATAAGAACTTCAACTGAGTTGGCTTTAAGCACGTCTATAAGCGCACTGTGACCGCTGTCTGATGTGTCAATAACTTTCTGGCTTTTAATCCTTGAGTCTTCTGTTTCAAATAATGTAAACTGAGGTGATTTTCCAAAGTGCTGGAATATGTTTTCGCCCTCTGTAGTAACGGCAATAATCATTTTAAATTCCTCCTGTTTTTAAAAGCAAAATTAAAAATTAAACATTTTATGTTAAATATTATATAACTTTTGTTAGCTTAAATCAATACAGCTTCAATATTAAAAACAAATAAGGAATTAAGTTTAAACTTATTTTACACTGCCATTATTTCATGTATCCTGTTTTCTATCATTCGGCGGTACTGCTTGTTTTTTGTAAGTCTCAGGTGGCTTGTAAGAAGCCGTATGTCTGTGGAGCGCGGCATTTGGTGTTTAAGCACGTTATTGCGTATAACAACGGCTATCCGCATACTGCGGCAGTGGGTATGCAGCTCGAAATTATCCGGGTTATAAACTATCCATTCGTCTTTATTCCTGTGGGACTTTTTAATTTTAAGCATTGTACGTTTCCCTCCTGATATTTAAAATAAAAAAAGACCGTTTTAAACACACTTATGTTTAAAACGGCTCAATAAAAGACATAATAACGCTTAAGCTTATAGTATTTGTTTTTGTGCGGTAATTAAAAGAGTAAAGCCCAGCCAATTAAAACCCCTGCCTTTTTATGGTTTGGATATATTATGTTTATGCTTAAATGATAGTGGGTATAATAAAATTTTTCAATATTATTTTATTAAAATATATGTTAAATTTTGTATATTACATTACAATATTTTGTGTGTTTTGACATATATCCGCATAAAAGGTAAAATAATATAATAATTTATAATTATTTTATAAGGCATAATAAAAACAAAAATATATTTTTATACCGGAGGCGCAGTATGGATAAAAGAACGGAAAAACTTGCTGAAAATATAGTAAAATACTCCTGCCGTGTTCAAAAAGGAGAAAATGTAATGGTTAGCTGTGTTGGGCATAACGCACTGCCTTTTGTAAAAGCTGTAATTAAGGAGATTTATAAAGCCGGGGCTAAGCCGTTTGTTGAAATAAAGGACTCATCTGTTGAAAGAGAGCTTTTAATGGGCGCAAGTGAGGAACAGATAAAATTTATGGCTGATATTGAGTGCCAAAGAATGAAGGGAATGCAGGCGTATATAGGCATAAGAGGAGATGACAATATTTCGGAGCTTTCCGATGTGCCTGAAGAAAAAATTAAAATGTACTCAACCAATTTTACACAGCCGGTAAACGACATACGCGTTCCGCATACTAAGTGGGTAGTATTAAGATACCCGACTTATTCAATGGCGCAGTCAGCTAAAATGAGCCTTGAATCTTTTGAGGATTATTTTTATAACGTTTGCAATCTTGACTACGGCAAAATGAACGACGCCATGGACAGCCTTAAAGAGCTTATGGAAAGAACAGACAAAGTAAGAATAACAGGCAAAAATACTGATTTAAGCTTTTCAATAAAAGGCATACCGGCTGTTAAATGCGCCGGGGAATGCAATATACCAGACGGGGAGGTATATACCGCCCCGGTAAGGGAGAGCGTAAACGGCACTATAACTTACAATACGCCAAGCGAGTATAACTCATTTACATTTGAAAATGTAAGCCTTACATTTAAAGACGGCAAAATAATAAAAGCCGAAGCCAATGACAGCGAGAAAATAAACAAAATATTCGATACCGATGAAGGTGCAAGGTATGTAGGTGAATTTGCCATAGGGGTTAACCCTTACATTACAAAGCCTATGAACAATATACTTTTTGATGAAAAAATAATGGGAAGTATACACTTTACTCCCGGAGAAAGCTATGACGACGCGCCAAACGGCAATTCATCGGCAATCCATTGGGATTTGGTGCTTATACAAACGCCGGAATACGGCGGAGGCGAAATTTATTTCGATAATGTGCTTATAAGAAAAGACGGAAGATTTGTCATTCCTGAACTTTTATGCCTTAATCCGGAAAATTTAAAGTAAGAACTTAAATTTTAAGGGACGTCTGTTTTCAGAGTCCCTTATTTTCTGCGTAAATAAACCATAATGGCGTTATTTTTGCCTAATAAGGCTAAGCGCCATAAGGATACTTGTAATTTCGTTAAATTGCATGTTTTGAACAATAGGTGTTCTGCCGTCTTTGGAGGCGCTTTCAATAGCCGGCTTTTGGCTTAATGCGGCAGAGCGCTGTATGTTCATAACAGTTTCTATAATATTAAGTGTTTCAATCATATTGTCTATTCTTAACGCTGTGCTGCGGTCGGCATAGTTTTTAAACGCCCTTAAAAGTGTCACTTCACGGGAAGGGTGGCTTTTAACTTTTTCCCTTTCGTTTTTAGCGGCATCATATATCCTTTGGATATAGTTTTTGTCAAAGCTTTTTTTAACCGTTTCCCCTGCTTTTGAAATGTCGTTTACTATAGGATTTATTGTGTTTAAAAATTGAAATACATCGTTTAAGCTTGTTGAGGCCATTTTTAAACCTCCTGTTTTTAATTAGATTATATTTTGGGCATTTAAAAATAATGCAGTTTATTTCAGGCTTTTGAAAACTTTTTCAATATTAAGCACATATCCGTTGGATGCTGAAACAGAGTTTAAAATTTTTTTCACATTCCTTGGTGTAAATGACGGGTTATACTGATATAAAAGCGCTGCGGCTCCGCTTATCATAGGTGTAGCCATAGATGTGCCGCTCATAGAAATATAGTTTTCGTTATATATTCTTTCGCTTCCCCTGTTGGCTGCGGCAAAAGAAAAATTTTTTGAACGGCAGCTAATAATATTTTCCGACGGTGCAAATATATCGGGTTTATAGTAAAACGAACGCCCGGTTTTGAATTTAAAACGTGTTTTATCTTCTATAGCGCCGGCTGTTATAACATAAGGGCTTATGCCCGGAGAAGATATGCGGAAATGGTTTTCATTTCCTGCTGCGGCTACAACTGTTATATCAGCCTCATAAAGACCCTTAACGGCATTTAAAAGAGCGGAAGATATTACACTGTCGGTAGTGCCAATTGACATGTTTACAACACGTATATTGTATTTTTTATGGTTTAAATGAATCCACTTAACTGCCTCAAGAGCCCATATAGAAGCCCCGTGACCTGCTTCATCAAGTATTTTAAGTGATATTATATCGCTTTGGGGTGCTATCCCGCTGAAAATACCGTCTGAGAGTATACCGTTGGAAGAACAAATGCCTGCAACATGAGTGTTATATTTTAAAAGCGAAATATTAAAAATAATAACAGGCAGACAGGTTTTTTATAAATTACAAGGGGTTAATATAAACTGAAAAGTTGGCAAATATAATATTTTTGAACTTATAATGATATTAAGAGCTTAATTGGAAAAAGGTTATATATATGATATAATACTTCTGATAAAATTTTTGATAGGCAATTTAATTTTAAAAATAAACTTTGGAAGAAAAGAGGAGCAAATCCTATGGATTTAATTTCTTTATTTGCAGGATGCGGAGGATTGGATTTGGGTTTTGAAAAAGCCGGATTTAATATTCCCGTTGCAAATGAGTTTGACAATACAATATATGAAACATACAAAATTAACCATCCTAAGACACATTTAATTGAAGGCGATATACGAAAGGTTGCAAAGGAAGATATTATGCCATATATCAATGGGGATATTGACGGCATAATCGGCGGTCCTCCATGTCAGTCCTGGTCAGAAGCCGGAGCTTTAAGGGGTATAGAAGATGAAAGAGGGCGGCTGTTTTTTGATTATATCCGTATTTTAGAAGATTTTAAGCCAAAGTTCTTTTTAGCTGAGAATGTAAGCGGCATGCTGGCAAACAGACACAGCGAGGCGGTTAAAAATATAATCAGGCTGTTTGAAAAAGCAGGATATGATGTTTCTATGACACTTGTTAACGCAAAAGACTATGGAGTTGCAGAAGAAAGAAAAAGAGTTTTTTATATAGGTTTTCGTAAGGATTTAGGAATAAATTTTAAATTCCCGGAAGGTTCAACAAAGGAAGAGAGCAAAAAAATTACACTTAGAGATATAATATGGGATTTACAATATACAGCTGTGCCTGCTGCTGAAAAAAATAAACATAATCCAGATGCCATAAATAACAATGAATATTTTACAGGAGCCTTTTCGCCAATATTTATGAGCAGAAATCGCGTAAAGTCTTGGGACGAGCAGGCTTTTACTGTTCAGGCTTCCGGCAGACAGTGCCAACTGCATCCGCAGGCGCCTAAAATGGTGAAGTTTGATAAAAATGACTGTAGGTTTGTTGAGGGCAAAGAACATTTGTACCGCAGAATGACTATCAGGGAAATAGCCCGTATTCAAGGTTTTCCTGATAATTTTAAGTTTATTTATAATAGCACAAATGACGCGTATAAAATGATTGGCAATGCAGTTCCTGTTAATCTTGCTTATGAAATAGGTACGGCAATAAAGGAGGCTTTACTTAAATGAGTGACAGCAGCAATAGTCAGGGCAGGGCGTATGAATTTGCGTGGATGACAGTTCTTGAGAAAGAGCTGTCTGAAAAAAGAAAAGTAAATGTAATTAAAAACTCAAGTTATTGGGCAAATAAAAAAGCTTGGGACAAAATAAATCCGTCAGTTAAAAAAACTTATATTGATTCAGCAAATGCGGCTGTTGAATCAGTACTGGAATTAGAGCCAAGGCTTGAAGAAGACGATGGACAAGCGCTTACATTAGAGTTTCAAAAGGATGAAGAAGGAATTAAAGGCGATGTCAGAGATATTGTTGTAAAGCGAAGCAATATACAGTGGGAAGCAGGTCTTAGCATAAAGCACAATCATGAGGCTGTAAAACACAGCAGATTAAGCTATAAATTGGATTTTGGAAAAGAATGGTTTGATATGCCTTGCAGCAGTGCTTATTGGAATGAAGTAAATCCCATATTTAAGTTTTTGGCAGATGGCAAGGCTAAAGGCACATTGTGGTGTGATTTAAACAATAAAGAAACAGATATATACGTTCCTATATTAAATGCGTTTATAAATGAAATAAAAAGGGCATACGCGAAAAATCCAGATGTTCCGAGAAAAATGGTAGAATATCTTATTGGCATAAAAGATTATTATAAAATTGTAAGCAGGGATTTTAAAAAGCTTACATTAATACATACTTTTAATATGCACGGCACTCTAAATAAACCAAGCAATATGAAAATTTCGGCAGTAACAGTCCCTTTGATTCAGCTGCCGGACAGGATTGTTGCACTGGAATTTAAAAAAGGCAGCAATACTACTGTTGAAATGTATTTGAATAACGGGTGGGAGCTGAGTTTTAGAATTCATAATGCGGAAAAAGTATTGGCGCCTACTTTGAAATTTGATATACAGTTTATGGGTATGCCGCCTACTATTATTACAATAAGCTGTAATTGGAAATAAACATAGATTATAAAGTCATAAGGGCTGGTTTTCTGTAAAGAGCAGTAAACAAGCCCTTTAGTTTTGAATTAATGCCTTTATTGCTTTAATAATGCATATATTTGATTTATGGCTTCAATGTTATAAAGAGTTGTCTTATTTTTGACAAATATATAAAAAGTCAGGCTTTTGGATTAAAAGAACATTCTGTTTAGCACTTTGCTTTTTAAAGCTCGTACGTGCTGTTCTTACATACCACAGCTTATTTGTTGTGTTTTGTTAAAACAGACAAAATATCCGCCTGTTATTGACATACTGTCAAACAGATGGTATATATAAAATAAGGGTGAAAAGTTTGTTTTTAAAATATTTTTACAATTTTTATCATATAAAATACTTATTTTCGCACTTTTATCCATATAATCTGTTTTATTCATTAAATCTATAATTAAATTTGTGTTGTAGGAATTTCTGAAATTTTTTGAATTAAGGAAGGAGAATTATAATGAAAAAGCCAGCCTTATTAATACTATCATCTATACTTTTACTATCAAACACATGCAGCATATATGCGTCTGATGATTTAGTAAAAATTTTAGAAAATTTAGAAAATAAAAAACAAGAAGAAATTTCCACTCCCGAAGTGAAAAATGACGTTTGGTTTAATATTGAACACTCTTTTATCAATGAAGACGGGATTATGTATTATGACCTTGAATATGCAAATGAGTTATTAGGCATGAATGAATTTTACTATGGATTAGACCATAAAACGGATACCGCATATATATTTGTTGATGCTTATATTAAATCCTATTATCCAAAATTTGCGATGAAATTTTTATTTAAAGATGGAGAGAATATTGTTAAATGCAATGTAGGAAACGAGGAGCTGCCTAATAAAGCCATAATAAAGGATAATAAAATGTATGTTCCCTTAAGAAATTTTCTTAATATGTTTGCAATAGACGACAGCTCCATAATTTACAATTCAATAAATAAGTCGGTTTATATATTAAACCCAGATGATATTCAGTATAATTTCAGAAGAAAATATTATTCAATGGCTTTTGAAATGTATGTGGATACATCTCATTACAGCGGATTGATTTACTGTAATAAAGACATTGAATGTTCACCTGATATGTATATTGTATATGATGACGTTTATTATAATAAGGGCAGCAAGAATGTAAGAAACATTGCCGAATACATAAAAAATAATATAGACAGTACATTTGATTTATCGGATTATACTGTAAATGAGTATACACATGATAATCAAATTTTTTTCAATTATAAAAGTGATGATTTTTTATTCTTTAGAAGTAATGCGGTTGATATTAAATACAATTCCGGCGATGATGGCGTAGAAAAAGGATATATAGCTGCTTTTGACGATGATAGAAGAGTGGTTATTATACTGCCTTATGATAAGTCAGAATAAATGCCTGATTAAGCATAAGTACACTGTAAAAGAGCAGATGTTTTTATCATCTGTTCTTTTTTTTACTTAAATACAACCATCTTTTAAAAAGAGGCTTTTTTATGAAGAGAAAATAACAGCAATTACTGTACTTTAATTTGAAAAATATAAAATCGAAACGTCTTATATTTTGAATAGAATGGGCTGTTTAACAATATATATAATAAAAAAGCAGAAAAGAGTGATGAAATGCTAAAGCTCAATCTGAAAAATGTTTATATATCAAATAATGAAAAAAACAGAGAAAAATTTAAAGAGATACTTATTCG
>CALWRF010000002.1 GCA_944383885.1 uncultured Clostridia bacterium | reverse complement strand
GTGCTTCCGCCGCCCATTACAAGGTTTACTGTTCCGTCCGGGAAACCGGCTTTTGCAAGTATCTCAAAAAACTTAACTGTTGAAAGAGGTGTTTCGGAGCTTGGCTTAAAAACTATAGTATTTCCTGCCGCAAGAGCCGGAGCTATTTTCTGAACACCCATTAAAAGCGGATAGTTCCAAGGTGTAATAAGACCGCAGACACCAACAGGCTCTTTAATAGTGTATGAATGCATAGGTCCAAAACCGTCATTTACCTCGTAAGAAGCACCGGACGGCATTCTTATGGCTCCTGCATAATATCTTATGTAGCTTACGGCATCGTCAACATCGCCTAAAGCCTCTCTTAAAGGCTTTCCGTTATCTGCTGTTTCTGTTCTGGCAAACTCCTCACGGCGTTTTTCCAATTCATCTGCAATTTTAAGCAGTATTTCGCTTCTTTTTACTGAAGAAAATCTTCTCCAGCCGTTTTTGTTATTATAAAACTCACGCTTTGCAGCTTTAATAGCCGCTTTGGCGTCCTCCCTTCCGCCTTTTGCGGCTTTTGCTATAATTTCGCCTGTAGCAGGATTTATTACATCAAAATACTCGCCTTTAAAAGACTCTGTCCATTTGCCGTCAATATAATTAAGCACTTTTTCCATTTTAATACCTCCTCTTTAGCTGTGTTAAAAACCAAACACAACGCCTATTACGCCGCTTATGGCTATTGCCACAATAGGATGAAACTTTGTTTTATTTGTAAATACAAGCATAACAACAAAAAGGGCAGCGGCTTTTAAACTGATTGACATAAAATTAAATTCAGATATTTCCGTACCAAAAACGGCTAATACTATAACCGAAAGACCCGCCGCCGCTATAAGACCTGTAGCAACAGGGCGCAGCATATAAAATATATGCTTAACCATTGCGCTTTCCTTAAATTTGTCTATTACATTATATATAATTATAATAACTATAATCGCCGGTGAAACAAGCCCAAGAGTAGCTACTATGCAGCCTATTACGCCGCTGTTTTGAAAGCCTACATAAGTTGCCATATTTACGCCCATAGCGCCAGGTGTAGACTCAGAAATAGCTATCATATCGCCTATCATTGAATTTGTAATCCAAGTATATTTATCGGCTAAATCGTACAAAAACGGAAGTGTCGCAAGACCTCCGCCTATGGCAAAAAGACCCACTTTAAAAAATTCCAGATAAAGCAAAAGAAGCATCGGCATTACTTATTCCCCTCCTTCTGCCCTGTTTTTACTTTATTTTCCATATTTTCTATTTTGCCTGAAAAAAGAATGCCCAAAACCCCTGCCGCTATAACAAGGGCAATAGACGAAACATTAGTAAAAGCCGCAAGAGCGCATGTTATTATAACAACAGCGCCGGTTATTTTCCCCTTAACAGCGCCTTTCCAAAGTTTAATCACAGCGTTTAGCACAAGCACGCCTACGCACACTCTGATTCCGGCAAAAGCATGCTGGACAACCGCAAGAGATGCAAAGTTTTGAAGGAAAGCAGCTATTATGGCTATTATTACAATAGATGGAAATATAAGACCTAAAGTTGCCACAATTCCGCCTATAATGCCTTTTGTTTTATATCCTATAAAAGTTGCTGTGTTTACAGCTATAATACCCGGCGTGCACTGACCTATTGCGTAATAGTCCAAAAGCTCCTCATCAGTAGCCCATTTTTTGTCTTCTACTACTGTTTTTTGCAGTATGGGCAGCATGGCGTATCCGCCGCCGAAAGTAACAGAACCCATTTTTGCAAATGTAACAAACAAATCAATAAGGTCTTTCAAAGCTTATCATCTCCTAAAAAATAATTTATGTCTATTTTACCACTATGAAGAAAAATTAAAAGCATTTTTTATTCCTTTCATTTAAGTACAGCCGATGAATATGTCATTATCTGCTCAACAAGAAAAACTATTTCATCAACAGAAGCCATTGGCTTGGTTTCAAGCCATTTTTTTACAATACCTATAATGCCCAATGTTAAAAAGCTGAAATAATACTCGTTTCTTGCTGTATTTTTTACATTATGTCTGCGTTTTATAATATCTGAGCAGTTAACATATATAAGATTTTGCAGCTTATCTATAAAGTCAACAGATGCCTTGTTATTTATAAGGCACCGGCATATATCGGCATTTTCCATAATATACTCAGCTATAGGTTTAAGGGCTGGTACAGACTCGCTGTCGGTTATATCCGGTTTTTCCATATCCTGATTAATCATATTTTGTATATTTTCAAGTATCTCGTTTTCGATTTTATTTAAAATATCGTAAGTATCCGTATAATGCAGATAAAATGTGCCCCTGTTTAAGTCAGCCCTTTCTGTAATATCTTTTACGGTAATGTCCTTAAATTCCTTTTCATCCATAAGCTGTGCCAAAGCCTGTTTAAGCAGTTTTTTTGTACGCCTGATGCGTCTGTCCTCTTTTGCACCTTCCATAAAAACACCCCACAATAAATAATAATCAACATTATGTTTATTATTATTAATTAGCATAAAACAGTGTCAATTAATAAACTTAAAAAATAAATCTGATTATTGTATATATCAACACTATGAATTATAATACAAATAAGTTTAAAAATCAATTTAATGTTGAATAACGGAGACAGCGATGAAAAACATAAACCTTGACAGCTTAATTAACTTAATAGTAACAAAATGCGGTTTAATAGAAAAAATATTTATTATAGCAGTATTTATAAGCGTTATATGCTACCCGTTTGTTGGCACAAACTACGATTTAAGCACATACCTGCCGGATTTTGCGCCTACAAAACAGGCTCTTGATGTTATGGAAGACGAATTCGGCTACCCCGGACTTGCCAGAATAATGGTTAAAGATGTTACTGTTCAGGAAGCTAAGAAAATAAGGGAACAAATATCCGATATTGACGGCGTATCAATAGTAATAGGTCCCGACAGTGTTACACAGGCATATATGTCTGAATCTTTCATTGAGTCATCTCTTGATACATTTAACAGCCTGATGGGAAAAGGCAATTCATTTTATAAAGACAACAATGCCGTTATGGATATAATTTTTGAAGAAGGAAGCTATGACCAGAAAACCCGTGAGGCTGTTGATAAAATTTACGATATATGCGGGGATAACGCCTGCTATTCAGGAAGCGCCGTTGCCAACAAAGAAAGACAGGAATCAGTTGTTAAAGAGCTTACAGTTGCCATTATACTGGCTCTTATAGTTACATTTGCAATACTCGCATTTACTACTGAATCATGGTTTGAGCCTGTGCTTTTTATATTTGTTATGGGCATAGCCATTATAATAAATATGGGCACAAACATAATATTCGGCGAAATATCGTTTTTCACTTTCTCCATATCGGCAATACTGCAATTAGCTGTTTCAATGGACTACTCCATATTCCTGCTGCATACATTTAAGTTTTACACAGCAGCCGGAATGGAAAAAAAGCCGGCTATGGAAGCAGCTTTAAGAGAAGCGTTTTCGTCTATATCCTCCAGCGGAGCCACAACAATAGTAGGCTTTATAGTAATGGCTTTAATGCGGTTTCATATAGGAAGCGATATGGGTTTTGTTCTTTCAAAAGGCGTTGTATGCTCACTTTTAACGGTTATATTCCTTATGCCGTCGCTAATAATACGTTTTATGCCTTTAATTGATAAGTTCAGCCACAAATCATTTGTACCGTCTTTTAATAAATTCAGCTCAGCTTTATATAAAATACATCTGCCTGTGCTTATACTGTGCGCCCTTTTAGTAATACCATGCTATACAGCCCAGTCAATGAACAAATTTAAGTTCGGCGACGAAGCGCAGGGAGCCGGTCCCGGAACAAAAGTATATGATGACGCGAGGGAAATAGAACGTGAGTTTGGAAAGTCCAATATAATACTTGCAATAGTGCCTACAGGCTCCATTGTTCAGGAAAGGAACCTTACAGACGCCATTGACGACTTAGGCTTTGTAAACTATGCCCTTTCGCTTTCAGGCACGCTGCCAAAGGGAATACCGCAGGATTTTCTGCCGGATAAGCTTACAGAGCAGTTTAAGACCGATGATTACTCAAGAATTATAATATCAATGAAAAACAGCGAGGAAAGCGACTATTCTTTTGCCTGCAGCAATACTATATCCGAAACAGTAAAACGCTATTACCCTGAAAACTCATACGTAATAGGTCTTACGCCTACTGCTATGGATATACGCGACATACTTACTGTTGATTACGACCGTGTATCGCTGGTTTCGTTAATAGGCGTTGCGGTAGTTGTAATGATTACATTCAAATCAATATTCATACCAATACTTATATTAATACCTATAGAGCTGGCAACATTTATAAATATGGCAATACCATACATAGCCGGCGAAAACGTAATTTATATAGGCTATATTATAATAGGCTGCATACAGTTAGGCGCTACTGTTGACTATTCTATATTAATGACAAACAACTACCTTTTAATGCGCCAGCAGTACCCGGATAAAAAAGAAGCCGCCGTTAAGGCTATATCAAAAAGCGCCTTATCGATACTGACGTCGGCTTCAATACTTACTGTTGTAGGATATATAATATATTTTACAAGCTCAATACGCTCCATATCACAGGTAGGTCACATGGTAGGAAGGGGCGCCCTTTTAAGCATGTCCCTTGTGCTTATACTTCTTCCGGCGCTTTTATCAACCTTCGACAAAACAATAATTAAACAGATAAAACGCAGTGAAGAGAAAAAACAGCGCAAAGCAGCGCTTAAAAACAGCAAAAACAGTAATCAGAACAGTGCCGGCGTGCCGCAGGCATAAAAGGAGATAGATAAATATGAGGCATAAAATAAAAACAGCAGCCTGCATGGCACTTCTGCTTTCGTCTGTTATGTTAATAGAAACATCAGCAGCGCAGCCGCAGGTTACTTATGATGAAACATTATATGTAAATCTTGACAGCTACGGCAAAGCCATAAAAAGCAGTATAGTTAAAAGCTATGGCTTAAACAGCAATACCCAGATTACGGACTATGGAAAATACAGCCAAGTAGTAAACATGACCGACTATACAAATGCGCAGGAAAATGACGACAGCATATTATTCGATTTTTCACAAAGCGCCCAAATACCATCAAGATTTTATTTTGAGGGCAAAGACCCGGAGCTTGTTTCACCTTTGCCGTGGGATTTTGATGTAAGCTATAAATTAAACGGAGTGCCGTATAAAGCCGAGGAGCTTTCCGGCTCAAGCGGTCTTATAGAAATAAACATAGACGCTCTGCCAAATGAAAACGCTGTTGATTACTATAAAAACAACTTTCTTCTTGAAGCTGCCTGCGTTGTTGACATGGATAAAGTGCTGAGTGTTGAAGCGCCGGGAAGCCAGACGGCAACAGTTGGAAGCCTTAAAACAATAATGTTTTTCTGCCTGCCGGGCGAAGAAGGACACTTTCAAATTTCAATAGGCTCCAATGATTTTGAGTTTTCAGGCATTATACTTATGATGCAGCCGGCTACAATGAGCCAGATGGATAAAATAACAGATTTGCGCGACGCCAAAAACGATATTGAGGATTCAGCCGACGACATAAGCGACAGCCTTGATGTTATATTAGACACTTTAGACTCCATGCAGAGCGGTCTTCAAAATACATCTGACGGACTTAAAAAGCTTGATGAAGCACGCAATATAATAAATGAGTCAAAGGGCGGTGTTTATGAAGAAGCAGACACAGCTTTAAACGACATTCAGGAGCTTAATAAAGCCCTTGAGCCGTACAGCGCGCATTTTGAAAACGCTCAGAACGCTGTAAACGACATTAATGATGATTTAAACAGCCTTAACGATTCACTGCAAAATTTTTCCGGTACATTAAATGACATTAAAGACACAGCTCAGGCTGTTGATGAAAATTTAGACGCCATAAACGAGCTTATAACTACAGCCGATGAGGACAAAGACAAATGGAACGAGGTGCTTTCATCTCTTTCGGATAATCTTGATACATTCTCATCACAATCAGAAGATTTAAAGGCATATTTAAAAGGTATTGAATATGCTGGAAACGCATTAGGCGACAGGCTTGATTATCTTTCCAGCGACGGAAATGTGCAGTACATATCAAACGCCCTTATGGAAGCTTTTTCAACTGAAGGCGATGTTAACTCCGGCGGTATATGGGCAACATTATACTCTATACAGTATCTGTCGTCTGATTTAAGCGCTTTAAGCCGAAATGTAGGCAATCTTTGCGGAGTTTTATCCGGCGAAGACTCAGGAATTGATATTGACCAGCTTGTAAACGATATATCCGAGCTTTCAAAGCTATGCCAAAACGCAGTAGACAACGTATACTCCCACAGTGACGATTATCACAGCATAATCGAAAACTCAAAAGAGATAACCGAAATTATATCCGATGCTGCCAATAAAGCCGATGAAACACTTAACGCCGTTAATGCTTCTGTTGAAACAGCCAACAAATACAAATCAGATGTCCAATCTCTTATAACCGACAGCAAAGCCGCTGTTGAAAAAGCCAATACAAGCCTTTCATCACTTCACAGTTTTTTAACCAAACTTGAGGATATGCTTAAAACATCAGGCGAAAGCCTTAATGATGGAACACAGGCAGCCATAAACGGGCTTATTGATGTTCTTGCTGAGTCAATAACCGGGCTTTCACAAACTGGCGTAATAAAAAACGCAAAAGACACTATTAAAGACTTAGCCGACAGCAAATGGGACGAATACACAGGCGAAGATAATAACCTGCTTAAATTAGACTCATCTCTTCCGACTGTTTCGTTTACGTCAGATAAAAACAGCGCTCCAGAGAGTGTACAGGTAATACTGAGAACGGAAGAAATAACAGCCGACGACGATGATGAGGCGCCGGATGTAAACGAGGATTCAGGTATAGCCGGCACTCCTTTTACAAGGATAGTAAGTGTTTTCAGAAAGATAATAGGCTTAATAAAAAGCTTCTTTTCGTAACATAAAACAATAAAACAGCAAAAATAACTGCCGTATGATTTTAATTACATGCGGCAGTTATTTTATTAAATATTATATAAAACAATTCAAAAACAGCCTGTTAAATAGCTTAACAGGCTGTTGTATTTTTAATTTCCGCACTCAATGCTTATTTCGTTAAACACATCAAGTATATCGTTTACTCCTGTATTATTTTTATCCTCGCCGGATTTGTCAATTACTATTTGACCTTTGTGCATCATTATAAGGCGGTTTCCGTATTCCACAGCGTATCTCAGGTTATGGGTTACCATAAGAGTTGTAAGATGTTTTTCTTTTACTACTTTATCTGTAAGCTCCATTATTATATCCGCTGTTTTAGGGTCAAGAGCCGCTGTATGCTCATCAAGTATAAGGAACTTAATATCCGTCATTGTAGCCATTAAAAGTGCCATCGCCTGCCTTTGACCGCCTGAGAGAGCGCCGACTTTAACATGCAGCTTATCTTCAAGACCAAGGTTAAGGCTTTTAAGCTGTTCTTTATAAAAATTAATTCGGCTTTTATTAATACCCATGCTTAAACCATAACTTTTTTTCTTGTTGTCGGCTATAGCCATGTTTTCAAGTATAGTCATATCAGGGCAGGTGCCCATAGCCGGGTTCTGGTAAACCCTGCCTATGTCGTTATATCTGATGTATTCCTTTTTATTTGTTATATCCTCGCCGTTTATAATTACATTGCCGCCGTCTACATGTATGCTGCCGCATATTATGTTAAGCATAGAAGTTTTGCCTGAGCCGTTGGAGCCTACAACAGATACAAAATCCCCGTCGCCCACAGTTAAGTTAAAGCCGTTAAAAAGACACATTTCGTTTATAGTGCCTATATTATAGTATTTATCAATATTTTTAAGCTCAAGCATTCTTCTTCACCTTCTTTTTCCTGTCCATTGTAACAATAAGTATTATAAGGAATAACGCTGCTGTTATAAGCTTCATATCCGTAGCGCTGAGTCCTGCCGCTATGGCAAGAGCTACACAGCCTTTATATACAACAGAACCCGCTATTACCGCCGTTGTAGCTTTTATAATAGACACATTTTTAAACACGTTTGTCCCTATTATAACACTGGCAAGACCTATAACAACTGTACCTGTACCCATTGAAACATCGAAAAACCTTTGCTGCTGGCACATTATGGAGCCGCTTAATGATATAAGTCCGTTGGCTATGGCAAGACCTACGATTTTAACAAGACCTACATCTTTTGCAAGGCTTGTAACAAGCGTTTCATTGTTGCCTACGGCTCTTAAAAGGAAACCGCTTTTTGTTTTAAGGTAAGCGTCTAAAAGAAGCTTTGCTATAACAGTAAGTATAAAAGCAATTACAACAGTTTGGTAAGAAGCCAGATTTTCCGGAAATACAGAGCTTAAAAACCCGTTGTCAAATACTGTCTGCTGGCTGAAAAGCGGAACATTTGCCTTCCCGGCTATCCTAAGGTTAATACTGTAAAGGGCAGTCATCATTATAATACCGCTTAAAAGGTCCCTTACTTTAAACTTAACATGTATAATGCCTGTTAAAGCGCCTATAATCATTCCTACGGCAAATGAAACAACAAGTGTAATAAGTGGGTTTACTCCGTTTGTAAGAAGCACCGCCGTAACAGCCGCTCCGGAAGGGAAGCTTCCGTCGGTTGTAAGGTCCGGAAAATCCAATATTTTATATGTTATATAAACACCCAGAGCCATAATACCGTATATAAAGCCCTGTTCAAGCACTCCTATGAGTATTCCCATTTTGTACTGCCCCTTTCAATTAAAACCGTATTACTCCTCAGCTATTGTGTCAAATGTTTCAACAGCTGTTGAAGCGTATTCGTCATCTATTGTTATACCAAGCTTATCAGCAGCTGCTGTATTTAAGTATAAACCGCATTCGCTGATTGTTTCAAATTTCATATCTGAAGCCTTTGCCTCGCCTTTTAAAACTTTAGCAGCCATTCTGCCTGTCTGCTCGCCAAGGCTTACAAACTCAAGACCTTCTGCCGCAAGGCAGCCTTTTTTAACCTGCTCTATTTCTGAACCGAATACCGGTATCCCGGCGTCTGTAGCCTTTGAGATTTCTGTTGCAAGACCCTGAACAACTGTGTTGTCTGTAAGGTTTGTAATGCAGTCAACTTTAGTTAAAATGTTGTCCATGGCAAGAGGAATATCTGCTGTTGTGTTAATTCCCACTGTTTCAAGCGTAAAGCCGTATTTATCAACAAGCGACTCATATTCAGCTATGGCTGATTCTGAGTTTACTTCGCTTGTTGTATAAAGAATGCCTATTGTTTTGGCGTCAGGAAGGATTTCCCTAATCATCTGAAGCTGGGCTTCAACAGGGAGCTTATCGCTTGTGCCTGTTACATTGCCTACAGGCGTTCCGTCCTCACTTGCAAGACCTGCCGCTACAGGGTCTGTAATAGCTGTGTAAATTACAGGAATGTCTGTTTTCATAGCCGCGTTGTACGCGCTTGTGGCTGAAACTGTAGCAATGGCACAAATCATATCAACATCTTTTGATACAAAGTTTGTAGCTATCTGACCGGCTGTGCCTGTGTCTGCCTGCGCATTTTCGTATAAAACTTCAAGGTTTTCGCCCTCAACAAAGCCTTCTTCCGCAAGACCCTTTAAAAAGCCCTCACGGCAGTTATCAAGGGAGCCGTGCTCAGCAAACTGTGAAATGCCTATTGTATATGTTTTACCTTCCTCAATACCTGTAGATGCTGTTTCGCCTGAGGCTGAAGCTGAAGCCGTTCCTGAGGCAGACGCTGAAGCTGATGATGAACCTGATGAAGAACAGCCAACCATTGATAAAGCTAAAACTGATGCAAATACTGCTGATAAAATTCTTTTTTTCATAATATCCACTCTCCTTGTGAAATAAAAAATACCTTCTTATTTTTGTTTAAAATACAAAAAACCGCCTCAAACTAATTGTTTGAGACGGTTATAATTCAAAAATAATTATAATCGCGGTACCACTCAAATTGCGCAACGGCCGCTTTAATGTACTTTCATACATTTCCCTTTGGTAACGGGTTCGGAAACACCCGTCAGGCACTACTAAGAAACATTGCCGAAAACACTTAACGCTTCTTTTCGTCCTGCCCTCTAAAGTCCATTCGCACTTACGGAAAATACCGCCATTCCACCGCCGGCGGCTCTCTTTGAAATTCCTTATAAGCCTACTCTTCTTCGTCACAGGTTTTAACGATTTTTTACATTGTATCATCGCATTATTGAAAAGTCAATAACCAATTTCAAAATATAATAAATGAAAAAACTTCTTATTATGCCAAAAACCGTGTCAGCCCATATTGTGGTACTTGCCTAAAAACGCCTTTGTCCTCTCGTTGTTGGAATTAAACATTTTATCCGGTGTTGTTTCTTCCACAATAACGCCGTTTTCCATAAATATAATACGGTTTGACACTTCCTTTGCAAAGTTCATTTCATGGGTTACAATAACCATTGTCATGTGTTCTTTTGCCAAGTCCCTTATAACTTTAAGTATCTCAAGTGTAAGCTCCGGGTCAAGAGCGCTTGTAGGCTCGTCAAAAAACAGTATTTTAGGGTTCATGCACAGCGCTCTTGCAATAGACACCCTCTGCTGCTGACCGCCTGAAAGCTGGCAAGGGTAATAATCTGCCTTATCCAAAAGCCCCATTTTTTCCAAAAGCTCCCTTGCCTGATTAAATACATCTGTTTTATTGCGTTTCTGCACATGGATAGGCGCGTCTGTTATATTTTTCATTACCGAATAATGAGGAAAAAGATTAAAGCTCTGGAAAACAAGACCGAAATTAGAATTTATTTTTTTAGCCTTATCGCCTTTGGCATAAATCACGCTGCCGCTGCTGTCGGTATACGCGGCTTTTTCACCCATGTATATTATTTCGCCGCCGTTTATTGTTTCAAGCATAGTGGCGCACCTTAAAATAGTTGATTTGCCGGAGCCGGAAGGACCTATAATGGAAAGTATCTCGCCTTCGGCAACGCTTAGGGATATATCTTTAATAACTTCCAAACTGCCAAAACTTTTATGTATGTGGTTCATTTCAAGTATGTTCATTTATATCCCTCCTTACCTGTAATAGCTTAATTTCTTTTCAAAGTGCTCCATAACAAAAGCCACAACAAAATTAAACACGTAATAGAATACAGCCGCTACTATAAACGGCGTAAACGTAGCGTCTTTTGCCACTATCTGCTTTGCCACTGTAAACATTTCCATGTACGCAAGCGAAAAAGCTAAAGACGTGTCTTTAACAAGTGTTATTACTTCATTAGTAATAGACGGCAGTATGCGCTTTATGACCTGAGGCAGTATAATTTTAATAAATGTCTGGCTTTTGCTGTAGCCTAAAAGTTTAGCAGCCTCATACTGACCTACAGGCATTGACTCTATGCCAGAGCGGAAAATTTCAGCAAAATACGCAGCATAGTTAATTGTAAAGCCGATTATAATAGCCGGAAAACGGAATGTCCTTATATTCATGCCGAAAAGCAGATACGGAAAGTAATAAACCATCATAAGCTGAAGCATAAGCGGCGTACCGCGCATAAGCGATATGTAAATTTTAACTATATTCTTTAAAACAGGGTTTTTGGACATTCTGCCAAAAGAAACAAAAAGTCCAAGAGGAAGGGATAAAATAATAGTCCAGAAAAAAATACCTGTGGTTTTAACCATGCCTGAACTAAGCTGCATCAGCATTGTAGAAAAACTCATCTGTTTCGCTCCTTTAAACAAAAAACCGCCGTACAAAACAGCACGGCGGAAAACAAATTCAAACTAAGCTAATTTTGCGGATAAAATTATTATTCAGCCTCAAGACATACAAGGTCTGAAATATCGTATTTTTCAGCAAGCTCCGCAACTGTGCCGTTGTTTGTAAGCTCCTCAAGGTCTTTGTTTACTATATCGCAAAGCTCTGTATTGCCTTTTTTAAAGCCTACAGCGTACTGTTCTGTATTAAGAGCTTCGTCAAGGATTTTGTAGCCTTCGCCCCTTGTTTTAAGCTGATAGTTGGCAACGCCTATATCCATAGCTACAGCGTCAATTGAGCCTGCCTGAAGCTCTACAAAAGCGCTGTTGTAGTCCGGAAACTCCTGAAGGGAAGCAAATGTATCAGCTAAAGCCTTCTGTCCGCCTTCTTCATCGCTCTGAAGAAGTGTAAGAGCGGCTGAAGCTGCCTGAACGCCTACAATTTTGCCTGATAAGTCTTCAAGAGAATTAATACCTGAGTCTTCTGATACAACAATAACCTGGCTGTTGTCTACATAAGGGATAGAGAATGTATAATCATCCTCACGTCCGTTCATAGTAAAGCCGTTCCAAATACAGTCTATAGAGCCTGAGTTAAGCTCCATGTCTTTTGAATCCCAGTTAATAGGAGTTTTTACAAGCTCCCAGCCTTCAATGTCGCATACAGCCTGAGCAAGCTCAAGGTCAAAACCTGTGTACTCGCCGTTATCGTCCATATATCCGTATGGTGGGTATTCAGCGTCAAAGCCTACAACAAATGTTGTTCTTTCGCCTTCGCTTGTTTCTGTTTCGCCGGAAGATGACGCAGAAGACGAAGCTGAAGCTGACGCGGAAGCCGCCGCAGAGCCTGAAGCTGAAGATGATGATGAGCTGCCGCAGGCGCTTACACCAAATGCAAGGCATACAGCTGCTAATATTGCAACATATTTTTTCATAAAATATCCCCCTCTTTTTATGATGGCACTTTGTAATTATATCACTGTGCCAAGCTAAAGTACACATGGATAATACCATAAAATGCACTGTCAGTCAAGGAGAGAGGGGATTTATTTTGAATATACGATAAAATCAAAATTATTTTTATTCTTTTATATTATTTAATTCCACATTTATTTTTTCTTTTGCTTTGTCCATTATGTTATTTATTTTAACTGCTTCTATTTCAATTAAATATTTTGTTTCGTTGTTTATGTTGCATTTATGACCTATCAAAAAGTCAACTGACACATTAAAAAAATCTGCGAGCTTAATTAAGTCGTTTATACTGGGTTCATTTCTCCCGCTTTCGTAGTTGCTTATAGCAGTATACCCATAACCTATAGCCGCTCCAAGACTTTTTTGACTAAGCTTATTTTGATGTCTTAAAAATTTCAATATTTTTTTGAATTTATTTTTATTCTCATTATTATCCATATATGGCACCTCATTAGTTTTAAAAATAGATTTATTTTAGATATATTTTATATCTATTTTAAACATATTAACACATTTTATATCTAAAATAAACACATAATATATTTATATTTGAGGTGTTTAATTTGGCTATTAAAAGTTTATCAATAAGAATAGATGAAAATTTACTGCATAAACTTCATATTGTTTCAGATTATGAAGGTCGTTCTGCCAACAGCCAGATTAATATTCTTATAAGAGATTGTATTGAAAAATTTGAAAAAGAACATGGAGAAATTAAAATAAACAACAAAGATTAAGCCGGTTTTATCCGGCTTTTATTATTTATAAAGATATAACCCATAAGCCGTGCGTCTTGTGGTCTTTTAGCGTGGCCAATTGGTGGGGTTCGAGCTCAGCCCACTTGAAAAAAATTTTACTAAACTTTATTTGATTTATGTTTTTAAATTAAATTATATGTACTTTTCTGGAAAAGTACCAAAAGCAGCGCTGATTTCGACGCAGCGCACCCACGAGCAAGGGGTCTACGACCCCTGCACCCCCGGAAAACTGGAATTTTTCGATTAAAATCTCTTTATGTTTATTTTTTATTTAAAACATACCTCAAGCCGTGTGCCTTGGGTCTTTTAGCGTGGCCAATTGGGGGTGTTCGAGGGGGCTTGCGGCCTTCGCAACAAGGAACCCCAAAGAATTGGGGCGGTCGCAGACCGTTTTGCCGCAGGCAAAATTCCTGACCATAAGCTCAGCCCCCTCGAAAAAAATTTTTTATTAAATAGGTGTCTAATTTGGCTATTAAAAGTTTATCAATAAGAATAGATGAAAATTTACTGCATAAACTTCATATTGTTTCAGATTATGAAGGTCGTTCTGCCAACAGCCAGATTAATATCCTTATAAGAGATTGTATTGAAAAATTTGAAAAAGAACATGGAGAAATTAAAATAAGCAACAAAGATTAAGCCGGTTTTATCCGGCTTTTATTGTTTTTGCTAATTATTTACGAGGTGGCAAAGCTCATAGTCAGAATTTTCGCCTGCGGCAAAACGGTCTGCGACCGCCCCAATTCTTTGGGGTTCCTTGTTGCGAAGACCGCATGCCCCATCGCACTCCAGTTAGTAATATTTGACCACGATAAAAGACCCAAGCAAAACGGCTTATGAATTGAATTTAGTTTTTACTAATTAATGGTATTTTTTATTTTTACCAATAAATTTTAGGTTTTGGGGGTGCAGGGGTCGGTTTTAGACCCCTTGCTCGTGCGGGCGCCGCATCGAAATCGGCGCTGCTTTTGGTACTTTTCCAGAAAAGTACATAAACTATTTTAAATCAAATTTACTTTTATATATTTCCCCTGTTTCCATCTCATTAATTTTCAGCATAACATCAATTTGTTTAAGAGTCCTTTGCAGCAACTCCCTTAATTCGTATAAATCATCAAATAAAACAGAGCCATAATCCAGCTTATTTTTACTTCGGTATATTCTTATTTTATCATTCCTTACTGAAAACTGTTTTTTCATTATTTTCCTCTTTTCCGTTTGCCCAATTTAAACTATGTGAGTTAAAAACTTATATAGTTTAATTATATTGTTTTTTTAAAAAAGATACAATACTAATATTAATTTGATTGTGGGAGGCTGATTATGGTACCGGATTATATAGAGATAGGTAAAAGAATAAGAAATGCCAGATTAAAAGCTAAACTCTCACAGCAGAAATTAGCGGATTTAGCCAATTTTTCCTTAACTCACATACACAATATAGAAAACGGCAATGCAAAGCTTAGTTTGCCGGCTCTTTTAAGTATAGCAAACGCTCTTTCAGTTTCAGCCGACCAGCTGCTTTGCGATAATTTAATTGAGTGCAAAGAACCGCATTTAAACGAAATTCAGGAGTTATTATCTCAATGCGACAGTTATCAGCTTAGAGTTATAGAAACTACAATAAAAGCTTTAAAAGAGAGTTTGGATAAAGGCGAAGAGCTGCTGAAAAACAACAGGTATTAGTTTTATTTTAGATTTAATATTTCTTTAATATAATAAAACAAAACCAGCGAGCACCAACAATCGTTGGTATATTTTATATTTTAATTCTATATACTGTTGATGTCAAGAACGATTGCAGGTGTTAAAATATGAGAGATATTTTGGCAAAAAGACTAAAACAGTGCAGAAAAGAAAAAGGATATACTCAATGTGAGGTTGCTATTTACTGCAATATTACCGAAAAGGCATATCAAAATTATGAATTAATGACTCGTGAGCCTAAAATTGAAATATTAATAAAAATAGCCGATATTTTCGATGTATCACTGGATTATCTTGTTGGAAGAACAGATAAAAAAGAATTAAATAAGTAAAACAGCCGCCCTTTTTGGGCGGCTTTAGTTATTTTTATGCTCTCATTTTTTTGATTTCTTCAATCATAGCCGGTATTACCTGCAATACGTTGCCTACAATACCTACGTTTGCTATGTCAAATATAGGAGCGTCCTCGTCTTTGTTAATAGCTATAATATAGTCAGAACCTACCATACCTGTTACATGCTGTGTAGCGCCTGAAATACCGCAGGCGATATAAAGCTTAGGAGATACAATTTTGCCTGACTGACCAATCTGATGTGCTCTTGAAATCCAGCCTGACTCAATAGGTGCTCTTGTAGCGCCTACTACGCCGCCAAGAAGGTCTGCAAGCTCTTTAACAAGCGCAAAGTTTTCCGGTGAACCCATTCCACGACCGCCGGCAACAATTACGTCAGCGTCTTCAAGGTTTACAGCCTCTGAAATTTCTTTTACAACATCAACAATCTTTGTTTTGATGTCCTCTGCTTTAAGAGTAATTTCGTCTTCACAAATAATCTCAACGCTTGTTTCGCTTGGCTCAGCTTTCTTAAAAGCTCCGCCTCTTACAGTAGCCATCTGAGGAATAGTTTCAACTACGTTTTCAGCAAGTATTGTACCGCCGTATACCGGGCAAGTAAAAGCAATCCTGCCTTCGTCATTAAGCTTCATAGCTGTTACATCAGCGGCACAGCCTGTATTAAGCTTAACTGCTACCCTTGGGGCAAGGTCTTTGCCGTTAGGTGTAGCACCTATAAATATAGCCTCAGGTTTATATTTTTCAGCAAGTGTTGTTAATACAGCGGCATATTCATCGCTTGCGTATGTTTTATACTCAGGTGCGTCAACTGTAATTACAGCGTCTGCGCCATAGTTTCCAGCCTGCTTTGCGGCACCATCAACATCATTGCCTATTAAAACTGCAACTGTTTTTAAGTTTTTAGCGGCAGCTATTTCTTTAGCAGGTGTAATCATTTCAAAACCTACATTTTTAACAGCGCCGTTTTCTGTTTCCATTACTACAAAAATGCAATTTTCCATTTTAAATATCCTCCCTCCTTAGAATACTTTGGCTTCTTTTAATACTTCCATAGCCTTAGCCATTGTGTCTTCAAATGTCTTTTCATTTATTTTAACACCGGCTTGTTTCTTTGGAGGCTCGCTTAATGCTGTTACTTTAACGGCAGGAGCTGTTTTGTCAGCTTCAAGACCTAAGTCAGCGCCTGTTATAACGCCGATAGGTATTTTTCTTGCTGCCATTTTGCTCTTCATTGTCGGGTATCTTGGGTCATACTCCGGTTTATTAACTGTTACAACGGCAGGAATAGCTGTTTCAACTGTGTTATAGCCTTCCTCTGTTTCCTGTTTAACAGAAATACCGCCGTCTTTAAGGCTTATGTCAACAATACCTGTTACACAGCCAACGCCGAGTCTTTCAGCAAGCTCCGGACCTACCATGCCTGTTGTGCAGTCTGTTGTTTCTTTACCGCAGAAAATAAGGTCGAACTTAGCACCGTTAAGCTCCTCAATTTTGCTTACCGCTTTTGAAAGTACATAGCTTGTTGCAAGGCTGTCCATATTTTCAATACCTTCATCACTTACAAGATAAGCCTTTGAAGCGCCTACTGCAAGGCAGCTTTTAAGCGCGTCTTTTGCCTTTTCAGGACCGATTGCAACTACTGTTATTGTGCCCTCATTAGCTTCTTTAAGACGTGTTGCCATCTCAAGAGCGTAAGTATCAAAAGCGTTGGCTACCATTGTAACACCGTCTATGGCAGGCGCGCCTGAAGCGTTAAGACCAATCTTAACTGAATCGTCAGGAACCTGTTTTACACATACTAAAATTTCCATGGTAAATTAAATACCTCCCTTTATCTTCCTTTTATAACACTTTTTGCAATAACCGACCTTTGAATCTGATTTGTTCCCTCATAAATCTGGAATATTTTGGCGTCCCTTAAAAGCTTTTCAACAGGATATTCCCTGCTGTAGCCGTAGCCGCCTAAAATCTGTATTGCGTCAAGGGCTACCTCAACGGCTATATCCCCGGCGTAGCATTTCGCTATTGCGCTTTCTTTTGCGTACGAAAGACCTTTTTCCTGTCTTTGAACAGCCTGAACAACCATGGCTCTTGCTGTTTCTGTTTTTATGTCCATATCAGCAAGCATAAACTGTATTGCCTGATGATTTGATATAGGGCTTCCAAATGTAACTCTCTCTTTAGCGTATTTAACAGCCTCTTCAATACACCTTTGGGCAATGCCTACAGCTCCTGCGCCTACATAAGCCCTTGACATATCAAGGGTTTTCATTGAAATCATAAAGCCGGAGCCTTCTTTGCCCAAAAGTGCGGAGGCAGGTATGCGCATATCCTCCATTACAACATCTGTTGTATTTGATGTACGGATACCCATTTTATTTTCGTGGCTGCCAACACTTAAACCCGGTGTGTCTTTAGGCACAAGAAACGCGCTTATGCCCCTAACGCCTTTAGCCTTATTAGTCATAGCGAATATTACATAAAAGTCGGCTATGCCGCCGTTTGTTATAAAGCATTTACGGCCGTTTAATATATAGCTGTCGCCGTCCTTATCGGCTGTTGTTTTCGTATTTGACGAATCGGAACCAGCCATGGGTTCAGTAAGACCGAAAGCCGCCTGACCGCCGTTAAGGAGCACATTACAAGCCCATTTTTTCTGTTCTTCGCTGCCTGCTATAAGCACAGGTCTTAAAGCAAGACCGCTGGCTGACATTGTTGTGTAAAACCCGGCGTCCGCCTTTGCCATTTCCTCGCATATAGCGGCGCATGTAACTGCGTCAATGCCTACTCCGCCGTACTCCTCAGGCACTTCAATAGCGCTTAAACCCATTTCAGCACCCATGCGCACTATTTCTGATGGAAATTCACCTGATACATCATAGCTTTTGCACTGTTCCTTAACTTCTTTTTCACAAAATTCCTTTACGGTAGAGACAAGCTCACTGCCCTCTTCTGTTAAAATATAACCCATCGCTGTTTCCTTTCTTTTTTAATTAAATTTCATTAGAACTTGCCCATAACAGCCCTTGAAATTACAATACGCTGAATCTGGTTTGTTCCCTCATAAATCTGGAATATCTTGGCGTCTCTTAAAAGTTTTTCTACAGGGTACTCTCTGCTGTAGCCGTAGCCGCCTAAAATCTGTATTGCGTCAAGGGCTACTTCAACTGAAATATCGCCGGCATAGCATTTTGCTATAGCGCTTTCCTTGCTGAAAGGAAGTCCCTGCTCCATAAGTGTAAGAGAATGAACTGCCATCTGGCGGGCTGTTTCTGTTTTAATCTCCATATCAGCAATCATAAACTGTATTGCCTGGAATTTGCCTATTGGCTGACCGAATGTCACTCTCTGTTTTGAATAAGCAACAGCCTCGTCGATACATCTCTGCGCAACGCCTACAGCGCCTACGCCGATAAATGTCCTTGCCATATCAAGCGTCTTCATGGCAATTTTAAATCCTTCGCCTTCTTTGCCGAGCATAGCTGAGGCAGGTACGCGTACATCTTCAAGTACAACATCTGTTGTGTTTGAAGTACGGATACCCATTTTGTTTTCCTCATTGCCTGCGCTTAAACCTTCTGTGCCAGCCGGTATAAGAAATGCGGAAATTCCTTTATTTCCAAGTGTTTTGTCTGTTGCTGCCGTTACAACATAAAATCCGGCAATAGCGCCGTTTGTTATAAAGCATTTGCGACCGTTTAACACATACTCATCGCCGTCTTTTACAGCTGTTGTTTTGCAGCTTGAAGGGTCGCTGCCTCCCATTGGCTCTGTAAGGCAGAACGCGCCGTAGCCGCCTTCAAGGAGCACATTGCTTGCATACTGTTTCTGTTCTTCTGTACCTGCAAGAAGGACTGGTTTGTAACCAAGGTTAGAAGCTGCTATTGTTGTAAAAAAGCCTGCATCTGCCTTTGCCATTTCTTCATAAAGAGCAGCGGCTGTTATTTTATCAAGACCAATTCCGCCGTATTCTTCAGGCACTTCAAGTGAGCCTAAGCCCATTTCCATTGCTTTGTCGTAAATTTCCTTAGGCCATTCGCCTGAAACGTCATATTCCTTGCTCTGCTCCTTAACTTCGTTTTCGCAGAATTCCTTAACTGTTGCTAATAAGTCTTTTCCTTCGTCATTAAGTATGTAACCCATTTCAAAATCCCTCTCTCAATTATTTTATTATAAAATCTTTTATTCTCTTTGTCTATTAAAATTTGCCCATTACGGCACGTGAAATAACTGTTCTCTGTATCTGGTTTGTGCCTTCATATATCTGGAATATTTTGGCGTCCCTTAAAAGCTTTTCAACAGGATATTCCCTGCTGTAGCCGTAACCGCCTAAAATCTGTATTGCGTCAAGGGCTACCTCAACAGCTATATCGCCGCCATAGCATTTTGCTATTGCGCTTTCCTTGCCGTAAGGAAGACCTTCTTCCTGAAGTTTTAAGGCATGAAGCGACATCTGGCGGGCAGTTTCGGTTTTAATCTCCATATCGGCTATCATAAACTGTATTGCCTGGAACTTGCCTATCGGCTGACCGAATGTTACTCTCTGCTTTGAGTAAGCTACAGCCTCATCTATACATCTTTGGGCTACGCCAACAGCGCCTATTCCCATAATTGCCCTTGCCATGTCCAAAGTTTTCATGGCTATTTTAAAGCCGTCGCCCTCATTTCCTATAAGGGCTGAAGATGGTATGCGCATATCCTCAAACACAACATCTGTTGTATTTGATGTACGGATACCCATTTTGTTTTCTTCTTTTCCGGCGCTTAAACCCGGAGTGCCTTTTTCAACATAAAAAGCGCTCATGCCTTTTACGCCTTTTGATTTATCTGTCATAGCTGTTACTATATAAAAATCAGCTATGCCGCCGTTTGTTATAAAGCATTTGCGACCGTTTAACACATACTCATCGCCGTCTTTTACGGCTGTTGTTTTATTGTTTGAAGCATCAGAGCCTGCCATAGGTTCTGTAAGGCAGAACGCACCGTAGCCGCCGCCTAAAAGTATATCTGCCGCCTTTTGTGCCAAATCATCTCTGCCGCCTATTATAAGCGGTTTAAGCGCAAGGTTTGCAACTGAAATTGTTGTGAAAAATCCAGCGTCTGCTTTTGCCATTTCCTCATAAAGAGCGGCATAAGCTGTTTTGCTAATGCCAATTCCGCCGTATTCTTCAGGCACTTCAATTGCGTTAAGTCCCATTTCCCCGGCCTTGGCATACATTTCCTCTGCCCATTCGCCTGAAACGTCAAACTCTTTGCACTGTTCCTTTACTTCTTTTTCACAGAACTCCCTGACAGTAGCAAGAAGGTCTTTTGCTTCATCATCAAGAATATACATTTTTTGCACCTCATGTTTATATAATCAGTTATCAGAATTTACCCATTACAGAACGTGATATTACAACCCTCTGAATCTGGTTTGTGCCTTCATAAAGCTGGAATATCTTAGCGTCTCTTAAAAGTTTTTCCACCGGATATTCTCTGCTGTAGCCGTAGCCGCCTAAAATCTGTATTGCGTCAAGGGCTACCTGAACAGCCATATCTCCGGCATAGCATTTGGCTATGGCGCTTTCTTTTGAATACGGAAGACCAAGCTCCTGAAGCTTTAATGCGTGGAGTGACATCTGGCGTGCAGTTTCAGTTTTAATTTCCATATCAGCTATCATAAACTGTATCGCCTGAAATTTGCCTATTGGCTGACCAAATGTTATTCTCTGCTTTGAATAAGCAACAGCCTCGTCAACACATCTCTGCATAATGCCTGTTGCGCCTATACCCATAAGCGCCCTTGTAATATCAAGGGTTTCCATGCATGTTTTAAAGCCTGTGCCCTCAGGTCCAATCATGGCTGAAGATGGAACGCGCATATCCTCAAATATAACATCTGCTGTATTTGAAGTCCTGATTCCCATCTTGTTTTCCTCATTGCCGCTGCTTAAACCTTTAGTGCCTTTTTCAACAAGAAACGCGCTCATTCCCTTTACGCCTTTTGTTTTGTCTGTCATTGCCGTTACAATATAAAAATCGGCTATGCCGCCGTTTGTTATAAAGCATTTACGGCCGTTTATTATATAGTCATCGCCGTCTTTTACGGCTGTTGTTTTATTGTTTGAGGCGTCAGAGCCTGCCATAGGCTCTGTAAGGCAGAACGCGCCGTAGCCGCCGCCTAACAGTATATCAGCAGCACGCTGTATCTGGTCTTTTCTGCCTGATATAAGAAGAGGTTTCATAGCTAAATTGGAGGCCGACATTGTTGTAAAAAGCCCGGCGTCTGCCTTGCTCATTTCCTCGTAAAGCGCCGCATAAGTATTTTTGCTAAGACCAAGACCGCCGTATTCCTCAGGCACTTCCAAAGCGTTAAGCCCCATTTCGCACGCCTTGTCGTTAATATCCTTAGGCCATTTTCCGGACTCATCATAAGCCTTGCATTGTTCTTTTACTTCTTTTTCACAAAATTCCTTTACTGTAGCAAGTAAATCCTTGCCTTCTTCATCAAGAATATACATGTCAATTCCTCCAGTGCCAATAGTAATTTACATCAACCAATAAAACAAAACACAAAAACACACATTTTTATTTAAACCCACGGCTTAAAAGCCGTGGAAAAAACACATTACAGTTTGTAGCAAACTTTGCCCGGGTTAAGTATAAGGTTAGGGTCAAATACCTTTTTAATATTCTGCATGAGCTGAATTTCAACAGGTCCAACGCATTTTTCAAGGTATTCCTGTTTAGCATGACCAATACCATGCTCACCGGAAACAAGACCGCCGATTCTGTCAGCCTCAGCGTACATATCGTCCATAGCAGCCTTGCATTTTTCTTCCCATTCGTCCTGAGCAAGCTCGTCACGGCATACATAAATATGGAGATTGCCGTCGCCTGCGTGACCAAAGCTCTTTATTCTTACATTATATTTGTCAGCAAGTGTATTTACATACTCAAGGTATGAAGCTATTTTGCTTATAGGCACAACAACGTCGCACTCATCAAGCTCAGGCGTATCTGCCTGGATAGCCTCAAGGAATGAGCCTCTTGCTGCCCATGCGTTCTTTTTAAGCTCAGGCGTATCTGCAACAAGAATGTCAATAGCGCCTTCCTCAAAAAGTATCTCTGATACCTGCTCGCTTATCTGCTCAAGCTCTTCCATTGAGTCGCCGTCAAATGAAATAAGAAGATAAGCGCCTGCCTCTACTCCGTCAATAACACGCGGGAATACCTGTTTTTCAAGATACCTCTCGCTCATTTCAACAATGTCTTTTTCCATAAACTCAAGAGCCTGCGGGTTAAGACCTGAAAGAAGAACCTTTGGTACAGCGCCTATGCATGCGTTAAGGTCTTCAAAAGGAACTATAAGGCTTATTATTTCCTTAGGTGCAGGAATAAGTTTAAGTGTAAGCTCCGTAATAATGCCAAGTGTGCCTTCTGAGCCAATCATAAGGTTTAAAAGGCTGTATCCTGTGCTTGTTTTCTTTACATTGCTTCCAAAGTTTACAATTTCGCCTGTAGGAAGAACTACTGTCATAGCCCTTACGTAATCTCTTGTTGTACCGTATTTAACAGCTCTCATGCCTCCGGCGTTTGTTGAAACATTTCCGCCGAGAGTAGCAAATTTCTCGCCCGGGTCTGGCGGATAAAGAAGACCTCTTGTGGCTGCGTCGTCAGCAAGATTCTGCAAAAGCACGCCAGGCTGAACCCTTACTGAAAGATTTTCCATATCATACTCAAGAATTTTATTCATTCTTGTTGTACAGAGAATAACGCCGCCTTCAATGGCTACAGCGCCGCCGGTAAGACCTGTGCCTGCGCCTCTCGGTATTACAGGTATGCAGTTTTCGTTGCAGACTTTCATTACTTCAGAAATTTCCTCAGTAGAAGAAGCCTCAATAACTACTTCCGGAGAAAACTTGCCGTAAATAGGCATTTCATCATGAATATAGTCCTCATTGATTTCCTCTCCTACAAATACCCTGTTAGGAGCTATTGCTTTAAGTTTTTCGATTACATCAGCAGTAACTTTATTGTACTGACCCATTTTGATAAAACCTCCTTTGTTTAAACCATTCCTAATTGTTAAACCGATATTCTTTTTCGGGGGCATTGTTTGTTAATAAACAATCGGTTTGGTGGCCATACCGCTATATCCCCCATAATAATTTTTGTTAACTTTTTCCCCGGCTGGCATTACGCATTCACCGGCTATTTAATCACGTAACGGATATATTAAAAAGGAAAATTTTACATTTAAAAACTCAATGCCTTAACTCGGCATTATATTATTTTTTTAATACTTCCACTATTGTTCAGCTCGGCATTTTCCGTTTATATAAAGCCTTTTAATATATCTGCCTTATATTCGATTAAAACTTAATGTATTTTGATTTAAAACGGATAAGAGCCAAAAACAGCCTTTGGCATTACGCGATTAATTTTATTTAGGTTATTATATATCATATATTACAAATTTTCAAACATAAAAATACCGGTATTTCGTGCAACATGCGCTACAAATTGTTTTTTTTGTGCAATACAGCAAAAAATATAGTTTATTAATTAACAAAATAGTTTTACTGTATATTATAAACAAATAGATATTAACAAATATTTAACGCATTATAATTAAAACCGCTAAATAAATGCCCCCTGTAATTTAGGCTCGGCAAAGCGCCGTCTCTTTAATACAAAGGGCATTAATAATATTCTTACAACCTTCTTTAATAGCTTTTTATAACTTTTTTATAACTTTTTTATAACTTATTTCATGCGTTTTGAAAGTATAGACATAACAGCTGTAGTTAAAACAAAAATTACTATCAAAATCATAGCCAGAACTTTAGCACGGCTAACTCCTCCGCCCCCTTCCTGGGACGCGAAAGCCATGCACGGCAAAATTAAAGATAAAACAAACGAATAGAAAATAAAGCGAATTTTATTCATAATACCCTCTCTTTCTGCGCAAAACAAATATTAAGTACATAATACACTAAAAATACCGTCTTATCAATAAAACAAGCGGCAGAAACACAGCTTTTTTACGCTGTATACCGCCGCTTAAATAATATTCAGGCATCAAAAGATACTGATAAAATATTTTTGATATAAGTCAAATGCGTTTAAAGCTTTTCAATCATTTCTTTCATATAGGAACCCATAGCCTCAAGTTTTGAAGCCGCATCGCTCAAGCCTGTGCCTTTAACTCCGTAATAAATCTTAATTTTAGGTTCTGTTCCAGAAGGTCTTACGCATACCCAGTCGCCGTTTTCGAGTGTATAGTGGAGAACATTAGATGAAGGGAGCGTATTTTTTTCCGTTTCACCAGTAATTAAATTTTTAAACTCGCTCTTTGTATAATCCCTAAGCCACATTACATTATTACCTATAAAGTCCTTAGGCGGATTTTTACGGAGGGTATCCATAATATACTTAATTTTCTCAACACCTTCAATGCCTTTAAGAGTGATTGATGTAATGCCTTCACGGTAATAGCCGTATTTTTCATAAAGCTCAATAAGACCATCGTAAAGTGTTTTCCCCTGGTTTTTATAAAATGCCGTAAGTTCAGCCACAAGCATTGAGGCTACAACAGCGTCTTTATCCCTGGCATAAGTTCCCGAAAGGCAGCCGTAACTTTCCTCAAAGCCGAATACAAATGTATATTCCCCTGTTTCCTCAAACTGCTTAATCTTCTCGCCTATATATTTAAAGCCTGTAAGCACATCAAAAAGCTTAACGCCGTATTCAGCCGCTATAGGTCTTATCATTTCTGTTGTTACTATAGTTTTTACAACAGCGCCGTTTGCAGGCAGTATTCCTTTTTCTTTTTTCTGCGAAAGCATGTAGTTTGTAAGCAGAGCCCCTGTCATATTGCCTGTAAGGACAATATATTCGCCTTTTGAGTCTTTAACAACAACGCCTACCCTGTCGCAGTCCGGGTCTGTGCCTATTATTACATCTGCGCCTACTTCCTTAGCTAATTTTATAGCTAAAGTAAACGCTTTAGGGTCTTCAGGATTAGGATAGCCTACTGTTGAGAAATTGCCGTCCGGCATTTCCTGTTCAGGCACAACATACACGTTTTTAAAGCCTGTCTCCCTAAGAACACGCCTTACAGGAATGTTCCCTGTGCCGTGAAGCGGTGTATATACAATTTTAAGGCTGTCTGCTGTCTTAGCTACGATATCAGGGTTAAGTGACTGGGCTTTTACATTTTTTATATACTCATCGTCAACTTCTTTGCCTATAGTTACATAAAGTCCCTTTGCAACAGCTTCGTCATAATCCATTGTCTTTATGGCGTTAAAGCCTGCTACTGCATTTACCTTTTCTATTATAGCCTCATCTCTCGGATATGGCACTTGACCGCCGTCCTGCCAGTATACTTTATAACCGTTGTACTCCGGAGGGTTATGGCTGGCTGTTACAACAACGCCTGCCGTACAGCCCAAATACCTTACGGCAAAAGACAGCTCCGGCGTAGGTCTTAAAGACTCAAAAACATAAGCTTTAATGCCGTTGGCGCAAAGCGTAAGTCCGGTTTTTTTTGCAAACTCCGGCGACATATTCCTTGAGTCATAAGCTATAGCCACGCCCATCTGAGCGCCCTTAGGATTGTTTTCAAGTATATAGTCGGCAAGACCCTGTGTTGCTTTGCCCACAGTATAAATATTCATACGGTTTGTTCCGGCACCTATAATGCCTCTTAAACCGCCTGTGCCAAACTCAAGGTCTTTATAAAACCTCTCCTTAATCTCTTTATCGTCATTTTCAATGGCTTTTAATTCAGCTTTTGTCTGTTCGTCAAAGCATGAGCCGTTAAGCCAGCTTTCATATTTTTCCATGTACTGCATACTTATACCCCCTGTATATTAAAAATCTAATGTTACAGTCTTATCCGGGCTGTCAATATTTATGTCAGTTTGTTCTATATTTCCGTCGCTGTCTTTTGCCTGCACGTTATGCTTTCCGTAGTCAAGCTTTACCATAACAGGCGAAACGCCTATATACTCCCCGTCAACATACACCTTTGCCCAGCCGGGATTGGTATATATTGTTAAATTGCCCTGCCGCGCGGTGCTGTTAGGTTTAGGCTCTGTATTTCCTGAGTGAGTAGTATTGGCGCCTGTTTCAGCATTATTCTGCGGCAAAGTAATTTTGCTTAGCACGGCGCTAACATGCGCGTTGCCGTTTTCGCAGTCAACCGTGGTTGAAAAGTCTTCATATCCCTTAGCCGTTATGGTTATATCGTATATGCCCCTGCTTACGGCAACTTCCGTTGTATTAGGCGGATAATCAACGCCATTTATTTTTACATTATAGTTATCTGCATTTACTTCAAATGTGATTCTAAATGCTTCCGAAGATTTGCCTAAATCTATTTCAAACTGCTCTTTTTCCTTAACATCGGCTTCAGACATATAATCTTCCATATTGTCGCCGGAAACGATTATTGTATGGCGTCCAGCTGGAACAGGTATTATCAGCGTATCAGCCTTAACAGGCTCGCCGAAATCAATTTTAACCGTAATGTTTTCTATTCCATCGGCATTTTTAAGAACTATATAGCCGTGCGCCTTTTCTATTTTTACGCTTAAAAGGTTTTCGCCTATACCGTATGCCGTTATAATATCCGCCTGTTCAATATCGCCGGGATATATGTCGTTTTCGTTATACGAGAATATCGTTTCGTCATCATAAGTAAATTTTTTGCCGTCTATTTCAGCCGTCATTAAAGAAGTATCAACATTAACACCTAAAACCGATTCATAATACCATGCATTTTCCGGAAACCTAAGCTGCTGCGCCTCGCCGTTTTCTGAGAGCGCAACACTTACAATATCGCCTCTGCCTAAGTCCTTCAGCGATATTCTGCCGCCGTTTGAGCCTGTTATTACTGTGCTGTTATTAAGCTTTACAACACTTGTTCTGCCTGTTTCAATGTTTAAAACAGATATTTCCTTTGTCTTCTTATCAGTAATTATGCCGCAGGAAATATAGTCGGATTTTTCAGTAATTTCCGGCAGCATATTTTCATTATTTGATGTACTGCCCTTATTTTGCAGCGTATTTGCGCCGTCAAGCATTTTGCTTATTACATAACAGCCGCATATTATAAATAGCGTGCATATTACAACTATAATAACTGCTATTTTTTTATTTATGCCAAAAACCGTATCAATTCTGTTTTCTTCCTGCAAATCCTCAATTGACATATTATCAATTTTACGGTTTTTAATATTCTTTTCTATTTTTTGTACTTCCTTGTGTATAGCGTCAAGTCTGCGTGTTTCTCCAAAATTATTGTTGTCATTTTCAAATTTATACTTTCCCATGGCATACCGCCTTTGCTTTTTTATTTATTTAAGACATAATTAAACAAACTCTGTCTTTACCATTATATTTTATTATTATTTCAAAAAAAGAGCAAGAAGAATATAGTGCTTAACATAACTAAAAAACGGCATTAATCCTTTTAAGGCACTTAAAAACGCCCGTATTTTACAACCGGGCGTTTTATGCTGTCATACATATTTATCAAGTTTTGATAGTATTTTCTCCTCATTAAGCGATGCCTCAACGCACCTGCTGAACCTGTCGGCTGCCGGTATAAGGCAGTAATTGCGCTTTTTATTGTAGTATTCATTGCAAAGGCTCATAAATTTCCAAGGGAAAAGCAAAACAGCTTTTACAACCGAAGCATCGTTTTTATCAAAATCAGTATATTGTCCGTACTCGTTTAAAACCCTTACTGTCTGCTCCACATCAAAATCAGGCATTTTCATTAAGCGCCTAAGGTAAAATGCTATGTCCCAGCACGGTATATCATAAGCTATTTTAGGCATGCTTTCAATAAAAACATCGCCTTTTGGCGTCTGCATAAAGCTTCCGCTTTTATAGGAATTATGGCAGAATGTCTTTTTTTCTTCAGCACTTTTTACTATATTGCTGTAACCGGATTCCTCCAGGCGGTTAAGCGCCTCGCTTGCCCTGTTTAAAAAATAACTGTAATGCTTTTTTATTACCATATCCATAATGTCGTACTGTCCCCGGCGGGCTATGTCCTTACGTATATGTTTAAGCTCTCCAGCACGTTTTTCAAACAGTTCCGGCAGACGGTCCAATGCGCTTTTACCGCCTTCAAATTCCAAACCGTAAGCCGCGTTATGCATAAGCGAAAGTGTCTTAACGGCTTTTAGGACTGTCTCTTTGCAGTCCGCCTCCGGCGTTACAAGTTCCTTGTACGGCTCAAGGGTATAGTTTTGCTCTGAATATGTATAAAACGGCAAACCTTCAACCGACTGGGTAAAGCAGTTTATACCCTCAAACCCATTTTTCAGAAGTTTTTTTCTTCCTTCGGCCTCAAATGAAATCATAAGGCCATCGGACGGCTGTTTTTTAAGCGCCATTACACCCATATCAGTATGGCATATAAGGCATGTTCTTGTCCTTCGCGTCGAATACAGTTTTAAGCCGTACCCGTTTAAAAGAATTTTCTCAAATATTTCGTCCATATCAAATCCCCCATATCAGGCAATGGCCTGTTATACATTTTATGAGGGCATATACTTAAATATTATCAATAAAATTTTCTTTTACGGTTTTAATCAGTATTTCACGTGTATTAAGTTTCGGGTCATCAATAACCATTTCCAAAAGTTTATTTAAAACAGCGCCCATTTCCCTGCCCGGCTTTATGCCTAAAGATATAAGGTCTTTGCCTGATAAAGCCATATCCTTTAAAAAAAGGCAGTCGCCTCTTTTTACAGCCGAATTAAGCATATTTTTTGCCTCAGCAGCTTTATAATCGCCCTGCGCGTTTTTAAGGCTGTAAAACAAAAATGCGTTTTCAATGCCTGTTTGACTGGCTAAACGCCTTATACTTATTTCATCAGTTTCGACCTTTCGATTTATTAATGAATTAAGGCATATAATCTGGTTTAGCGTTTTATTGTCGAACTTATAAAGCGACAGTTCTTTTTTTATATCATCAGTATTAATAAACTGCGTAAGTATGGCAAAAAGCACAGGCACTATCTTTTCGCTCTGCGCGATTTCATTTTGGATTATATCCTCCCTGCCTGAAATTGAACGCGCAAGCCTTTGGGATATATTTTCCAAAAGTCCGCTCTGCCATAAAAGCGGCAGTTTTTCAATATGCTCCGATATAAGAAGTTTTGTCAGTTCTTCACGTATTCTTTCTGCGCTTATGTTTTTTATAAGGTTAGCGTTATTTTCCATAGCCCTTCTGGTTTCAGGCTCTATTTCAAAACCCAGCTGGGCAGAAAAGCGCACAGCCCTGAGTATTCTTAACGCGTCTTCTTTAAACCGTTCATCCGGGTCGCCTACGCCGCGGATTATTTTTCTGCCAATATCATCTATTCCGCCGAATATGTCAGTGTACCCGTCATAAGGATTATATGCTATGGCGTTCATTGTAAAATCACGCCTTAAAAGGTCCTCATGTATATCGCGCGTAAAGCTTACATCTTTAGGATGCCGGCAGTCCTCATACTCGCCGTCTATGCGGAAAGTTGTAACTTCGTAATTCTGTTTATTTAAAACCACTGTAACTGTGCCGTGTTTAATGCCGGTGTCAAAAGTATGCGGAAATATTTTTTTTACTTCCTCAGGCTTAGCCGATGTTGTTATATCGTAATCATGCGGCTTAATGCCCATTATAGAATCACGCACACAGCCGCCTACTATATGACCTTCAAAGCCGTTTTCCCTTAACCTGTCAATTATAAAAGCCGCGTCAGGCGGCAGTATTATTTTATCCACTCAGCCAACCTCCGTAAAAAAAATAAATGCTGATGTTATTATATCCTTTAATGCGTTCCCATTCAACAGCAATAAAACAAAACCGGAGAAACTTGCCAGAAGGCGGTATCTCCGGTTTTAAAATTCATCTTTTTATAACTTTTTATAACTTTTTTACTCTTTCTGCTACTTTAACATTACTGTTGTTATATCCTGTCACTGTTTTCCGATATCTTCAGGCGCAATTCTTTTTTTTGAGTAATAGTCGTTTGTATCGCATGAAAGTCCGCGTTTTTTGAGCATTCCGTTTACAAACTTAGTAACTATATCCATTATTACGGCAAAGAGCGGAACGCCTACAATCATGCCGAATACGCCCCATAAACTGCCGAATACTATAATTGAAAACAAAACCCAGAAGCTTGGTATGCCGACTTTATCACCAAGTATTTTAGGTCCAAGTATATTACCGTCGAACTGCTGGAGTATAAAAACGAATATTACAAAATACAGTGCTTTCAGCGGATCAATAAACAGTATAAGTATTACGCCTGGAACAGCGCCTATTATAGGACCGAAAAACGGTATTACATTTGTAAAGCCTATTATAATTGCAAGCAGTATCGCATAAGGCATATTGAGCAAATTAAGGCATATAGAAGCTATAACGCCGATTATGAATGAATCTATTATTTTGCCTATTATAAAGCCTCCAAAAGATACATCTGCAAACCTAAGCTCATTTATTATCGCTTCAGCTATTTCTTTTTTAAACAAGGCGTAAATAAGTTTTTTAAACTGCGCTTTAAAAGTTTTGCGGCTGTTTAAAACGTATATGGAAACAATAACGGCTACAACAAGATTAAGTATGCCGTTGCTGAAATTTACAATCCTCAGCGAAAACTCGCTCAGTATTACTTTTGCATTGTCAAAAACACCTTTTTCCAAAAACGAATTTGCCCTGTCATAAAGCTTTAAGGCGTATTCATTAAGGTAGCCGCCCAATTCAGGGTTGGTTTTTGCCAGTTTTTCATACATATCATAAAGCTCATTAATCCATTCCGGTATAATTGTTACAATTGATTTTAAGCTTTCTATAACCTGCGGCATTACAAGTTTAAGAAATATGTATACAAGCAGGCACAAGAACACGTATGCCAGCAAAATAGCAAGTTTTTCCGAAAGTTTTTTTGCAAGCCCGGCAGATTTCATGCGCTTTAAAAACAGTTTGCAGAGCTTTGCCTCAAAAAAATTGCAAAGCGGCGATAATATATAAGCCGCCATTGAACCGTATATAAAAGGCGAAATAATTCCTATAATCCATTTTATATTGCTTCTTAAAACTCCGAATTTGCCTATTGAAAAATATAAAACAATGCCTATGAGCATAACACATGTAAGGGTAATGCCAAGAGCTAAATATCTTTTAAATTCTACCTTCATCCCAAGCCCCCGTTTATATTATTTTAATGCATGGTTATATTTTACAATATTTTTGTCAAAAAATCATCCGGTTTTTTATTAATACTTTTTAATATATTATTCTGTTTTATTAGCAAAAAAAACAATATATATGCAGTAAACCGCGCATATAAAAATTAATAACGCCCCATAAAAAGCCAATACGCCTTTCCCGCAAAGCTTTATTTAAGGCTTTTAAGGCAGCAACGATTATAGATATTTCCTGTTTTTTGTTTGTTTTATTAATTTAAAATATAAAAGAAAGCCGCCCCGCAAACTAAATTTATGGAACAGCTTTCTTAAATCAAATGGGATAATATAAACTAATTAATGATATTCTTTTAATACGTCCAAACACTGCATATTATGGCATTCTTATCAGCCTTTTCGCGACGCAAGAGCCTGTTCGTCAATTTTTCTAAGCTCTTGGCGGAAAGCTTCTTCCTGAGCAAATACTTCAGGGTCATCTTCATAGAATACGTAGAAGTTAGGGTCAACTTTACCAATTCCCATATAACGTGCTTTGTAGTCTTTAAGAAGTTCCCAGAATTTCTTTCTGAGCAGGAACAAAGCAAGTAAGTTTGAGAATACAGGAAGTATAAGTGTAACGTTAACTACAGCCCAGAAGAGGTCTGCGTCGTAACCGCCTGATGTGATAGCCCAAACAATTACCATATTCGGTATAGGGAATACGAATTTGAATAAATAGCAGAGCCTGTCACGTGTGATAGGATGTTTTCTGAAAAGCCACTGTATAACTGATATATAGTATAAGAACCAGCCGCCTGTTGTTGTAATACCGAAAAGTATACACATAATGCCAATAAACCAGTCAGCGCCTGCGCCGAATACTGTTTCAAATGCAGCTATTGTAAGTGTAGCGCCGCCAAGACCTGTTTCATAAGCGCCTGAAGCAAGTACGGCAAGAGCTGTTATAGAGCAAACGATGATAGTATCTGTAAATACTTCAAAAGCGCCCCAAAGACCTTCTCTTACAGGATGAATTGTGTTGGCTGAACCATGAACAAGCGGTGAAGAACCCTGTCCTGCTTCGTTTGAGTTGATTGAACGAGCAACACCTTCCCTAACTGCTACAGAAACTGTTGAACCAACAAAACCGCCAACTGCCGCAGAGCCTGTAAAAGCGTCATGGAAAATCTGATAAACAAGATGTGGAACATTGGCGATATTAGCTATAATAAGTATAACGCCGCCAACCATGAATAATACGCACATAAAAGGAACAAGTCTTGTAGCAACTTTGGCAACACGTCCTGTACCTTTCCAAATTACCCAGTAAAGAACTACTGTATAAATGAAAGTTACAAGAAGCATGTTAATACCGAATGAAACGTTAAGTGTTTCAGAAATTGAGTATGCCTGTGAGCCGCCAAGGAACTGAGCGATGAAACCTACAGCAAAAAGCACTGCAAGAGCCATAGCGCCAGGCATTTTTTTCTGTCTGCCAAGACCTTTTTCAATATAGTATGTACCGCCGCCGTAGTAGTCGCCTTTCTCGTTTTTAGAACGGTAATGGCAGGCAAGAGTAACCTCAACCATTTTAACCATCATTCCTAAGAAAGCCCAAACCCAGAGCCAGAATATGGAACCAGGTCCGCCTACTGCTATAGAAGAAGCAACACCGGCGATATTGCCTGTGCCAACACAGCCGCCGATAGCTATACATACAGCTTCAAACGGTGAAAGCTGACCTTCTTTTTTCTGCAATTCCGAGCTGTCTTTGTTGTTTTTGCCAATAACATTGCCAAATGTATATTTCATTATATGACCGAAATGCCTGATAGTGAACAGACCGGAACCAAAGAAGAAATATACACCTATAACGATAACGAATAAAAGAAATGGTGCACTCCAAACGGTATCGTTTACCCAGTTAATTACTGCTGCAAATAATTCTGGAAATGACATATTTATAATTCCCCCTCTTAAAATTGCATTGCAATACCCCGCCTCTCCCTATGGCAGGATATCATCCGGCTAAGCCGTTAGTATGGAGTAATTCCACGCAATGTAAACTTTCAATGCTGCGCAAACATTAAAGTATGATTAAATTTTAAACCCTGTAGCAGTTATAGAGTCAATGTATAATAAATCACTTGTGCTTTTTCATCATTTTTTATCTTTTAAATATCCATATAACACTGTATATATACAATTTATATAATAATTTGTATAAATATAAGTTTTTTAAACCCTATAATCTTGTATAGATTTTTTGTTGATTTTTACAAAATTGTTTAAACTGCACTTTCAATTAAAACGGCATAAAATCATATTCACTTTTTATGTAATATAGTCACAATATTACAATCATCACAGGTAGTGTAACAATGCAAAATATATCCGTAAGGAAAACAGCTTCAGCCGCAAACTCACTGTCAGCCCCGTATTCTTGGGCAAATATCGCAGCGGCTCCGCCTGTAGGCATTGCATAGAGCACAGTAAGCACCATGGCAGGAAGTGTATCACACTTAATGAATTTAATTGATATGAAATACATAAGTATTGGGACTACTAAAAGTTTAGCCGCAGTAACAACAAATACTCTCCACTTGCCGCCAAGAGCTTTAAAGTCTATACCCCCTATTTGTGCACCTATTACAAACATTGTAACCGGAAGGCTTGCGCCTGATATGGTTTCAAGCACATTATTTATTATGTCCGGCAGCCGTATATCAAGCAAAAATAACACCATTCCTGTAACTATTCCAAATGTGCCGGGGCTGAGGAGAGCCTTTAAATCTATTTTTCCTTCATTTGTGCCTGATGATTTCATAAGGAGCACACCAGCTGTGAATATGAGCACATCTGTTGCCATTTCAGCAGCTGAGGCATAAAAAACAGCTTCCGGACCAAAAAGCATATTCATAACGGGTATGCCTATTCCGCCTGTATTGGCAAAAAACATTATAAACGCCACAAGACCCATGCTCTTTTTATCAAGTCCCATGCTCTTTGTAAGAACAGCTGAAAAAATAAGCACAACTGCAAACAGCGCAAAAACCGCCGCAAATACTTTTATGCCTGATGTCAGCATTTCTGAGGAAAAATCTGTCTGCATTGAATAAATAATAATAGATGGCAGTATTACATCTAACATAAAAGCCGACATAAGCTTGAGCTGTGTTTCATCGGCTAAATTCTTTTTTCTGAATATAAAACCCGGTACCGCAAGGGCAAATATAACAAAAAGCGAACTTAAAACTGTATACACCGGCAAAGCAAGCACCTCCGCATAAGCGCATTAATAATGCAGTATTTTTTCTTTAGTAATTAATAATCCGCAAAAAAATGGTCGGACATAAAGTCCGACCTTAAAATCCTATAATCCTATAGATTATTATTTTCCGTAAGCAACCTCAAGAGCGTTAAGAACATCATTTATAAGGTCTTCTGTATTTTCAATACCTATTGAGAATCTTAACATGGAATCTGTGATACCTATAGCGTATCTCTGCTCTTTTGTAAGGTTATCATGTGAGCTGTGTGGTGGATATGAGAATGTAGTTCTGTAGCCGCCAAGAGTCATTGCGTAGTGTGGAATCTTAAGTGTTCTCATAAATTTGTTGAACTTGCTTGTAGCTACATCGTAGTCATCTTCTTCTGGAAGCTCTACAGTAAGCATACCGCCATAGTAGTCGCCGAACTGTTTGTGTGCAAGCTCATGGAATGGGTTGCTCTTAAGACCAGCGTAGTGAACAGATTTAACGTAAGGACTCTTTTCAAGCGCTTCAGCAAGAGCAAGGGCGTTAGAAGCCTGTTTTTTAACACGAAGCTCCATTGTTCTCATGCCGCGGCATGTTAACCATGATGAGAATGGGTCAGCCTGTGAGCCAAGAACTACCTGAAGTGCATGGCATTTCTTAACAAGCTCTTTTGAACCGATAATAGCGCCTGTTACAGCGTCTGAATGACCGTTAGCGAATTTTGTTAAGCTGATAACTTCAAGGTCGGCACCCATTGAAAGAGGTCTTGCAAGGCAGCCTGTCATAAATGTGTTGTCAACAATAAGCATAGCGCCGTTAGCATGTGCAATATCTGCAAGTGCTTTTAAATCCGCAACACCGCAAAGAGGGTTTGAAACTGTTTCTGTATAAAGAACTTTTGTGTTAGGTTTAATGTGAGCTTTAACTTCATCAAGGTTTGTAAAGTCGATTATGTCAGACTCAACGCCGTATTTGCCAAGTATGTCTGTAAATACTTCGTTTGACTCACCATAAATAGTCTTGTCTGAAAGAATATGGTCTCCGGCTTTTGTCATAGCTATAATAGCTGTTGAAATAGCTGCCATGCCTGATGAGCACGCAATTGCGTCTTCTCCGCCTTCTGTGTATTTAACAAGTTCTGCAAGAGCTGTTCTGTTCGGGTTTCTGTTTCTGTTGTAGCAGTAATCCCCTTCTTTGTATCTTTCAAGAAGGTCTGCAACGTCCTCTACGTTATGCGCTGTTGACATGTGTATTGGAAGCGCCTCAGGATTTTTAGCAGGATGTGAAAAATATGCTCCTGCCTCTAAGATATTTGTTTCAAATGCAAAATTTGGATCAAACTCATGTAACATTTTTTATTCCCCCCGTAAATTTGTTATTTTGCGATATTGATTATTGTAACCCGGCGTTTATTCAGCGCCGGAGTTATTAACATAATTTTTATTGAACCTTATCTTATGTATATTCCGAATATTAATCGTTTTTTCTTTTGTATTTTCAGTTTATTATTTACAGCCGTTATATAAAAAGCGGCTGTCTGTATATCAGTTGTTTTTTTCTTATGTTATTTATCAAAAATTATAATACTTATCAGCTTTGCCCGTAAGTAATAAGGTCATCGCCTTTTTTAATGGCAAGCGTTGAAGCTATAATTAATACATGCGCGTCGAATTTAGCATAAACCTCATTAATTACATTGCCAAACATATCGCATATTTCCGCAAGCTTCTGACCTTCTTTAATGTCATCGCCCTCTTTTACAAACATATACAATAAGCCGGTAGCTTCAGCCTCTGCCCATTCATGTCTTTTAACAAATACCTGCTCATTATTTAATTCAGCTTCGCCTGGAAGGATATTTAAAAATTTCATTATATTAATTAAATCGCTCTTGTCAGCGTCTACCTCTTCCTTTGTCCAGTCGCCGTGGGCTCCCCTTTCAAATAAAAGAGAAGGCACATTTCTATCTATTGATGATGAGTTGTAAAATTCTGTTCTTCCGCCTGAGTTAAGCCTGTATTTAAAGCTTGTGTGTTTAGCCGCTTCTCCGGCAAAAGCGTTGTTTTCAGACTCCTTAGGAGCACAAACTATAATACATGGATCAAGCTTTTCAACCATATCTCCGCTGTGAATGTCAACATGGAAATCGCTCTTTGCAACAAACTCTTCAGAAAGGAAAGCGCAGATTTTATCTGCTAAAGTTCCAGCCGCATTTCCCGGGAAAAGCCTGTTAAGGTTTTTGCGCTCAGGGTCGTCTGGGACAACGTATGTCTGGCGTTCTTCAAAGCCTGATATATTTATGCAGTGCATAAGAATAACAACGCCTGAAACATCTGCCGGGTCAATTTCTTTTGAAAGCTCAACCATAGCCTGAATTCCCGGATATTCACAGCCGTGAATACCAGCGGAAGCTAATATTGTCTTTCCATCTTCTTTACCGTTAATAATAGTAATAGGAAACTTGTAATCAGTACCTGCAACTGTAACATATTGAGATACCTTTTCGCCTGATGCCACTGTAATGCCACCATAAGTAACACTGTTTTTCATGTGTCATCCTCCTTCTCATCATCTTTAGTAAAACAACGTAATTATAAGGTAAAAATTAGTTTAAATGCTGCCTACAGTAACAAAAGACAAATTATCCCATTTGATTTGACTTGTATTATGTAAGCCGCTGTAACCTACAATTCGATGATAAACCCTATTGTGACTATATAGTCAAGGAAAAAAACCACCATTTTTAACTAATAAGCATATTATGCAATCCAAAATGTGTTGATTTTAACTTTAAAATATTGCTCAAAATTTATTTTCTTAAAGAATTATTGTGCAATATGTATATTTTATTAAAAATTTGAAATATTTAACGAAAGTCAATTTAATCATTATGACTAACAATAAAGTAAAAAAAATTCTCAGACCACAATTAGGCACTTTTTGTAATTTTCTCCTCAATTTGTGCAAATATTAATTTATTTCACCATTTTTTATATCTTATATGGTATTTTGTAATTTTTTTACCACGATACGCAACGTAAATTTTTACTATAAATTTTAAGTTTCATCCACAAAAAAACTTATAGACCATTAATTTTTTTAATATTTCTTACAGTGGGTAGATTTTACTTATGCAGAAAAATTTTCAGATGAAAAATTCTTACCTTTATATACGCCTAAAATTAATTTTTTAAAAATTGCTATTGACTCTATTGTACCTACAGATAATACAATGACCTTGTACAGCGGAAAATGACTTTCAGGTATATCTTTTTTGGAAATGGTTTAGATTTACTTGGAAGTATTTTAACGCAATTAAAAAAGTTAAAAAAGTTTTAGTTTTAAAGGCTTATTTTAAAAAGGGAGGAATATTTAATGTCACTTGAAACAGAACTTCTCTACACAAGAAAATATAAAGATGGAGCTTGCAACTTATTAAAACCAGAAGCTTTCCCTCTTTATACAGCAACAGCTTTCACAGCTAACACACTTTCAGAAATCAAAGAAGCTTATGCACAGGGCTATACATACATCAGAACAAACAACCCTGACCGTGATGTTCTTGCTTCTCAGGTTACAGCTCTTGAAGCTCCTGGTCTTGAAGATAAAGACACACTTATTTTCTCATCAGGTATGGCTTCTATCTCCACAACAATAGGTTCACTTCTTAAATCAGGAGACCATGTAATCTGCAACAGCAGAATTTACGGCGAAACATTCGATGTATTCGGCAAAATGTTCTCAAGATTTGGCATTGAGTCAACACTTGTAAACATGGATGACATTGAAAACGTTAAAGCAGCTATCAAACCTAACACAAAGATGATTTATGCTGAGGTTTGCGCTAACCCAACAATGAACCTTATTGATATTCCTGAGTTTGCTAAACTTGCTCATGACAACGGCGCTCTCCTTATGATGGACAACACATTTACAACAGCACTCTCCATCAAACCTCTTACACTTGGCGCTGATATCGTTATTTCTTCAATGACAAAATTCATGAACGGACATTCAGATGCTATCCTTGGCTGCATGACAGCTTCTAAAGAAATCATCGAAACAGTTCGTCCAATGAGAATGCTCTTTGGTACACCTGCTGATCCATTCCCATGCTGGATGATGATTCGTGGTCTTGAAACACTTCACCTTCGTGTAAGAAGACAGATGTATAACGCAGCTCAGCTTGCTAAATTCTTTGAGAGCGATCCACACGTTATCAAAGTTAACCATCCATCACTTGACAGCTTCCCACAGAGAGCAATTGCTAAGAAACTCTGGTCAGATGATGAAGCTATCAGCGGTATGCTTAGCATTATCCTTAACACAGAAGACGAAGCAAAGATTGACAAGTTCATGGCTAAACTTCAGTATGTTCACTATGCTACAACTCTTGGCGGTCTTAGAACAACACTCAACCACCCATGCACATCTTCACACAGCCACATGCCAGATGCAGACAGAAGAAAAATGGGTATCACACCTGGTATGTTCCGTGTATCTGTTGGTATCGAGGATACTCAGGACCTTATCAACGACTTCAAACAGGCTTTTACAGCTTTAGACTGATTTTAAGTTTACAGCTTAAACAAAACATAATTTTAAAGGACGGATTTGCTCCGTCCTTTTTTTTGGGAAAAAAACCTTTGCACAATGGCTGATAATATTGTAAAATGATAGATATTTAGGGGGAATGACAAATGAATATATCCATAAGCAGCGAAATTAAAGAAAAAGTTCCTTGTACTAAATTGGCTGTACTTAAATACAGCGTTGAAGTTAAAGAAGAAAATGCCGATTTATGGCAGTACATGGAAGAAAAAATTATACCTGCCGTTCAAAATGAGCTTGAAACAAAAAATGTTACGGAAATAAAAAATGTAGCTTCCTCAAGAAAGGCCTATAAGGCATTTGGTAAAGACCCGGGAAGATACAGAGTTTCATCTGAGGCTCTCATCCGCCGCATTAAACAGGGTAAGGACTTATATAGAATAAATACAGTAGTTGATACAAATAACCTTATATCTGTAGAAAGCGGTTTTTCCGTTGGTTCATACGATATTGACAATATAAACGGCGACATAACTCTTAATCTTGGTAAATCAGGCCAAAGCTATAAAGGCATAGGTAAGGACAGCGTTAATATCGAAAACCTTCCTGTGCTCTGTGACAACGACGGGCCTTTCGGCAGTCCTACAAGCGATTCCGAAAAAGCCATGATAACTCTTAATTCTAAAAATATCGTTACTCTTATTTATGTTTTCACAGATGACGAAGATGTAAATGCACTTATAACAAAGGCAGAAGAATATATCAAAAAATATGCCAAAGCCGAGAATATAGAAAAAATAATTGTAGAATAACTCCACATCTTAGCTTTTAGTTAGTTTATAGAGCGTTTATTTGTATTTTACATTTTAATACAATATACAATAGACACAAATTAAATTATAAAATGCGGCAAAAATTGCTTTTATTATATTTATATTATACAAATACAAACTGCCGCAGTGGAAGGAGGGGTTCGCGATTGAAAGATTTATATTCTATAGGTGAAGTTGCCAAAATAATGGGTGTTTCCATACAAACTCTCAGGTACTACAGCAGTATTGATCTTCTGCATCCTAAATACACAAACCCGGCTACAGGCTACCGCTATTATTCCGTTAATCAGCTTCATATTATAGATAGGATTAAGTATCTTCAGAAATTAGGCCTTAGCCTTGAAGAAATCAAGTCTGTAATACAGAATAACGACATAAAAGAGCTGGTTGAATTGCTTGATACCCATAAACAGCGCTGTTTTGATGAAATAAGCCGTCTTCAAGACGTTATAGACAGCATTGAATGGTATAAAAATTATTTTACTTATGTAAATGAAGACAGTTTAAACGATAATTTCTACAGCCTTCATATTGAAAAGCGCTATCTTGTTGCTACTCCTTACGATGGAAGAAGCAATGAAGAGGTGCATATTGCACTGCATGCCATTAAAAACAGCGAAAAATTCCGCTCTCTTAAATATGTTCGTCAGTTTTCACTTATACTTGATTATAACGACCTTATAGAGTGCAATCTTAACCGAAAGTATCTGGGTATGTTTATAAAAGAACCGCCTGATTTTAAATCCGATAATATTATAGAAATACCAGAAGGAGATTATCTTTGCTTTAAAGCAAGAATACTCTCCGACACTTGGAATCCGTATTTTGCAAAGCTGTTCTTCAGCGGCAAAAAGAAGCCGCCTGTAGTGCTTGCTAATGAATACGAAGACAATCTATACGATTATTCCAGATGCATTTACGAAATTCAAATGCTTATTCCTCAGGAATAAAACAGAAACAGCCGCTTTGCAGCATTTACTGCCAAACGGCTGTTTTATTTATTATAAGCTTTTATGGCGCAGCTTTTCCTTAACTTACTTTATATCTTTTTTATAACTTTTTTATAACTTCTAAACTTACTTATAACCGCCTTGCTATCCAAAACTTCAGTATAAAAAATTAATTACAGACCCTGTATTTTTATCTGACGGCTGTCTTTATCATAAGGGTACTTAAAGCCAAAATGCTCATAGCCGCTTTTTGTAACTATTCTGCCTCTTGGTGTTCTTTGTATATACCCCAGCTGAATAAGATACGGCTCATAAACATCTTCTATTGTTTCGGCTTCCTCGCCTATATACACAGCAAGAGTGTCAACACCTACTGGACGGCCGCCGAATTTCTCTATCATGGCAAGAAGCATTTTTCTGTCGGTTAAATCAAGACCCATTTTGTCTACATCAAGCCTGTTAAGGGCCTTATTTGCCACTTCATGGGTAATTACACCGTCAAAACTTACCTGTGCAAAATCCCGGACTCTTTTTAAAAGCCTGTTGGCTATTCTCGGTGTACCTCTTGAGCGTCTTGCTATTTCCTCTGCACCGCCGTCATCAATTTCTATATCCAATACTCCCGCTGAACGCTTTATAATTGTTTTAAGGTTATCAACACTGTACGGCTCAAGACGCTGTATAACACCAAATCTGTCACGTAAAGGTGCCGTAAGAAGGCCTATTCGTGTTGTGGCACCTATTAGAGTAAACTTAGGCAAATCAATCCTTACACTTCTGGCTCCCGGACCTTTGCCTATTACAATATCAATAACAAAGTCCTCCATAGCCGGATAAAGTATTTCTTCTATAATACGGTTGAGCCTGTGTATTTCATCTACAAAAAGTATGTCGCCTTCTTCAAGACCGCTTAAAACAGCCGCCATATCCCCGGGACGCTCTATAGCCGGGCCTGATGTTGTTTTAATATTAACACCCATTTCGTTGGCTATAATGTTTGAAAGTGTTGTTTTTCCAAGTCCCGGAGGGCCATAAAGGAGCACATGATCCAGTGGCTCGCCTCTTTTTTTAGCCGCCTCAATAAATACTTTCATGTTGTTTTTTACACTTTCCTGACCTATGTAATTTTCTAAATTATCGGGACGCAGTTTAGGCTCAAGCTCCATATCCTCAGCCTTAAAGCCCGACGTTATAATTCTCTCCTGCATGCAACCACCGCCTGATTATTTCTGGGAAATTTTTTTAAGCGCTTTTTTTAAAAGCCCTGACGTATCGTCTTCAGGCGAATACACATCAGAAAGCGCCTTAAGAGCCTCGCTTCTGCCATAACCCAATACAATCATGGCTTCAAGAGCCTCGCTCCTGCTGTCTGTCAAAACAGCGCTTTGACCTGCTTCGCCTGTTATTTCGCCGCTTATTGCGTTAGAAAGCTCCTCTGTTGATATTTTGTCTTTAAGCTCAAGTATTATCCTCTGGGCTGTCTTTTTGCCAAGTCCGGGCGCTCTGCAAATCATATTAACATCATTTGCTATTATAGCTGTTGTAATCTCATTTACACTGGCGCTTCCTAAAAGCGCTAAAGCTGATTTTCCGCCTACGCCGGAAACAGAAGTAAGCCTTTTAAAGAGCTGGAGCTGTTTTTTATTCTCAAAGCCGAAAAGGGATATGCCGTCCTCTTTAACGCTCATATATGTAAAAATCTTTACCTCTGTATGAAGCTTGTATTTAACGGTAAAAGATGGCGGCATAGACACAAAATAACCTAAGCCGCCTGCCTCAATAACAACACCTGTTTCGGATATATCCTCAAGCGTTCCTTTTATATAAGAAATCATAAAATCGTCCTTTCTAATATAGAGCACTTCTATTTTACCATAAACAGACATCTGCTGCATATTAAATTATATAAAAAGCTCTGCCATGGAACAGTAAGCAAAATATTTCCATGGCAGAGAGCAAAATACAGTTAAATTTATGCGCTTAAAAATATTTATTATTTTATAATGCTTATAACTATTTATTTTAACTTTTTGTCTGTTTCTTCCTTACTATCTTCATCAAGCACAACCGGTATAAGAAGAGGCGCCAAACGGCCTTTGCCCCTGTTTTTAACATAGAAAAAACCTATTGCGGAAAACACAACCGCACCTGCAAAATTTACCAAAAGGTCTTTCATAGTGTCTATAATGCCTATATCTATGTATCCGCCGGGAAATTCCATCCAGTCCTCCCCGTTTACAACAAGACTCGTTATTTTTTCTGTTACTACATTATTAAGTCCGTCAGGATTTAATGTAACGGAATGGATTGTGTCAATAATAAAATCCTTCTGCATATCTGTACCAAAAAAACTGTCCATGCCGAACTCAAAAAACTCCCAGAGCACTCCTACAGTCATTGAAAAACAGAAAGCTACCAGCGCAAGAAAAAGCGGCGAAAGCTTAAAAGTCATTCTTTCACTTCTGTTAAAAAGGTCAACAAGTGAAAATCCTACAGCCGCTACAAGAAACCCGTTTAATGTATGAAGCATTGTATCCCAGCCCGGTATAATTGTGTAGAAAGAGTTTATTTCGCCTAAAATTTCAGCGGCAAATATAAAACAGTAAATTATAGCCTCCATAACAGGAGGTATGTCTATTGAAAGCCTTTTTTCAAGTATCATAGGCATACAGAAAAGCATAAGTGAAAGCAGGCATACAAAAACATTTTCATACCTTCCGGCAAAAACTGAGCGCACAAGAGTCATAACTATAAAAAATGATAAAACTCCACGTATTGTAAGTCTTCGCCTTACTTTTGGTGACTGCTTAATAGTATCTATTAATTTTTCGTTTTTCTTTTCCCTTTTTACAGCCATAAATCCTCCTTTATATGTTAAAACTGCTTACTGTTTTACATTAACACACAAATGGATTATTTTCAATGGCTATATAATACAGTATAAATCCTATGTTTAAAATAAATAATACCGCCGAAATGCCCTTTGATTAACGGCATAACGGCGGTACACATAAATTAAGCCTGAATATTTAATTCTTATTTTTACAGATATGATTATCTGTTAGAGCCCATGCCTGACTCTTTGTCAGCCATTAATTTTTCCTGAGCCTCAATCATCTTTTTGAACATGCAGCCCGAACGGACACAAGCATTTTCATTAATATTTCCGGCTTTTTCATACAATTTGCTTTGTGTTTCACCGGTATTAAGAATGATTTTAAGATTCATGTGATGTTCATCTATTGGCTCTGCAAGTATTTTATCAACAAAAAGATTAATAACATTTTGGGTTAAATCTTCCCGCTCAATAACGCTGAAGCGTGTTAAGTTCTTCTTTATGCCGTAAATCTCATTAAGATGCAATCTGTTGTTATTCTGCTGCTCATTAAGTTTATTAATTTCTGTTTCCAGTTCTTTTAAATTGTCGTTTAAAGAATCATTTCTCCTTACAAACTCTGAGTCAGAAATTTTGCCGTCAATATTATATTCCAGCAGTTTATCCTTTTTGCGGTTTATTTTGTCAATTTCTTCATTCAGCTGTTGTATCTCACTTCTGTAGTCTACAGTTTTAGAAGATTTTTCATATATTTTTATAAACCTGTCAATAACCTCATCAAAATTACCGCTTAACTCTTTTAAAATGCTCACAAGAATATCTAACAGCTCACGTTCCATTATAGCAAATGATTTGCAGTTTGCCGTTCCATGCTTCAGCTTATTGCTGCAAACCCACCTTGAATTGTTATTTCCATTCCTGTCATATCTCTGCTTTAGCCAATAGGTGCTTCCGTCATCTGTACATATAATCTTTCCTGTAAAAAGATTATCTTCCTTATATGAACTGCGTCTGTTTTTGATAGTTTCGCTTCGGATTTTATAAATTCTGTTTGCCTCGTTCCATAACTCCTCA
>CALWRF010000001.1 GCA_944383885.1 uncultured Clostridia bacterium | reverse complement strand
GTTAATGGTTTCCATGTCGCCGCCTGTTGTTACCCATACCATTTCTGCAAATGGCTGTGTGATTGCTCCGGCAACAAGGTTGATCTTGTCCTTGCCGATTTCACCGGACGGTTTAATAATGCCTTTTGAAATTAGTAGGTTGATGGTTTTGCTCATTTTTATCCTCCTTTTAATTTTAATAGAAAAGCGGCTAACCCCAAGAGGATTAGCCGTTAATCGTCGCTTATTGTTGTGAACTATGGAAAAATGTGCTATAATAAATTACAGTGTTCTTTTTTGCGACAAGTGAAAAGTGACATTGTACAGCAAAGCCTTTCTAAAATTATCTGAATGGCAGCTATGCAAGTAATGTAAAGCACTCTGCCAATTTGGAGTGCTTTTATTTTACTCTATTACATGAAAGGGGCTTATATATGGCAACTAGCATTTTTGTTTATAATTTGACTCCTTCTACACCTAAATTGGCAGCGGATATCTACAGAACATTATCTAATGTTCCTGATGATGGACCAAACTATTTTAATTTACAGTTGTTAAATGAAAATGAGTTGTCCGGTGAATACGTCATTGTACAAACTGTAGAAGAATCATTTTATAATCCCATTGACCGAGTTTTTGAACAACGAAAGGCTTCAAAAGCAACTATTGTGGATTTTACTATTTGTAATGATCGTTTAGAGATTTGGGGAAATAGAACAAACGCAAACAAATTGATATTTGCTATTTCATCTGCAACACAAAACATATTTTCGATAAACGCAGTAAACATTTCTATTGAAAATATTATCAGCAAGCTTCAAGCTTATAAGGTGAAAGTTTCAAAAGTGTGTTTTGAAGATTTCCTGTTTTCGGAAGATATAGTGGGAAATTTTACTGTTGATCTATCAACATATGGTGACGTGTTTGCAGTCTTAAATAAATACAAAGAAAAAATTGCAAGAATGACAGCTATTTTGCCGTGTGAGGGAACGTCGCTTAAAATAACTTTTTCATCTAAAGGTACCGTAATGGTATATAAAACACGCGACTCTTTTGAAGACGATATGCTGGATATGCTTCATGCGATCTTATTGAAGTGAGGTGTATGATATGGGCGAATTAAGTCAGACGATCGGTAAAAAACTTGAAAACTTCGGAAACACCTTGTTTGCAAATCTTGGGTGGGAAATGCTTGCACAAGATTTGCCAATAGATTGCACACGCTCTACCCATAAAAGTCCAACAGCAAAGTCTGGAGAGAAAAGGACTCATGGAATTGATATTTTACAGAGCTTTTATAATCCGTTTTCGGCGCGCAAAGAAGCTGTAATTATTGAGTGTAAAAACCATCAATGGAAAGATTTTATTCCAAGTAATTTAAATCAATGGATTGAAGAACTTTTAAATACGATGGAATGTGCAAGCACATCACCTAAAGCTGCCCAATATTTAACTGATACTACATTGACAACAGGGATTTTACTTTTTAATTCAAGCGATAATTTGTACGATTATGTAAAGGCAACCGATACCTTAAAAAAGATTACAATACCAAGACGTCGTACACCAACTATGTTGTATTTAGCGGATACTGGACGATTAGAAAAGTGGTTTTCGCTTAACAATGAGATAACACGGATTAAACAGCAAAACAAAGAACATAATTTTGGCATAATCTATCCGTCGATAAGTGGCTCGCAATGGGATAGACAGAATATTATTACTCCAAGCTACTTGTTTTCTGACTACATTTTCGCAGGTTACACGAAGATAAATGAACATGAAAATGGAACAGAAAAAGTAGATGTGAAAGCTGTTTTCTTTTTTGACACGATTTCAGAGGACTCAATGCTATATTTGTTAAATATGATCAATGTCTTGCAATTTGAGTCCCGGACAGAACGCAAGCAGGAAGTCCATATTTACTTCTTTCCAGAAAAAGCAGATGACAAAAAACTTATAGGAGATTACTTCACAAAAATTGTGTTGCAATCAAAGCCACAATATCAAATAAGATTTTTGGACAATAGGCGTTTATCGCCTGTTACTTAAGGGGGTGGAGAACAATATGGCTATACAGGAATATGTATCGGGAGAAGAATTTAAAAAGCTTGTTGACGATAAGATCATAAACGCAAATAGCGTTAAACACATTATCAAAAAACGTGGAATATTTCCTGTTTGTACAAGCCCAACGGCTCTATCCGACCTTGTGCATACAATCTTTTTTGGATCTGGCATGATGACAGAAGTCCATCAGGCTATGAACTTTGAGCAAAACAACATGAAATCCACGGTTGTTGTAATTAACCCTAAGATGACCAGTACTGATATTGATTTTATCACTGGACTTTCTGACGAATTTGTTAGATTACAAAGACTTCCATCATCACCGTACGAACTGAAAAATATTTGTAAGGATGATGGTGCATTATCGCTCCAATATTGTTATGAGAAGCAACAAAGAGGTCGTATGCGATTGGCCGATACAAAGGAAGTAACATTAGATGTCAGAATTACCCAGCTCCCAGATGGTAACTATAAGGTCAATATCCGTCACGAAGGAATATCGGAGTCAAAACAATTTGTTTCTTTGTTGGAAGATATGGTGAAACCATCTGAAGATGAGCAAATTTTCAGCATTAAAAGAATTACTTTAAGCAGTCTGCAAAAGGCGAATAAAGTAGATTTCTTTGATAATTTTGGTGCTTACTCTCATAAGGATTGGCATCTCGTAGATATCACTAATGTTACTTTAAATAAAAACGAATTCGTTATTGACGATGATGCTGACGAATCTATGACTGAACTTAGAGAAAATGAGCCAACCGGAAAACTAACAGGAATAAGTTCAGCAGTACTAACAGGCGGCGGTTTGAGAAATAACGACTTCGTAAAAGAATGTATGCAGCAAAATTTTATTTTCTCAAGTATGCGGTATAAGTTTCAACACAAATCCCTGCCGATTACTGTAGAAATAGATATTACGTTTAAGCAGACTGACTTAAAGATCAATATTACACGAACTTGGCGGACAGAAGATGATGGAAAAGATTATATTACTCCCTTGCCAAGTAGTGAACAAGATGAATATATTGATTATTTTCAAAATGTTGCCTATTCTGTGTACTCAAAGCTTCTTTCAAAGCAAAGAGAAGAAGTTAATGCAGCCAATAGAAGTAAGTAATCTTTAATATCTATTGGTGCCCGTGGTGCCCAAATGGTGCCCGGACAGGAAAAAAGACGATGTAAGACAGTATGGACACAAATAACAAGATACGAAAAAAGCCCGTTTTTACAGGCTTTTTGAGAATAATTTATGCGGCTTTATGCGGAGATATAAGGGGTTTCAGCCGTTTCACGCCCCTCGAAATCAGGTTGTCCTCCGGGGCACGTGGGTTCAAATCCCACCGTCTCCGCCACTGAAAAACCCTTAGCGTTATGCTTTGGGTTTTTTATTTTTTTCTAACCTTTACTAACCTTTACTAATCTTTTCTAACCTTTTCCAGCTCTTGATTTTTTAACTTTTTCCAAACCTTATTTGCTCTCTTTGGCTTATTCCATCTTTTACTGCCCTTTTCAGTTTATTCGCCTGTTCAGCGTTGTTTTTACTGTCTTTTGCCTATATATTTCATACTTTTCATATCTTTTTTATATATTTTTTCTGTTAAAATTGCGTTCTGCCCCTTTCCTGTCTTTCCATATAGTAAAAATCAACAGAAAACACGCCTTATATTTTACTGCCGTTAACTGTATCTGCACTGGACAGACCAGCACTTTAGTGATATATTAGTGTATACTGTTTTATGTTCAAACAATACAGATGTATGTAAAAAATTATAATCAAATTATTAAAAAGCTGTAAAGAGTTAGGAAAAGTTGGAAAAAGTTAGAAATATTTAGAAAAAGTTAGAAAAAACTATGTAAAAAAAATTATATTGCCGGATAAGCGATAGTCTGCTGTCCATTTTAAACAGCGCACTTACCCGACAGAGGGTAGCAAGTGCGTTTTTTTATTGCCACAGCGGTATGACCAATATAGTTTTTTAATATATATTAAATTATAATAATTATAAGGAGGAAAAATAAAATGGCTTATCAATTTACAAAAGATTTGGAAACCGGAAACAGTCTTATCGACTCAGAGCACCGTCAGTTAATCGACGCCGTCAATTCTCTTCTCGACGCCTGCGCAAAGGGTCAGGGACGCACACAGCTGGTAAATACAGCCCAGTTCCTTTTAAATTATACAAATAAGCACTTTGCCGACGAGGAGGCTCTTCAGGTTAAGTACCGCTACCCAGATTACACCCGCCATAAAAAAATCCACGACGATTTTAAAAAGCAGGCGTCAGACTTTGTTAAAAAAATCCAGTCCGAAGGTCCTACCGTTGCCAATGTAGGTCAAATCAATACCCTTCTTGCAGGGTGGCTTATAAACCATATTAAAGGCGAGGACAAAAAATTAGCCGCATTTATTAAAAGCAACGGTTAATTATTATGGGTAGAACCGGTTTATTAATACATAATATCCGCTTACTGCGCGGCATGGCATAGTATGCCGTTTTACGGGGCGCCGAATTTTACGGCGCTCTTTTTTATATTTTTTATTAAAGCATTAATTAATTAAATAATTAAAGCGTTTATAATCTCCTGCCCTGCTTTTCCGCCACATGCTTAAAACAGGCTTAAAACAAGCTTAAAACAAGCTTGAAGCGGTAAACACCGCATTTTTTCCGTCTGTTTGGGCAAAAACGCTTATTTAAACTGCCCTTTAAGCCGAAATATATATAGTAAAAAGTATTGTCAGCCCATTTATAAAAAGGGGTGGTTGCATGAAGCTTGTAGAGGCGCGGCAGTTTGCCAGCAATTACTTAAATACTCTGTCGCAGAAAAAGAATGAACTTACAAAAATACTGGAAGATAAAAATTCCCAATACGTTAATGACCCGAACTTTGACAAAGCGGAAATTACAAACCAGATTGCCGCAATAGAAAAAGAATACGACCGGGCGCAGGATATATCAGACAGGCTTTCCGAAATGGATTATTTAATAGAATCCGCCGAAAGAACACGCCAGCAGAACGAGCAGGCAGCCAAAAACACCAAGGAACTGCTTAAAATACTGGAGGTCTACCGCCGTATATCCAAAGGCGATAAAGTGCCTTTTAAAGACGAGAAAAAGCTTATGGACTACAGCCACAAGCTGTACGCGGCGGCTAAAAACATGGCTCTGCTTAACCAGAACGCGGAAGGCAAAAAACGCAAATCCCTGTGGAAAAAGGAAGATGAAATTACCAAAAAGCCTGCTGACCCTTCGGACATTGCAGACAACACAGAGATAATCAATCCCCTTGCCGGAGCCCCTTACTCCTCAGGCGCGGATAAAGCCGGCAAAGCAGGCGGTAAAACAAGTGAAATAAACAAAATAAATAAAATCAGCGGAGCCGGCGGCACAGGCAAAACAATAATTAATATAAAAATATAATAAATATAAAAAAGAGGGCGTTAAGCCCTCTTTTAATTTGTTTGGTTTGTTTATTTTTTTTAATCTGCTTATTTTGCAGCTTAAAATTACTGTAATAACTGGAGTACACCCTGTGGAAGTGTGTTTGCCTGTGCAAGCATAGCCTGTGAAGCCTGTACAAGGATATTGTTCTTTGTATAAGCCATCATTTCTTCTGCCATGTCTGTATCTCTTATACGGCTCTCTGCTGATGTAATGTTCTCTGTTGTTACACCAAGGTTGTTGATTGTGTGCTCAAGTCTGTTCTGGATAGCACCAAGGTCACCACGTGTTGATGATACTGTGTCGATTGCTTTTTTAATCTTATCAATTGCAGTTGAAGCTCCAGCTGCTGTACTGATGTCTACATCGTCAATGTCAAGTGTTTCTGTATCAACTGCGTTTACAACTACTTTTATCTGGTTAAAGTCATCTGCTGTATCACCAATCTGGAGTGTAAGTCCGCCTGTTGCCTCAGCGTCTGCTGTACCGTCTTTTGCGTCTGCTACTGTAAGAGTTCCACTTGCTGTACCAGCACCGCTACCAGTCTTAGTTACATTAACATTACCTGTAGGAGCTGTTGCAGCATCAGCTGTATCTGCTGTAAATGTTAATTTTGTGCCACTTGCTTTTATAGTGTATGTTGTACCACCATTTGTATATTTCTGTCCATCAAAAAGACCTGCTATAGTAGCTGCGTCTGTTGTGCCACCGCCGCTAACAGCATTACTTGTAACAGTCTGTCCACCTATTGTAAGCTGAAGAGTATCTGTATCTTTCAAATCATATGTTCCGCCTGTAAGGTCAACTGTAAATGAAGCTTTTGAAGCTTCTGTTGCCTGTGTACCTTTTAAGTCTGTACCATTAAGAAGGTCGATACCGTTGAAGTTTGTGCTCTTTGATATACGGTCGATTTCATCTTTAAGTGATGTTACTTCTTTCTGAAGGTTAGCACGGTCTGTTTCATCATCGTATGTGCCGTTTGCGGACTGTGTAGCAAGCTCTACCATACGGTTAAGCATGTCATGTACTTCTGTAAGTGCGCCTTCTGCTGTCTGTACAAGTGAGATACCGTCGTTAGCGTTATCCTGTGCTTTTTCAAGACCTGTAATCTGTGCTCTCATTTTTTCGGAAATAGCAAGACCAGCTGCGTCGTCGCCTGCGCGGTTAATCTTGTAACCAGATGAAAGTTTTTCAAGGTTCTTTGAAATAGCGCTGTTGTTTGTGCTTAACTGTCTGTAAGAGTTTAATGCTGCAATATTATGTTGGATAATCATAAAAATTTACCTCCCTGTGGTTTGTAAGAAGAGAGTCCTTTCTCTTCCCTTTAATAATAATTTTTTTGGTTTTAATTTTTTGCTTTAAAAATTTGCTTTAAACTAAATACCCATTACCAAAACGGTACCTTTTTTTGGATACGGGATATTTTTGTTTACACTTACATTATCGGAAGGAGAAAAAGAATGATAAGAGTTTTTTAAAAAAAAATTTTTTCTTTCTAACTTTTTTTCTAACTTTTTCTAACTCTTTCTAACTTTTTTCTTCTAACTTTTTTTATAACTCTTTTTATAACTTTTTCTAACTCTTTTCTTCTAACTCTTTTTATAACTCTTTTTATAACTCTTTCTTAACTTTCCCCTAACTTCTTCTGACTCCTTCTAACTTTTTCTAACTCTTTCTGACTTTTTCTGACTTTTTTAAATTTATATAACTTTATATAACTTTTATTAATTATAAAAAAAGGGGGCGCACCCCCTTTTAATATATTATTGTTTTTAATTTTACTGGTAGTACTCTTTTATTTCCTCCTCCATGTTAGCATTTAGAGTACCTTTGGGTATAATTATAATATCTTTTTTGTTAGTAAGTATATAATCCCCGTTTTTATTTATTCTGCCGTTTAGATATTTCCGGGGAAAGCCTTTCATAACCCCGGAGCAGTTAACATTAAAATACCCGTCGCGGATTTCCATTGAAAGATACGGACCTATGGCAAAAGGCGGTTTTTTTCTTAAAAGTTTAAGCCTTATAAACTTAAAAAGCAGGAATACTGCCAAAAATATCAGTACAGTTGCCGCGCATATAACCGCTTTTAACATTTTAGTGCTTATAATGTCCGTAAAGAGCGTTAAGCATAAAAACACAACAGCCGAAAGGGTAATAAAAAGCGTAAAGGGCCAGTCCCTGCGTATTTCGTAGTGATGTATATATTTTTTTATCTGTTCTTCGGACATTTCAAACATTACCCTAAAGCGATACATTAAACGCACCCCCCTCAGTTTATTTTTACGCTGTCGCCTGTTTGCAGGTTATACCTGAAAATATCTTTATTTTCAAGTGAAATAAAATACTTGCCCACAATATAGTTATATCCGCTTGGTCCTTTACGGTACAGGCTTACGCCGTAGCACTCCTCATTATTTACAATAGTGCGTCCCACATCGAATATATTTGTATATTCGTCGAATGTGCCGTTAAGGGCATGGGTGCTGTTTATAAATTCCTTTAAATACTCCCGGGCGTCGTCGCGGGTAAAGGCGGAGGCTTGCTCGCCCTCTTCTTCTTCCTCTTTAGGTATAGTGCCTTCTTTTCTGTATACGTCTACATAATAGTATTTTTCGCCGTATCTTATGTCAATCTCGAATATTTTATTTTCTTCCTGCGAGTCTACGCCGTATTTTAAAACCGGTCTTTCCTCAAAAACCATGCCGCCGGACATATCCTCCGATGTGCCGGCATTATCTGTGTTTTCTGTGTTTTCTGTGTTTTCTGTGTTTTCTGAATTATCTGAATTATTCATGCCCAGCGGAGATATATTATCGCTGCTTATTTCACGTATTTCAGGTCCTTCAGCATTTTCCTGATTATTTGTATTTTCCTGATTTTCCTGATTTTCCGCGTCTTCGTCTTTTAGTTCAACAAAGCCTTTTTCTTCCATAAGATAATTAACGTACTCGTTTACTGTATCCTCGCTGTCAGGCTCGTTTTTATACACATACTCAATTATATTTGAGCCGTTTTCCTGCACCGGGACAATGTCCGACAGGTAGCCTTTTTGCGTAACCGTTGTTATGGAATCAACGCTGTCTTGGTCTATGGTATAGCTTTCGGCTGTTAAAGGTTCTTCCTTATTTTTAGTTAAGTAGAAACCGGCTAAGAAAAAGACAATAAAAACCGCCAGAAGCATAAATATAAATTTTTTCTTTGATTTTTTTTCTGATTTAACTTCTACTCTCTTTGCTTTCATTCCTGTTCACCTTAAAATTGAGTCAGCTCAAAAAATTCCGGAGCTTAAAGAAGCGTCCGGAATTTAGTTTTATCAATTTTGCTCCGTAACAAACACACTGCTCCAGTAAGAATCTTTTCTCCCTGTTCCGCCGCTTTCCATATCTACAAATGTAAGCCTGAGCATACCGGATTTATTTCCGTTTTTATCGCAAAGCTCATAAGGGAAGAAAATAGTATCGTTATGAAGTATGTTCTTAAATGTAAGGGTTATGCTCTTTAACGCTTTTTCGCCTGTTTCATCATCTTTTCCCGCTGTGTAGGATTCTATTGTTACATTTACGTCGTCCGGGTCAGCGGCGCTTGTTCTAAGGTTATCGGCAAAGAACTGCGCTGATAAAGGCTGCATTTGCTCGTTTTCGCCCGGAAGGTAGTAAATTTCCTCGGAGAAAGTAAGCATAAGCGTTCCCCTGTATGATTTGCCGGAATTTGCGTCGGCGCCGTTACGTATAACTGTAGTTACCTCAACGGAAGGCGGTGTTACGTCCGCCGGCGTTATATCGCGCTGGAAAGCTATTTTTGAGTCGCCGCCCACATTTGTTTCGCCGCTGCTTAAAGTGCTCTTGGCAACAGCAAAGAATGTGTAGTATATATTCCTCTCAAGCCCCGTTACACTTACCTCGGCTGAATATTCCATATTTGTTCTGTCGTACTTAGTAATTACCGTACCAAAGTCAACCGGTTTATATGTTGTATTCTCCCTGCCGTTACGTATAATTTCCGCTACGGAAGTCTGGCTTTCCACAAGCACGCTTTCACCGGCGGAATCATTTTCAAACCAGCTGTTGCACTGAAGGCTTGGAAGGAGCATCCAGTCGATAGTGGCGTTTTTATCGGATATTATTTTAATTGTGGCGCTGTTTTCGCCCCTGCTTACTACCTGCACGCTTATGTTAGGCGGCGCTACTTTTAAAGTCCTGAATGATATTTTCTGCACTTCAGAAGGTTCAGGCGGCGTGCCTTTAAGGAAATAGAACATATCGTAATCTGTTTCCGGCACAAGACCCTCTATTAACACCGGGAACTCAACATATCCGCTTGCAACCGAATACTTGCCCGAAACTCCGCCGTTAGGGTTTATGGCGCCGTTCATAATCTGAATAGCGTTTACAGGCTCCTTAACAGTGCCCCTTGGCGCTACAAGGTAATAAAAATCGCATTTTTTATTTGTCATAATAAGCGGTCTTATTAATGTATCGCCAATCTGACCAAACTCGGAGGCAACTTCGCCCTGTGCCTCAAGCTTAGGGTAGCCGTCTACAAAGCTTGGTATAACCGTATCCGTAAATGAAGCCGAAACTTCAAAGTTTATAGGCGAGTTAACCTGCGTTGCGCCGTCGTTTATGGCTGTGTCAAAATTATCTTTAGGGTTGCCGGCAAGGCTGCTGAGTATTGTTTTTGAGCCTATTACGCATTTAATATTCATTTTAACGGTTTTATTCCAGCTCTCCCTGTCGCTGCTGCCTTCAAGACCAACAAACCTTATGCCAAACTCACGGTCTGCAAGCTGGTTAAACGGCTCAAAATGATAATCGTCAAGACCTTCTGATTTTCTGTCTATAATATAATGAAGGGTCATAGCCGTATCTTTGCTTATTAAAGGGTTATAGTCGTATTTTACAAAGTCGCCTTCAGCATTTTTCTCGTAAAGCTCAAACTCAACTGTTGTATCCGGTTCAAATATCATATCAAAAAGAACTGAATCGGAAGTTTTAATAGCCTGCGGCTGCAAAGCGAATGTTATATCCATTTCCTGCGGAGCTTCTGTTTTTACAAGCTGCACCTGCGGCGAAAGGGTTTTAAACGCGTCAAGGCGTGTTTGGTCTTTCATTCTGTTGTTTGATGTATCAACAATATAATTCAGCTCAAACTGATATTTTTCACCGCTGTTTAAGTTAAGGCTCGCAGACGGGAAAAGCACATAGCTTCTGCCCTCATCGTCAATGCCTATTTCCGCTTTTGAATAGTCTATGTCAACTACTGTTTCTTCACTGTCGTTTAAGTGGTACAAAACAATATTGTCCTTTAAAGTTTCATTAGTAAGGGATTTCATTGTGTTTCTGTCCAAAACTTCCTCGCTGAACAAAATTGTAATATCCGACTCAACTTTAGGCTCGCCGTTTACATCGCTTGAAAATGTCTGTTCTGCCGTAGGAGGTACCATATCAGTTGTTTTAATCTCTGTTTTTACGCCTGACGAGTTATTGCCGGACTTATCCTGAGCAACCATATAAAGGTCATACGTTGTTTCTGGCGAAAGCTTATTTATTTTAACTGTAGCTTCGGTATCCGCCTTAACATTGGCTTTGCCGTTTATCTCTGTATTGTTTCCTGTAATAATGGCGTCTATGCCCTCCTGCGAGCTTAAATCAGGCGATGTTGTTGAAGGCGGAACAGGCGCCGGAAATACTGTGCCTTTTTTAACAACTACATAATAAACAGTACAGTCTTCATTAACTTTTACTTTAACATCTACTGATTTATCCGTCATTTTATCCTCTTTAGGATAGCCGTTAATAAATTGCGGCGGTGTAGTGTCTTTTGTAGAAGATGTAATTTTTGTAACCTTTGAATCGTTAGTCCCGTCAGAAGCCAGCAGGTAAACATCATAAGACGTTTCTTCTTCTAAACCGGAAGCGCTGAATGTTTTTTCAGTGTTTTTCTGGCACCTTCTTTCTTCACCGCTGTCAATATCGCCGCTTAACCTGCCGTCTTTCAACTCTTCGGCTGTAGGCGCCTGACTGCCTTTAGGGAAAACTGCCCAGTACACAGTAGAGCGTTTTGACATATTAACAGTAATGTCAAGAGTTGTGCTGCTTTGCGATGTAACTTTAGGATAGCCGCTTAAAAAGCTTGGTACAGTATTATCTTCTGATGTGAAGGCTTCCGACTTAACGGCGCTTATATTGCCTCTTTCATCTTCAAGAACAGCTGAAACAACATAATCAGTATCCGCTGTAAGCTTTGAAATATTGCTTGTAACGTCTTCCTTGGCATTTCTTACATTAAATGTGCCTGAAGATATTATTTCCTTTACATTATTAGGCTTTATAATATCATCTTCATCAATTTCGTCTTCATCATCCTCAAGTGTTACTGCCCAGTAAACTTTACCCGGTTTATTTGTCTGGTAAATAAACGACGCTTTATTAGGACCTACTTCGTCCTCCTGAGGATAGCCGGCTAAAATTCTTGGTCTTGCCGATGACTCCTCAGCTTCCTGGCTTGTCATAGTTTGACCGTTTATTACCGCTGTAATGCCAGGACGAATTACAATTTCATCAGGAAGCATTTCAACTTCAACACCTGACGACGTAATGTTAACGCTGCCCATATCGCCGTCGCCCATTACCTGGCATGGCGCGTCAAGATTAGCATTTGATACGTAAGCGTTTTTATCAAGTGTAACAGTGCTGTCCTGCGCGTCCTCATCAACTGTTAAACTGTATATGCTGCCTTTGCCCAGTACAAGATAGTTCTCAGGCTTCATTACAGAAACGTTTTTATAATCACCTGAAAGAGTGAGTGTCGTTTCAGGCTCGCCGGATAACTCTATGTCGATAAATCCTTCATCCCTGCCGCCGAAATCCTCGAAAAACGAATCTGTTTTTACAACTGTTTTCTGTATCTTCGTTGAGCCTCTTGCATCTACAGAAACAATCTTGTCTTTCTCACCGTCTATAATAAGGCTGTTTATATAGCAGTTGTTAAAGTTAATGCTGTTGTCGCCAACATTGCTCTGTCCGCCGCCGCTTATTATAACATCGCCTAAAACATTTACGTTTTCCAAATTAACAAAGCCTGTCCCAACACCGGCTGTTATATATAAATCACCGTTAACAGTTGTGTTTGACAATGTGCCGCCGGAAGATGAAATAGTAACATTTCCAGGAACAGTGCCGTAAGAATAGCTTCCGCTGTCAGAAATAAGCGTGCCTATTACATCGGAGAGCATTTTGGCAAACTCTCCTCTTGTTACATAATTAAAAGGTCTGAAAGAACCATCAGGATAACCGCTTATAAAACCTTTGTCCGAACCGGCGCCTATAGCGCCTTTGCTCCAGCTGCTGAATGTACGGCTGTCTGTAAAGTTCAAAATCTCGCCAACAGGCTCCTCAAGCTTAAGGTTTCTGCATATAAGGCTTACTGCCTGTTCACGGGTTAAGTTGCTTCCGGCGTCAGCCCTGTTTTTTGATGTGCCGGAAAAATATCCCATTTGATAAGCTATTGCAATATCATCTGCATACCATTCTTCACCGGTAATATCCCTAAACGGAAGATTGCCTTTTTGATAGGAATTATATCCAAGAGCCCTGTTAAGCATTGATATGCATTCTGCTCTTGTAATGTACCTGTCAGGATTAAGGTTTCCGTTTAAGTCACCTCTCATAATTCCGTAATTGTAAAGGTTTTCCAAATACTGCCGCGCCCAGTGGCTGCTTGTAAGCACACTGTCCTCGCCAAATGCCGTGGCTGTAAGTGAACCTAAAAAGAGAACTGACGCTAAAAGAAGCGCAATAAACTTTTTCATTTTTCAATTAAACCTCCCTTTGTATCTGAAAACTGGTTTTAATTTTTAGGTTTTTGTGCCTTATCATCACTATTTAAAGTAAATTTAAGAAAATAAACATATATGTCTACAACAGCTTTATACAGTTCCTCCGGTATCTCCTCACCCAATTCCAAACGCGAAAGAAGAGTCGCCAAAGAGTTATCCTCAAATATAGGAACATTATTTTCAATAGCGGTTTCAACTATTTTTTCAGCCATATTTCCCATGCCGGTTGCAATAACAACAGGGGCAATATCATCGCCGTCGTATTTAAGCGCAACAGCACGTTTGTTTAAATCAGATTTTAACATCTATCATATTAATCCTTTCGTATATTTGTGGGAACACTTCCTCTATTGTCTTGCCTTTCGAGGATACGCCAAGAGAAAAGTTTTTTATAGCAAGTTTGTTGTTTTCCATAATTTTGGCTATATCCTTTTTTATTCCGTTTTCTTTTTGTTTCAATGCTTCAGGATAATAAAGCTGTAAGTCAACACCGTTATTTTTCTGGGTTATAATTAAGTCAAAAAGTCCTAAATCCTTTATATCGAATTTAACAAGAAGCCTTTTGCACTCCTCCTTGACACCCTTTTCATTCTTTTCTTTATGTTTGGGGTCTACCCATATTTCCGAAAACATTGGTCTTCCGTCTATATAAGCCGGAACCATTATATGGTTAAGCGGCATATAAACGCTTTCATTAAGAATCAGCGCCTGAAGTATGTTCTGAAAAGCATTTTTTGTTTCCCAGCCGCCTTCGCCGTTTAAGCCTCTTTTAAGAGCGTCGGTAAAATATTTTGAAAAATCCGTTTCATTTTCATTTTGTATCATTTTTTTCAAGTCGTTAACTGTAATGCCGTTAAAAACATTGTTAAAATCCCTGAAATCCATAAGGCGTTTAAAACTCTGCTCAAGCTTATCCATGCTGCCGTTTTCGTACTTGGCGATATTTAATGTGAGCATTGCTATAAAATCACGCACTTTCCCCATATTGTTCGTATTTTTTATATATGTTGACAAAAAAGGTACAACTTCTTTTTTAAGGAAAGAAGTTATGTCATTCTGGCTGCCTTCAGAACGGTTTTGGCTTAATTCCTCAAGCCTGTTCATAATCTCCTGAAGCGGCTGCCTGTAGTTTGACGTCATATAGGTTGAAATGTTTTTAAGTATTGACTGTATATTTTTCAGTGTTGACTGGCTCGACGAAGCATCATTATATATCTTAACAAAATTAAGCATTTCCATTTGAAGGTCCGCTGATTTTGTATTTTCCAAAAGCTTTTCAACCGCCTGAAAGAAAACACTGTTAAACTTTCCGGCTGCCGATGCCTGTTCCTTTATAAAACTCAGGAGCTCATCCTGAGTTAAATTCATGCCTTTTAATATATTTGTAAGTTCTGACATAAAGCCGCTTTGGCTCACCTGCTGCGTTTCGCCGCTCATTTGAAACAATATATCGGATAAAATTTCAGTTATATTAGGTGTATTTCTGAGTGCTTCCAAAAATGTTCCAAAATTAGAGCCATAACTAAGCCCCAGCTCTTTTTCAGCATTTCCGCTTTTCCCGTCAGGTCGGGTAACTTTAGTCATATCAACAATATTCTGTACATTTGTATCGTTAACTGAAATCGGATGCGTCCTCGGCGCGTTATCAAAACCGGCAGTAGGATTATTGACTTTTAATATGTCTGACACAAAATTCACCTTCTATCTTCCAGAAACTATTATTTTTTTAACTTTTATGACGATAATAAATGTAAAGCTTGTTTAAGAAAATTATTGAGGTGGTGCATACAATATGGACAACGGTATGGATAACATGCTTGATATGTATTTATTTGAAACAAACTCTCTTTTGGAGCAGCTTGATAGCATTCTTCTTAACGCGGAAAAATCAAAATTATTCACAGTAGATGATGTTAATGAAATATTCCGCATTATGCATACAATAAAAGGCTCATCAGCAATGATGGAATTTTCGTCATTAATGAAAATAGCACACAAAACCGAAGACCTTTTTTACATTATAAGAGAAAAAGGCGTTGAAACCTTTGACGATGTATGCAGCGAGGCTGAACATCATGAACTTTTTAATCTTGTTTTCAACACAATAGACTTTATGCGTTCGGAAATAGAAAAAATAGAAAATGATGAACCTCTTACAGATAATATCGACCAAGAGCTTGAAAAGATTAATAATTTTATCGATAAAATTAACACCCATTTCGGCAATGCCCAAAACAGCGACAGCACAGAAAAAACAGCAGATGAACCAGCTGCCGAAAACAGTGAAAAAGAGCAGCAGAATGAGCAGCACAAGGCGTCAAATGAAGACCTTCCGGATAAATCTCCTTTCTTCCTTAAAGTGTTTTTTGATGACGGCTGCGGCATGGAAAATTTAAGGGCTTTTATGCTTGTTACAGCAATTAAAGACGTATGCTCTGATTTTACGTTTTATCCAAAGGACATAGAAACTAATTCGGAAACAGCGCATCAAATAATTGACAACGGTTTTTTAATGGGCTTTAATTCAAAAGAAGACCTTGATAAATCCGTAGCTGTTTTAAAGGGTCAAAGTAATATATACACTTATGAAGTAATAGAAAATGAACAGCCTGCAAAAGAGGAAAAAATCACTCCGGCAGATACAGTTAAAAAAGAGGAGCCGACTGAAAAGAAAACCAAAAAACCGGCTGTTAATTCATCAAGCTCAAGCCATTCTTCACAGAACAAACAAAGCCTTATAAGCGTAAACCTTTCAAAACTTGACAGCCTTATGGCTATAGTAGGCGAAATAGTAATAACTGAATCAATGGTTACTTCCTGTCCAGAGCTTGCAGGTTTAAAATTAGACAGCTTTACAAAATCCGCAAGGCAGCTCAGGAAATTAACAGATGAGCTTCAGGATATTTCTATGTCCATACGAATGGTGCCTATTTCCGGTGTTTTTCAAAGAATGAACCGCATTGTGCGTGATATGGGTCAAAAGCTTAATAAAGATGTTGAGCTTGTGCTTGTAGGCGAGGACACGGAGGTTGACAAAGCCATTGTTGACTGCATAGGCGACCCTATAATGCATATTGTACGAAATTCTATGGACCATGGCATTGAGGAAACTGCTGAGGAGAGAATAAAATTAGGAAAAGACCCTAAAGGTAAAATTATATTAAAAGCCGAGCATACCGGCAGTGAAGTTATAATCTCCATAACAGACGACGGCAAAGGCATGGATACACAAGCAATTTTGGAAAAAGCCGCAAGAAACGGCATACTTACAAAGCCTGAATCAGAATACACTAAAAAAGAAATATTAAACCTTACTTTAATACCGGGCTTTTCAACTAACGAAACGGTTACAGAATTTTCCGGACGTGGAGTTGGCATGGATGTCGTAAAAAAGAATATAGAGCAGGTCGGCGGCGTAGTTTCAATATCAAGCGAAATCGGGGAAGGCACATGCACAACTCTTAAAATTCCTCTTACAATGGCAATAGTAGATGGTATGGAAATAGCCGTAGGCAAATCAATATTTACAATACCTATACATAACATACGCCAGTCATTTAAAATTTCTGCATCAGAAATAATTCACAATGTAGACAACAGCGAAGTAATAAAACGCATGGACGAGTTTTACCCTGTTTTCAGGCTCCATGAATTATATGGTCTTCAAACTGATGTTACAAATATTGAAGACGGCATAATTATATGGGTAGAAGCCGGAGATAAATCTTACTGCCTGTTTGTCGATGAACTTTTAGGCGGTCAACAGGTTGTAGTAAAACCGCTTCCTACATATTTGAATGATTTTAATATTAAAAATTCTGGCATAGCAGGCTGCACAATACTTGGCGATGGAAATATAAGCATTATACTTGATGTTGCAAACCTTTACCTGAAAGCTCAAAATATTTATTAAAATTAACGTGCCGTAAGATATTAAACAATCAGCAAATATTCCCGGCATTACGGCACACAGACATTTGAGACAGTCTGTAAATAATACTATTAATAATACAAGGAGGTAAATTACGATGCCTAATTCAAACAGTGCAGACTCTAATACCGATATTTTAGAAGAAAGCTCTTCTGTTGATAATATAAAAAAATACCTTACTTTTTTATCAGATAACCATGTATTTGCAATAGATGCTTCTTATGTAACAGAAATAATAATAAACCATACAATTACATTCCTTCCCATAGTTCCGTACTACATAAAAGGAATAATTAATTTAAGAGGTCAGATTATACCAATTATTGACATACGTCTTAAAATGGGCAAACCGGAAAATATAAAAGAAGACGGTTCAAACTGCATAGTAGTATTAAACATAGACTCAACTATGCTTGGCATAATGGTAGATAATGTTCAGCAGGTTCTTGACATAGACAAAAGCAAGATATCGCCTCCTACGGTAAATAACTGCGAGGAACTGGTAAACGGCATGGTTACGCTTGCCGACGGTTCAACAGTGCTCACTATAGACTGTGATGTAATAAAAAGAACTTAAGAGGTGCTCCTGTTTTATGTTAAAAATATCCCAAGATGATTTTTTAAAGCTTGCCAATTTTGTCCATCAAAAATTTGGCATAGACCTTTCAAAAAAGAAATCCCTTATCGAAAGCCGCCTTGCTTCAACTATTCAAAGCTCCGGCTTTCATAATTTTACTGAATATGTAAATCATATAATAACATCAGCAAGTAAAGCTGATATTGACATAATGCTTAATAAGCTTACAACAAACTATACTTATTTCATGCGTGAAAAAACACATTTTGATTTTTTCTCAAACACAATACTGCCATACTTGGTATCAACAAAAAAGAACCGTGTATTAAGTATATGGAGCGCAGGCTGTTCAACAGGTGAAGAGCCGTATACGCTTACAATGCTTATTAAGGACTATCTGGGCGCAAAAGCTCCTATGTGGGATACACGTATACTGGCTACAGATATATCACAAAATGTGCTTAATAAAGCATTAAAAGGCGAGTATGATTCGGAATCCATTATAAATATACCGGCTCGGTGGAAAAATGAATACTTTACAACCGGCAAAGATAAATCAAAAGTAATGGTCAGCAAGGCTGTTAAAGACAATGTTATATTCCGCACATTTAATTTAATGGAGCCTATACATTTTAAAATACCGTTTGATGTTATTTTTTGCCGCAATGTTATGATTTATTTTGACCAGCCTACAAAAGACGCTTTGATACAAAGGTTTTACAACGCCACAAATCCAGGCGGGTATCTGTTAATAGGACATTCTGAAAGCTTAAACCGTGCGGTAACATCTTATCAGTATGTAATGCCTTCAACATACAGAAAACCGCTTTAAATGATTTTAATTCAAGGATGTGACATTGATGCTTCAAACAAAAAAAATACGAGTCCTTATTGTAGATGACTCCATATTTTTCAGAAAAGCTCTTATAGACAATCTGTCTAAATTTAAAAATATAGAAGTTATAGGCTATGCCATAAATGCCTATGATGCAAAAAATAAAATACCTTCCCTTAAGCCGGATGTAGTTACTCTTGATGTTGAAATGCCCGGCATGAATGGTATAGACTTCCTTAAACAGCTTATGAAAGAATATCCTGTTCCTGTTCTTCTTGTTTCGTCTTTAAATCTAAGCGTTTTTGACGCACTTTCGGCAGGAGCAGTTGATTTTGTAAGAAAACCCGATATGACTTCCGGCAATAATTTTAATATTTTTATTTCTGAGCTGTACAGAAAAATAACTATTTCTTCAAATGCTAAAGTACGCTTGAACCATACTGCAGCTTCAACAGCAATGCACAATATTTTAGCCCATAACTTCAGTCCTTCAAAGCTGAAGCTTGATACAATGATTATAGCTATAGGCGCTTCAACCGGCGGCACAGAAGCCACTCTGAGCATATTAAAACAGCTTCCAGAAAATATTCCAGGCATAGTTGTTACTCAGCACATGCCTCCCGGATTTACTAAAATGTATGCCGAAAGACTCGACCGTATATGCAAAATTACAGTTAAAGAAGCTAAAAACGGCGATAAGGTGCTTCCCGGTCAGGCACTTATCGCTCCCGGCGACAAGCAAATGAAAGTAGTTAAAGTAGGCACACATTATACTGTAAGCTGTTTAGACGGAGAAAAGGTAAGCGGACATAAACCGTCTGTAGACGTGCTGTTTAACTCAGTAGCCGATGCCGCAGGTCCAAACGCCATTGGTGTAATACTTACAGGAATGGGACGCGATGGAGCTTCAGGCTTGCTTAAAATGCGCCAAAAAGGCGCTTATACTATAGGGCAGAACAAAGAAACCTGCGTTGTTTACGGAATGCCTATGGTGGCGTATAATATAGGAGCCGTTTGCATACAGTCCGCATGTGAGAATATATCTGACTTAATACTTGAAAAACTTAAATAAACGGCTGCTTATTTCCATATAGTTTTTATAAGTTTTTGGCTTATTTGTTTTGCTGTATAAATAAATTATTTGTATCTGTCAATTCAATCAAAGCTTCCGTATATTTAAAATTTAGAACTTATTATCCAGCATAAAAAAGGTATTTTCAATTGAAAATACCTTTTTTCATAACTTTTCATAACTTTTTATAAGTTTTTATAAATTATTACAGCCTTTTATAACTTATAACTTTTATTACTCTATATACTTTTTACAGCAGCGTCTATTTCTTTTTAATGCTGCTTTCAGCAAACTTTTTTAAAATTGCTAAATCCGAATGCTGTTCGGCGGACTCCTTGTTGACATTAGCAGCAGTTAAAAGTTCGCTTCTTATAATGCTTATGTCTTTTGGCGCGTCAATAGCTATTTTAACAATACCATTGCCAGCCTCAACAATACGCACTTCAATGCTGTCGCCTATTTTAATAGACTCCCCTTCTTTTCTTTGTAATATAAGCATATACTCAGCCCTCCTTAATCATGCTTCCAAACTGAAATTTAAAAGAGTACTGTGTATTGTCCAATATTACCTGATAAGCATCCCTTGTTTCCGGGTTAATTACTATAGGGCATCTTAAATTAACAGTGCTGTTTTTTAATACAGGTCTTAACACACATATATTATAAAACAGCGCTTCTTTTTCGTCGTTAAGCTTCAGCATTTCAAGGGTTTCATTGTTAAGCTTTGGTGCATAATCAGAGAGAAATGAAAACGGGTTTATAACCGGAAAAGCCAGCTCACTCTCTTCAAGGCTTTGAAGGCAAAGAATATTTCCATTGTCATTATCAAACCTTATAAGACTGAAATACCTGTATTTTTCAAAACCAAATAAACCGTTTTTAAAATCCAAAACTTCATCGTCCTTAAACGAAAGCTCACCAAAATACTTTGTCATTCTCTCCATAATAATTCACTCCGTAAATTTTAAGCCTTTACATCAATATTTTGATTTTCAGGGTCTGCGCTTGGCGGAACATAAATAGGTCCGCCCATATACTCAATAATAACATCAGGATACTGTGTAATATTCATCTCAATATCCCCAGGCACAAACTCAAAATCCCCTTTAAAAATACGCCAGTCGAAGTTTAATTTATCCATTTGATACTCAATTGTAACATCTGGCTGCGACCAGCTTAAATCAGCCTTGGTATGCGGTATAAAATCAATACCAATATCAGGCGGTACAAAATATTTGTCCGTTTTGGACTGAATAATCTGACCAATGGCGTCTTCGCCGATTTTTGCCCTGAGCAAAAGCTTGCCCTCCTGCATAACGGAACCCATTGCTTCATAAGCAGCATTCTTACCCATTTGAGCATAGCGCTTTATGCTGCTTGAAACAGATGCCGGAGATATGGAATCTCGTGCCTCAAACGTATCAATATTAACACGTATAGGGCTGCTGCTTATTTTCATTTTGCCTTTATCACGGCTTATTTCCAAGTCAGCCGTACCATTTTTATATTCAAGATGCGCCTTATTAATCTTCATCTCAAACGCAATAGGTACATTAGTTATTTTTAACAAAGGTTCCATAATATCACCCCCTAATAAGTATAAATTTTTATTTTATTTATTAATTCATAAAATCAATAAATGACTGTGATAAAATGCTGTTTCCAACTTTTAAAGCCGCATTATACGCATACTGCTGCCATATATAATCAGTAATGGCGGCAGCCATATCAACCTGGTCAATAGAAACTATCTGTTCATTTAATGAATCCTGATTGCTTAAAAGCTTGCTTTCCGTGTTTTCCAAAAATTCACACTGAGTACCAAGCTCAGCCGCAAAATCAGCTACATTATTTTTACATTCAGTAAATTGGTTTAATAAAGCTGAATATCTTTCTTCGTCAAGCGGTTCTTTTTCCAGCTCATCTGCCATCTGCCCCAAAAGTGTAACTACATTTTTGCTTATGCCGTCATCTGTGTTTCCATACCCCAGCATTTTAAGTCCGCTTACAGCCGTGTTAAAAGCGCTGTCGTCCTGAAGTGTGCCGTTTGCTTCCTGCATACCGAAACCAATATCAATATACAATGTTTCGCTTATGTATTCTTCAAGCTTTTTAATATCATCAGGATTATCTGAATTAACATCTATTCCGCGGTACTCAAGCTTGCCGTCATCTGTAAGGTCAAAAGGCACTTCTTTTGTTGATGCGCCGCCGAATAAAAATCTGTCGCCGTAAGTTCCGTTCATGCTTAATATAATAGTTTCCTGCATGCCCCTTAATGTTTTTGCGTAAGTCTGACGTCCCTCATAGCTTGTAGCCCCGTTTAAGGCTTTAAGCGCGTCTTCGCTAACATCATTTGATAAAACCTGGCTTACCTGAAGCGTACTTGCCGATATACTGTCGTAAAGCTTTATTGTAGACTGGACATTATTAACGTAGTTCGCATTTTCGTTGTACTCTCTCCACAGCTTAAAAGAGCGTGTAGCAGCTGAAGGGTCTTCTGCTATTGATGTAAAATTTTGTTTTGTAAGCACCCTTGTTCTGGAAGAATTAAGATTTAATGTAGTTTTATTCAAATTTCTGCTGTATCCATTAAGAATTGACCTTGTGCTTATACGCATTAAAATTACCTCATTTCTATCTTTTAGCGTCCAACTACTCCCATATTATTTATTAAAGTATCAAGAGCCTCGTCAAGAACAGTCATAAACCTTGCGGAAGCATTATACGCCTGTGAATACTGAATCATATTCATACCTTCTTCATCAAGAGAAACGCCAGAAACATTATCTCTGTTGTCGTTAATGTTTGAGGCTAAAGAAACATGGTTATTTAATATTTCAGTGCTGGAATTAATATCAAGACCAAGCTGAGTACCCATGTTTACAAAATATTCCTGAAAACTTCCTTCAAATATATGAACGTCGTTTGCTCCGCCTGTTGAATACGTCATAGATTCTTTCATCATAGTAATCATGTGAGAAATATTGTCATTAGCTCCAAGCGGCGCGTCAGGGTTTTTAGATGCCGTAATACCGTATTCATTGTTTGCCCAGCCGTCAGCAATTTTAATATTTTTAGCTGTTATTTCTGCTGTGTTGTCATTTGTTGCAAATAAATCATGGTCGGTAATTCCGGCTGTATTGTTGGCATCATTAAAAGATTGTGCAAATTTATTAGCCAGCAAATCCAGCGCCTTTTGGTAATAACCTATACCCTTTGATGTAGCAGGGTCATCAAATTCACCATTATTATTAAGTAAATCAAGTGAGCCTTTTAATGAACCTGTAGTAATTTCATCGTTAATATTATTCCTTGCAGCTCCAGCAGCCTCAGCATCGGCTTTTTCTTTTATTTTGCTGTCAAGATTTTTCTGTGCGGCATCTATTCTTTCAGCTTCATTAGCAACCAGTTCATTATACTTATTTTCGGCTTTATCAAATGTCTGCTGCGCTTTATCAGTCTGTGACTGAAGGCTTTTTTGTTCAGACTCAGCCTCCCTTTGCGCTTTCTGCGCCGCTTTTAAAGCGTCCTTCATAGCGTTAAGGTTATCTTTAGCCTGTGTAACAGCATCTGCCAAATCAGTATTTGAAGGGTCAGCAGCAGCGTCTTCTTTAGCTTTGTCATAAGCTTCCTGAGCAGCTGCAACACTGCCTTGGGCGTTAGTTACGGATAAAGCCGCATCGCTTACTTTTTGGTTAGCGTCAGATAAGAGCTGCTGAAGATTATTTAAAGCCGTTTGTGCGTTATTCATGTCTATTTGCGCATTGCCTGATGCAGCAGTTTCTTTATCAAGAAGCTTTTGGGCACTGTCAATAGCCATTTGAAGCTCTGTATTTTCCGGCGTAAGTTCAGTAAGGCTTATATTCCACTGACCTGTGGCATCGTCTTTTTCAGCTGTAAGCTGACGTGCCTGTTCGTCATTTATAAGGTCTATTTTTTCATTATCACCTACAAGACGTATTGTAAGCTCATCTACAACAGTAGAGTCTGAAACCTGTACCGGTTTATATTGAACCTCAATGTTTACATAAGTTGCAAGCTCATCAATTAATGAATTTCTCTGGTCCTGAAGCTCAAGAGCGTCATCGCCGTGTATCTGGCTGTTTTTAATTGATACATTAAGTTCCTGTATGCTTTTCAAAATATTGTTAACTGCCGGCACATCAACATCAGTAAGGTCTGTTTCCTGGTTTTGCTTTATTGTTTCAAGCTGTTTTGCATAAGAATTAAAAAGCTTAACCAAAACATCAGCGGAAGATTTAACCATGTTGTCAAATTCTTTACTGCCTACATTTTCGGCAAGATTATTCAGTTTAGTAATAATATCGCCTAACTGATTATTAATTCCGCCTCCAGTTTCTTTCATGCTTGTTTCATCAAGTATCTCGGCTATTTCGCCCAAACCCGAAGACCAAATGTCATACTCTCCAACCTGAGCCATTTCTGTACGGAACCTTCTGTCCAAAAACGGGTCTCTAAGCTGTGAAACACCTGTTACAAAAACACCGTTTCCGATATTTGTTAAATACTTTGAAGAATATTTATTGCTTCCTCCGCCAACATTAAGGCTTACCTGGTCTAACCTCTGACGAGTATATCCAGGAGTGCTTATATTGGCTATATTTTGTCCTACTACGCTAAGAGCTTTTTGACTTGCGCTCATACCAAGCCTTGCAGTCATAAAGCTGCCAAAAGTTGAATTAATCACCAAAAAACCTCCCTAATTGCCAAAAACTGCCTTTAAACCCGTCTGCTTGTAAAACTTCTTTGTGCCATTACTACTTCTCCGTCTTCTTTGTATGTCCTGTTAAACTTATCTGCGGCATTCAAAGACTCCAATTTTTTATTAATCCTATGCAAATTAAGCTCAATGGCATTATGTGCATTGGAAAAGCTTTCTTTATATTTTTTCAGTTTCTGCTCAATAGAATAAAAAATTTCAGTCAGCTTTTTCTTATCGCTTTCCGGCGCTTTTTCTATTATCTGCCTGAAAGTCATGTTCTCATAGCCCAATGCTTTCTGAGCCGCTTCACGTTTTTTATCAATGCCGCGGAGTTTGAGCAAAAGAACCTGTTCTTTTTTCATGCACTCATCAACCGCTGCAATGTTATTTTTTAAAGCCGCCTGAAATTTTTTATTCTCAACTTCAGTAATCTCATCAATAAACTGAATAGTTTCAGAAAATACTTTCATTAACTCTTCCATTTTGTCAACTCCCATAAAACCGCGCCTAAGCTACAAAAGAATTTTGCGTATAATCTCGTCAATTCCTATCTGATAGCTTCCATCTTCAATTTGTAATTTTAATTCTTCAAGCTCTTTTTCGGAATGAGATGATTTTATATCATTCATAATTCTGTTTTTTAATTCATCAACAAATTTAGCTTCGGGAAGCGCACTGCTTTTATGGATAGACACTTCATCAAAGCTTTTTACATTTGAAAAACCGTCTGAAACACCGCCGCGGCGGCTGATGTTTTTATTAGGATTATTGTAGTAAACCGAACTTGAATCAGGTACTATCTTCATGCCATCATCTCCCATTGCCATCTAATCTTTATAATGTATATCGTCAATTTGATATGAAAGATAACATCTTAACATTAAATTAACTGTATTTTTCACAAAAAAACAACCCTAAATTAAATCCCCGTATTTACCATGCTTTACATCGCCTATTATGCGTCCGTTATAGAGAGTAACAACTCTTTTTTTCATAATATTAACAAGGTTTTTTTCATGAGTTGCCATTATAATAGTAACCTTATGCCTGTTTATTTCATCAAGCAGGTTCATAATATCCCATGAAGCATCATTGTCAAGCCCTGCTGTAGGCTCGTCTGCAATAAGTACGCATGGATTATTAATTACAGCCCTTGCCAAAGCTACCCGTGATTTTTCACCGCCTGAAAGCTCATCTGGATATGCGTCTGCTTTATTGCGCATACCTACCATTCCGAGGGATGAAAGAGCCTTTTCTTTCATGTTAGAGCCGCCTCTGCCTGTAGCAATCATTGCAAGCTTAATATTTTCGTATACGGTTCTTTCATTAAGAAGCATTCCATCTTGTTTTATAATGCCTAATTTTCTTCTGTAAAAAGGTATATCTTTTCTTTTCATATTGGTTATATCCTGCTTGCCAAAACATATTCTGCCTTCAGACGGGTTAAGCTCTTTAGTTAAAAGAGAAAGCAGAGTGCTTTTCCCTGAGCCGTTTTCTCCCAGCAAGAATACAAAATCCCCTGATTTTATATGAAGGTTTATGTTGCTGAGACCTTTAACTCCGTTTGGATATACTTGGCTTACACGCTCAAGTGTTACTGAATACATAACCATAATCCCTTTCTATTTATAAATTACAATAAAGTACACAATTATTCTTGGCTGTGGTATAATTACTGGCGGAGGGGAAAATATGAAGCATTGTCTCAGATTACTGGTATTCATACTCATTATTTCATATAAAACATTATTTAACCCACTTGAGCTTTCAAATTCAGACCTCAAAACCAATATAGCTGTATCTGATATCAATGATATTAAAAATGACTCCAACGAAAATCCCGGCGTCACTTTGCTTGAAGGTACTTCTGCAAATGTAGTATACTACAATCAAAAAGACCCTAAATGGGCTGATAAAATTTACGGCGGCAATGATACCATATCTGTTTACGGCTGCGGTCCTACAGCATTGGCTATGCTTGTTTCAAGCCTTACGGAAGAAAAGTTAACCCCCGACCAAATGGCTAAATGGGCGTATGATAACGGATTTTTCTGCGAAAACAGCGGCTCCTACCATTCAATTATACCAGAAGGCGCTGCTTTGTGGGGACTTAATGTCCTTTCTGTAACCGACTATACGGCTGAAAATATTAAAAGCCTTATTTTAACAGGTAATTTAATAGTTGTATTAATGGGAAATGGCCATTTTACGGAAAACGGCCATTTCTTAATACTTCGCGGTGTTACCTTAGATGGTAAACTGCTTATTGCCGATCCTGCCAGTTATGAAAATACACAAATGCAGTGGGACGCAGACATAATAATTAACGAAGCCAAATACGGCTGCGGCAGCGGCGGTCCAATGTGGTCAGTATCGACTTATTAAATTAAACATTGTAAAACGATTTCCTCCCAGCTAAACGGACACTTATTTTTTTGTCAATTTCCATAGTCTTTTCAAGTATCCTGTTGTTTCTTTTTTTTATGCTTATTATACGCTCCAAATCTTCTGGAAAAGAATTAAAATCGTTGTGTTTGTTTATATATTTTCTGTATTTTGCGTCTAATAATTCACAGGCTTTGTTTATATCTTCGTCAAGAGTGTCTATTTTATCCATTTCCTCCCCACGCATTTTCATAACCATATTAACACTGTCTTTGTCATTGTTTTTCAGCAAATCATCCAGTTCCTTAGTTAAACGATATATCTCAACAAAGCCGGTATACTTTTTTTCAAGTTTATCTGCTATTTCTTCTAATATATCTTTTTGCTGCATACAAATACCTCTTTAAAAGCATATTAGCTGCTGATACGGTCAGCTTCTTTAAAAGTATCACGCAGTTCTGAAATTTTCTGTTTTAACTCGTTTATAATTTCTTTTTTCCTTCCTGCGCGCAGTCTTCCAAGCTGAAAAAGAAAATAATCATACAGCCTGTATAAATCAGAGCTTATAGCGTATTTTCTGTCTAAAATAGAGCTTAAGTACCTGATTATTTTTTCAGTCCTTGTTATAGAATCTTCAAACTGCTCATAATTTTCATTATCAAGAGCCATCTGCGCAAGTGTAAGCCTTTTAATGCTTTCGTCATATAAAAGAATAAGCATCTCGCTTTTTGTCATTGTCGAAATTGACTGTTGTTTATATTGCTGATAACCATTAACATTCATAATACAAACTCTGTCCTTCCGCTTGTTTTATATTAGTAGCTGAACTGAGATGATAACCAGCTGCTTTGGCTGTTCATCTGGGATATAAATGTTTCAAGAGTCGTAAACTGACTGTAATATCTCTCAGTTTCAGTTTCCAGCCTGTCCTGTAATTTATCTATTTCGTCATCAATACGGTTCATCTGGTCAAGAAGGGAGTTATCCAGCATAGATAACGGAGATTCTGTAGCACCCGCTATTTGAACAAAAACTCCTTTTACAGCGCCTGATGTGCCTGCATATTTATCAAAAACATCTTTAATTTGATTCATTATTCCGGCTTTTTTTGTAACAACACTTTTTCCGTCAGAACCAACTGTTGTTTCTTCCGACCTTGTAAACAGGTCAGATACCGTTTCAGGGTCTGAAGCAAGAGCAGCCCTGAATTTTGTTTCATCAAATGACAGCTTGCCATGGTCTGAATAAGATGATGATGTTGTAATGCCCATATCTTCAAGAAGTTTTATTGTTTCAGAATCACCGGAGAATATAAAACGTATGCTTGAAGTAAATGACTTTAAGTCTGAATCATTAAAGAGCATGCCGGCTTTTGCCTTTTCTTCCCATTTTTCAATCTGGTCTTCTGTCATTTCCTCTCTCTGCTCATCTGTTAAAGGCGCATAATCACGGTTTCTTTTTTCCGATAATTCAGTGTTTGAAATTGATATGATTTCGTTGAAATCATTAATCATCTGCTTAACAGCATCTACTATTTTATCTGCGTCAACCTCTGCGCTGAATGTAACAGATTCAGCGTCAGCAGCAGGGGCTGTTCCATCGGCATTCATGCCAAAAGTGCCTTTTACTGTAACAGACAGACCGTCAATATCAAACGTATTTGATGAACGTGAAATTTCCACAGGGTCTGCTCCGCCTTCGCCATCGTAGTCAACATAAACTATCGCGTCCTGACCTTTTGTAACGGTATAATCACTGTTGTTGCTTTGTTCCATCTCTCCAACATTTTTGCCGAATATAGCCTGCCCGAGATTAAAAGCTGTCCCGCTGCCGTCTTCTATTTTGTTTCCGTCTTTATCAACAGCGCCGCCTACAATAGAAAATTTTCCGCTTGCGCCCGGGTCTGTTGATGTAAGAGTAAATTTATCTGATGTTTCTGAATAAGAAACCTTAACATTTGCATCGCTGTTGTTTATAGCTTTAATAATTTCATTAAGTGATGTATCCGCACTGAATTTTTTGCCGTCAATAGTTTTGTCTATTGTAATAATTTCGCCTGTTACATCATTTCTGATATTAATAACATAATCGTTTCTATTTTCGTCATTTTGCAAAGTATATCCTGAGTTTTTCATATTTAAACCGGATTCCGCAACAGAAGCATCAAGGTTAACTCTGTTTGAATCCCCGGCTGTAAGCTTTAATGCCTTTAAAGCGTCTGTATTGCCCGATGTAATTTCAAGTACAGAACTTGTATCCTCAGTTCCCGAACCGTCTTCAATGCCGTTAACCGATGTTTTTCCGCTTCCGGCTTTTATGGTCCTAAACTCAAGAGTGCCGCTTCCGTTATAATTATATGAAACATCAATCCTTCCGGAGCCAAAAGCCTTGCCAAGCTGATTTTCAAGGTATGTTGCAAGGTTATCCATATTCGCGCTTCCATCAGCGTTGAAAATATTCTGCTCTTTTCCGTCTTTTCCTATAACAGTTGCGTCAGCTCCAGGAAGCTCTATAGATTTTGTTGTTCCGTTATATGTGAAAGAAATAGTCTTTCCTTCACTTGCAACCATGTCTTTAAAGTTTTTTGTTACCTGATAATCTTCTCCTGTAAGTTCGCTGTCCTCAACAGCTTTGCCTGTAATAGGCGTGCCTTTGCTTGCTGTAGCTTCTTCTTCAAAGCCCAGCACTTTCAAAAGGTCATCGCTGCTGTCTGTAATTTTAATAGAGTTGCCGGCATTAGCTACATCATCACTTGCAAAATCAAACGTAACCTCTCCAGAATCTTTGCTGTAGCCGAATTTAACTATGTCGGAAAGTTTTTTGCCGTCTGTGCCATAGTCAATTTCTTTTAATCTTTCATTTAATTCATTAACAATGTCCTCTGCGCTGTCATACTTATTTACATCTCCGTCACCCTTTGAAAGAGTAACAGTAAAGCTTTTTGAACCGTAAGTAAATGAAATTGACTGTCCTTCAAGTTTGCTGCTTACAAATGTTTCGTTTCCGCTTAACTTATCGCTGTTAAGCACTTGGTCTGAAACGGCTGAAGAAGAAACATAGCTTGTATTCTGCGCCAGCTGTTTTACCGCGCTTATTGCTATATTCTCCGCATTGTCTGATTTTCCGCTTACGCTTACATATTTGCTGTTTTCACCAATAACAGAAAGCAGTGTCGCATCAAAAAAACTTGGGCTTCTTAAATTAGTTTCCGAGCTGTAAGATGTATACTTATTTTGAAAAGCGATTAATTTTGAGCTTATAGCCCTGTAGTCATCCATTTTCCATTGAAGAAGCTGTTTTTGCTGATTCTGCTTAGCGATTTTGGAACGAGTGCTTGTTGTCATGTTTTCTACCAAAGCGTCTGTATCAAGACCGCTGGCAAGACCTGTAATTCTGTTATATGTATTAAAAATGCTGCTGCTTGTACTTGAGCTAAGACTTCCAATTGATGCCATATTGACTCACTCCTTTATTAATTTATAAATTAAATATTTAATCATTTTTATCTTTAATTAGTTATCGACATATAGTATCATTTAATTAATAACTAAAATCAAAATAATTCCATATCAAGTCAGGAGGTATTTTCTTTGGCATATATAATATCACTTACAAACCAAAAAGGCGGCGTAGGGAAAACTACTACATCATGCGCTATAATAAGCGGCTTAACGGCAAAAAATAAAAAAGTGCTGGGCATAGACCTTGACCCTCAGGGAAACCTTGGGTTCAGCATGGGAATTGAAATAGAAGACTGCTCTACAATATACGACGCATTTAAAGGACGTTCTTCTATTGCTGATGTAATACAGCATACGGATATAGGCGACGTTATACCGTCAAACATACTTTTAAGCGGTGCCGAACTGGAGTTTAACCGAACTGGCCGTGAATTTCTGCTGAAAAACCTGATATCAGAAATTGAAAACCAGTATGACTATATAGTCATAGACACTCCGCCGGCGTTAAATATACTTACTGTAAACGCTTATGTATCTTCACAGGCTCTTATAATACCAATGATACCTGAAATACTGAGCCTTCTTGGCGTAAGCCAGCTCAAAGAAACAGTTGATACAGTAAAAAAATTCTATAACAGTAATTTAACTGTATTGGGCATACTGTTGACAAGATATAATTCAAGGCTTAATCTTTCAAAAGAAGTTCAGGAAATGGCTGAAAATATAGCAAATCAGCTTGGGACACATGTTTTTAACACTAAAATAAGAACCGGCGTGTCAGTTGCTGAAGCCCCAGCTCATGGCGAAAGCATATTAGACTATGCGCCTAAGTCAAAACCTTCTATTGATTACAGCAGTTTTATAGATGAATTATTAGACAAAATACCACAGAAAAAATAAACCGGAGGTTATAAGTTATGGCAAAAAAAAGCAACAAAACAGCCCATGTGCTTAATTTAATTTCAAACTCAAAGCATATAGCTGTTGAATCAGAAAATACATCACAGCAGGCAAACGACGTACCCGAAGATATACATCCAACAATAAAGAACAGTTTGGAAAAGGCTGCAAAAAGTGAAGCTTTATCCAATAAAATTAAAGAAAATCTTGAAAAAGAGTTTTCCAAAGAACTATCTGAGGAACATAAATCAGGCGATATGACAAAAAACAATGAAAACCCTGACAGCATGCTAAATTCTGAAACCGAAAATACAAAACAAAACGGCGATTTGCCGGATGCTGAAATCAAGTCAGATGAAACTCTGAATGAAGCTGTAAATATAAATGAATCAGACAAAACAGCAGATACTGTTTCAGATGAAAAAACTGATAATAATGCATCAGACTTGGAAAATACATACAAAAACACAGATACTGAAACTGAAGAAAATTCACAAAACGCTTCTTCTGAATCTGTCAACAGCAATGAAAACAAATCAAATGCCTTAAACGCAAATTCAGAAAACAGTGCTTCCGACGAAAATAATCAGAAAAACGAAGACACTGAGTTTATGTATCTTAATGTATGCGAAGAATTAGTGCGTGATAAAGTTCATGAGTATATGGATAGATTCAACAAATGCAAATGCAAAAGGTGCGTAGCTGATACAATGGCGCTTGCCCTTACAAATCTTCCGCCTAAATACGTTGTATTAAACAATAAAGATGAAATACCTTTCATAAGTTTTTATGAAAACAAATACAGAATACTGCTCATGACTGAGCTGACAAAGGCATGCCTTACTGTAAACAGTAATCCGCGGCATAAAAGACACTGAGTAACAGATTTAAACAAATCAAAAAAGAGTGGAATAAAGCTTTATTCCGCTCTCTTTTGATTATTGTCCATATAATTTATTTAAAATCACTTGTCTGGCTTACTATATTTTTCCAAACTTCATTAACGCGCTCTACACAGTCAAAATAAATCTGAGCCAGCATGTCCATAGGCACGTTAAGCTCTTGGGCATAAACGGTTATGTTCTTCCAGTCAGCTTTTTCATAACTGATTACAAGTTTCAATAATGTTCCGCATCTGCCTTCTTTTGATACAATCGCCCTTTTAACCTCTTCGGAAATAGGTATTTCGTTTATTACCTCTTTAACCGGAGCATCTACAAGAGCGTCTATTGTAGAGAACATGCCTAAAAGATAAATATCTGATTTAGTAATATTCAAATCTTTAATATACTTATATAATTCAAGACAGAAATTAGCTCTTTGGAATGAAATTTTGAGTATTTCTTCAGAGCTTGCGCTTATCTCGCCTTTCTGCTCAAAACTAAGCAGGTATACCCACTGTTTAAGCTGGTTTAAGCCCAGTATAGTAATCGCCTGTTTTACGGAAGCTGTTCTGTTCCTTAAAGCAAAATGGACTGAGTTTACCATTTTTAAAATCGCATAAGTAAGCGTTGCGTCACGTGTTATAATTTCTTCTATCTCGTCTAAGTCAGGCTCATCTTTTGTAACGGCAACTACCAGCTGAAAGAAATTGCTCTGCATAAATTCTGTTTTATTTGTCTTAGTTGCCATAGCCTCAGCAATATAGCTGCCCTGATAATAATCCGCAGGGAACTCCTTTACTTTGGCATAAAGATTCTCGTCATCAATGCCTGTTATAATGCATTTTTTATTAAAACCGCTGCCCAGCCTTAAAAGGTTATTCATCGATGTTTCACTTGTAACAAGTTTTGCGTCTATTTTCAGATAATCAACGTATTCCAAAAAGCTAAAGTATCTTGGCGAAAATTGAAAATCATTTATGCAGAACTTATAGCCTTCTTCCAAATACCGCTTTATTATAGTAGAGGCTAAAGGATGTATAATTATACTGTCATCTATCTGAATTATAAGGTCATCCGGCTGAAACATTTTAGGTGTGTTCTTAAAAAGCAAGTTTGGTGTAAATGTCATAAATACTTTTTCATCTGAAGATATCTTTTCACTGTTTTGCATAAGGAAAGATGAAATGGAATCAGCTGCCGCATAATCTTTCATTAATTCGTCATGCTCATTTTCCACATGGAATAAAATTTCATAGCCAAATGTAGAACCTAAATTATCTTTAACCGGCTGTCTTACAATGAACTTACGCATTGTCAAAACCCCCTTTTACTATAATAAATCTGTTATTATTACTTTTTGTCATTCTCTTTGCTCTTTAACAGCAGCTGGTCTATAACTTCTACCAAATGACCTATTTCCGGCTTTGAAAGCTGCTCATCGGCTCCAAGCTGTTTGCCCTTTATTTCCATTTCATGGTTAATTAAAGATGAGAATATTATAATAGGTATTGATTTAAGCTTTTCGTCGGATTTGACAAGCTTTGTAAGCCTGTGCCCGTCCATCATAGGCATTTCTATATCGGTAATTATAAGAGAAACGCGGCTCTTTAAATCATCTTCATTTTTTAGCGATACAAGATAGTCCCATGCTTCCTGTCCGTTATTGAACTTTGTAATGTTTGTATATCCGGCTTTGCTTAAAGCTTCTGTCATCATTTTAGAAAGAAGTATAGAGTCTTCAGCTATAACTATAGGAGAAGCGTTTCTTTCCCTGTGACCCATTTTATCAATCTCGCTAAGCTGTATGCCTGTTTCCGGCGCAATTTCAGCTACTATTTTTTCAAAGTCAAGTATTGTAACAAGGTCTTTTCCGCACTGGGCTATGCCTGTTGCCACGCCTTCTTCTCCGCCTGCAACAGTTTTATCCGGTTTTTGTATATCTCTCCATGAAATACGGCATATACCTTCTACGGTATGTACGCGGAAAGCTATAAACAAATTGTTGAAATTTGTAATAATAAACAAATCTCTTTCTTCTTTCTTAGACGGAACCCCGGTTAAATACATAGGCAAATCCACAACAGTAATAAGTATATCTCTTGGCTTAAAAATTCCCTCTACCGCCGGATGCGTATGCGGCATTGGCTTTACCTTGTCAGCCATAATTATTTCCCTGACTTTGGCAACATTAATGCCGTACAAATTATTATCAATTGTAAATTCCATTATTTCTATTTCATTAGTACCGGATTCCAGTAAAATACCGGTTTTTCTGCCTTCATTTTCCATAGCCGAACCCTCCTTACTTTTAATATCGTCTAATTGACTGAAAAAATAATAACTGTTACTTATTTAACTAAAATATTGCGTGCATATTAGAGTTTTATTTCACCTTTTCCAAAAGATTTAACTATAGCGTCGCCTGTTGACGCGTCAAAAGACAGTGTCCTTGCATAATTGCTGCCAACATCTTCTTTCAGTATAGGTATATGTTCTTTGCGCAGCACCTGCCTTACGCTTTCAACATTTCTTGCGCCTATATTGTTAAGAGAGCTGTTTCCCCCGGAAACCTCGAACATTTTAGCTCCTCCGGCTATTTTAGCCGTAAGCCTTCTTCTTGCCGCGCCAAAAGCTTCCATTTTTCGTATCATTTCAGGTATGCCTGTATCCGCATACTTTAATATGTTGCTGTCGTTCTGATTCTTATATATATTAGGCAGCATAATATGTATAAGTCCGGCTAATTTAAGCACCGGGTCATAAATGCATATACCAACACAGGAGCCAAGGGCGTAAGTAATTAAAACCCCCGGCGCTCTGCATATTTTCATGTCGGCAATGCCTACAGTATAAGCTTTATTCACATGAAACACCTAATTTCTCCATTAAAAAGTTTAAAGAATCTATTTCCGGCATAAGAATTAAGTTGCTGTATAATTCTTTGCCCTCACAGCTGAAGGCGCCGCCTATTGTCATTAATTTATCTGTTTCATATCCGTACTCTGCTATAGGCGCATTCATAATTCCGCCAAGCATATTTACACATACACAAGGCACAGACAAATTGATTGTAATGCCTGTAAGCGAAGATATGGCATTTACATAAGATGAAATAATTATATTGCTGACTTCTATTAAAGCCGACCTTTCTATTTCGTCTAAATCCATATAGTCGTCTATTCTTTTGCCCATAAGGCTTTCAAGTATAATATTAATAAAATCCAGTTTTTGCAGATAAAGCATCATTCCGTTTATCTCGCCGTAAAGCTGAACAAGCACACCGGCAACTATGGTTTCGGGACCGCCAAGTTCGTAAATAGCCTTGTTAAAATCCAGAATTTTAACCTGAGGCAAAGTCATTTCAATTTTTTTTGACAATACTTTAGAAAGGGCTGTAGCCGCATTTCCTGTCCCTATGCTGCCTATTTCTTTTAAAACATCAAGTCCGAAACTGTTTATATCCTCATACTTTGATATAGCCATATATATTCTCCTAACTTTTTATCTAAGGCTGTTGATAGTGCTTTCAATCTCATCGGAAGTCTGAACCATTTTTAAAGACATCTGATAAACCCTCTGTGTCTGTAAAATTTCAGCCATTTCCCTTGCAAAATCCACATTTGAATCCTCAACAGCTCCCTGTATAAGAACTCCTTGTCCATCAGTTGCCGTAGGGTTGCCGTTCTTTCCTACAGGTATGAACTCGGTGTTTCCCACACTCTGCATGCCGTTTTTCTGTGCAAAAACAAAAACTCCTATCTGATGGCTGCCTTCAGGGCTTTCAGCTGTTATAGGATTGCCGTTTTGGTCCAAAACCCATTTGCCGCTGCTGTTAGTAATATAAAATTCACCATTTTGCTGCTGTGAAAGCTGGAAACTTCCATCTCTTGTATATGTCCTTGTCTGTGTAAGCGGGTCATAAAGCGCAAAAAATCCGTCGCCGTTTATTGCATAATCCAAAGGCAAGCCTGTATGTGTTAAATTTCCTTGGGCAAAAATAGTATCTGTTTTGCTCATTTTAGAGCCGGAGCCATGGTTAAGCCCTGCCTGTACGCCCTGACCAGAACCCATCTGGCTGTATATTAAATCAGTAAAAGTGCCGTTTTTTGTTTTATATCCATCTGTATTTAAGTTTGCTATGTTGTTTGAAATAACATCTATTCTGTCCTGCATTGTCTGCGCGCCAACCGCGCCGGAATAAAAAGAAAAGTTCATAACTGCGCCTCCAAATTAAACCTGTCCTATATCGTTAACAGCCTTATTCATCAACTGGTCATACATTTTAAGTACCTGAGCAGCGCTTTGCAGCGCCCTCTGGCTTTCCATCATATTTACCATTTCCTGTATAGAATCCACGTTTGACTGTTCTATGCTCTTTTGCAGTATTGTGCCGTTATAAGCTGTTGGCTGCGCGTTAGATGTAAAAACTCCGTTTTCTGCTTTGTCAAGCTGTGTTTTATCATCAAAATTAACAACCGCTATTGTTCCGGCTGTATTTCCGTTTGGAAGGCGCACTGTTCCAATTGAGTCAACACTTATGTCGTCAGTTCCCAAATATATCCCTGCGCCGTTTGTGCCCATAACACGACCTACCGGCTGCAAAGCAAGATAGCCTCCATCATCTATAACAAAAGAACCGTTTCTTGTATATACATATCCGTTTTGTGTCTGTATCTGGAAAAACCCGTCTGATGTTAAAGCCATATCAAGAGGGTTTCCTGTTTCTTCCAGCTGCCCTTGAGTGTAGTCGGTTACAACACCAGTTGCAGTACGAATCATGGCAATGTTGTTTAACGCCTGAGGCGAGCTTTTATCCAAATTGCCTGTCCTTGAAATCATTTCTTCCTGAAATGTGCTTGAAGTCATAGTGTCTTTTTTGTATCCAGGAGTAAGGGAATTTGTGATATTGTTGCTTACAATGTCAAGATTCCTATTTTGTGTAATCATTCCTGAAGCAAGATTATAAAATCCCTGAAACATTATGTATTCCCTCCATTGAGTAATTTTTTTCCATATAAATCCTCAGCTTCCTGATGGCATTGGCATGTATCTGAGAAATCCTCGGTTTGCTCAAGTTCATAACTTCAGCTATCTCCCTCATTGTAAGCTCCTTCCTGTAGTATAAAGAAAGGACTAACTGTTCATTCTTTTTTAAGCTGAGCAGACCTTCTTTTAAAACTTTGCGCATTTCTTTGCCCTCAACCTGCTCTTCTGGAAGCTGTTCTTTGCTTATTAAATTTTTATCACTTCTTTCGCCGGTCTGCTCTGTTAAAAAGCTGTCCAGCGAAATTAAGTTGTAAACATTGGACTTGCCGGCTATTTTTAAATATTTTTCCAAACTTATGTTTAAATAATCGGCTGTTTCCTGGTCAGTTGGGAACCTGCCCAGTTTTTCATAAAGCGCTTTTGTGGCTTCGTCTAAATCTTTAAGTTCTTTTCGTATTGTCCTCGGCACCCAGTCCTGCTTTCTTGTTATATCAATAATAAGACCTTTCAGGCGTTTTGAAACAAAAGTTTCAAACTTTGTGTTCATTTTAGGGTCATACTTATCAACTGCCTTCATAAGTGCCACTACGCTTTCATTTACTATGTCTTCAACCTGCGCAAAATTAGAGTATACGCCACGGAATTGTATGGCTATGCTTTTAATTAAATATATATACCTTAATACAATTTCCTGCTTTAAGCGCTGGTCTTTTGTGCGGCTGTATTCTTCAAGTAGTTCTTCATTGCTTTTTTCTTCAAATTCATTATGCACAATCATAAAAGCATCACCAATTATTATTTATTATCAAGCGTAATATTGCCAACTGCCTGTATCTGCACATTATTTGCTATTTCATTAAATGACAAAACGTATACATTAGGAAAAAACTGTTCTATCAGCCGGTAGACATAAAGCCTTATTACATGACTTGTAAGAAGTATAGGCGGCTGAGAAAGGTCGCTGAATTTTTTAACATTTTCAGAGAGCTTGCTTATAAACCTCTGCATTACATCAGGACTTAAAGCAAGGTAAATGCCCCTTTCTCCCTTCACAAGGTTGGAAGCTATAAGTCTTTCTGCCTCTCCGTCAAGAGTCATTACTTTCATCTGACCGTTTTCACAGAATTTTCTTGTTATGGTACGTTTAAGCTCCACACGGATATTTCCAAGAAGTGTATCAGGGTCTTTTGTATCAGATGACGAATCAACAATACATTCCAAAATAGTGTTTAAGTCCTTTATAGGTATTCCTTCCTTTAATAAGTTTGAAAGTATCTTCTGGAAAGTGCCGTACGAAATAACATTCGGAAAAGCCTCTTCTACAAGTTCTTTTGATGTTTTTTTCAAATTTTCCAGCAGCTGCATAACTTCGTTTCGCGTTAAAAGCTCATAGGCATGCTGGCGTATTATTTCAGACAAATGGGTAACCATAACCGAAAGCGGATCTATTACAGTATATCCGTAAATCTCGGCAGTTTCTTTTAAATCAGGCGTAATCCATTTGCTTGGTATTCCGTAAGCCGGTTCTATTGTTTCTATGCCGTCTATATCGCCTGAAGGGTTGGGCGGCTCAAGAGCCAAATAATAATCAATTAAAATCTCGCCTCTTGCCACTTCTTCGCCTTTAATCTTTATAACATACTGGTTTGTGTTAAGGCTTGAGCTGTCGCGCAGCCTTACAGACGGAATAACAAAACCCATTTCTTGGGCAAACTGCCGCCGGAAAATAACTATTCGGTTTATAAGTTTTCCGCCGCTGGACTCGTCGGCTAAAGGTATAAGGCTGTAGCCAAACTCCATTTCTATAGGCTCCACGTTTAAAAGCGAGTAAACGCTGTTTATATCTTTATAGGAATTATCCTGGACTTCTTCCTGCGGTACAGTTTCCTCAGCCATTTCAGCCATCTGGGCATCAGCCTTAATTCTCTTTGAAACAGTATAGCCTAAAGCTATTAAAGCCGCAGATATTATTACAAGCTGAAAATGCGGCATGCCAGGTATAAAAGCCAAAACAGCCAGTATGCCTCCGCCTATCATAATAGACCTTGGCTGCGCTAAAAACTGCTTTGATACATCAAAGTTTAAGCTGCCTTCAGAAACAGCCCTTGTTACAATCATACCTGTTGATGTAGAAATCAACAGCGCTGGTATCTGCGAAACAAGTCCGTCGCCTATAGTTGCTATTGAATAAACCTGAAGAACTTCCGTAAAAGACATGCTTGACTGCAGCATGCCTATTATTGTTCCGGCAATAAAGTTAATACACGTTATAATAATAGACATTATGGCATCGCCTTTTACAATCTTTGTGGCACCGTCCATTGCGCCGTAAAAGTCAGATTCCTTCTGTATTTTATAACGCCTTATTTTAGCTTCCTGTTCATTAATTAAGCCGGAACTTAAATCCGCGTCAATAGCCATCTGTTTGCCCGGCATAGCGTCCAAAGTAAATCTTGCGGCAACTTCAGCAACCCTTTCAGCGCCTTTTGTAATAACTATGAACTGAACTAAAACTATAATAAGGAATATAAGAACGCCGACTATAATATTCCCCTGAAGAACAAATGTACCAAAAGCCTTTATCACCTGTCCGGCTTCACCCTGACGGGTAAGTATAAGCCTTGTTGATGATATGTTAAGTCCAAGCCTGAATAATGTAGTTATCAAAAGCAGTGAAGGAAAAATAGAAAATTCAAGAGGTTCCTTAATATTCATTGTTATAAGAAGAATAATAAACGATAATGATATATTAAGTATAAAGAATATATCTATTACAAACGGATTCAAAGGTATGAATATTAAAAGAACAATAACTATAACAAATAATGAAATGGCATTATTAAATAAACTTTTCATTCCTGATTCTCCATTTTAAAGTCAAAGTCACAATTTCTTTTTAAGTTTATATACATAAACAAGTATTTCGGCAATAGCTCCGTAATAATCGGCTGGTATTTCCTGGTTTACATCAACAGAGGCATACAGCGCCCTTGCCAAAGGTCTGTTTTCAACAACATACACATCGTTGTCTTCGGCAACCTGTATAATCCTAAGGGCAAGCTCGTCCTGACCTTTTGCCACAACAATAGGCGCGCTGTTCTTATTCAAATCATATTTAAGGGCTACGGCAAAGTGTGTAGGGTTTTTAACAACTACATCGGCATCAGGCACTGCCTGCATCATTCTTGACATAGCCATTTTCCTTTGTGTTTCTTTAATTTTGCCCTTAACTTTCGGGTCGCCTTCCATCTGCTTATATTCCTCTTTAACTTCTTCTTTAGTCATTCTCATTTGCCTTTCATATTCCCACCACTGGTAGAAATAATCAAAAACAGAGATAACCGTAAAAGCTATGCCTATATTAATTACCATATCCATTATCATCTCAAGCATAAAAGCGCATGATGATATTAAATCAACGGACATCAATTCCGGAAAGTTAAGAATATGCTTTTTAACAAAGTTATATAAAATTACGAATAAAATAATAATCTTTATAAGTCCTTTAAAAACTTCAACAATGCTTCTAACCGAAAAAATTCGCCTTATGCCTTCAAGAGGGCTGAGCCGGCTGAATTTAGGCATAAGACTTTCTGTTGTAAAAAGCAGTTTAGTCTGAAAAACAGTAGATATTATAATAAGAGCCATAGACACCAGCATAACAGGCATTGCTGTTTTTATAAAAGCAATAACAAAATCAATAGCCATATCAAAAACTACATCATTTGTAATTTCCATTCTTGTCCCGGCATAATTAATGTACTCAGTAAAATACTGCTTAATCCATACGTAAACACTTGGAAAATATAGCTTCATTAAGAAAAAAGCACCCATAAGCGATACAAGTGTAATTATGTCATTGCTTAAGAATATATTTCCCTTTTTACGTTCGTCACGCCGCTTTTTGTCCGTGGCCTTTTCGGTCTTTGATTCTCCGGCCACAAACTATCCCCCCTTTAAACCATAAGAGACAGCACTTCCTGTATACGCTGGAACATTAATTCTATCAAATTCTCAATAAATTCAGACATAGGCGTAAACATTACAAAAAGCAGCACAATGCCCAGAAGCACTTTTGCCTGAATATTTACGGAAAATACATCTATCTGCGGAATAGCCTTCATCATAATGCCGACGCCTACTTCAGCCAGTATTTCAGAAGCCATAACAGGCATTGCAAACTTTATGGCAAAAACAGTACAGTCGCAGAACACAGTAAGTACAGCTGAACTCAGCACATTGTCAAAAACAATGCTTCCATAAGGCACTATATCGCCTGAATTTATAAAAAGCCGTATCAATGCCAAATGCGCGTTAGATGTAAAGAAAAGAAGCATAAACAAAAGATTAAAAAATGTGGCAGTAAGTGATAATGAAATATTGCTTTGCGCATCGTATATTTTAGACATTGACAGACCTATCTGCAAATCCATAACTTCGCCGGAAAGAATAATGACATAAAGAAACATATTAGTTACTATTCCTATAGCAAAGCCGCAGCCAAGCTCCTTTATAAGCAAAACAGCATACTCAACCGTATTTGCCGCCGTAACTGTTTCATACGGCTTATAAGAAATAATAATAAAACTCAGAGCCAGTATTATTCCGGTTTTAACAACAGCCGGTATATTCTGCCTGCCTAATATAGGGTTAAAAAGTATAAACCCACTTACACGCATTGCGATAAGTGAAAACAGCAAAATATTATTCATTCCAAACATATAAAATGCCCTTTACAATCAATCTATCCCTGCATAATAATAAATAATTCCCTTGTAAACTCCTGCAACACCGTAAGCATCCAAGAACCGGTTATAAGCAGCACTGCCGTTATTGCAATGAGTTTAGGAACAAATGTTATAGTCTGTTCATGAATCTGTGTTGCAGCCTGAACTATGGATATAAGTATGCCTACAACCATACTTATTAAAAGCGTAGGAGCACATAGCTTAACACCAACCATCAGGGCTGCGCGCATAATATCAAGAACCTGAGAGTTATCCAATTAACACTCCTCCCATCAGCTAAAGCCCTTTACCAATGTATTAAACAACAGCTGCCAGCCATCGACTGTAACAAACAACAGCAGTTTAAACGGCAGAGAAATTGTAGCGGGCGGCAGCATAATCATACCCATAGACATTAAAGCGCTTGATACTACCATATCAATGAGCAAAAACGGTATAAACAGCAAAAATCCTATTATAAAACCACGCTTTAACTCACTTGTCATAAACGCCGGTATTACTACACGCATAGGCAGCTCGTCTAAGTTTTCCGGCATTTCCTCTCCTGCAAAATCAAGGTACATGTTAAGGGATTCCGTTTCGGTCTGTCTAAGCATAAATGACCTTAATGGCACAGAAGCCCTCTCAAGCGCTTCCTCCTGAGTTATCTCTTCGTTTTTATAAGGTATATACGCCTGCTCATTAATTTCGTCTAATACAGGCGACATAATAAAAAGCGTTAGAAACAGGGCAATTCCAACTAAAACCATATTAGGCGGTGTCTGCTGAGTGCCTATTGCCGTCCTTGTAAAAGACAGCACAATAATTATTCGCGTAAAGGACGTCATCATAATAATTATTGACGGCAGAAGCATCATAACCGTAAGCAGGAAAAACAGCTCTAATGTCTGTACATTACTTCCATTAATATTAACTATTGCGTCATTCATATAACTTTCTCCAATACAAATCAGCGTTTCATTTTTGACAGTATGTCAGAAAAAACACTCTTAAACTGGGGTATGCCTAAATTGTCTTTATTTTCATTCTGCGCTAACGCCCCTAATTCCTCAATCGGCATTTCCTTTAACATACTAATGCTTCCGGAAGAAACGCCCAAAAGGAAATATTTATCTAAAACTTTAGCAATAATAAGGCTTTTATCTGGTCCAAGCGCCATACTGTCAACTACTTTCATGTTATGCGAACTTTTGTACCCAACCATTGAGCGACCTATATATTTTGAACAGATATAGGCTAATATAAGTATTACACCTACAGTAAGAATCAGACCCGCTAATGTTAAAATATCACCCAAATTTCAAACACTTCCCTTAAACAGCAGTTTTAACCAATTAAAGTTGAAACAGTTTTTATTAACCTGTCTGGTTTAAAAGGCTTAACTATAAAGTCTTTAGCCCCTGATTTTAATGCGTCTATAACCATAGCTTCCTGACCCATAGCTGAACACATAACAACAAGCGCATTGGCATCTTTTGCCTTAATAGCTTTAAGCGCCTCTAAACCGTCCATGTTAGGCATTGTAATATCCATAATTACAAGGTCCGGTTTTAACTCGTCATATTTTTCAACAGCTTCGGCTCCGTCTGTAGCCTCATATATATCAGTATAGCCGTTTTTAACTAAAGCATCCTTCTCCATCATTCTCATAAAAGCCGCATCGTCAACCAACATAATCTTTGCCATTTGTTATCTTCCTTCCTTTTATTAGGTTTTATTGTTTGCCTTTTAAAAATTCATCTTTTTTAACAATTTCGGTAATTCTTACGCCAAAATTATCATCAACAACAACTACATCGCCTTTAGCTATGCATTGTCCGTTGGCATATATATCAACTTGATCGCCTGCAAGCTTATCAAGCACAACAAGAGAGCCAGTTGTAAGCTCCAGTATATCTTTAATTACTTTTTTTGTCCTGCCTATTTCAACTGATATTTCCAAAGGCACATCCATAATTAAAGCTAAGTTTTCAGCCTGCTCTTCACCCAGAGATTCCGTCATTGAAAACTGTCTTGGGTTTAAAGGCTGTGTGTTAATCATCTTCTGCTCAGGCTGTGCGTAGAACTGGTTCATATTCATTCCCTGCCCCGGCATCTGTCCCGGATACGCCGCAGGCGCGCCATATCCCTGAACCATCTGCTGATTCTGCCATGCAGTCTGCTCAGGCTGAGTATAAGATGCTGCTGCTTGTGCCTGAGGTGCAGCTGTATTTGCAGCGCTTTCAGCTGCCGCAGGCGGTACTGTTTTTTCTTTACTTGCCGTTGACTGGCTGTCATCCTGAGTTAAATTGCTGTTAAGCAGTTTTTCTATTTCTTCTTGTGAAAGCACTTTCGAGGATGACTGCGGTTTTTCTTCTTTAATTTCTTCCTTTGCTGTCTGTTTTACTTCTTCCTTGGCTTGCTCATTGCTGTTTTCTTCTTCACCAAAGTTTTCAAGACCAAATCCCATGCCAAATGCCGAAATAAGCTTTTTAGCTAATTTTATAGGCATAAGATTCATAAACCGGCTCTCTACAATATTTTCTATATTAAGTTTAAAGTTAACGACAACCATTTCGTCCTCGTCACCGAAGCATTTTTTCTTAAAGCTGTCGACATCCTTTATTTCATAAGACACCGGTGTTGAAATATTTACAACCTCGCCTAAAAACTCCGAAAGAGCGGTGGAAGAAGCGCCCATCATCTGGTTCATAACCTCGCATATAGCGCTGGTATTCATTTCGTTAAGCTCAAATTCCTCATCGGGAATTTCAATTCCCATAAGGAGCCCAACAATCATTCTTACGTCCTGCCTTTTAAGAAGCATAATATTGCTTCCGCTAAGACCTGAAATATATGTAATTTCAACAGCTATGGCAGGTTCCATATCAGAATATTCAAACTCATCGTATGAAACAACTTCCACATCAGGCGTAGTAATATCCACTCTTTTGCCAAGCATTGTAGAAACTGCCGTAGCTGAGGCGCCTAAACTGATATTTAATATCTCGCCAATTGCGTCTATTTCCATAGAGCTAAAAATCTTTGAATTCATGTGTTCCTATTCTCCTTTGGACGAAACTAAATTTTTATCATAAACCTCGTTAATTTTAACCGCCATGTTTTTATTGTATTTACCTAATTCACCTTTAAACCACGGCTCACCTTCTATATAAATGAAGACATCCGAGTCTTTAGGTTTATTTAAGTTAATTACATCCCCAACTTGGAGTGTAAATAAATCCTTGAGCAAAATTGTCGATTTACCAAGTTCAGCACTAATTTCCATAGGCGTTGTTTTAATTCCCTCAAAAATATCTTTTGTGGTTTCATCCTCAGGATTCTTCTTTTCCGGTTTTTCCTCAAATGTATGGAAAACACCGAGCAGGAAATTACTTGGCAGACATATATTGATTTTTCCCACAATATCGCCTATTTCCGCTTCCATAACAACTATTACGGTAGTTTCATCCCTGCCTATTTTCTGCATCATTCCGGGGTTGGTTTCAATTTTATCCAATGTAAAATTCAAGTCTATATAGTCAGCCCATCCATCGCCCATAATGGCGACAAGATACTTAGCAATATTGCGGTAGAGCGAAATCTCTATATCGGTACAAACGTATGAATCCGGCATATCCTTAGCGTCTTCTCCAGTACCGCCTATCATTCTGTCTATCATGCATAAAATAAGCTGGTTTGTGCAGTGCAGTATAACCGGACCATATACCATGCCGTTAGGCAGTGTAACATTAATTAAAGTCAGCATGTCGTTGTCATTTAACGCATTGCTGAATTCATAGTATCTTTGCTCCTCTACCTCAAGAACATTTACAGTGCTGGCAATACGGACAAGATTATTAATCCTTGAAGAGCATAACCTGGCGTAATTTTCATATATGCCGGATAAAAGCTTTAATTTATCCTTGGTAAATTTCTTAGGGCTGTAGAAATCATATTTTTTATACTTTTTCTCTTTCTTCTCCGGCTCATTTTTAGTTTCGCCGCTTCTCATTGAGTTTATAAGCTCATCTATCTGGCTTTGTGACAGTACCTCGGACATATTTCAGCTTTCCCTCCCTTCAGCATTTATTAATTTTCTCCAGTTTCCGTGCCGTAAACTTCTTTGTAGTATTCATCAAGACTTTTAACAACACTGTCTGTTTTAGTTACCAAAATTTCAACACGCCTGTTTTTAGCGCGTGATTCTCGCGTGTCAAAAGAACTTATAGGCCTGAACTGTCCATAACCGCATGAAACAAGCTTAGCCGGGTCTATAATATTCTTTTCCTGTATATAAAGCAGTACTTCTGTAGCTCTGTTTGAAGACAAAAACCTGTCGCTTACAGGCTCGTTAGGGACATCCGGGCTTGCTTGAGATGTATGTCCCAATATCTGTATTTCCTCTATAGAATCCACCGCTGTTTCAATTGCGTTGCAGAACTCATCAAGTACAGCCTTGCCTTCGTCTTTAAGGACATAGCTGTCGCCGTCAAAAAATACGTTGTCCCTGAATGTAATAAATGTAAAACCATCGCCTTTTGAAAGTTCAATACTGCTTTCAAGGTTGTTATTGCTTATATACTGTGAAAGCGCGTAATATAACTGATCAAATCCATCGGCGTTTTCAGGTAAATCCATGCCGCCCTTAACAGGGTATTCATAATCGTTTTTCTCTTGTGTTGTAACTATCTGCGACAATTCAGTTGCATCCGGGTTAAAGCTTTTAACCAAAAGCTCCCATTTTTCACTGTCTATACTGGACATTGAGTAAAGCAGTACAAAAAAGCACAGCAATAATGTAACCATATCGCCATAAGTATCCATCCAATTAGCTCCGCCGTTGCCGCTTTTTTTCTTTTTCATAGCCATAATTGCACATCCGTTTTTGTAAAATATAAATGAATTAAATATAATTCCCCGATACTTTATTATCTGCCTTTTTTATTACCGCCTGAGCCGCCAAGTGCCATCTCCCTTTCTCTTTGAGAAAGATAAGAAATAAGTTTCTCTTTCATAAATTTAGGGTTTTCACCAGACTGAATGGATAAAACGCCTTCAATTATAATCTGTTTGCAAAGATATTCTTCATCATTTCTTATACTAAGTTTTTTAGCTATAGGTGAAAAAATAAGGTTAGCAAGTATACAGCCGTAAAAAGTAGTTATAAGGGCAACTGACATATCCGAGCCAAGGGACGATGCTCCTGTAGAGCCGTCTAAGTTCATGTTTTTAAGCATATTAACAAGACCAATTAAAGTACCAATCATACCAAAAGCCGGTGCGACAGAAGAAGCCTTTTCATATATGCTTACAGAATCCGCATGTCTTTCAGCTAAGTAATCCAAATCATTATTAAGCATTGATTTAACTTTTTCCGGGTCAGTAGCATCTACAATAAGCATAATGCTCTGCTTAAAAAACGGGTCAGTCTGTCTGTTTGCCATTTCCTCAAGTGTCAAAAGACCGTTTTTACGCGCTACCTGCGAGAACTCAACAAGCAAATCTATATATTCCATAGGGTTATACTTACTGCCAGATAACAAAATCTTTATATGTTTTGGAATCTGCTTTAAAGTGCTTGCCGGATATGAAGCAACAACCGCTGCTATTGTACCGCCAAGTACAATAAATACACTCGGTATATCAACAAAATTCATTAAGTTGCCGAAAACAAAAATGGAAGTGTCCGACGGATCAAAAACAACTCCGAAACATATAAGTATTAACCCGGCTATAATACCAACAATGGTCGTAATATCCATATAAAGTCACGCCCTCTTTAGTCATTTTAATTATTAGATGCCATTTTATTAGTCTCATAGTTTATACGAGATTTAAAATCTATTATTCTCTTAATAATCTCATCTGGTGTTTCTCTTACAAGAAAAAATTCCCTGTTCATCATAATTACTTTTGTATCTGGTATAGACTCAATGCATTCTATTTGAGAATCATTAATAACAAACTGTTCATTGCTTAATTTTGTAAGCTTAATCATTAAATCACCTTCATAAATAAGTTAAAATTCAATATACGGCTGGGAGATAGCTTTTTACTTTCTCCCAGCCAATGCATACAATTTAACGCTTCATGTTGACTAATTCCTCAAGCATTTCATCAGAAACAGTTATCATTTTAGAGCATGCCTGGAATCCTCTTTGAGTTGTAATCATGTTTGAAAACTCAGTAGCTAAATCAACATTTGACATTTCAAGACAGCTTGTTCTTAAAATTCCTGTTGTTCCTTCTCCCGGCTGGAAAGCCTGCAACGAACCTGTATTGCTTACCGCCTTGTAGTATGAATTACCGGTATTCTGCAAAGCATTTGGGTTAGTTACATTGCATACAGCTATAATGCCGAATTTATATGTATTTCCATTAGGTGCCGTACCGCTTATAACACCGTTTGAGTCTATGCTTATGCTTGAAAGGTTAAGCCTTTCTTCATCATCGTATGTAATGTCAGGCAGCTCAGTAGCGTCATCTGTAGTAACAGGAAGCCTTATAGGTTTAAGAGTTGAATAAGTAGTATTGTCTCCATCGCCTATTGTATCCATACCGTCAGTAATATCCCCTGTGCCTATAGCCGCTGTATCAGGGACAAAACCGTAAACAACATTTTTATTGGCGTCTACAAGATATCCGTCACCGTCAATTGTAAACTCACCAACCCTTGTTAAATAAAACTGTGAAAGCTGGTTGTCATCAACTTCATTGCTTACGCCTTCGTCCATTTCATCTTCGCTAAGCTTAGGTCCTACAATAAAAAATCCGTTTCCGTCAATCATACAGTCAGTACCTATACCTGTAGGCTCATAGCTGCCTGTAGAAAAATCAACGCTGATTGCTGAAACCTGGCTGCCATAACCAATCTGGCTTGGGTTAGAACCGCCATAAACATTGTTTCCATCGCTTGAGCCGTATAAGTTTTGATAAATAGAATCCTTAAATGTTGTTCTTCCAGATTTAAACCCAACTGTATTAACATTGGCTATATTATTGCCTATAACATCCATTTTGTTCTGGTGCGCACGAAGACCCGAAACTCCAGAAAACATTGATTTTAACATTTCTTTACGTCCTCCTCAAAAGCTGCACATAAGTTATGTACTTCAGACATAACTCAAAACCTCCCTTTTGGGTCCAGTTTATAAAAGTACAGCACTGTCGATATTTGTAAATATATTATTTTTCATTTCACTGCCGTTTATGGCAGTAACAACAACATTATTAGGTATGTTAACTATAAACGCCGCCTCACGACCTATCATAACAACATCTTTGGCTCCTTTAACCCTTGCGTTGTCAGCCGCCGTGTTCAGCTGCTCTATTAACGAGTCGGTAACATTTATGCCGCGCTGCTGTATTCTTTCTTTTGAATGTTTGGAAAACTGCAATGATTCGGATTTTTTCAGCTTTTCATTTAATATGTCCGAAAAACTCTGCTTGCTGTTTTGGTCTTTAACCTCATTTTTTACCGGCAAAAATTCCGGCGCCTGTATTTGGCGTATTTTTAAATCATTAATATTTCCAACCATCGCCCACCTCCAAACTCAGTTTAAAAAACCGCTTTCGCATTTATCAAATTATGCTTGTTTCATCTGTCTGTCCGCTGTTTTCTGCGCCAGAACTATCAGAGCCTTCTGGCACCTTGCCTACTGACATTAACTGTGACATTGTATAACCTTTATCGCCTATGAATATAACCGGCTCATCGTAGTAAAGAGCGATGCCGGTAACTGTACCGGTTACTGTTGTTATATTTCCCTTTGAGTCATAGTCCGCAACAGTAACTTCTTTGCCAACCATTGAGGAAGCATAAGTGCTTACAGAAACCTGCGTCATGCTTGTCATAGCCTCAACAACCGCCATTTGGGCAAGCTGCATCATATAGTTGTCTTGGCTTGTTGGATTCATAGGGTCTTGGTTTTGTAGCTGTTTTGCCATAAGCAAAAGGAAGCTGTCCATTGTCAAAGTACCGGATGTATCCCTGCTTTTAGCCGTACTTGAACTTTGGCTGTATGCCGAAGAAGTGCGGGCTATTGAATTTACATATTCATTAGCCAAATTAACCGCTCCTTTCTTAAATATTAAACAAGACCTAAACGCATTTGCTCCAAAAAGTCAGATGATTTTTCGTTCTTTTGACGTTTATCCTTTCTTTCATCGCCTTGATAATTGTGTTCGCCGCCTTTTTGCTGCTGGTAATCTTGGCGGTATGCCTGTTCCTCGCTTTGGTTAACCTGAACAAATGTTGTATTGCCTGTTCTGTTTTCCAAAATAGCGGCTAATTTATCAGTACTGCCGTTTAAAGCTTCCAAAGCTTTTTGTGTTGAACATAGGATTGAAACCTTTGTTTCGCCATTTTCAAAAACAAGCTTAACATGGATTTTGCCTAAATTTTCAGGCTCCAGAAGCAAATCAAACTCGTTGCTGCCATGGACAATAATTTTATCTGCCAATTTATCCATAGCCTCGCTGCTGTTTAAAGGCAGAGCGTCGGCAACTTTAAATTGCAAAACATCGCCTTTCGGCGTTCTTTGTACTGTTTGAAGCGCTGATTCAAAACCGGTAACAATGTTCTTTTCATTATCATTGTCATTTTTTGAATACTGCTCAATTACTGTATTTTTGATTGTATCTGTAACCTGCTCACTGTATGCATTCAAATTCCTTAATACTGTGCCTGATGAAATTTCATTTAAAGCGGTATCCTGCGGCTTATTAGATAAGTTCTGTAAGTTTCCGTCAGCCGGCATTTTGCTTAAATCAGCGGTGATGCTGCCTGAATCCGCTTTTTTTATTGCAGAATTAATATTATTCAAATCAAACTGCGAAGCCTCTTTATTAATTTCTGTGTTTGCAGCAACAGCGCTTTGGGAATTTAAAATCTGTGCTGTACCTGCTGCTTTTGCCTGAGCATAAGGCACATTTAAAACACTTTTAACCTCGTCAGCCTGCTGCGGCGCAACTGATGTAATATATGTATTTTCATTGGAAAATACTGAAAAATCTTTATTATTAATTAAAAAACTTCCATAAACAAGCTGTACCTGTGATATGCCAATGTTTTGGGCTGTCTCATTTGGCTTATCATTTCCGGCACTGTCATTAAGTTTGTCCTTGCCATCTGTTTTATCTGCTTTATCAGTTTTTCCTGAACCATCAGCATTGCTGTCTGTTTTTTTGTTGAGCTTATCGCTTTCATTTTTAATTGTGTCTTTAAAACTGCTCTGACCTGCGGCTTTATCATCAACAGCTTTTGCTGCGGACGAAGAATCCGGCATAATTTTTGAAATATTTATGTTAACTGCCATATTTCCTGACGCCACTCCTGTTCACCTCCTTTTAAAATTTTTATTTATTGAATTAAATACCAAACTTAAAGTTTTTCTGTCTTAAACTTCATGCTTGATATAAATTCCTCAATAAACAATTCGTTTTCTTTTTGTTCTTCTTTCCTGTATTCATTTATTTTAATATCTTTGAGTTTTTCAATAGAAAGCATTTCTTTTTTTGCTTCAACCATTTTTTCTCTTTTCTCAGCTTCAATTTTTTTCAGCTGGTTAAGCTTAGATGTTTCTTCTTTTATAAGCTGGTTTTGCCTTATTATATATTTTTCATAAAGCTCCGCCTCGGCAATAGTAATGCCATTTGCTTTTTTTGAATCAAAATTTAAAACAGAAATCTGTTCTTCATTTTTAAGCTTCTCTACAACTCTGTTTTGCTCATTAACTTTTTTAACTGATTCTGCATGGTCGTTTTTTAAAATTTCCAGCATGTCGCTTTTGTACTTTAAAACAGGCTCTAAACGAAAAGAAAATTTTTTCATAAGTCATCACCACGTAATAATTTAATCATTTAAAATTTCCCTCATTTTATTTAACGTCTCTTCAAAAGAAAAAGCTTCATTAATATCTTGAGTTAAAAACTCATTTACTTTATCTATTTTAGAAACAGCATAGTCCAAAGGACCGTTAGTCCCGGCTTTATAAGCGCCTATTGAAATTAAGTCCTCGTTTTTGCTGTAAATACTCAGTATATCTCTTATTTTAGATGCCAGTTCTTTATGCTCTTTTGAAGCAACTGTTGACATAAGACGAGATATGCTGGCATTAATATCTATTGCGGGAAAATGGTTAGAGTTAGCCAGTTTCCTTGAAAGGACAATGTGTCCGTCCAAAATACCTCTTACAGTATCGGCTATAGGTTCATTTGTATCATCGCCTTCAACCAAAACGGTATAAATGCCTGTAATAGAACCTTCTTTAAAATTTCCGCTTCTTTCCAAAAGCTTAGGAAATTTAGAATAAATAGACGGGGTATATCCCCTTGCGATAGGCGGCTCACCAACAGCAAGACCTATCTCCCTTTGAGCCATGGCAAATCTTGTAAGTGAGTCCATCATAAGCAGAACATCGTTGCCCTGGTTTTTAAAATATTCAGCAATAGCCGTTGCCACTATTGGGCACTTCATTCTAAGCATTGGCGACTGGTCGCTTGTCGCAACTACCAGAACAGACCGCGCAAGACCTTCTTCGCCTAAGTCTTTTTGAACAAATTCCAAAACTTCTCTGCCACGCTCGCCCACAAGGGCAATTACGTTTATATCAGCCTTTACATTTTTAGCTATCATTCCTAAAAGGGTGCTTTTTCCTACACCGCTTCCTGCGAATATGCCTACTCTTTGACCTTTTCCTATAGTAAGCATTCCATCTATGGCTTTTACGCCAAAGCTCATTTTTTCTGTTATAGGCGGTCTTTCCAGCGGGTTAATATATGTATCGTCAACAGGGTAAAACTCTTTTGGGTCAAACTCGTCAAGACCGTCAATAGGCTGACCTAAAGCATTTATAATACGACCTCTTAAAAAATCGCCTACAGGTATTTTAAGCCTTTGTTTAGTGTTCCTTACAAAACTGCCTGCCGTTATGCCGTTTGTGCTTTCGTATGGCATAAGCAGTATTTTGTCGTCTTTAAAGCCTATTACCTCGCTTAATACCTGCCCTTTAGCGTCTTGGCTGTATATGGCGCTTATATCGCCAATGCCGCAGTTTCCGCCTGAAGCCTCAACCATCATACCTACTATGTTCTCTATTTTACCTATATGGCTAATTGTTTCAGACCGCTTAATTAAATCAATCACACTGCTAAACGTAGAAATTCCTCCCCGTTATATAGCTGAATTACTGATAATTTCTCTGATATTTTCAACTTGTGTATTTGCGCTTGCGTCAAGAATTTCATCTGGAAATTCAATAATACATGTGCCTTGATTTTCTTTTTCCATCGGAATTACTTTTATGTTATCTGACAGGTTAGACAAAGTATGAATTATGTCCAAGCCGCCTTCTATCATCATTTCGGCATCAGTTTTTGATATGTAAATCTTAACCCATTCTTTGGAAGCAAGCCTTTCTGTAGCAGATACAATCATTCTTTCAATAATTTCACCGCTTGTTTTAAGGCTAACCTGTATTACCTTTTCAGCCACAGTAATAGCTATGTCCACTAAGCTCATTTTATACTGTGCCAGTATTTTTTCTTTTTCATCGGATAAAGAATTTATTACGCTTTTTATTTCATTAAGATACTCTATGCTTTTTATGCCTTCTGTATCCTTAATTTCTTTGTATGCCTCTTCACGACCTTTTTCAACGCCGGCTTTATAACCTTCCAGCCTGCCGTTTCTCAAAGCGTCTTCTTTTATTTCCTGCGCTTCCTGCTTGGCTTTCTTTAATATTTCCTCAGCCTGTAATTTAGCACTATCTATAATTTCCTGTGCTTTTTCTCTGGCTTTGCTTTCTTCCTCAGCAGTGTTCCTTTTTTTATGAACATCGTTTTTTTCAGGCTCTGCCTCTGTGCTTTCAACCTCAGGCGAGCTTTCTTCCTCTTCAGCAATAACAGGCTTTACTTCCGGCAGTTCCTCGTTAAACTCATATTGTTTAATTCGGTTCTGCTGCTGGTTTAATTTAAGCAGATTAGGCAATAATATCATCCTTTCCGCCCTTTGTTATAACAAGCTCTCCCTGTTCTTCAAGAGACCTTATAATATTTACTATTCTCTGCTGTGCTTCTTCGACATCGCGGATTCTTACATTTACTGTAACTTCCAAATCGGACTTAATTGTCTCAGCCATACGCGATGAAACATTTGAGAATATAAGGTTTGCAACCTCAGGATTAGCCTGTTTAAGTGCAAGGACAATATCCTTAGGGTCGCATTCACGCAGGAAACGCTGAATTGAACGGTTGTCCATTGTAACAATATCTTCAAATACAAACATTCTCTTTCTGATTTCGTCGGTAAGCTTAGCGTCCCTCGTTGAAAGTTCATCAAATATGTATTTTTCATTGCCTCTATCCATGTAATTAATAACATCGGCAATGTAATCTATACCGCCGGCTTGAGTATAATCTGTAGTAAGAACGGCAGAAAACTTCTTTTCTATCTGCCCCTCAACTATTTTAATAGCCTCAGGCGAAGCACTTTCCATTTTGGCAATAGCCTCTACCACCCTTAGCTTTTTATTTTTAGGCAGCGATATAATAACGTCCGCCGCTTGGTCAGGGTTTGCGTAAGAAAGCACAAGGGCTATTGTCTGCGGTCTTTCATGCTGCAGTATTGAAAAAAGGTTCTTGCTGTTGAGCTTTCTGATAAATGAAAACGGCATTGTCTTTAACGACTTAGCAACTTTTTCAAGGAGCGTTGTTGCCGTCTGCTGACCAAAAGCTTTTTCAAGTACGGTACGGGCGTACTCCAGCCCGCCTTCCGTAACTACTTTTTGTGTCATGCACTCTTTATAAAAGTCATCCAGCACAGACTCTGTTTCTTCAGGCGAGAGATGGCGCATTTTAGCAATTTCAACTGTAAGGGATTCAATATCTTCCTCACTCAAGTATTTATATATCTGGGAAGCTTTGTCAGTTCCCATGGATATAATAACTGCCGCTGCTTTTTGTTCAGGAGTCAGTTCCTTACTTTCCATTCTTCTCTCCTCCTCTCAGCCATGATTTAAGTGTCTGCGCCGAAATTTCAGGATTTTCCTCTGTTATTTCCCTGATTTTGTTTTTAAGTTCCATGCTTCGCTCATTCTTAATGTTAATTAAGTCTGATATATCATCATGTTCTTCCTCTTTTTCAGCCGGAGCAGTACGCGCGGTATTATAAATAACAGGGCTTTCTTCAACATTTCTGCTGTTCTTTTTCCTGCGCATTCTCTTTCTTATGCGCTTAATAATAAAGAGCAGTATAATAAGGAATATTAATAAACATCCTACAGCAATTCCGCCTATAGTAAGCAGGCGCGTAATTTGTTCTCTGTCAGGCAGATTAGTATCTGAAGGTGCCGGAGTTTCGTCGTTTTGGAAAGGAATGCCTACTAATTCAATCTTTTCCTCGCTGTCCTGAGTGCTTATTCCAGCAGCTTTGGCAACAAGGGAAACAAGCTGCGTTCTTGTCTGATTGCTGAGATTATCAGTATCAATAATAACCGCTATTGATAAATCAGATAAATCTCCGGAGTCAATCTGCTGCTGTTCTTTTACTTGGTCAACAAGGTACTCAACGCTTCCATCGCTTAAAATATAATTTTCTGTTCCGTCCTGCTGGATTCTTGTATAAACCGGAATGTCTGCGTTTGTTTCAGTCCCCGGCACGCCTCCAGCGGCTTGACCGTCTCTTCCAACTTCCTGATGGGCTGTTTCAGAAGATTTTACGCCTGTATTATTTTCATCTTCTGCTGAATAGTTGGTAAGCTCCCTTAATTTCTTATTTATGTCAACCTCGCTTTTAACTGAAACCTTAACATGGTCCTGACCATATATAGGCAGCAGAATCTCAAGTACTTTATTTTTAATTTTGTTGTCGTAAGCTTCTTCTATCTGTAATTTAAGCTCATTAGCGCTTCCGCGCGACAATTCTTCAGTAGATGAAACATCTTTTCCGTTGCATATAACAGCAACACTTTCAAACTCAAGCTGGGGAATGCTTCTTGATACAAGCCTCTGCATAGCCCTAACATCATCATCTGATATGTCAGAACCGTCTTTTGTCGTAACAGCAACCGAAGCTGTAGCCTTTGATGAATTTCCTGTATCAAGTACATACCTGCTTTCTTCTCCAAAAGCTATTGTCACTTTTGCGTCTTTTATATTCGGGAAAAATGTGGAGATTGTCGCTCCCATTCTTTCCTGAAGCTCTAAACGCTGATAATACTGTTTTTCAGACTCCGAAGTAGTTAAATCCACATTATTGGTAAAAACATCGTATGTAAACCCGCTTTTCGGGTAGCCTTCGTAAACAAGCTCTGCCTTGAGCTGTTCGCCTTCGCTTTCAGGGACAAGTATTGTGCTTCCAGATGAAAGGGATTCATATTGATAGTCAACTCCATCCTCCTGAAGCTTTCCCATAATCTCGCTGGCTTCTTCAGTGCTAAGTCCGGAAAAAAGGGTTACATAAGGTCTGTTGTTAAGCCAAAACGCAACTCCTACAGATAAAGCTACCGAAGCGATTACTCCTATAATTATTAATTTTTTTGTCTTGGCGTTTAAATTTTTAGTTGTTTCCTTTAATTTTGTTAATATTGAAATAACTCGTTCATTCAAAATATATCCCTCTTTGAGTCTATAAATTAAGCATTAAAAAAACGCCAGATTATAAACTTATTCTCATTAGTTCGTTATATGAGTCTAAAGCTTTGTTTCGGAGCTGAACCAAGAAATCAACTGAAAGCTGTGCCATGGCAGATGCTGCTGGTACAGTATGCGCATCTTCTATCTGCCCTGTAGAGAGAAGATACTCAGCTTGTGCAAGTCCTTTTTCATTTGTAGAAACATTCTCTAAAGCGCTTTTAAAAACATTTTCAAATATTAGATTATTGTTGTTTGCAGTTTTTTGGGAATCATTAAAAAATGGGTTTGAAGCAATCTCGTTAATTTGTGATATAAACATACGTTGTTCTCCTTAAATTTAATAAGATTGTTAACTAAAACTATTTTCCTATTTCAAGGGCTTTTGAAGCCATTGTCTTAATTGTGTTAAAAGCCGTAAGATTAGCATCATACGCCCTACTTGCAGCCATACTGTCAATTGTTTCTTTAAGTAAATCGACATTAGGCATCTGAACATACCCGTTTTGGTCGGCGTCAGGATGTTCAGGGTTGTAAACCATACGGAAATCACTTGGGTCCTCAACAATTTCAGCCACCCTTACACCGCCTGAAGAAGCCCTGTTCTGCCTTGACAGCTCTGAGCGAAAGGCATTTGCAAAACTGTTGTCTTCAATAGACTCAAACACAACCATTTTCCTTCTGTAAGGTCCGCCGTTTTCTGTCCTTGTGGTGTTTAAATTGGCTATGTTCTCTGCCGCTATGTCAAGGCGCATTCTTTCGGCAGTCATGCCGGAAGCACTTATGTTAAGCGCATTTAAAAAACTCATAATTACAGCTCCTTTCAGCCTCTAATTACAGTGCTCAGCCTTGTAATGTCATCATTAAACGCTTTAACCATAAATTGATATTGAAGCGCGGTTTTTGCAAGCTCCATGCTTTCAACATCAACATTAACATTATTCCCGTCCATTCTTGATGACTCGTTTTCTGTTTCATGGATTTCAGGCTTTGCAGAAGCTATGCTTCTTTTAATTTCACCGGCAGTTCTGCCGTACTGTGAATCAAGCCTTCTTCGCAGCTCATCCTCAAAAGTTATGTATTTTGCCTTATATCCGGGAGTTTCTGCATTGGCTATATTGTTTGATGTTATTGTTTGCTTCTGCCAAAGAAAATCCATTACTTTTTTTGACAAGTCAAACATGTTGTTATCTAAGTAATTCAATACATAATTCCCTCCTAAACATCGGTAAAACCGTTTAAACTTAAAAGTTTTTAAATAGTACTTAAAAACTTTATTTATACTGTTAATAGAAGTACTTATTAAGTAGACATTATATCCTTTTTTCCCCAAAAATTCAACAATTTGTTATCTTTATAATTACGATTTTATTAAATTTATTGTTTGTTTTTTTGTAAACAATATACAAATAATTTTAGCAACATTTGTAAAAAAGTGTTTTTAAAGTAAAAAAAATCAAGTTTAAAATTTATAATCCACATTTAAAAATGTTAAATCATATTAAATTCTATTATATATAAAAAATGCAAATTAAGTACTATTTAAAATAAATTTCAGCCGCAATACTATATTTTTAGCATTTTAGATTGGATATGTCTGTTTATTGTCTGTTTGTTTTTCTCAACAATACTTTTGTTTTAAAGTATTTCATTTAAAATTTATTCTTAATAGAAGTTGCCCAATCTTAAAAATCAGCTTTTTGTAAAAATTATCTTATAATAACTTAGTAATCAGACTGCTTTTTTGATATAATTTAGAAATATTATAGTTATATCACTTATTTTATTGCTCTTTTTTCACATTTTTGTTCAAATTATCAGTAGATTATAAAGCAAAACATACTAAGATTTTTAAAATATATTCGTGCATTAAATCTGTTAATTTTGAAAGGACTGACTTTAAATGAAACGATTGCCAAAAGGTTATGGAAGTGTATATAAGCTTTCAGGCTCACGCCGTAGACCCTTTACAGCAAGGATACAAACAGGATATAAAGCAGAAAACGGAAGACCGGAGTATAAATATCTGGGCTATTACAAAACATCTCAGGAAGCGCTTCAGGCTCTTATGGAATACAACAAGTCTCCTTACGACTTTGATTTAATAAACTATACAATATCAGATTTATATTGTGAGTTTAAAAGGCGTAAACTGAGCACGCTTTCAAACAGCGGAGTATATATTTACCAGGCGGCATATAAATATCTGTCGCCTATACACAACACTAAAATAAAAGATTTAAAAACATTCCATCTCCAAAAAATAATTGACAGCATAGATAGAAAATGGCAGACAAAAAACCATGTTCAGACACTTCTTAACCAGCTTTTTGATATTGCCATAGAGCTTGACATTATTTCAAAAAACTACGCAAAATTTACTAAAATAGGTCCCAAAGAAGCTTCTAATATTCATAAAGCATTTACATCTGATGAAATAGAAAGGCTTTTTAATGCAATAAATACAGAGCCTTTTGCCGATACTGTGCTTATTATGATTTACAGCGGATTACGTCCTTCGGAGCTTTTAAACATCAAAAAAAGTTCTGTTAACTTAGAAGAATTGTATATAACAGCCGGTTCAAAGACAAAAGCCGGCAAAAACCGTACTGTTCCTATAAACTCAAAAATACTTCCGTTTATAAAAAGACGCTGCGATTTAAACAATGTTTATATCATAGAAAAAAACGGCTGTAAGGTTAACTATTCATCATACCGCAGAATTTATATAAACCTTATGAAAAAACTGAACATGGAGCATTTGCCCCACGACGGACGCCATACATTCGCAAGCCTTGCCGACACAGCCGGAATGAATAAAATTTCTATAAAACGCATTATGGGTCATTCTACAAACGATATTACCGAAAACGTATATACACATAAAGAAATAGACGAGCTTATAAAAAATATAAATATGATTTAATTTAATATATAAAATATATTGTTTAACAGAAATGTCTGTTTATTGTCTGTTTATGTTATTTCCGCATAGTAAAAATCACCTGAATATAAACTGCAAAACCCGTAATTGTTAAAAATATATCTTTTTTCAGACTTAAAGACTTAATTTAATCCGTCTATCTGATAATTAGCAGCAAATATGTGAAATCTTTAATTAAAGCCTTATATCTGCATATTAAAAGGCAGATATAAGGCTTATTTAAAAAAAATATAAAATTTTACTTAATGAATCTGATTTTAAACCGATATATAGTATTGAGGGAATTTTAGGATTATTTCAAAGTGAGGACATTTTTCTCTCATAAAATAAATTGGAGGTATATTATATGTTTAAGCACTTAAAAATTGGAAAAAAATTAATAATCTCTTTTTTACTTGTTAGCATATTAGCAAGTATTTCAAGTGTTATGTGCATTTTTCTTACAAGGTCAATGCACTCAAAATACACAAACATTTTAGTTACTGACGGTTTTGCCCAGGAAGACATAGGAAAACTTATGGCTAATTTCTGTGAAATGAACTTATATTTACATAATTCTGTAACTTACACATCTTCATCTGATAAAGCGCAGGCTAAGACAGAATTTAATACAGCTTCAAATCAAATAGACGAACTGTTTAACACTGTTGAAAGAAACATTACTACAGACAATGAAAAGAATTATTTTAATAACGCAAAGCAGGCTTGGTCACAATACAGCAGTGTCTCTAAAGAAATATCAGCACAGACAAACGCCGCTGCTGCCGAAAGAATGCTTGTAGACGAATTAGACCCTCTCTACAACACTGTCTATAATTCTTTAATTTCTGTTATGGACAGCAAAGTCGCAGCCGGTACTGATTCACAAAATTCAATAGAATCTTCAGCAAGATTAATAATCTTTATTTGTATTCTCCTTATTATAATAACATTTGTATGCGCTGTGCTTTTTGGCATTATGCTCTCACGCCAAATTTCCCTGCCTCTTAACAAATGTTCTGAACGTCTTGCCGCATTGGTAAACGGCGATTTAACAACACCTGTTTATGAAACAGATAGTGAAGATGAAATAGGAGATTTAACAGCTTCAACAAGCGACCTTATAGAGCGCCTTTCAACTGTTATAAATGACGAGAAATATCTTCTTGGCGAAATGGCAAACGGCAACTTTGCTCTTACCACAACATGCGAAGAAAGCTATGTAGGCGACTTCAGACCTCTTCTCCTTTCAATTAGAAAAATAAACAGAAATCTTGACTCTATTTTGTACCAGATAAATCAAACTTCAGACCAAGTATCAAGCGGAGCGGAGCAGGTAGCAAACGGAGCACAGGCTTTAAGCCAGGGCGCTACAGAACAGGCAAGCTCTATACAGGAATTAGCCGCTACAATTAACGATATATCACAGCATGTTTCAGATACAGCAGAAAATGCCGGATACGTAAGCCAGAAAGTAAAAGGCATAAGCGATGATATGGAACAGAGCAACGCTAAAATGGAAGAATTAATGGGAGCTATGAATGAAATTACAAACAGCTCCACTGAAATAGGAAAGATTATAAAAACTATCGAAGATATAGCTTTCCAGACAAATATACTTGCCTTAAACGCAGCCGTTGAAGCAGCGCGCGCAGGTTCTGCCGGAAAAGGTTTTGCGGTAGTAGCTGATGAAGTCAGAAACTTAGCAAGCAAAAGCGCAGAAGCGTCTAAAAATACAGCAGCTCTTATTGAAAACTCAATCAGAGCAGTTGAAAACGGCTCTAAAATAGCTCATGAAACAGCCGAATCTTTAAATGCTGTTATAACTAAAAAAGACGAAATTGTTACTGTTGTGGATAAGATATCTTCAGCTTCTTCAGAGCAGGCAAACTCAATTTCCCAGATAACAGTCGGTATCGACCAAATATCATCAGTTGTTCAGACAAATTCAGCTACAGCTGAGGAAAGCGCCGCAGCCAGCGAAGAGCTTTCAAGCCAGGCTGCTCTCTTAGACCAGCTTTTCAAAAAGTTCCATTTAAGAAATGACTCAAAGTTAGCTGCCGCAGCAGAAGCAAATGATAATTCTTCTGACATAAGCACTAACAATACATCAGATGATTCGCCAATTCTTTACAGCGGAAATGATTCATCAAGCAAATACTGATTTTGAATAAAAAAATAAGCCTGAAGTTTTAAATAACTTTTAGGCTTATTTTTTATTCCCTTAATTTAATCCTTATTTCCTTATTAATTTATTTTCCTGCTATATAATTAATAAACTGCTGCGCCGTTCTTCCGGATATTCCGCCATGGCGCAATTCCCACTTATTGGCTTTAGCCAAAAGCTCCTCTTTGCTTAATTTAATATCAGGATACCTTTTTGCTATACCTTCTACAATATCGTAATATTCCTGTCTGTTTGGATTTGAATAATTTATTAGCACGCCAAACCTGCTGGATAGCGAAAGTTTTTCCTCAACAGTGTCTGAGCGGTGTATCTCTCCATTATACTCCATATCGTTTCTGTCATTCCATGTTTCCTTAATTAAATGACGTCTGTTTGATGTAGCATAAATAAGTATGTTATCCGGCTTTGTTTCAACACCGCCTTCTATTACGGCTTTAAGGAATTTATACTCAACTTCGTCAGCTTCAAATGAAAGGTCGTCTATATAAATTATAAATCTGTAATTACGGTTTTTAATCTGGGCTATTACCTGCGACAAATCCCTGAACTGGTATTTGTAAATCTCAATCATTCTAAGACCCTTATCGTAATACTCATTAATAAGGGCTTTAACACTTGTGGACTTACCTGTACCGCTGTCGCCGTAAAGAAGTACATTATTTGCACTTTTTCCATTTACAAAAGCCTCTGTATTTTCCCTAAGCTTCTGCTTTTGGCTCTCATAGCCTATAATATCGCAAAGCTTTGTTTTATCGGCATTGTTAACAGCCAAAAATTTAACCTCGCCGTTTTCATTTTTAATTCTGAAAGCCTTATTAATGCCAAAAATACCTGCGCCGTACTCTTTGTAAAAATCGGTAATTATTTTGAAAATATCATTTTCATCAGCAGCCTGCTCTATTTTTTGGCTTATATTCCTTACAACTTGGCTTACTGCCTTATTATAAATATTTTCCCTTTTGGATATAGCTTTATAATTTGTTATTATACTGAAACAGTCAATGCCTAAATCATTTTCAATAGGCTTAAAATCAAAATCAAATATGCGTTTAAACACCTTATAGTCATTTTTAGCCAGTATATTAACGCTGCCTTCTCCATGACCTAATCTTTCACATGTAAGGGAGAAAGAATTTTCGTTTGTCATAATTAAGTACGCTATATAATTATGCCAGAGGTTTCCGTCAAAGCCCAGCTCTGTTGAAATATCCAAAAGTTTTTTAATCTGAGTATATATACGGTGTATAAGCTCTTTTTTATTTTCAAAACCGTTTTCCCAGTCTTTGTAAATATTGCAAATACCCATAAAAACCGAGTCTTCTTTTATATTGCTGTAGAGCAGCAGTTTTAAATATTCGTCATTCATAAGCCTTTCCTTTCCGCGCAGTTAAGAGCACATGTTTTGGCTTTATTATACAATAACGTATTTTATCAATCAAACAAAAAATATTAGTTTGAAGCGTTGTCAAGGTTTGTGTCATTTTTCCATAACATCTGGTCGCGAAGCTGTTTTCCAACTACTTCCATTTGATGTTTAGCTAACATGTCACGTTTTGAGTTAAAGAAGCAGCGTCCGTTCTTATTTTCAGCAATCCATCTGCCGGCAAATGTACCGTCCTGTATGTCTTTAAGCACAGCCTTCATGTTTGCTTTTGTCTCTTCGTAAGGAAGTACCCTTGAGCCTGAGCAGTATTCGCCAAATTCAGCTGTATCTGAAATTGAATAGTTCATTGCAGCTATGCCGCCTTTGTTGATAAGGTCTACAATAAGCTTCATCTCGTGAATACACTCAAAATAAGCATTTTCCGGCTCATATCCAGCCTCAACAAGCGTTTCAAAACCGCATTTCATAAGCTCTACAATACCGCCGCAAAGGACAGCCTGCTCACCAAAAAGGTCTGTTTCTGTTTCATCGTGCATTGTTGTTTCCATAATTCCCGCACGTGCTCCGCCTATACCAGCTATGTAAGCCAAAGCAATATCGTAAGCCTTGCCTGAAGCGTTCTGCTCAACAGCTACAAGGCAAGGAACGCCTTTACCTACATTATAAAGAGAGCGTACTGTGTGACCAGGTCCCTTAGGTGCCGCCATAAATACGTCTACGTTTGCAGGAGGAACAATCTGTTTGTAGCGGATATTAAAACCATGGGCAAAAGCTATTGCCTTGCCTTCTGTAAGGTATGGAGCAATCTCGTTTTTATAAACTTCAGCCTGTCTTTCATCATTTATAAGTATCATTATAATATCAGCTTTCTGCGCTGCCTCAGATACAGTCATTACCTCAAAACCGTCTTTTTCAGCTACCGGCCAGCTTTTGCCGCCTTTGCGGAGACCTACAATAACATCGCAGCCTGAATCTCTTAAATTAAGGGCATGCGCATGACCCTGTGAGCCGTAACCTATAATTGCTATTTTTTTACCGTTTAAATTGTTTAAATCACAGTCCTTCTCGTAATACATCTTTGCCATTTTCCATTTCTCCTTTTCATTTTTAATTAATTGGAATAAATATATTCTTTAGTTTATATAATCGGCTAAGCGTCAGCTTATTTGCCGAATTAAAAGCTGAATCAACAAGCAATTGCTTCTTTAATATCATAAAGCCTGTTAAGCTGCCTTAAAATCTGTTCTTTTTTATTTGTTTCACCAGCTGCTGTTATGCCAATACTGGCTGTGTTTTCGGAATTAACCTGGTAGTTGAAAGCCATTATCTCAAAACCTCTTTTATGAAGCTCCGCTGTTATTCTTAAAATTAAATCTCCCGCGTTGTTAGCTGTTAAATAAATTTTAAATGTATCCATAATTTAGCCCCCTATACTTGCTGCTTATGTTAATCCTTCTATTAATAAATTTTTATTATCTCATCAAATCTTCTATTGTCCCGTTTGGCGGTATCATAGGCATAGCGTTTTCTTTTTCTGATACAAAACAGTCAATTACTGCCGGACCGTTATATTTTTCAGAGTCTTTATAAGCTTTTATAAGCTCATCTATGCTTTTTACGCTGTATCCTTTTGCACCCATAGCTTTTGCCAAAAGAGCGAAATCTGTTTTTCTCTCCAGTTCTGTTGAAAATCTTCTTCCATCGCAAAAACAATCCTGGAGCTGCCTTATCATTCCCAAACCTCCGTTGTTAAGGACAATTACCGTAACCGGTATATTATTCCTCACAGCAGTTGTAACCTCGTTGAAGTTCATGCAGAAACTCCCGTCTCCGGTAAAAAGCACCGACCTCATTTTTGCTGCTACTGCAGCGCCTATGGCAGCCCCCATACCGTAACCCATTGTTCCAAACCCGCCTGATGTAAGATGCGTTTTAGGTTTTTTAAAATTATAATATTTTGATACCCACATTTGGTGCTGACCTACATCTGTAGCAATCGGCGTATATTCATTTGTCAAACCGTTTACGGCTTCTATTATCTTTTTTGGTGTAAAGCTTTCTGTTTCCGTAACATTGAATTCTTTTTTAAATTCTTCTATTTCTTTATCCCACTTAACATGCTTTTTTTCTTTTATGTGAAGAGCTATGTACTCAAGAGATTTTTTTAAATTACCGCCTATTTGCAAATTGGCATTTATTACCTTTCCAAGCTCCGCGCCGTCTATGTCAATATGAATTACTTTAGCATTTTGAGCGAATTTTTCACGGCTTCCAGTACCTCTGTCGGAAAACCTTACTCCGGCAGCTACAATTAAGTCGGCTTTTGAAATAGCTTTTGACGCTTCCATTCTGCCGTAAAGCCCTGCCATGCCTAAATATTTTGGATGCGTATTGCTCATAGCCGATATTCCCATCATTGTAAAAGCCGCATAAGCTCCTGATTTTTCGCAGATTGTTTTAATAATATTTGCCGCACCGCAGTTAATAACTCCTCCGCCGCTGTAAATTATAGGCTTTTCAGAATTATTTATCATTTCAACAGCTTCATCAAGGCTTTTTTCATCTGCCTCAGGTTCATCAAAGTCAGTATTTACAGCTTTAATCGGTTCAAAATCACACATTTCTTTTTGTATATCACTGGGAATATCCACAAGCACCGGTCCCGGGCGTCCGCTTTTTGCTATATAAAATGCCTGGCGCAGTGTATCGGCAATTTTATTAACATCTTTTATAAAAAAACTGTGCTTTGTAGCAGCCAAAGTAAGGCTTGCCGTATCTATTTCCTGAAAACTGTCTGTTCCCACACTTTTTATGGGGACGCTTCCTGTTATGGCTATAACCGGAACTGAGTCAGCAAATGCCGTAGCCAAACCAGTTATAGTATTTGTAGCTCCAGGTCCAGATGTGGCTATTAAAACGCCAACTTTGTTTCCTGCTCTTGAATATCCGTCTGCGGCATGTGAAGCACCCTGCTCATGCGCTGTAAGTATGTGTTTTATGCCTTTCTTATTTTCAGCTAATTTATCGTACAAACTTAGCACGTTACCTCCTGGATAGCCAAAGACTGTATCAACACCTTCTTCAGCTAAAATTTCAATTACAATCTCACTACCTGTCAGCAGCATCTGCTTCGCCTCCCGCCTAAAAATTTATAAAAAAAAGCTGTACAGTTACTCACTGCACAGCTTAAAATCTTACTTAAGAGCTTATAAACCTCCACTTACATCAGCCGTATTATTCAGCGAATAACTATTTTGGGTAACACAAAGGACCTTATCCACTAGGATAAGGCTGACGAGGCTCACGAGATTAAGTTTTGAATTGATTATTGAATTACAATTTAAACTAAACATAATATCTGCCTCCTTCACTGAAAATACTAAAAATTTGATTGGTGTTATTTTATTACCCCTATGTATAAAAGTCAATACAAAAAAACACATTTAATTTATTTTGTAAATTTGTTCTAATTTCAGTGCACTTTATTACGCTAAAACACATGCAAATTAAACAATATAACATTCAGGTTGTCAGACCGCATAAGTTTAAAATCCAATTATAAACAGCCGCAAAAGTAATTTTTACACTGTTTACAGTTATAAATCAACCTGTATAAATTTAAAACAGTAATTTAAACACTTAAAATTTAATTATATTTTAATTAAAATGTTTTTAAATAAATATTTATTATTATTTTATTTAAAAATATATATTATTATTTTTAAATTTGTCTTACATCTTTTATATATAAAAACAACTTTTTAAACTGTTTTTTAGTGAAAAAAAAACGGTTCCGAAATATAAATCGAAACCGTAAATAAAATAAATTCTATTATTTTTTTAAAAATAATTCAGCCAGCGCAGGACCGTTAGGAACATACAGACCCGTTTCCTTAGCGCTCTCTTCGTCAAATTCTTCAACGCCTTCTGCCGGCTCGTTGCTTCTGTAAATCATAAAAGGCACAGCGTCACGCGCATGGGTTTTAGTAACTATAGGCGTAGGATGGTCCGGCATAACAAGTATTGTAAAATCTTCTCCGGCATTTTTAAGACCTTCTGTAAGAGGACCTATAATATCCCTGTCTATAAGCTCTATGGATTTAATTTTATTTTCTATCTCGCCTCTATGTCCGCACTCGTCAGGGGCTTCAACATGGATATAAACATAATCCTTGCCATCTAACAGAGCTTTAAGGGCAGCTTTGCCTTTATTAGCAAAATTTGTTGTAATATTGCCTGTAGCGCCTTCAACATTTATTACGTCAAGTCCTGCTGTTATGCCAATGCCTTTTATAAGGTCTACAGCTGAAATAGCGGCACCGTTAAGACCAAATTTTTCTTTAAAATTAGGTATAGCAGGTCTTGTACCCTCGCCCCAGAGCCAAATGGAATTTGCCGGGTTAAGACCTTTTTTTATTCTTTCTTTGTTAACCGGGTGGTCTTTAAGTATTTCATAGCTCTTTTCCATTAAATAAAGGAGCTTTTTATTATCAGGCAAATAGTCAGTAATTTTTTTATCCGAAATATCATGCGGCGGTGTAAGATTAAGACCATTCGGTCCTTTATGCCAAATCATGCAGTGCCTGTAGCTTATGCCGGCATAAAATTCAATTTCATCGTCTTTTAATTTTTCATTTATTGTCTTAATTATTTCAGCGGCTTCTGGCGTTGTAATTTCCTGAGCGCTGTAGTCTGTCATAGTTTTGTTTTCATAAGGCTCATCATTGGAAAGCGTAACAAGATTGCACCTGAAAGCGATGTCGTCATCTGCCATGTCAATGCCGATGCTCATAGCCTCAAGAGGCGACCTGCCTGTATAACAGCTTTCAGGGTCGTAGCCCATAGCAGATAAATTGGCTACATCACTTCCGGGCTTCATATTGTCCGGCACTGTTTTAACAATGCCTACAGTGGATTTTTTAACAAGGGTGTCCATATTTATTTTATCGGCAACCATCATTGGTGTTTTACCGTTTAACTCATCAACGGGGTAGTCTGCCATGCCGTCGCACAGCATTACTATATACTTCATTTTATTACCTCTTTTCGCAAAAAATAATAATATAACCACATTATATTACAGAATATTTATAAATACAATAAAAACCGGCGGCTTTTCTAAAGCACGCATGGCAAAAGAAAACCGCCGGTCTTAAATACCTGAAATTTAAAGCAGATTCAAATTTTATTCAGTTTTAATAGCGGCTAAAGCGCTGAGTTTTGTGGCTCTTACAGCAGGGAAAAATCCAGCCGCCACGCCTACAAATGTAGCAAATATTATTCCTAAAATACCAAGCCATATTGGTATAGCCGAAAGAGTCTGCCTTCCCATATTAACGCCAACAACATTAATTATTTTAGAAACACCATAACTTATGGCAACGCCTGTTAACCCGCCCATAAATCCTATAAATGCGGCTTCTGTCAGGAACAGCCTGCGTATATCCGAAACTGTAGCGCCTATAACTTTCATAACGCCTATTTCCCTTGTTCTTTCGTAAATACTCATAACCATAGTGTTGGCTATGCCTATGGCTGCTACAATAAGGGATATGGCGCCTATAGCGCCAAGAACCATCTGAAGCATTTTAGATGTTTCCTGTGTCTGTTTAAGATAATCTACAAGACTGTATGTTTCAAAGCCCATGTCTTTTAATTCCTGCTGTATTCTTTCTACTGAATCAATATCATCAGCCTTAACCATGGCAGAATTATAAACTCCTTTTTTCTTATTTGTATTTGTTGTCTGCCCCTTTGACTTCTGGTATTTTTCTCTTTCAGCAACTATTTTTTCAACATCGGCTATAGGCATAACAGTATAGTAACTGTTCTGACCGTTTTCCTTCATCTCGCCTACCACCTGAATTTTTTTAGGCTTAATTGATTTATCCATTTGTTTTGTGCCGTAATTATTGTCATACGTAATCTGAAATTTATCATTGTATGGGTCAATTTCTATGGACTGCGAGCCGTTCCACCTGTACTGCCAGCTGAGTTTTGGATTATAAAAGCCTGTTTTGGCATAAGCGCTGAGCACAACTGCCATGGAATCGCCTTCCTGAAGAGTCCTGCCTGTACTTACATCAAGTCCCATTGCCTCCATTGTTTCAGGCAGTATTCCCATAATAGATGTGTCATAAACATATCTGCCGTCTATTAATGTAAAGTACTCCTGCAAAACAGGCGTAACTGCCTCAACACCTTCAATTTTCCTGAATTTTTCCAAGCTTGCAGTATCTATCTGCACTTTTTCTTTACTGTTGCTGTCTGATGAATAAGGCGCGTTGACATTTATTACATAAAGGCTGCCCATTTCTTCTATCTGCTGCCTGTATCCCACATTCATGCCTATACCAACAGAAATCATTACAACTATTGACGCAGTGCCTATTATAACACCCAATACCGTAAGGAACGTCCGCAGCTTACGCTTCCACAAATTACGCAGAGCCATATTAATTAAATCAAAGCTGCTCATTTTCATCCTTTCCTTCCATGTCGTCATCTAAATCATCAGCTATAAGTTTTGCGTCTTTTCTTTTCTTAATTATTTTTAAAACAACAATAAGTATAATAACGCCGGCGGCAGCCCCAACAGCTATTCCTATTTTTGCCTTCAGGCTTATACCCTCCTGAGTATCCATATCTTCCGGCATCATCATATCACCACCCATGTTCTCATCCATAACAGGCTCTGTACCGTTTATGGTATATTCCTTAACCTGCTGAATCTGTTCACCGCTTGGGTCATCGTATGATATTATAAGCTTAAAGTTGTTTAAGCCCATGTTATTAACGGAAAAACTGCCTTCATAATAATTACTGTCGCCAGGTGAGCAGTTGCCTATATACGTGCTTTTATTCTGTGTTGTAATATCACCTTCAAGGCTCACTTTAAGATTGCTTATATCAACTTTTCCTGTATTATAAATATCAAAATATACGCTTATAGGCATTCCAATCTCAGATGTTTCAGGTATAAACACTTCGCTTGTATCAACCTGTGAAACCTGCTTTACGTTTATGCCCAAAAGCTCTGTCGCCGTATATTCATTTCCGCTTTCGTCCTCGTACTCAAAATTAACTGTAAGGGTATAAGTTTTAGGCTGAGCTGAAGGTACAGTGTAGAGAGTCATTGTTTTGCTCACTGTGCCCTTTGGCGCTATTGAATCATAATAGAATGTATTGCTGCTGTCTACAGGTGTAAATACGTTTCCGGATTTCTCATTTTCCGATGATGTTTCCTCAACCATAGTAAGGTACATTTTAACATTTTTAACTGCTTTTTCAATATGAGTATTTAAAAATGTCATTGTAAGGTCGAAGTTTTCACCTGCCATTACTATAACAGGGTCGCACTTATAATCGCTTACAATTATTTTTGGCTTGCTTTCTTTCTTGTCTCCTTCTTCTTCGTCCTTATCAGGGTTTGTAACGTTAGCGCCGCCGTACTGTGTTACGGTGTAGTCCTTTCCACCCATTTTATATTCAAGCTTAAACTCTACAGTATAGTTTCTTGAAGAAGCGTTGCCTGTAGGGGCAAATGTAAATTTATAATCAGCCGACTTTCCTGGCTGAAGCTCTTTAAGTGAGAACGTACTGTTGCTCTTTGGCACTATGTTTCCGCCTTCGCCGTACTCGGCAGCTGAAACCCTTATGTTTTCCGCAGCCGCATCGCCGTAATTCTTAACTGTTAACGAAAAATCAAAATTCTGGTTTACGCCGTATATGCCGCTTGGCTCTTTTACGTTTTCAATTCTCAAATCCGCATTTTTGCCGTTTCCAGCCCCTACTGAAACAAAATATTTTTCCTCGTATGTATGCTCTGTACCATTTTCATCGTTAAATACAACCTTAACCGTTACCGGATAACTTCCGTCTTCCATGGCGCTGTTTGTTGTTAAATTAAAAGACATCGTTTCTTTTGTGCCAGCCCATATTTTAGAAAATTTCTTCTGGTTCGTGCCGTTAACGCCTACGCCTGCCGGGTCAAGATTTTCAAGTGAAACAACCGCGTTATACAAATTAAGCGGTCCTTTGTTAAAAAGTTCAAACGTTAATACGGCACTGTCGCCGGCGTTAAGGGTTGACGGGTTTAATTTGTAGTTTTGAAAATTAAATACAGGCACTCCAGATGCATTTTTAATTTTAAAATAAATAGTTGATGTACTGTCGTAAGAAATACCGTCATTATTTAAAAACTGGAATTTAATGTTTATGGCATACGTTTTTGTAGCTGCCGTCCTGTCTGCCGCTACAGTAAGGTTAATTGTTCTTTCGCCATTTGCCGAAATAGTGCCTATATTGCTGGACTGTGCATTAAGCGTAACTTTAAGCGGGTTATCGCTGGCATTTTCCACTGTAGGAATAACTACAACGGATTTTGCCACGCTTGTGCTTGTATTTCTTACTCTTAAAGCGATGTTTGTTTCCTGCCCCGGCTCTATTTCATACACATTGCCGCTTATAACATTAATTATAGGCATTCCTGCCGGCTCTTTATATTCATCATCATCGCCATCGGCTGCAAATGCTGTTAATGAAACCGAAACTGCCAGAATCAAAACAGCTAAAAATGCTGAAAGTCTTTTAAAGCTAATTTTATTAAACATCATTTTACTTCCTCCCTGCGAGCTTTTCCAAGCTCATTGCTGTGTTTTATGCTCTCACTGTTGTACTCTATACGCTCAATCCTTCCGTCGGAAAGATGTACTATTCTTTGGGCATAGTCTGAAATTTCCATATCATGGGTTACAATAATAAGGGTCTGTTTATTTTTTCCGGAAAGTCCCATCATTAAATCCATCATTTGATATGTAGTTTTAGTATCAAGGTTTCCTGTAGGTTCATCGGCAAATACTATTTCCGGATTATTAACAAAAGCTCTCGCTATAGACACTCTCTGCTGCTGACCGCCTGAAAGCTGGGAAGGTTTATGGCTTGCCCTTTTTTCAAGCCCGACAGCCTTTAACATTTCCATAGCTCTTTCTTTGCGTTCCTTAATTCCCACACGCTTAAATATTAAAGGAAGCGTTACATTTTCAAGTGCCGTTAGATTTCCCAAAAGGTTATATGACTGAAAAACAAAGCCTATGTACTGCTGCCTGAATTTTGCCAACTGGGTTTCGTCCATTCTCTCAACATGAAGACCTTTAATTATAATTTCTCCTTTTGTAGGCTTTTCAAGGCCGGAAATTAAATTAAGCAGTGTAGACTTGCCTGAACCGGATTTACCTAAAAGACATGTTACTGTGCCGCGTTCAAAATTAAGTGTAACATTGTTTACTGCCGCTATTTTTTCATCGCCCATGCGGTATATCTTCTTCAGGTTTCTGAGCTTAATAATATCCTCAGACAATATTTATCTCCTCCAGTCTTAATCTGTTCTTAATATAAGAGTACCATATAAAACTGCTTAAATCCATTAAAAAATTCTTAAGGTTTATGTTCATTTTTTAATCATTAGGAAATATTTCTTAATGTTTAGTTAATAAATTACACAAAATCATCACTTTTAACCAATTAATGCAGCTTATATATAGTCAAACTGTAAATATTTTAATACGCATTAATTTTGTTTAGTCATTTTAAACATAAATATGCCGCTGGCTCAATAAATAAATATTCTATTGTATAAAGTGTTGAAATTTGGTATTTTAATATAAAAAGCAATAAGGAGATGTATTTATGTCCATAGAAAAAGCCCGTGAATATCTTTCTCAGTTTGGTTATGATAAAGGTATTATGGAGTTTGATGTTTCAAGCGCAACAGTTGAGCTGGCTGCCGCGGCTCTTAACGTAATACCAGCAAGAATAACAAAGACCCTTGCATTTAAAAAAGATGATTCCTGTATACTTATAGGTATGGCTGGAGATGCTAAAATTGACAACAAAAAGTTTAAAGCCGAGTTCGGCATGAAGGCTAAAATGCTTACCCCGGAAGAAACAATCGCACTTACCGGTCATGCTGTAGGCGGAGTTTGCTCTTTCGGCGTTCCAGATAATGTTGAGTCTTTTGTTGATATTTCGCTTAAAAGGTTTGACACTGTTTTTCCAGCCTGCGGCAGCTCCAATTCCGCAATAGAACTTACATGCGATGAGCTTTTTACACTTACTAAAGCCAAAAAATGGGTTGATGTCTGCAAAGGCTGGAATGATGAAGAATAAATTAAATTCCATATTTTGCCGCTGTATCGCAATATTATAAAATCACCACATGTCTGTATTAGGCATATAAGTTTTCTGCCTGAACTGATATTCAAATACACACTGTAAAGCCGCATTAAGCGGCTTTTTTATATGCCGGGTAATACAAAAAGCGCCTGTTTGCATAACAGGCGTTTTTTTACCGGGTGATTTATTTACTTTAATTTACTTACTAAATTTATATTTTATTCGCGTTCATTAACTAAACTTGTATACGGCATTTACATTAGCCGTAATTTCTATGTCGTCGTAAGTAATTTCCGTCGGCATAGATGCTGAAGAACCTGCGCTGTAATCGGCTACAGCCTTTTCTTCAAAAACACCGTTTGTTGTGCTGTAAGAAAAACGGCTTGACTGTTCTTCTATGCTGTAAATACTTAAATTATCTGCGCCTATTGCCTCTTTAATTGTTTCGGCGCTGTTGCTTGCATTTAACAAAGCCTGTTTTAAAGCCAAATCATAATACTCCTGCGGGTTTTCAATGCTGAAGCTTATGCCGTTAACCTCTGTTGCGCCTGATGAAACAGCAATGTCTACATATTTACCAGCATTGTCTTTATCATTGGTTTTTACGGTAAAACTGTTCTCAACCCTATAGCCTGTTACTTCGTTATTGTTTTCGTAATCCCTTTCAGTATACACATAATACCATGTGCTTTTTATATCATCCTCCTTTATTCCTGCTGCTTTAAGACCTTCACATACCTTGCTGTAAATAATGTTATTTTCTTCCTGCGCCTTAGCAGCATCTTTATTGCTTGTTACAACGCTTAAAGAAATCTGCGCTGTGTCAGGCTCTGCCGTTACAATGCCGCGCCCGCTTACGGCTATTGTTTTTTCCGGCATGTCATAAGCAAATGATGGTATAGCCGATAAAAGCGACATTGACGCAATTACAGCACCGCAAATAATTTTTTTCATAGCTGCACTTCCTTTCTAAAACTTTTAAATACTATAATTTTTTATTTTTCTTTGATTTTATAAATATAACAGATACTCCGGCAACTGCCAGAACAACTGCTAAAGGCGCCCAAAGTTTAATTATTAAAAGAACTATCCCCTCAAAGCCGGAAAAAAGCGTCCTTGCCGAGTCTTTAAAATTATAAACGGCTTTATTAGTAAAATCCGTTTTTGCAGGTATTATGCTGTCATTGCTTTTTTCCCAAACAGTTATATTTATTGTGGAATAGTCAGCATCACCATCGTAGGCATTAAGCTGAGCCTGATAAGACTCTATGTCGCTTATAACCTCTGTAAGCCTGCCTTCTATTGTAATTATGTCGCTTATATTTTCCGCATTATTTAAAAGTTCCGTAAGACGCACCTTTTCCTGCTCTTTTACTTCAAGCCGGCTCTGGGTATCAACATAACTGTCCGTAATGTCATTAACTGACTCGCTTTGGTTTACTACAGTGCCTAAAGTTTCTATATATTCCATAGCATCGGAAAATTTAGCGCTTTCAATACGCACAGTTATATTTCCGTTTTTACCTTTATAAGTATTTGTCTGGCTGTCGTAATCAGTATATTGGTCGATTTGTTCAATATAACCGCCGTTCTGCTCAGTAAATATTTTTACAAGCTGCGATGTTTCATCAAAGCTTAATACATCTAAGGAAATATAACCTGTTTTTATTATTTTTCTTGAAATATCCTGCTTTTTAGCGCTCAGATTCATACTGCTGTAACTATTTTCCGCAGAAGACGCCGCCGCTTCACTTTCAACAGCGTTATAACTGTCTGCAAAAGCGCTGTTATCATAAGACTGATTATACGAATCCTGAGGCATAGCGCCACTTGCGCTTTTTAACTTGCCGCTGCTCATATTTTCAGCGCCATTTGCTGAAGCAGCACTTTGCGCGTAACTTTCTTCTGACGCCATGTAGTACAAATCTTTCATATATGCACCTGTCATAAATATAAACACAGCACAGGCAGCTACAGCAGAATATTTAACTATTGTTTTTCTTTTTCTGTTTTTACTGTTTTTTATAAGCTTATCTGTCAGTTCACTGTGGAAATTTTCAGGCAGCGGCAGATACTCGGTATTATTAAGCTCGCTTTTAATGCGCTTGATTTCGTTATATGCATTACAGCAGCTCTCGCACGTTTTAATATGCTCCAAAAATTCTTTTTCATCATAAGCTTCTGTGCATTCATCCAAATACATATCTATAATGTTTAAAGCCTCTTCGCATTTCATGCCCTGCCCCTCCCTTCTGCTGATTGTTTTATATTAGCTTTTTCCATAATCCGCCTGAGTTTGCCCCTGCCCCTTGAAAGCCTTGACTTAACAGTACCCATTGGCAGACCTGTTATATCACTTATTTCTTTATAATCCATTCCTTCCATATCCCTAAGGACTATAACTGCTTTAAACTCATCATCAAGCATGTTAACAGCGCTAATTATGTTTTTAACTCCTTCTTTTGAAATTATTTTTTCCTCAATTCCGGAGTCCCTGTTTTGGTTATCCTCATCAACTATATAATCCTCAAAACTAACGCAGTTTTCTTTTTTGCTGCTGCGCATAAAATCTATAGCGGCATTTACAGCTATCCTGTAAAGCCATGTTGAAAATGCCCAGTTTTCATCATAATACGAGAATTTTTTAAACGCCTTTATAAAAGCCTCCTGTGATACATCACTTGCGTCTTCAGCATTGCCAATCATTCTATATACAACATTAAAAACAAACCTTTCATATTTTTCAATAAGAGCGCCAAAAGCCTCGGGGTCCCCGCGCTTGGCTTTTTTAACCAGTTTTGAAACAGTACTGTCCATTTTTCCCCTCCAATAAAAATAGAAACTCCTCGCGCGCTATTTGTCTTAATATACGTATTTAAACAAGACTGAGTTCCCATTTCAAAAATTTTTTATAAGTATATATAAATAATATAACTCAAATCCCTTCTTGTTGAAAGTGCCGTTTATTGTGTGCTATATTGTACTTATCAATTAAATTTTAATATTTATTTTTATAAATTATAAGGGAGGGATTTTATGAAAAGCAAAAAATTAGCTTCGCTTCTGGCAGCAGGGGCAATGGCAGCATCGTCATCATCTGCGGCATACGCAAACCAAACTATTGCTGAGGTTCCTTTTTCAAGCATACCCGGCATACTTGTAGGCAATGTTTCGGATACTAAAAACGGTACCGGCTGCACAGTTATAATTGTTGAGGACCCCAAGGGCGCCACATCTTCTGTAGATGTTCGCGGCGGCTCACCAGGTACAAGGGAAACCGACCTTTTAGAGCCGACAAAAACAGCACAAACAATAAATGCCGTATGCCTTGCCGGAGGAAGCGCCTTTGGTTTAGAAGCAGCAGACGGAGTTATGCAGTATCTTGAAGAAAAAGGCATAGGTGTTGATGTAGGTCCAACAGTTGTGCCAATAGTCCCGTCAGCCATACTTTTTGACCTTACATTTGGCGACCATAAAACCCGCCCTGATAAAGAAATGGGATATCAGGCAGCAGACAACGCATTTAATAAAGTACCATGGGCAGATGGAAATACCGGCGCCGGAACAGGCGCAACTGTAGGCAAATTAGCCTCAAACTCAGATATTCTGCCTATGAAGGGCGGACTCGGCTCTTTTGCTTACAAATACGGCGATATTTACGTAGGAGCCATAGTTGCCGTTAACGCGGCTGGAAACATAGTTGATCCCGAAAACGGCAGTATAATAGCAGGAGCTCATACAAAAGACGGAACATTTATAGACCTTGAAGCCTATACAATGACTGATATGTATAAAGCTCCAAACTCTGTTGAAAATACAACTATCGGCTGCATTGTAACAAACGCAAAACTTACAAAGGCTGAGGCTAAAAAACTTGCCGAAATGGCTCATGACGGCTTTGCAAGAGCTATACGCCCTGTCCATACAGCTTCAGACGGGGACACAATATTCACAATAGCCCTTGGCGATGTTGTTACAAGTGACACAACGTGGGATATAGAATCCGCAAACATGAACCTCCTTGGGGTAATGGCAGTTAATGCTATGGAAAATGCCATAGTAAACGCCGGCGAAAGCGCAGAAACTCTTCTTGGCGTTGATGGCAGGGCATCAATTGAAAATTTTCAGTTTAAACAGCCGTAATTTTTAACGTACTTTCTATTTGGTATAAAGGCGCCATAACTTGACGCCTTTTGTTATTAATAACTGAAAATATAATTCATTAATATTTATTGTGTATTTGCTGTTTTAAACTGCTTTTAATACCAAACACAAAATATTTACATAAGTAAATATTTAATTCTGTTATTTTCAATAATCATAAATTACTTAAAATATCTGATAAATTATTTTTTATTTACAGAAGCTTAAAACGCATTCTAAGCTTAAAAACTGTTTAAGCTGCTGAATATGTAAAATTTAAAACCAAACGGTTTAATAATTCTAAAATTAAATTTGGAAAAAATAGAAACATCATTGTATGTTCTGATAAATTATAATTAAACTGCCGATTAGAAAATTTATTAATTGCTTTAATACTTAAAAAGCAATATATGAAAAATAAAATACGAATTATTTTTGTTTATATTTGAACAGGCATAAATTTACAAATTATATTTATAAATAAAAAAAAGTTCCTTTTAGGAACTTTAATGGGAATTACAGGGCTCGAACCTGTGACATCTTGCTTGTAAGGCAAGCGCTCTCCCAGCTGAGCTAAACTCCCGAAATATTAAATTTTATATGACCCGTAAGAGAATCGAACTCTTGTTTCAGCCGTGAGAGGGCCGCGTCTTAACCGCTTGACCAACGGGCCAAAAAGAGTAGCGGAGGGGGGATTCGAACCCTCGACACCGCGGGTATGAACCGCGTGCTCTAGCCAACTGAGCTACTCCGCCGCAACAACAATAACTATTATAGCCATGCTGTATTAATTTGTCAATAACTTTTTTAAAAAAATTGATTTTTATTTTGATTTATTAATAAACTCAATCTCTCCGGGCTTAACAAGACCAAGCTGCTCCCTTGCAACTTTTTCTATGTACGCATCAGAAGTATAATAATCCTGATTTACATTTAGTTCCAAGTTTTTCTTCTTCTCGTCTTCTATTTGGGCATTAAGAGCTATTTCTTCCTGTTTAAGCTCATAAATTGTGTGTGCCTGTGAATACAGGTTAACGCAAATTGCGCATACAAAAACAATCATAAAACAAAGCACTAAAATATTTGAAAACGATTTTTCTTTTTTTTTCGCTGCTTTTCTTGACATAATTTATCATTACCCTTTCGTTTATTAAATAAACCTTTGTACTTTTCTTTTTCAGCCTTACATAATATTTTTGCATATTTTACTTTTAAAAGCAATACCTTCAGCAATGAATTATATAAAAAGACAATCGGTTTTTTTACCACAAGCCATATAAGTTTAAATGGCGTCGCAACTATATCAAACAGCAGATTTATTATATATATTACAATGTTGATTATTCTTTCAGATACACGTATAACCGCTTTGCCTAATGTAAAATAATAAAATGCCAAACCGGAAAAGAATCCGCATGGTATAAAAAACCGTATCTCTCCTCCATTTACATTAAGCATAACAGTAAAAAAGAAAAAAACACATATAATCCAGTATATTAAATCTTCTAAACTGGTTAAAAGCGCGCCGTGTCTTTTATAAATCCTTAAAAGCCTTAATATGTCATAAAACGCCGAACACATAATTCCGCATAAAATGGATATTACGAAAACCTCCGCCTGAAAACTTAATGACAGAATCATATAAACTACCTAAAAAGCCTTTTTAATATACCGCCGCCGTTAACAGGCTCGTCGGCATATTCCACCGCATCAATGCTGCCTTCTGCCGAAAGCACTTGGGAATCTAAATCAAGCCTGCTTATATGCAGGTTGTTGCCTTTAACAATTATAACCCCAAGTGTGCTGGCACATACTATGCCCTCCTCGTCAAAAGACAAAACTTCCGTAACTCCATTAACTGTAATGCTCTCGCGCTCGTCTATTATTATTTTGTGGTTGGAATAGTTTCTTTTATCGTCAGCCATATTTTAATCCCGCCTTTCACCGCTTATTAATAATATTCACATCTGATTCAAATAAGAACGCATTTTAAGCTGTTCCGCAAAAAATTCCTTTTATTTTCGGTTAAAGACAGTTATAATAGTTACATTATATAGTTGATATATTTTGGAGGGATGGTTTTGGATAAGAAAACTTTTTATGTAACAACGCCTATATATTATCCAAGTGATAAACTTCATATAGGTCATTCATACTGCACTGTAGCTGCCGATACTTTGGCTAAATATAAAAGATTACGCGGCTATGACGTTAGATTTATGACAGGCACTGACGAGCATGGTCAGAAAATAGAAAGAATAGCCACAAGCCTTGGAATTACACCAAAAGAATATGTTGATAAAGTAGTAGCCGGAATAAAAGACCTTTGGGCTTCTCTTGACATAACTTATGATAAATTTATAAGGACAACTGACAAAGAGCATGTTGCAGCTGTTCAGAAAATATTTAAAACACTTTATGATAAAGGCGATATTTATAAATCAGAATATGAAGGCTGGTACTGCACGCCTTGCGAGTCTTTCTTTACGGAACATCAGCTTGTAGACGGCAAATGCCCTGACTGCGGCCGTGATGTTGAAAGAGTTAAAGAAGAAAGTTATTTCTTGAGGCTTTCAAAATATCAGGACAGGCTTATTAAATATATAGAAGACCACCCTGAGTTCATTCAGCCGCCTTCAAGGCAGACAGAAATGATTTCAAACTTCCTTAAACCTGGGCTTGAAGACCTTTGCGTAAGCCGTACATCTTTCAGCTGGGGCATACCTGTAACATTTGACCCTAAACATGTTATATATGTATGGGTAGATGCCCTTTCAAACTATATTACAGCACTCGGCTACGGTTCAGATAATGACGAGCTGTTTAAAAAATACTGGCCGGCAGATGTACACATAGTAGGAAAAGAAATAGTGCGTTTTCATTCCATTATCTGGCCTGCTATGCTTATGGCGCTTGATCTTCCCCTTCCAAAGCAGATATTTGGTCACGGTTGGCTTGTAATAGACGGCGGAAAAATGTCAAAATCAAAAGGAAATGTTGTAGACCCTAAAGTCCTCATTGACCGTTACGGCTTAGACGCTGTAAGGTATTTCCTTTTAAGAGAAATAGCTTTCGGTCAGGACGGAAACTTTACAAATGAGGCGCTTATCCAAAGAATAAACTCAGACCTTGCCAACGACCTTGGAAACCTTGTTTCAAGAACGGTAGGAATGATTGATAAATATTTCGGCGGTCAGCTTCCGTCAGAGCATAATGAAACTGAGTTTGACGCCGACCTTAAATCTGTTGCCGCTGATACAATAGTTAAATTTGAAGGCTGTATGGATAAAATGCTCTTTAGCGATGCCCTTTCTGCCCTTTGGGTGCTTATCCGCCGCACAAACAAATATATTGATGAGACACAGCCTTGGATACTTGCTAAAAATGAAGAAGATAAGCCAAAGCTTGCCGGAGCGCTCTATAATGTAGCCGAAAGCATTAGGATAATATCAATTATGCTTCAGCCATTTATGCCTAAATGCCCTAAAGCTATCCATAAGCAGCTTAACATAGAAGGAACAGAGCTTACAAGCTGGGATAACATCAGAATTTGGGGACTTCTCCCTAAAAATCTGAAAGTAGAAAAAGGTCCTGCCCTTTTCCCAAGAATAGATATGAAAAAAGAGCTTGTGGAACTTGAAGCCGCTATAAAAGCCGCACAGGCTGAAAACCTTGCAAATAAAGCGAAAAATGAAAAAACAGAAGAAAAAGATGACAATAAAACAATAAGCGAAATTACAATAGATGATTTTGCAAAAGTTCATCTTGTAACAGGTGAGGTTATAGCCAGCGAAACTGTTAAAGGCTCAAAAAAACTTCTTAAAAACACTGTAAAAGTAGGCGGCGAGGTGCGCACCATACTTTCAGGCATAGCCAAATATTACACGCCTGAAGAGATGGTTGGCAGAAAGGTAGTTATAGTTGAAAACCTTGCCCCAAGAAAAATGATGGGTGAAATGTCCTGCGGAATGATACTCTGCGCTGCTGATAAAGACGGAAACCTTTCGCTTATAACAGATGACAAGCAGTTTGAAAGCGGCTGCGAAGTAAGATAAAATTTATAAATTAAGGCGGGTTCCTTACGGCGCCCGCTTTTTTATTACAGGAGGTTATAAAATGATTTTCGACTCACATGCCCACTATGACGACAAACAGTTTGATAATGACCGAGACAGCCTTTTAAGCTCTATGAAAGAAAACGGAGTTGACTATATACTTAATTCCGGAGAAAGTCTCCGCGCCTCAAAAGCCGGCGTTGAACTGGGAAAAAAATATGATTTTATATATTCAGCTTCAGGCATACATCCAAGCAATACAAAAAACATGACTGAAGATATATATAACCAAATTAAAGACCTTACAAAGAATGAAAAAGTAGTTGCAATAGGCGAAATAGGTCTTGATTATCATTATGACAACACTGATAAAGACAAACAGCGCTATTGGTTTAAACGCCAGCTTGAAATGGCAAAAGAGCTTTCAATGCCTGTTATAATCCATTCGCGTGATGCGGCACAGGAATGCTTTGATATTATTAAAGAAAGCGGAGTTAACAGAGGTATTATACACTGCTATTCCGGAAGTCCGGAAATGGCTCTTGCCTATATAAAGCTTGGGTATTATATAGGCATAGGCGGAGTTTTAACATATTCCAACGCCAAAAGGACAGTAGACTGCGTGCGAATACTTCCTTTAAGCAAAATAGTACTTGAAACCGACTGCCCTTATCTTGCCCCTGTACCTAACAGAGGAAAGCGCAACGACTCAACAATGATTAAGTACGTTGCCGAAAAAATATCTGAAATTAAGCATGTGCCCGTTAATGAAGTATATTCCGTAACAAGCCAAAACGCCAAAAATGTATTCGGACTGAAATAATATTTGTAAAATATATATTTTTTTTATTATTTGATTTATATTTAATATATAAACTTATTTCAAAATTATTATTACAAAATTAATTAAAATTTAACAATTTAAGCCTAAAATCTGTGTATTATATGGAGGAAATATACAGAAAAATTAATTTTTTTGCTGGTTTTTGGCGACCTGAACCTTCATGCCATCAAAAAATTGTTGCATAATTGTTACATTTGTGTTAATATACTAATTGCGTAATGATTAATCAGTTATTAATAATTTCTGAAAAATCTTAAAGTCAATAATAAACTAAGAGGACTGCCTTAACGCAAAATTCCCACTCAATATAATTCAAGGCTGTTCCAAGGAGGAAAAATGACAAAGCATATTAGAATATTAATTATGGTTGCTTTCGCAGTAGCCGTTCTTACAGGCACAGCGGCAGCATACGATGGTGAAAATTCCGCAAATGAACTTACAATGAAAACAATTACTATTACAGATGGAAATAAGAGCACTATTGTTTCCACCCTCTCAAATACTGTTGCAGAAGTATTTGAGGAAAAAAACATCGAAATCGATGACAAAACATCTGTATCAAAAGACCTTGACGATACAATAAAAACCGGCGATGAAATAGTTATAAAAAGACCTTTTAACATTACATTAAAAGTAAACTCAGACTCAACACCTATAGTAACAAATAAAACAACAGTAGGCGACATTATAAATGAGTACAGCCATCTTATTGATGGCGAATATGAGCTTGAAAATGTTGAAGAATCTACCCGTCTTTATAACAATATGGTTATTAAAGTTCATGTTATTACAGACGAAATAATTACAGCAACAGAAGAAATTCCTTTTGAAACAAAAAAGGTTGAAAACCCTGACATGGAAGAAGGCACTGAAAAAGTGACCCAAGAAGGCGAAAACGGTATTCTCCAAATTACAAAAAAACAGTATTACTATAAAGGTAAAGTGCATAAATTAGAAGAAGTAGAAAGAGAAGTTATTAAGGAGCCTGTTGACAAAATTATAGAAATAGGCACTAAAAAGAAAGAAGCTGAGATTAAAGAAACCAAAAGCAGTTCTTCCGGCACAATAGACGGTATGACATTTACAAAGGCAATTAACATGGTAAGCACAGCTTATACACCATACGATTCAGGATGTTCAGGTGTTACGGCTTCAGGTATGGCAGCTTCAAAAGGTGTGGCTGCTGTTGACACATCTGTAATTCCTTTTGGAACAAAGCTTTATATACCTGGTTACGGTATAGCTGTTGCCGCAGATACAGGCGGAGCAATAAACGGAAACAGAATTGACCTTTGCTACAATACAATATCGGAAGCTTATGGCTGGGGAAGAAGAACTGTAACTGTTTATATATTGGAATAATCACTAATCAATAACTACCGGCTAAACCGGTAGTTTTATTTTAACTCTATAAGTGTAAATTTTATTGCCGTCATTTGCACAGCTATTTCTACAGCCGCCTAAAGCGGCTTTTTATTTGCCTCTTTTTACTTATTAACAGTAAACGTGCCTGTGTATTCTTTTATATTTATTGGCGTTCTTTTAATTGATTTTATATAATATTATTGTATTTCTATTTTTAACGCCTCGCTGCGTTTATAACACCATATCTTAACAGCATATTTATTAACATGTGTATATTGCTTTTACGGCATTCAGCTTATATTATCTCAAAATCCATTCTTTGGCATATTTCTTAATATTTTTGTCTTTCAACCTTATCTGCATCTGCATTTTATTGGCAGATACAAATATGATACTCACGTTACCTCTTTGTACGAGCTAAACTATTGTTGTTCATAAAAAATTCTCATTTGTTTTTGTCTTTTGCCGGACTATTTATTATAACAAAGGATATTTATTGCAACTGAAATTTTTTACTCTGCAATAATAATCTGTTGTTTTCTCCTACCTAATACACTAAAAACCCTTAGCCGCAAATACTGCTCACAGCTAAGGGTTTTATAATACAAATTTTTTCCGCCATTAAAGCCGCCTGTCTATCTCTCATCAACCCATAAACCACTGGATTACAAGAATAACGACCTTCATATATGTTATTAAATTGTTATCAAAAGACTTCTACAAACGCCATAAACCCGCAAAATACTGGGTTTTGGCGGTGTTTCATTTTACTCCCACTCTATTGTTGCCGGCGGCTTGCTTGTTATATCATACACTATTCTGTTAATGTGTTTAACTTCATTAACAATTCTAATGCTTATTTTGTCAAGAACTTCATAAGGTATCCTTGCCCAGTCAGCTGTCATAAAGTCGCTTGTTGTTACGCCTCTTAAAGCAAGAGTGTAATCGTATGTCCTGCCGTCGCCCATAACGCCTACAGAACGCATATCTGTAATTACTGCAAAATATTGGTTTATGCTTCTGTCAAGACCCGCATTTGCTATCTCTTCGCGGAATATAGCGTCAGCTTCTCTTAAAATAGCAAGTTTTTCTTCTGTAACTTCACCTATAACTCTTATGCCAAGACCAGGTCCCGGGAAAGGCTGTCTCCATACAAGATAATCCGGAAGCCCAAGCTCCTTGCCCATCTGCCTTACTTCATCTTTAAACAACATTCTTAAAGGCTCTATCAGCTCTTTAAAATCAACAACTGAAGGAAGTCCGCCTACATTGTGGTGTGATTTAATAACAGCACTGTCGCCAAGACCGCTTTCAATAACATCAGGATAAATCGTGCCCTGAACAAGGAAATCCACCTTGCCTATTTTCTTAGCTTCCCCTTCAAATACCCTTATAAACTCCTCACCAATTATTTTTCTCTTTTTCTCAGGCTCTGTAACACCTTTAAGCCTGCTGAGGAATCTTTCCTGGGCGTTTGCCCTTACAAAATTCGCATCAAAAGCACCTTTAAAAGCAGCTTCAACTTCGTCGCCTTCGTTTTTTCTCATAAGACCGTTGTCTACAAAAACACATGTAAGCTGTTTTCCTATGGCTTTGCTCATAAGAGCTGCAACAACACTGGAGTCAACACCGCCTGAAAGGGCGCAAAGAGCTTTGCCGCTGCCTACAGTTTCACGTATATTCTTAATCTGCGACTCAATATATCCTGTCATTGTCCAGTCACCGCTGCAGCCGCATACATCAAAAAGGAATTTGGCAAGCATATCTTTGCCATTTGGTGTATGATTAACTTCCGGATGGAACTGAGTGCCGTAAAGCTTTCTTTCTACGCATTCCATTGCAGCAACCGGACATGCCGGCGATGTAGCTGTTACCTTAAAGCCTTCCGGCGCCTGTGAAATATAATCTGTATGACTCATCCAGCAAATCTGGTCTTCTTCAAGCCCTTTAAAGAGTACAGTATCTGTATTAAGCTTTACTTCCGTCTTTCCGTACTCACTTTTTTCTGAGGCATCGCAAACCGTTCCGCCAAGAGTATAAGCCATAAGCTGGCAGCCATAGCAAATACCTAAAACAGGTATTCCCAAATCAAATATTTCTTTTGTAATGTGCGGAGACTTTTCGTCATAAACACTGTTAGGTCCGCCTGTAAATATAAGACCCTTTGGATTTAAAGCCTTTATCTCATCTAAAGGCATAGTATACGGCTTAACCTCGCAGTATACATGACATTCCCTAACGCGGCGCGCTATAAGCTGATTATACTGTCCGCCAAAATCAAGAACTATTACAAGTTCATTTTTCATTGCCCTGCCCTCCGTTAATATTCTACATTGCATTAGGAGCCTTTTAATAATATTAATTACGCGTATTAAACTTTACTGTAATACGCACTGCTTCACGCTTTTCAGCCCCTATAATAATAATTGTTTAAGTAATATTCATTATTGATTGCGTTAAACCGTAAAAAGCATGAATGCCGTTTCCCAATACTTCATTTATAGCTTTATTAAGCTAACGCATTCTGGAACAAGTTTTTAGCTTATTTCTTATATTACTTAACATTTTTATCAGTCTGCGACTATAATTTTGACATTCTATCAAAAAATATATTAAAAGTCAATTACTTTAGTCTATAGTAACACAGTAATACACAATTTACAATATTTCACAAAACCCAATTGTATTATTTCAAATCAGAAGCCAGTTTTTTACTTGCTGTTTAATAACATAAACAAATAAAAAGCGTTAGGCTGTGTTCAAAAACATTTCATTTTTCACAAAAAAAGTTTTACATAAAAAACTTAAATTATATATATCAAAATCAAATCCTTTAAATACATATAGTTAAAATTTACAAAAAATAAAAAACTGCAAAAATAACTATTACATAACCCCATATTTTAGTATAAAATATATAATAATGAATTTATGGTGAAAAATAAATGCTCTGTAGATGTAAGTCCGGCTTAAAAGCGCGTTGTCTATTTGGCGGTAATACCGTTAAAGCACGCGTTATTTTTTTACCGTAAAACACAATTGAGTCAGTAATAAAGGAGAATTAATATGGAAGAAACAAAAACAAGCAGCTATCTGGAAACTGATCCAGTAGGAAAACTTATTATGAAATTTTCTGTTCCGTGTGTTTTGAGCATGCTTGTAAGCGCACTTTACAACATTGTCGACCAGATATTCATAGGTCAGAGCGTTGGTTATTTAGGTAATGCAGCTACAAATGTAGTTTACCCTTTTACCGTAGTGGCTTTGGCTATCGCGCTTTTAATAGGCGATGGAAGCGCGGCGCTTTTAAGTCTTTCCCTTGGAAAAGGAGACTTCAAATCAGCAGGGAAATGTATCGGCAACGGAATTATTCTTACTGTTATAGTAGGCATTATTATAATGATTATAGGTCTTTTGTTTACCGACAATATACTTACTATATTCGGCGCGACAGAATCATGCTATAATTACGCCAAAGACTATATTCAAATAATTATTTTAGGAATACCATTTTATGTGTTTACATCTGGCATGAACTCAGCTATACGAGCTGACGGTTCGCCCGGATACTCCATGTTTGCTACAGTAATAGGCGCTATACTTAACCTTATACTTGATCCCGTTTCTATATTTATATTTAATATGGGTGTTAAAGGCGCCGCGTGGGCAACAATTATAGGTCAGATTGTATCCTGCATTATAACTGCCGCATACTTCAGGAAACCAAAATCATTTACATTTAACCGTGACAGCTTTAAATTAGACCGTCATATATGCCAAAATCTCTCTCAGCTCGGCATATCAAGCTTTATAACGCAAATGGCTATTGTTATAATTATAAGCGTTGCAAACAATATGATAGTTCTTACAGGCGGCAGTTCAATATACGGCACAGACATACCTCTTTCAGTTATAGGCATTGTTATGAAAGTATTTGGCATAGTAATAGCCTTTTCCGTAGGCATAGCCGTTGGAGGTCAGCCTATAGCCGGTTTTAACTATGGCGCAGGCAACTACAAAAGAGTGTTTTCAGTTTACCGCCATGTAATTGCTGCCAATATATGCGTTGGAGTAATAGCCATGCTTTTGTTTGAGCTTTGCCCGCAAGTTATAATTCGTCTTTTCGGAAGCGAAAGCGACCTTTATAATCAATACGCCGTATTATGTTTCAGAGTATTTCTTGGCGGCATACTTCTTTGCTGTATACAAAAAGCAAGCAGCATATTCCTTCAGGCAATAGGAAAACCGGTAAAGTCAACTGTTCTTTCTCTTTCAAGAGATGTTGTTTTTCTTTGCCCCCTTGTAGTCGCGCTTTCACTTAAATTCGGCGTAACAGGAATGCTCTTTGCAGCCCCTATAGCCGATATTTTAGCTTTTATATGTACAATGGTACTTATACATTATGAAACAAATTCAATAAAAAAACTGGAAAACAAAAATAATTAAGCATGTACTTAAAAAGCCGTGTCATTAAGACACGGCTTTTATTTGTGTGCAGATTTAATTTATCAGTCTTCGTCTACTTCGTAGCCTTCAACAACTGTATTGTATGAATACTCTTTTGTAGGGAAAGCGCCGCTGTTTACGTCATCAGCAAACTGGTTAAGACCATCAACAATGTATGTTCTTAAATCACAGTATTTCTTTGCAAATTTAGGAATCCAGTCGTTGATACCCATAATATCAGGCCATACAAGGTCCTGAGAATCGCAGTATTTGCCAGCGCCGATACCCATTGTAGGAATCTTGAGTTCTTCTGTAATTCTCTTAGCAACACCAACAGGTATGCCTTCAAGGTTGATAAGGAAAGCGCCTGCTTTTTCTACAGCTTTAGCTGTTTCTACAAGGAAGTCAGCAGCTTCTCTGCTCTTGCCCTGTACTTTGAAACCGCCCATCATAGCTGATGTCTGAGGTGTAAGACCAATGTGACCCATTACAGGGATACCAGCTTTAACAACTGCCTCAATGTAAGGAACAGTGTTCATTCCGCCTTCCATTTTAACACAGTCGCATCCGCCTTCAGCAAAAATTCTTGTTGCGTTTTCAATAGCTTTGTCAATATTGCCGTTGTAAGCGCCAAAAGGCATATCGCCTACTACAAATGTGTCAGGAGCGCCTTTTACAACATTTTTAATATGATAAATCATATCATCAACTGTAACGCCGACTGTACCCTTCATGCCAAGCATGTTCATGCCAAGTGAGTCGCCAACAAGTATCATGTCAACCTTGCTTAAATTAACAAGTGTAGCTGACATAAAATCGTAGCAAGCTACCATGGATACCTTTTTGTCAGAATTTTTTGTAGCCATAATTTCTGGTACTGTGATTTTCTTTTTCATGTTTTATATTTCCCCCTTGAATTATAAATCATTACTCGCTGCACAAATGCACACAGCTTTAAATAAATTATACATTATAAATTTTAAAAAATAAATATCACTATTGTTCAATTTTTCTGTTAAATAAAAAACAATTTTCGTCATTTTAATAATATATTACAAAATTGACATGGTTTTGCATTGCCGTGCAGAAAAAATCCTCCCGTTTTTAACGGGAGGAAAGAAATTTAGATTATAATTTTTCTACAGAAAGGGTTACTGTTTCGCCGTTTACATTCCATTCTTTAACATATCCGCTTACAGTATTTCTTGTGAATTCATTTGCAAGAACATCTTTCTTAATAGAATCCTCGTTTCTTGTTATAATGTCAGCAATCTTGTCGTTGCCTTTGCAGCCCACACGAATTCTGTCCATAACCTCAAATCCGGCTTCTTTACGCATTGTCTGCACTTTGCTTACTATTTCCCTTACAAAACCTTCTTCAATAAGTTCCGGTGTAAGGTTAGTGTCAAGCACTACGGCAAGTTTAGAGTCTGCCTCTGTTACAAATCCGCTCTTTTCTGTTACTTCAATAAGCACATCGCTTTCTGCAAGCGTTACTTCCGTACCGTCTACATTAAATGTTATTGTTTCACCGTTTCTTAACTTAGGCACTATTTCACTGCCGTCGGCGTTTGCAAGATATTCTTTAATCTTAGGAAGAAGCTTACCGTATTTAGGTCCCAAAGTCCTAAGCTGCGGCTTCATATTGTAGCCTGTAAGCCCGTCTGTGCTTGTTGTAAATTTAACTTCCTTAACATTAAGTTCATCGGCTATAATGTCAACATACATTTTAGGAAGCTCCTCAGCGCATTTAACGTACATAACGCCTATAGGCTGGCGGTTTTTGATGTTGGCTGAATTTCTTGCGGCACGGCCGTTAACTACTATTTCAAGAACAGTATCCATATTCTTTTCAAGCTCTTTATCAATCATGCTTTCATCGCACTCAGGATAGAAAGTAAGATGAACGCTTTCAAGAGCTGATTTATCAAAGTTAACTACAAGGTTCTGATATATTTCCTCTGTCATATAAGGCACAAAAGGCGCCGCTGCTTTTACCAGTGTAACAAGTACTGTGTAAAGAGTCATATAGGCATTAATTTTGTCCTGTTCCATGCCTTTAGCCCAGAATCTTTCGCGGCTTCTTCTTACATACCAGTTGCTTAACTCGTCTACAAAACTGTTAAGCGCTCTTGCAGGCTCTGTAATCCTGAAGTTATCAAGATTTTCCCTTGTTTCCTTAATAAGCGTGTTAAGCTTTGAAAGTATCCATTTGTCTATAGCCGGAAGCTTGTCATACTCAAGTTTGTGCTCCATAGGGTTAAACTGGTCAATCTCGGCATAAAGCACATAAAACGCGTAAGTGTTCCAAAGTGTGCCCAAGAACTTTCTCTGCGTTTCATTAACCTGCTCCTCGTCAAAACGGCAAGGAAGCCATGGCGCACTGTTTACAAAGAAGAACCAGCGGATAGCATCTGAGCCTTGTTTATCAAGTATATCCCATGGGCTTACAACATTTCCTTTGTGCTTGCTCATCTTTAAGCCGTTTTTATCTTGAACATGCCCCATAACTATGCAGTTCTTAAAGTCCGACTGTCCGAAAAGCACAGTTGATATGGCAAGCTGTGAATAAAACCAGCCTCTTGTCTGGTCAATAGCCTCTGTAATGTAGTCAGCCGGGAAACGTGACTTAAACAGCTCTTTGTTCTCAAAAGGATAGTGGAACTGTGCAAAAGGCATAGCGCCTGAATCGAACCAGCAGTCAATAACTTCAGGTACTCTTGTCATAAGCTTTCCGCATTTCGGGCATTTAATGTGTACTCTGTCGATATACGGTTTATGAAGCTCTATTTCATCTGGGCAGTCATCTGACATGCTCTTTAATTCCTCAATGCTTCCTACAACATGTCTGTGACCGCATTCACATTCCCAAACAGGAAGCGGAGTGCCCCAGTATCTTTCTCTTGAAAGACCCCAGTCAATTACGTTTTCAAGGAAGTTGCCCATACGGCCTTCCTTAATGTTTTCAGGCAGCCAGTTAATTGACCTGTTGTTTGCTACAAGCTGGTCTCTTACGGCTGTCATTTTAATAAACCATTCTTCTCTTGCGTAGTAAAGAAGCGGCGTATCGCATCTCCAGCAGAAAGGATAGCTGTGCTCAAAAGGAATAGCGGCAAAAAGCCTTCCGTTTTCTTTAAGATACTCAAGAACCATCTTGTCGCCGTCTTTTACAAATACGCCTGCCCATGGCTTAACTTCTTCTGTAAAGTTGCCCTGTGTATCTACATACTGGCGGAAAGGAAGTCCGTTGTCTTTTCCTACGCGGGCATCGTCTTCACCAAATGCGGTAGCTATATGAACAACGCCTGTACCTTCTGTAAGCGTAACATAATTGTCTGCCACAACCTTAAATCCTGTTTCGTCATCTTCAATAAAGTCGAACAATGGATAATATCTTAAACCTGTGTATTGAGCGCCTTTCTTCTTTTCAATAACCTCAACTTCCGTATCCTCGCCAAGAACGCTCTTAACAAGAGCTTCCGCTAAAATATATGTTTCGCCGTTTGCTTTTACCTTAACGTAATCCTCAGCAGGATTCATGCAAAGACCAACATTTGAAGGAAGTGTCCAAGGCGTTGTTGTCCATGCCAGAACATAAGCGTCTTCATCTCTTAATTTAAACTTTGCAATTGCTGATGTTTCCTTAACATCTTTATATCCCTGCGCTACCTCGTGGCTTGAAAGTGCAGTTCCGCATCTTGGGCAGTAAGGCACAATTTTATGACCTTTGTAAAGAAGACCTTTGTCCCAAATCTGTTTTAATGCCCACCATTCGGACTCAATATAATTATTGTGGTAAGTGATGTATGGGTTTTCCATATCAGCCCAGAAACCAAGCCTGTCGCTCATTTCCGTCCATTCTGAAAGATATTTCCAAACACTTTCCTTGCATTTTTTAATAAACGGCTCAACACCGTATTCTTCTATCTGCGGCTTGCCGTCAAGACCAAGCATTTTCTCAACCTCAAGCTCTACAGGAAGCCCGTGTGTATCCCAGCCGGCTTTGCGGAAAACGTCTTCGCCTTTCATTACATGGTAACGGCATATAATATCCTTTACACTTCTTGTAATAACATGACCAATGTGCGGTCTGCCGTTTGCCGTAGGCGGACCATCGTAAAATGTCCATTTTGGACAGCCTTCCCTTTGAGTAAATGTCTTTTTAAAAATGTCGTTGTCTTTCCAAAATTTCAGGACTTCTTTTTCTCTCTCAACAAAGTCGAGATTAGTTGAAACTTTGTTATACATCTTTTTCCCTCCGTAAAAAATATATGTCCATTAAAAATTAACTTAGTTAAAAGTGCTTTAGACAATAAAAAAAACCGTCCTGCAAATTATAACAGGACGGATTATCCGCGGTACCACCTGATTTAACGCCAAAGGCGTTCACTTAATAAGCACAGCCAACACTGCGCCTTTCCTATAACGTGGAAATCGCCGTCGGAAATTACTTGCCGCAAAAACAGTTTTTACTTCCGCCACTTTGGGGTGATATTCGGTTTCCTCCTACTTGTTTCAGGCTTGCACCATCCCCGAATCGCTTCGACTTTTGGAGGGACCTACTGTCCCCGTCACCGTGTTTAACGGTAAATATTATATATTATAAAAATTATTTTGTAAAGCACTTTTTTTAATGCTTTATATACATCATTTCCAATTAAAAAGAATGTATACATACAAATTTATTGTAATCCATGTAAAATAGATGTATAATTTTTAGTTAATCAGCGCTTTAAAATAAATCCATTATTAATATTTTTATTACTATGGCGCTTATTTATAAAAAATAATAGCCAAAATATGTTATATACGGCTGAAAGGAAGTAAATAAAATGTACAGAACAGACCTGTCCCTGCTCACGGATTTTTACGAGCTTACAATGATGCAGGGCTACCACAAAACGTCGCAAGAAGGAAAAACGGCTGTTTTCGACCTTTTTTTCAGAAATAATCCGTCAAAAAGCGGCTACGCTATAACAGCTGGACTTCAGCAGGTTATTGAGTATATCGAAAATCTGCATTTTTCTCAGGACGATATTGAATACCTTAAAAGTCTTAATACCTTTAGCGCTGACTTTTTAGATTACCTTAAAGGCTTTAAATTTACAGGTGAAATTTACGCCATACCTGAAGGCACGGTTGTATTTCCCATGGAGCCTTTATTAAGGATAAAAGCGCCTATTATGCAGGCACAGCTTGTAGAAACAGCATTATTAAACATAATCAACCACCAAAGCCTTATAGCTACAAAAGCCTCAAGGGTTGTTTGGGCAGCCCAGGGCGACCCTATACTTGAATTTGGTTTAAGGCGCGCCCAAGGTCCTGACGCAGGTACATTAGGCGCAAGAGCTGCCGTTATAGGCGGCTGCGCAGGCACAAGCAATGTACTTGCCGGAAAGCTTTTTGACATACCGGTAAAAGGCACACATGCCCACAGCTGGGTTATGAGCTTTCCTTCTGAGATAGAAGCTTTCAGAGCTTATGCCGCAAAGTTTCCTAACGACTGCACTCTTCTTGTTGACACATACAACACTCTTACGCAAGGCGTTCCGGATGCTATAAAATGCTTTACCGAAATGCGTGAAAAAGGCGTTGAGCTTAAACATTACGGCATACGCCTTGACAGCGGCGACCTTGCATACCTTTCCAAAAAAGCACGTAAAATGCTGGATGAAGCCGGATTTAAAGACGCTGTTATAAGCGCTTCAAGCGACCTTGATGAAAATCTTATAGCCAGTCTTAAATTACAGGGCGCCAAAATAGGCACATGGGGTGTTGGCACAAGGCTTATAACATCAGATGACTGCCCTTCATTCGGCGGAGTATACAAGCTTGCCGCTGAAACAGACTCTAACGGCAATTTTATACCTAAAATTAAACTTTCAAATAATCCTTCAAAAGTAACTCTTCCGGGCATTAAAAAAGCCATAAGGGTTTACGATAAACAAACGGGCAAAATTAAAGCCGACCTTATAGCCCTTGAAAGCGAAAGCTACAGCGAAGATATGACTCTCACGCTTTTTGACCATAACGCCACATGGAAAACAATGACATTAAATCCGGGAGAATACACATTAAGAGAGCTTCTTGTGCCGGTATTTATAGATGGAAAATGTGTTTACACATCACCTTCTACTATGGAAATAAAGGCGTACGCTCAAAAAGAACTGGATACACTTTGGGAAGAACACAGAAGGCTTCAAAATCCGCATGAAGTGCCTGTTGACCTTTCTGAAACACTCTATCTTCTTAGGGAAAAAATGATAAGAGAATTAAAATAATTAATTAAATAAGAGCAGAAAAATCCACACATAATGTGTGGATTTTTTATATTATTTTATCTAAAGCCTTTTCAACTGCTGATACAAACTTTTTCTCGGCTCCCCAGCTCATTTCATTATAAACGCTCCTGCCGCCGCCTGAGCCAACAGCATAAACAGTTATACTGCCCTTTTCCTCAGTAACAAAAACAGTAAGGGTTACCCTGTTTGAACAGCGGAAGAAATAGCTGTCATAAATTACAAGACAGGCTTTTGTATTTCCAAAAGACATTTCTTTTTTATCTATAACCCTTGGGTCGCCTATAAAACCTTCCAAAACAGATTTTTCTATTGCTTCAAGAGTTTTGGAAAAATTACCCGTGAATGTTTTTTCAAACTTAGCCAATATTTACTCCTCGCTTTTATACATTAAAGAAGCTTCTTCCTTGCGCGGGTTCTCGTTAAGGCTTAAAACTCTGACTTTTGTTGTATTGCTGCCAAAGCGTATTTCTATTAAATCATTTACTTTTACATCAACCGACGCCTTTGCGACCTTGCCGTTAACAGTTACTCTGCCGGCATCACATGCCTCGTTTGCTATTGTTCTTCTTTTTATTATCCTTGAAACCTTTAAATATTTATCAAGCCGCATTTTATGCCTCCTACAAAAAAAGGTCCGCTTTATTGCGGACCGAAGATATTAATTATTCGTTTACAGCGTCTTTAAGGGCTTTGCCTGCTTTAAACTTAGGTGCTTTAGAAGCTGCAATAACCATAGTTTCTTTTGTTTTAGGGTTTCTGCCCATTCTTTCAGCTCTTTCTGTAACCTCAAATGTGCCAAAGCCTACAAGCTGAACCTTCTCACCTTTTTTAAGTTCCTCTGTAATAACATCCTCAAAAGCTTTAAGTGCTTTTTCCGCATCTTTCTTACTGAGCTCTGTTTTCTCTACTACAGCAGCAATCAATTCTGATTTATTCATTAACGAACTTCCTCCTTATAAAAATAATAGACCGCTATTTCTGCGTGTCAAAAGCAGATTGAATTTACATTCAAACTAACCTACGCGCACTTAACAACTTCAGTCAAGTTACCATATCCCTTTAGGAATTATAGTGTCTTTAATATTTATAATATTTTATTGCCCGTTTGTCAAGAAAAACTAAGCATTTAATCGTTTTTTTTGGCAAAGCTGTTTGGCAAGTGCTAAAAACTTTCTATTTCGACATTTTTTCTATAAGGTCAATTAACTCGTTAACTTTTTCATCTTCATTTCCTGCTTCAAATGCGTCTTTTACACAGCACTTCATGTGGGCTTTCAAAATTTCCCGGTTTACTTTTTTTAGTATGGCTTCTGTTGCCAAAACCTGATTTGATATGTCAACACAATACCTGTCGTCATCAATCATTTTAAGTATGCCGTCTATCTGCCCTCTGGCTGTTTTTAAAAGGCGGCATACTTTTTCATGGTCAGCTTTCATTACTCTATACCTTTTACTTCGTATCCAGCCTCTGTAACAGCGTCTGTAAGTGTTTTATCATCTACGTCTTTATTAAGTGTTACATAAGCGCATTTACCTTCAAGGTCAACTTTCGCGCTTACGCCTTCTATAGCGTTAAGAGCTTTTTCAACTGTTCCTGAGCAGTGCTGGCACATCATGCCTTCAATCATAATTTTCTTTTCCATTTTAAATTCCTCCTTAGCGTCATTGGTTTCATTATTGTTTTTGTTTACGGCACAGCCTATAGGGCACTCCGCTGTTTCATTTTTTATTTCAGCGTCTTTTTTGATATTTTTAGCAAAAGACGGTTTAAACTTCCTTAACCTTAAAGCGTTTGAAACAACAAATACTGAACTTAAACTCATCGCCGCAGCACCTATCATTGGGTTAAGCTTAATTCCCGTAAAAGGATAAAACACTCCTGCGGCAAAAGGTATGCCTATAATATTGTATATAAAAGCCCAGAACAGGTTTTCCTTAATATTCCTTATAGTTGCCTTGCTGAGCTGAATAGCGCCTACAGCGTCCATTAAATCATTTTTTACAAGTACAATATCAGCCGACTCAATGGCAATATCAGTTCCGGCGCCTATAGCTATGCCCGTATCCGCACGTACAAGAGCCGGGGCGTCGTTTATGCCGTCACCTATCATAGCTACTTTCTTTCCTTTTTCCTGAAGAAGTCTTACCTTTTCTTCCTTGTCTTTAGGCAGCACTTCGCTTATTACATTATCAATTCCAACCTCATCGGCTATAGCTTTTGCTGCCAGCTTGTTGTCGCCTGTAAGCATTATAACATCAATGCCCATTTTTTTGAATTCCTTAACAGCCGCTGCGCTGGTTTTTTTAACAACATCGGCTACAGCTATAATACCTTCTATACTGCCGTTAAAAGCAAAGTACAGCGGAGTTTTGCCCTTTGAAGAAAGCTCTTTTGCCGTGTTTTCAGCTTTTGATATATCAATATTGTTTTCGTTCATCATGGCAGCATTTCCGGCAAGCACATTAATTGAGTTAACAGTGCATTTTACTCCGCGGCCTGAAACAGACTCAAAGCCGCTTACGTCATAAGAAGAAATATTTTCTTCTTCCGCCTTTTGTACTATAGCTTCTGAAACCGGGTGTTCCGATGTCTTTTCAGCAGAATACGCTATCTTTAAAAATTCGCTTTCGCTTATTTTCCCGAATAAAACAATGTCTGTTACCTTAGGGTGCCCTTCTGTAACCGTACCTGTTTTGTCCAAAACAACAGTATTTATAGTATGGGCTGTTTCAAGGCTTTCGGCTGATTTTACGAGTATGCCGTTTTCAGCGCCTTTTCCCGTTCCTACCATAATTGCAGTAGGCGTGGCAAGCCCAAGAGCGCACGGGCATGAAATTACAAGCACCGCTATGCCTATTGAAAATGCAAAGTTAGCCCCAGCGCCTGTTATAAGCCAAATTATGGCAGAAACAACCGCTATGCATATAACAACCGGAACAAACACACCAGCCACTTTGTCCGCAAGTTTTGCTATAGGCGCTTTTGAGCCTCCGGCTTCTTCTACTAAATGAACAATCTGCGCTAATGTAGTATCTTCCCCTACCTTATCGGCTTTAAATTTGAAACTGCCGTTTTTGTTGATTGTGGCGCATACGGCTCTGTCTCCTGCTTTTTTCTCTACAGGTATGCTCTCTCCCGTAATTGCTGACTCATCAACAAACGACGAACCTTCGATAACAACACCGTCAGCCGGTATGGAGCTTCCCGGCTTAACAAGCACTATGTCGCCAACAACAATATTGCTTGTGTCAATTTCTGTTTCAACGCCGTTTCTTATAACTATTGCTTTTTTAGGCGCTAAATTAAGGAGTTTGTTTACGGCTTCACTTGTTCTGCCCTTTGAGCGCGCTTCAAAAAACTTGCCTAATGTAATAAGCGTAAGTATCATTGCAGCCGACTCAAAATACAGCTCCATCATTTCATTATGTGCTGCCGCCATATTCCCATGCCCCAGATAATAACCCATTTTATACATAGAAATTACACTGTATAAAAACGACGCCCCTGAGCCTATGGCAACAAGCGTATCCATGTTGGGCGCTAAATTAAAAAGGCTTTTAAAACCGTTTATAAAATATTTTTTGTTTACAATCATAATGGGAATTGTAAGGAAAAGCTGTGTCAGGGCGTATACCATTACATTTTCATGGTCTGCAAGTATACCCGGCAGCGGCGCCCCCAGCATGTGACCCATGGCGATGTAAAAAAGCGGGATTAAAAATAAAAAAGATACTTTTATCCTGAATTTAGTGTTTTTTACTTCCTCATCGGCAATATTGGCTTTTGATTCTTCCGTTTTTTTCTCTCCTGCAAGGCTCGCGCCGTAGCCGCCGCTTTCAACCGCCTTAATAATATCGTCAACACCTGTAACACCTTCGTCGTATTCAACAGTCATTGAATTTTGCAAAAGATTTACGTTTACGTTTTTAACTCCGTTTACCTTGCTTACGCTTTTTTCAACATGAGCGCTGCACGCACTGCAACTCATTCCCGTAATATCGAATTTCTTTTTCATGCCGCACCTCCGAACAACATATATATTAAAAATCTGCTTTTATGTTCATATCCCAATGGTATTTCATACGCCTTGCCGGCATTTATACACCCCCACCGGGTGGGTGTATATTTATTATAGTTTTCTCTTTTATTAATGTCAACAGCAATTTTAAATTTATTTAGCCAAAATTTATCAATAAAAAAACAGCGCTTTTTATATTAAATAAAAAACGCCGTTTGAGCTTAATTATTCAATTTTAATTTCTGGAATAAAATGATTTTTACAAATTGTTAGGCATTGGGGCAGGCATATTTATAGTAACCTCGCCGGTGTTCTCATTCCATGTTATATTTTCTTCAGTTACACCATAGAAATACGCAATACTCCTTAATGGCAAATACAGCCTGTCGTTAACTATCTCGGCAGATGAGTCGGAAGGCACTTTAACCCCGTTTATTTCAGCATAGCTGCCTTCTGTAGGTATTTTAATTAACTGTGTGGAATAAGCGATTACAGCGCCTCTGAAAGTATCATTTTCAACCCATTTGATATTTTTATCATCAATGCCAAAAGCGTTTGAAAGCGCCCTTACAGGAACCATTACACGGTCGCTGCTGTTAATATACGGCTTTGCCTCAGACTTATAAGGTATAGTGCCAACATAATACATATCGCTGCCTACTTTAAATTTAACTGTATTTTCCTTTGAAATTTCAGTGCCTGTATTATTTTCAGTATTGCCGTCAGGCTCTGCTGAGTCTGCTGTATACTTACCTAAAACAGTGCTCTTTGAATAGTCGCTGTTGTTTATGGCAGTAATTGAAATTTTAGTATCGCCTGTTACGCTTTTTTCAGTAGGCTCAATGCCAACATTTTTAAGCTCTATTGTACCTGAGCCTGCGCCTGATGTTGACTCAATTTTAATATATGCCGTTCTTTTATTTGTATCCACCGAAAACTCGGTTATGCTGCCGAATTTCCCTGTTGCGCTTAAATCAGCCTCGCCTGTGAACTGAAATCCGTTATCAAGATTAAGCTCAAATATTCTTCCTGCTACTATCTGATACGGATAATCGTCCTTAATGCTTAAATCAAAAGCGGTCAAGCTGTCATTTGCCGAAACTTTAATATCCATATCAGGATATCCGCAGTGAGCAAATATCAACTCACTTTCTGAAGCCGGGGAACTCATAGGGTTTACTCTAACAGAAATTACGCCTTTTCCTGTAATTTTTGTATAAAGCGGTATCCTTATTTTGCTTGAGGCTGCGTTGTAAACATCGCTGTCAACAGTAATTATCATTTCATTTGACGAAATAACAGTGTAATTTAGACCGTTTTCAATAATTCCGCTGCCTTCGTAAAGCCACTCGGCATTGTTTAAAATAAGCGAAAAATTAGTAACGCCTGTCCCTTCAAAGTCGCCGCACTCGTCTAAAGTTAAAACCGGCGCCTGCGAACCTGTAAGTGTTGTATCTTTCTTTACCGAAATATCGTTTGATACATAATTTTCGGTATAAGCAAAAGCGTTTGTGCTGAGCGCCAAAGCCAGTGTTAAAGCCAATATAATTTTTTTCATGCAAAACCCTCCTTAATTTGAAGTTGTGCTGCCGAAACCTCCGTTTCTTTCATCTGTTGTATCATCATCATACGTAATGCCAAACTCCACAAATATGCCTTGGGCAAAACCCTGACCCTGTTTTACATCAACAGTTTTATTTTCGTTGCTGTCGTTTGTTACTTTAATCATAATATGACCTTCATTATCGCTGTAGTAATAGTCGCTGTCTATAATCCCAACCGTATTATTAAGCTGAAGGCGGTATTTAAAGCCCAGCCCGCTGCGCGGGTAAATTTTAAGCACCCAGCCTTCTTCCATTTTACATCTTATGCCTGTAGGAATCTTAATTGTTTCCCCCGGTTTAAGAGTAAAGTCAAAAGGCGCATAAAAGTCGTACCCGGCAGAGCCTTTTGTAGCCCTTTTAGGAAGTTTAATATTTTCGTATGCGTTTTTAGCAAGCTCCAAAACAGAGCATATATCAACAGAATCATTTAAAAACCTTTCGGCAGTTACTTTTTTAAAAGCCGCTATTCTTTTCAAGCAGTATCATTCCTTTTTAATAATATTTACTGTTTTAAATAATTTTACCACATAAGTAGGATTAATAAAATACAGGTTACTAAATTGTAATATGAAGGTAATATAACTGTATTAAAGTTTACAAATATTTCTTTATTATTACCAATAACTTTTACATATCAATGAGGTGCAGAAGTCGGTTTTATACCCTTGCTTGTGCGGGTGCCGCTTTTAGTGCTTTTCCAGAAAAGTACATTCGTAAAACAACTAAAAAACCCAAAGCATAAGGCTTTGGGATAAATTAATTATTCTTAGGTTTTACATTTGGATTTTCGGGAATTTTAGTTCTTTCCAGAAGATAATCAGCAGAAACTTCAAAATAATCACACAGTAAAACAATACTGTCATATTTAGGAAGCTGACGACCTGTTTTCCAGTTACTTATAAGTGCCTCGGATATTCCTGTATCTTTTGAGAGCTTATAGGCAGTAATGCCTTTATTTTGTATAAGTTTTACAAGTAAATCTTTAAACATTTATACAAACCTCCTAAACTTCGCAAATGTTAAGTAATATTATTGACTACTTAACATTTGTTATGTATAATACAAATAGACATGAAGAAATAAAAGAAATAAAAGTTTAATGATTAATTATATCATACATAATTTATTTAAACAAATGATGAATATGGCTTTTTCTGAGAGCTGATTAATACCACTTCCGGGAATTTTGCTTGAAATAAAACGGTCTGCAACTGCCCCAATCTCTTTGAAGTTCCTTGTTGCAAAGACCGCACTCCTCCTTTTCGCCATGCTTAAAGACCAAAGTAAAACAGTTTGAGATTTTAAATCTGTTTTTATGTATTTTTTAATTAATTTCCATTAATTTTCAGCTCTCGGGGGTGCAGGGGTCGGTTTTAGACCCTTGCTCGTGCAGGCGCTTAAGCACCCGGCGAATTAGGGGCGCTGAAAGCGGTTTTGCGCAGCAAAATGCCGACAAGTCGAAATCGGCGCCGCTTTTAGTGCTTTTTCAGAAAAGTACATCATTATTTTATTTAAAGTTTTTTCGAGGGAACAAGCTCATTATCAGTAATTTTGCTTGAAATAAAATGGTCTGCGACCGCCTCAATCTCTTTGAAGTCCCTTGTTGCAAAGACCGCACTCCCACTTTTTGCCATGCTTAAAGACCAAAGTAAAACAGTTTGAGATTTTAAATCTGTTTTTATGTATTTTTTAATTAATTTCCGTTAATTTTCAGCTCTCGGGGGTGCAGGGGTCGGCTTAGACCCTTGCTCGTGCAGGCGCTTAAGCACCCGGCGAATTAGGGGCGCTGAAAGCGGTTTTGCGCAGCAAAATGCCGACAAGTCGAAATCGGCGCTGCTTTTGGTACTTTTCCAGAAAAGTACATTTGTAAAATAACTAAAAAACCCAAAGCATCAGCGCTTCGGGATAAATAATTTTTATTATTTTATTTAATATTTAATATGTTAAAACAACAAACATAAAAAATAATTATACTAAGTTTTATTCAAGCTCTATCTTTCCATTTTCTTCTTCAAATTCAGAAACATGTTTTTTCATTATAAATTCAAGTTCTTTATTCGTTGAACGAGCATTAAATTCAGCAATATACTGAAATTTTCGTAAAAGTTCCTCTTCTGTTCTTAATGTAAATTTCAAAATATCTTTCATCACTTTAATGCCGCCTCCCTTTATAACATTATTATGCCGTCAAAATGACTTCAAAAACATTATTGACGGCATAATGACGGCATAATATAATAAATTTGTTGATATTTTATAATTAAAAAATAATAAAAGAAGGGACATTCATGAAAAACTCTATTTTAGAAAATCGTCTTAAACTGCTTAAAGAAATTCTATCTCTGCCCAAAGAATACAGTGATTCTTTGGTATGGCTTATAGAGAATATAGATTTTGTAAAAGATATTTGTTCAAAAAGCCATATACCTTCTGATAAATTGGATAAAGGCATACAAACGGCTCTTAATAATAACGATATGCTGCTATATACAATCCTGCTTTTTTATAAAGCCCTAAATTACAAATAATAAACACAAAAAGGCGGCTCCTTGCGGAACCGCCAATTTTATTAAACAGTTATCAATCAGTTATTAATAAGTTATTAATCAGTCTTTAAGAAGACGGAGATAGCTGTCTGTCCTGTCTTTTGCATCCTGCTCAGCTTTAGCGAAAAGCTCCTCAGCTATTTCAGGGAATTTTCTTGAAAGCGATGTATAACGAACCTCACTCATTAAGAAATCTCTGAAGCTTGCAGATGGCATCTTAGAATCGAGTATAAACGGATTCTTTCCTTCTTTCTTAAGGTCAGGATTGAATCTGTAGCAATGCCAGTAACCAGCCTCAACAGCTGCTTTAGCATGAAGCTGAGCATTGCTCATACCGCCCTTAATACCGTGGTTGATACATGGAGAGTAAGCTATAATAAGAGATGGACCATTGTAAGCCTCAGCCTCCCTAATAGCTGTAAGTGTCTGCTGTGGGTCATAGCCCATAGCAACCTGTGCTACGTAAACATAGCCATAGCTCATAGCCATCATACCAAGGTCTTTCTTCTTTGTTCTCTTACCAGCAGCAGCAAACTGCGCAACAGCAGCTGTAGGTGTAGCTTTTGAAGACTGACCGCCTGTATTTGAGTAAACCTCTGTATCAACGCAGATGATGTTTACATCTTCATCAGCAGCGATTACATGGTCAAGACCTGAGTAACCGATATCGTATGCCCAGCCGTCGCCACCAACAATCCACTGTGACTGTTTTACAAGATAGTCTTTTCTGTCATAGATTGGTTTAATTGTTTCATCAATGCCAGCTTTTTCCATAGCGGCAATAAACCTGTCTGCTCTTTCTCTTGTCTTATCAGCAACAAGATAGTTGTCAGCCCAATCCTTAGCAGCTTCTTTAAGCTCCGTGTCTGTTGTTTTCTCAACAAGCTCTTCAACCTGTGCTTTTAACCATTTACGAACTGCTTTTGTACCAAGGTACATACCGTAGCCGTATTCTGCTGTATCTTCAAAAAGACCGCTTGCCCAAGCAACACCAAATCCTCTTTCGTCTGTGCAGTATGGGATTTCAGGAGAACCGCCCCAGATGTGTGTACATCCGGCTGAGTTAGCTACTCTCATTCTGCCGCCGTAGAGCTGTGTAATAAGTTTAAGATATGGTGTTTCACCACAGCCAGCACAAGCGCCTGAGAACTCAAGGTATGGTTTAAGGAACTGGCTGCCCTTAACTGTTGCTTTCTGTTTGTC